>JAZLJS010000001.1:0-5465 GCA_045617945.1 Lachnospiraceae bacterium
GAGATGATAACTGGCAGCTACATAACACCCGAACCAAAGATCTGACTCTCCTTGAGGCAATGGGTTTTGTTCCAGAGGAATCCTACCCACTTTGAGCTCGATATCTGCTCATATGTACAGAAACATCAATGACTGTGATTAACCACAAAGAATAGTCAACAAAATAAGTTCAAACAATAATATATTAAATAACTGCAAAGAAACATGCGCCGCTAGGCGCACCTAATCAACAAAACCCTGCGGATATAAATCCGCAGGGTTCCAACTTCACTAAAATGTTGTGCCGCGCATGTCCACAAAGATCATTGTGTCACATGCCCGCAAAGATCATTGTGTCACATGCCCACAAAGCTTATTGTGCCTCATACGCCGCGCGTACCGCGCGTGCCAACTGATCGGCGCAGGAAGTGGAGCGCATGCCGCATGTATTGCCCTTAAGCTTTGATTCAATTTGCTCTACAGTCATTCCATCAACCAACTTTGATACTGCTTTAAGATTGCCGTTACATCCACCCAAAAAAGAAATGTTTGTAATAACGTCCCCATTAATATCAAAATCAATCTGTTGCGAACATGTTCCGCTTGTTCTATATGAATATCTCATATATTCCTCCAAGTACAATTATATCAACACTATCATATGCCGCCGTCAACCTAACCCAATCAGCCATTTACAACAATGCAAATCAACTTTCAATCAGCCATTTACAACAGCCTCAATCAGCCTTTTTCCAATGCCAAAGTCTTGGTTGTGATATCACAAACTTCGCTCGGTCCATAGTACTGAATAGCACCGGGATATGTGAATGCAGTTTCAACAGCCCATGTTTCTCTGTTAGCTTCGAAGAATTTGAACGGCTTGCCATCCAATTCAACAAGAGCCTTTCTGATAACCGGCTTGTCTTCACCGTTTCTTCTCTCCATGTTCATCATCTTGGTAATCGGCATTCCGCCTGCTACCCATTCTTCAGCGGGCTTGGAGATGTTGGAAACCTTTGAAAGGTATCCTGTATAGCCGTACTGGATCAACATGAATGCATTGTATCCAAGTGAATAGCAATAATCTGCATCGAAGTTTGAAGGGAATGCGCATCTTCCTTCATAACCGAAGAAATGATGCTGTGCACCAAATTTACCCTTGTATGTTCCTGCTGCCTTTCTCTTGGCAAGTTCGTTCTTAACCATTTCGGAGAAGAGCTTCTCAGACTCAATCAAAGAAACCTGAACATTACCGTGAGGATCTCTCTCAAGGAACAACTGCTGCTGAATGCCCTGCGGCAAAATATCAAATACTGCAAATGATTCTGCTGTAAGACCCTTCTTGATAAAGTCATACTTAGCATCCCATGAAGGAAGTGCATTGAATTCATCTGTCTTGCTGCCTGCAAGAAGTTCGTTAATTTCAGCAATCAACTTGGAAAACTCGGGAACGAATTCTACGATACCTTCGGGAATAATTGCAACACCGAAGTTATTACCGTTATTGCCTCTCTTCTCAACAGAATCGGCAATATAATTTGTAATCTGAGCAAGAGACATCTTCTTAGCTGCAACTTCTTCACCGATCAGGCAGATGTTGGGCTGTGTCTCAAGAGCACATTCCAAAGCCACGTGAGAAGCGCTACGGCCCATGACTTTGATGAAATGCCAGTACTTCTTAGCGGAGTTGGCATCACGTTCGATATTTCCGATAAGTTCGGAATATGTCTTGGTTGCTGTATCAAAACCGAAAGAAGCTTCGATATCTTCGTTCTTAAGGTCACCGTCGATTGTCTTGGGACATCCGATTACCTGAATACCTGTGTTGTTTGCAGCCATGTACTCTGCAAGAGTAGCTGCGTTTGTGTTTGAATCGTCACCACCGATGATAACAACAGCTGTAAGACCGTTCTTCTTGGCATTTTCTGCAACGATAGCGAACTGTTCCTTAGTCTCAAGTTTGGTTCTGCCGGAACCGATAATATCGAATCCACCTGTATTTCTGTATGCATCGATGAACGCATCGTCAAACTCAACGTAATCATTCTTCAACAGTCCGTCCGGGCCGCCCTTGAATCCCAACAGAACGTTTTCCTTGTCTGTTGCCTTAAGCGCATCGTACAAACCGCAAATTACGTTATGTCCTCCGGGTGCCTGTCCACCGGAAAGAATAACACCTACAACCTGCTTCCTCGCTACGGAAGTATTCTGACCCTTCTGGAAAGTCACTTCCTTCTTACCATATGTATTCGGGAAGAGTGCTTTGATCTTGTCCTGATCTGCTACGCTTTCTGTGTCGTTGCCTTCCTTAACGCAGATATCTGCAATACCGTTTCTGAGCATTCCCGGAAGCTTGGGAGAGTACTCGTATCTTGCTTTCTGAAGTGGTGAAAGATTCATTTTGATACTCCTTTTACTTATATAAATATAGTAGAAATAAACGTTTCGATATGAATGCTAAAACATTCTCACCAAAATGTAAATACATTATTAGTAAAAATCACTCAATCATTATTAGAAAAAGTCACTCAATCTCTATTTGATAAAGTTACTCAATCTCTATTTGATAAAGTCACTCAATCTCTATTTGATTCTGTCGCCGTAATGTTCCAAAACATAATCCATATCCTTGTCGCCTCTGCCGGAAAGATTCAACAAAATCGAGCCTGTCTTCATCTCCTTGGCCAAACGAATTGCATGTGCTACGGCATGACTGGATTCGATCGCCGGAATAATACCTTCCATACGGGACAAAGCAAAGAATGCATCAATTGCTTCATCATCATCAATCGTTGTATATTCAACTCTTCCCAAATCATGTAAGAATGCATGTTCCGGACCTGATGAAGGATAATCAAGACCGCTGGCAACGGAATATACCGGTGCGGGTTCTCCCTTTTCATCCTTAAGCATGATACTGTTAAATCCGTGCATAATACCTTCCGTTCCATAAGTGAGCGAAGCCGCATGATCACCAAGCTTTGCTCCACGACCCAAAGGTTCAACGCCGTAAATTGTAACAGGATCATTCAAAAATCCTGCAAAGAATCCTGCAGAATTGGAACCGCCGCCTACGCATGCGGTAATTGCATCGGGAAGTTCACCCGTCATCTCCAAAAACTGCTCTCTTGCTTCAATTCCGACTACCATCTGGAAATCACGAACCATCATCGGGAACGGATGAGGTCCGAGAACGGAACCGATACAATAAATACAATCTTTATATTCTCTGCTGTATGCTTCAAATGCAGCATCAACCGCTTCTTTTAATGTTTGCAAGCCGTCGGTTACTTCAATAACGTTTGCGCCAAGGATTTTCATTCTGGCAACGTTGGGAGCCTGTTTCTTGATATCAACAGCGCCCATGTAAATATCACATTCCAAACCGAAATATGCAGCAGCAGTGGCAAGTGCAACGCCATGCTGACCGGCGCCTGTTTCGGCTATGACTTTCTTCTTACCCATGTATTTGGCAAGAAGGGCCTCACCCATACAATGGTTCAACTTATGAGCACCCGAATGGTTCAAGTCTTCACGTTTTGCATAAATCTGAACATTTCCGAGGGAATTGGACAGTCTCTCCAAATGAGAAATCGGTGTGGGACGTCCCTGAAACTCCTTACGAATTCTACGAAGCTCGGCAATGAACTTGCGGGACTTACAAATCGTAAAATAAGCTTCCGTAATTTCTGCCATGGCAGCACTCAACTCATCGGAAATATAGCATCCGCCGTACTTACCAAAGTATCCGTTCGCATCCGGATAATTCTTAAAATAAGTGTCAAAATCAATACCGTTAAAATTCATGACTTTCTCCTCCTATGATATAATCTGCAACAAAAAATCTTGGAAATCTCCTGTCGAATATTCTGAAGCCATAATCTCGAGAACATCCCGTCGATTGTTCTGCTCGTCGCCACAACAAAAAATCCCGGAAATCCCCTATCGATTTCCGGGACAGAATTCAAATTCTGCGGTGCCACCCAGATTGATGATTACTCATCCGCTCAGTCCGTACTATCATACGGCGACATTTATTAACGAAGTGCCGCTCCGTCTCACATACCGGTGTTTCGTATCTGACAAATCGCATCTATCATTTCTGCGAATCGCATGTGTCAATTCCACGAAACACGTTCCGCTCGCCCTCAGAAGTCCATTCAAAATCATGTTCATTACCGCAATCCCACCGCCTGCGGCTCTCTTTCATGAAGGGATGAAATCTACTACTCTTCCTCAACGGTTTAGAAAAACATTAGCACTTCAAAATAATGGTGTCAAGTGATTTTATCGATAAAAGCAAGTGAACATTTACTCTATTTCATTATATGTTAATTCTGTAACCTGTACTCATATCAACAATGTTATCAAACGGTTCGCCCTTAACAAGATGCATGATATTGCGGGCAGCTATTTGAATAATCTTATCGTGCGTTGCCTTGACATGATATCCGCCGGATACATGCGGCGTAATAAGCACATTGGGCATAGTCCACAGTCTATGATCTGCAGGAAGAGGTTCCGGGTTTGTAACATCAATTGCTGCGCCGGCAAGTTTTCCCGATTCCAGCGCATCACAAAGAGCATCCGTATCCACCGCAGTACCCCTGCCTACATTCAAAAAATAGGCTCCGGCTTTCATTGCATCAAAAGCTTTCCCATCAAATACATTTATTGTCGCATTATAGCTCGGAAGGCAGCTTGCAACGATGTCGGCCTTTCCAAGGCAGGAATACAAGTCATCCATGGTATGTAAGGATTCGACATAATCGGGTTTCGTGCTGATATTTCTTCTGATTCCCGTTATCGTACTTCCCAAAGCAGCCATTCGTACTCCAAATTCATTTCCTATATCACCCATACCTACAATCAGTGTCTTGGAACCATAAATTGCCTGAACCGGTCCCTCATCGTTCCACTTGTGGTTTTCCTGATTCAGTCTGTACAAATCAAGCTTCTTCATAAGGCAAAGCAACGAACCGAGCATATGCTCAGATATTGCCAGACCATATGCCCCCGATGCATTGGTAAGCTGTGCACCATCCGGCAAAATTCCCTCTTTCGTATAGCCGTCGGTTCCCGCGCTGTTTAATTGCAACAATTTGAGATTCTTACAATACTGCAAAAGTTGCGGCTTAAGATTACCTACAATTACATCCGCATCTTCTACATCCTTTTCCGTAAGCAATCCTGCCGGAATATACTGTATGGAAACATTCGGATCCAGTGACTCTAATAACGCCTTATGCTCATCACAAACATCCATAACCACCAAAATCTTGTACATAATACTCTCCTCCTATTAAGCATTCTGATTTTCATACCACTGTGCCTGTGACATGAATAAAACATAATATGTGCCTTTTTTATTAATCAGCTCATCATGGGTTCCGATTTCTGCAACACGGCCATTTTCCATAACAACGATTCTGTCTGCAATTCGGGCACTTCCGAGTCTGTGAGTTACAAGCACCGTTGTTCTTTCA
>JAZLJS010000002.1:0-18283 GCA_045617945.1 Lachnospiraceae bacterium
AAGGGTCCACCGCCACCCCGCCCAAGGGTCCACTCCGCCCATTTTTTCTTGACATGTGAGTGTGTCAATGTTACGATTATTCCACGCTGCTTTAGCGTGATAATACAGAAAAGTATTTTGAAAGGGTGATTTATTATGAAAAAAGTAGTTGCATTAGCACTTATGTTCGTTATGGTTTGCTCAATGGCAGCCTGCGGTAAGAGTGCAGAGAAGAAGACATTTACAGTTGGTTTTGATGCTGAATTTCCTCCTTACGGTTATATGAATGATGCCGGTGAGTATGTTGGATTTGACCTTGAACTGGCGCAGGAAGTATGTAACAGAAAAGGCTGGGAACTTGTAAAGCAGCCGATCGACTGGGACGCTAAGGATATGGAACTTTCATCAGGTGCTATTGATTGTATTTGGAACGGATTTACAATGAATGGCAGAGAAGATGATTACACATTCTCAGTTCCTTACGTTGATAACAGCCAGGTTTATGTTGTTAAGGAAGACTCCGGTATTGCCACAGAAGCAGATATGGCAGGTAAGAATGTCGGTGTTCAGGCAGATTCATCAGCTCTTGCAGCACTTTCCGATGAAGAAGGCAAGGCTTCACTTACAGCCACATTTGGTGAGCTCGTTCAGTTTGCCGATTACAACACAGGATTTATGAATCTTGAATCAGGTGCTATTGATGTATTGGCAATGGATATCGGTGTTGCCAATTATGAAATTTCTCAGAGAGGCGGCGGATTCGTTATTTTGGATGAGCAGTTGTCTTCCGAACAGTATGGTATCGGATTCCTGAAAGGAAATACAGCTTTGAAAGATGAAGTAGAAGCAGTTCTTATGGAGATGGTTGAAGACGGAACATTTAAGGCCATCGCTGAGAAGTATGCAGACTTCGGACTTACAGACAGTATTTGCCTTGGTAAATAATTGCAGGTTACATTTTCCGGGGAAGTCGTTGGCTTTCCCGGATTTTTCATTTTAGATGAATTTCGATAGCAATAGAATTATCCACAATTGTTTTATAAGGAGATGAATTATGGATATTACAACAATGCTTCTTCAACTGGCGAGCGGAATGCTCAAATCGGTTGAGATTTTTGCTTTAACGTTGCTGTTCTCTTTGCCGCTTGGATTGTTGGTGGCTTTGGGACGCATGAGCAAGAACAAAATTTTGTCCAAAGCAATCAGTGTGTATATTGCAATCATGCGAGGAACACCGTTGATGTTGCAGCTGATTGTCGTATATTTTGCACCTTATTATGTGTTTAATATCCCCATTTCATCTCAATTCCGTTTTACGGCGGTTATTATTGCGTTTTCCATTAACTATGCGGCATATTTTGCAGAAATTTTCCGTGCGGGTATTCAGTCTATTTCCGTGGGACAGCGGGAAGCTGCACAGATTCTTGGATATTCGTCGTCGCAGACGTTTTTCCGTATCATTTTGCCGCAGGTGATTCAGCGCATTATTCCTCCCGTAACGAACGAAACGATTACGCTTGTAAAGGATACATCGCTTTCGTTTGTATTGTCGATCGCGGAAATGTTTACGATTGCGAAGCAGATCGGTGCGAGCATGGCGTCCGTAATGCCCCTGATGGTAGCCGGTTTGTTTTATTTTGTGTTTAACTATGTTGTTGCATTCGGTATGGAACGCTTTGAGAAGCGGATGTCTTACTTTAGATAGGAGGTTTTGGACATGTCAGAGCAGGTATTACTTAATATTCAAAACCTCAAAAAGAGTTTTGGCGAACTTGAGGTTATTCGTGACTTTTCGCTTGCAGTGCGGGAAGGTGAGGTTGTATCGATTATCGGCCCCTCCGGGTCCGGAAAGTCAACCATCTTAAGGTGTGCAACGCTTTTGGAGACAATGAGCGGCGGAACTCTTTGCTATGGAGACATGAAGGCTGCATGGGAAGAAAACGGTAAAGTTGTATATGCGGACAAGAAGGAATTGAAGAAAGTTCGCGAATTTTTCGGACTGGTATTTCAGAATTTTAATTTATTCCCGCATTATACGGTTTTGCAAAATGTTACGGATGCATTGATCCATGTAGAGAAAATGCCCAAGGCGGATGCAATCAAAAGAGGTATGGATTATCTTTCACGTTTGGGACTGGCCGATAAGGCGGACAGTTATCCGTATCAGCTGTCGGGCGGACAACAGCAGCGTGTATCTATTGCCAGGGCGCTTGCATTGCAGCCGAAAGTATTGTTTTTTGATGAACCTACCAGTGCTCTTGACCCGGAATTAACGGGTGAGGTATTGGCAGTTATTAAGAATCTTGCCAAAGAGCATATGACAATGATTATTGTTACGCATGAGATGCAGTTTGCCAGAGAAGTTTCCGACCGTATTATATTTATGGAGAATGGCGTAATCAGAGCAGAAGGTACGCCCAAGGAATTATTCGACAGTGAGAATATGAATGATCGCTTACGTGAATTCGTGGGCAAGTTCACCGTGTGATATGTTATGAAAAAGAAATGGATGGTATTACAAAAAGGCGCCGATTTTACTGAAATCGGCGCAAAATTTCATATAAGCAAAATGCTCGCACGTATTATCCGTAACAGGGATATTGTGGGAGATGAAGCGATTCGCAGATTTCTCTTCGGAACATTGGAGGATATGCATGATGCCGCCCTTTTGCCGGATATAGACACGGCTGTGGATGTCATTTGGCAGGCGATAAGTAATGGCCAATCCATTCGAATTGTCGGTGACTATGATGTTGACGGAGTATGCTCATCCTATATATTGGTGGCCGGTTTGCGCCTTCTCGGGGCTAAATGTGATGTGCATTTGCCGGACCGTATGAAGGACGGATACGGCATGAATATGAATATAGTAAACAAGGCGTTTGAGGATGGCATAAATCTCTTGATAACGTGCGATAACGGAATTGCAGCGCATGATGAAATCGCTTACGCCCGGAGCAAAGGAATGCAGGTTGTCGTAACGGATCATCATGAGGTGCCGTTTGAAATAACGGACGGCAAGAAGCATTATATTCTTCCCGAAGCGCTTGCGGTTGTGGATCCTAAGCGCGATGACAGCAACTATCCGTATTCCGGTATATGCGGAACAATGGTGGCGTATAAATTATTGCAGCGGTTGTGGAAGGTAAAGAATATATCGGTGCCGTTTCTACAGGATGCCGTTGAATTTACGGCATTTGCTACGATCGAAGATGTAATGGATCTGTTGGACGAAAATCGTATTATCGTCAAATACGGTTTGCCCCGCATGAAGGATACACAAAATGTCGGCTTGCGTGCACTTATCGAAGTTTGCGGTCTCAATCCGGCGAAAATTTCGGTGTATGATGCATCGTTTGTTCTCGGCCCCTGCGTGAATGCTACAGGGCGACTGGACACGGCAACCCGTGCATTATCGTTGTTTCTGCAGGATGATTACGAACAGGCCGTGATGATCGCTCAGGAACTGAAGGATCTGAATGAAGAGCGCAAGAATATGACGCTATTGTTTGCACAGAAGGCGATGGAAGAAGTCAATACCGATGACTGTGTCATTGTTGTATATTTGCCGGACTGCCATGAGTCATTGGCAGGAATTGTAGCCGGAAGAATTCGTGAGGCGTATTATCGTCCGACCATTGTGCTGACGGATGGTGAAGAGGGAATTAAGGGTTCCGGACGTTCCATTCCCGAATATGATATGTTCACGGAATTATCAAAAGTCAAGCACCTGTTCACCAAATTCGGAGGCCATAAGATGGCTGCCGGCCTGTCGATGCCTAAAGAGAATGTTGCAACATTACGAAAGCTATTAAATGATAATACAACACTTGATTCACAGCAGTTGATGGAAACTGCCAAGATTGATATCCCTATGCCGATTGCGTTTGCAACATTGGATTTCGCTAAGGAACTGTCGACATTGGAACCATACGGGGTGGCGAATCCGCACCCGATGTTTGCGCAGAAAAATGTTCCCATTTCGGATGTGCGTTTACTGGGAAAGAATTCCAATGTGCTGAAGATGAAGGCTGAGTATACCGATGCTGAAGGAAGAATACGAAAAGTCGATGTGATTTCGTTTGATAATGCTCAAAATGATTATGAAATTCTTCGATCAAGAAGCAGTATTGATTTGTTGTATACAGTGGATATAAATGAATACAATGGAAATGTAAGTGTGCAACTGAATATGAAGGATTGGGACTGATTCATAAATGTGTGCGTATACAAAGCGAAAGGCCTCCGTGTTAGGGAGGCCTTTGCTATCTTATGAGGGGGGAGATAGTGAGTGTTAATCAACTATCTTGCATGTATAGTAACACACATATATGAATAAATTATGAACAAAACGAATTTTTTTTATAATTTTTTGTATAATTATGCAACGGATTATTTGTGATTTGTATTCAATTCTGAACAAAACAATTCTTGTGATTCTGTTTTCGGAAGAATCATTTTTATGATATAATATTTGTGGATTTTTATGTCTTGGAGGCAGAAATGAAGAAGTTATCCGCATATTTATCAAATCTTGAATATACACTTTTGTCCGGAACGGACGATATTGATATTACCGAACCTGTTTTTGATTCCCGAAAGATTTCGGAGGGTTGTCTCTTTATATGTATTAAAGGGGCCAAATTTGATGGGCACAGCTGCTTTGATGAGGCAATTCAGAAAGGTGCATCTGCGATTGTTGTGCAGGAACCTTTTGAGTTGCCGGATTATGATACATCCATTGGTGCCGCGGTAGTGTCTGTGCCGGATACGCGTCGCGCTCTTGCGGAAATTTCCTGTGAATATTTCAATCATCCGGCAAAGTCACTTAAAACAATCGGTATCACCGGAACAAAAGGTAAGACAACCACAACATATTTGATCCGTTCCATTTTGCAGAATGCCGGATATAAGGTTGGCCTGATCGGTACTATAGAAACAATTATCGGAGACGAACATATTCCTTCCGTTAATACGACGCCGGAGTCATATGTTTTGCAGAGCTATTTGCGGAAGATGGCGGATGCCGGTTGCGATGCGGTTGTTATGGAAGTGTCGTCGCAGGCTCTTATGATGCATCGTACGGCCGGATTTACATATGATATCGGAATATTTACCAACATAGAGCCGGATCATATCGGTCCGAACGAGCATGAGAGTTTTGAACAGTATTTGCATTGCAAATCGTTACTGTTTAGGCAGTGCAAAGTCGGCATTGTAAACGGGGATGATCCGCACAGTAAATATATTATGGACAATGGAACGTGTGACTTTATCTCTTATGGATTTGACGACACGAATGATATGTATGCTGCCGATGTTAAGATGGTAAATGCCGGCGGTGAGTTGGGTGTTTCGTTTGCCATAAAGGGACGATACGACATGACCGTGTCTGTGAATATGCCCGGCAAATTCAGTATATACAATGCACTGTGCGCGGTTGCCGTCTGCAAATGCTTCGAAGTATCAAAAGAGCAGATTGCCGCAGCACTTTTGAAAGCGCGTGTGAAGGGCAGAATTGAACTTGTCAAAGTAAGCGATGAATTCGCATTAATGATTGATTATGCTCATAATGCCATGGCGTTGGAGAGCCTGTTGTCTACATTGAAGGAATATGAACATAACAGAATTGTATGTTTGTTCGGATGCGGTGGTAACAGAGCCAAGTCCAGAAGATTCGAAATGGGCGAGGTCAGCGGACGTTTGGCGGATTTGACGGTTATTACGTCGGATAATCCGAGAGACGAAGATCCAATGGATATTATTTCGGATATAAAGTTTGGCATCCAAAAAACCGATGGTATATATGTTGAGATTCCGGACCGCAAAGAGGCAATTCGTTATTGCATCGAAAACGGCAGGCCCGGTGATATTGTTGTTCTGGCAGGCAAGGGCCACGAAGACTATCAGGAGATTAAAGGTGTGAAATATCCGATGGATGAAAGGGTATTGATTGCCGAGATTTTGGAAGAGATAAAGTAGTTTACATGATTATTGAAATTGTATTTGGAATGAATTCTTAAGAGGGAACGGGTTATTGATGAAGAAAATTATCGGTGTATGTCTTGCAAAAGCACAATCGGAATTGAGCAGATTCTTCATGGAGAAACTGCATTACGCTGCCAAAACAGCCGGTTATAAGCTTTTGGTGTTCAACAGTAACATAGACTTTAAGGATGAAGAGTACATGGGCGCACAGTCTATTTACTATATGATTCCGTATGAGAAGTTGACGGCGATTGTAATTTTGCAGGAGACAATTTACAGTGATGAGATTATCGACGATATAATCAGCGGAGCAAAACGTCATGATGTTCCGGTAATTATGGCGCGTGATTTTAACGAGGATTGCATTTCTGTGGTCGGTTCATTCGACGAGGCATACGGGAAACTGCTGAAACACATTATTGTTGATCACAAAGTCACGGATTTCTTCTTTATCGGCGGAATGAAGATTCGCGATCGCGATACCAATAAGCGTTTGGCGTGCTTTATGCATGTGCTGGATGAGTGCAATATACCGCTTGATGAAAGCAGAATTGATTTTGGTGAATATTGGGAGAAACCGGCGATAGATATCGTGAACCGGTTGCATCGACAGGGTAAACTTCCGCAATGCTTTGTGTGTGCAAACGATGTTATGGCTGCGGCGGTATGCAGGCGCCTTATACGTTTGGGCTATCGGATTCCCGAAGATATTTATGTTGTCGGGTTCGATGGCTTGGAATGTGCAATGTATTCGACACCTTATCTGACAACTTGTTGTGAAGACATGGATGCTCTGTCCGAGATTATCATCAGCGTTGTTGACAAGATTCAAAACGGCGAACCGGTGGAGAACAGATATGTTTATCCGTATAAGCCGATTTACGGGGAAACATGCGGTTGCGATACAAATGCGTTAAACAGCGAGAACGACTCCGGCTGGCTTTTTGCCATGATTCGTGATAACGAGAGTGATGAGACATATTCCGATTTGTGGTTTGATAATATGATTCATGAGGACAGTCGTAAAGGATTGTTGGAGGCTGTACCGAGTTATCTGGATGAAGAGCAGTATGTTATGCTGCGTAATGATAAAGTGGGAACTTCCGGTGCATTTATCGGGGAGGATTTTGATGAATTCCCTGAGAATCTGCTTCTTTATTCCGGCAAGACCGATGAAGTTGCTTCCGTACCGACAATTGACGGAATGGTTATTCCCGATTTTGATGAATGGATAGAAGATGAGAGCGTATGTGTGGTATCCGCACTTTATGTGAAGAACCTTGTAATGGGTGTTTATTTCTACCATTCCATGGATATTCGTCATGATGCATTCTATATTTCGCGTCATATTTATACATTTAATCGTGCAATATATCGATGTCTTCACGGTGAGAAACAGAGACTTTTGCAGGTAAATGCAAGAGTTGCGAAATACGAAGATCCGCTTACCAAGCTCAAGAATATGGAAGGTTTGCAGCGATGGTTCGAAGATTACAGTGCTATTCCGACCAATCATGATAAGTTGTTGGCAGTATGTGCATTTTCGTTTATTAACTATGAGAAGCTTTTGGAGACGCAGGGCTCATCATTCTGTGATGAAGCGGTTGCATTTATTGCAAATAATCTGCAGACTTCACATCCTCGGGATTGTGTGATTGCACGTGTGGCTGTGGATGGATTTGTTGTCGTGATGTTTGCGAAGACGCATGCAGGGCGCGGTGAGGCAATCTATACATCCGTCGATCAATTCTACAATTTGATTGCGTACAGGAATCAGCATTACGAAGATGCTAAACAGATCGAGGTTTCCAGCGGATCGGTTGATCTGAATCCCGGATGGAAGCTTTCGATGAATCAATATATTTCTTCGGCATATAACGAATTGTATAAGAATCGAATGGCACAGTCCGACGGTGAAGGTGAAGAAAACAGAATGAGTATTGAGGTGCTGCGACAAGGCCAGACTACTCTTCGCCGTTTGATTTCCGAGAATTTGTTCGTGTATCATTTCCAGCCGATTGTCGATGCGCGTAACGGCGAGATATTTGCGTATGAAGCGTTGATGCGTACAGGCGGCGGTATGCATTTGCCTCCGTTGGAAGTTTTGGAGATGGCAAAGCGTCACCGTCATATGTATGACATAGAGCATGCGACTTTTTATAACGTAATGAAACGTTTCGCTACTGAGCGGGATGTATTCAAAGACAGAAGAGTGTTTATCAACACGATTCCCGGATATTTCCTGAATGAATTGGATTTGGCGGGCTTTAGAGAACAATTTGGCGAATATATGGATAATATCGTTGTGGAGATTACCGAAGATGATACGATGTCCATGGAAGAGCTGGAGATGATTCGCGGAATGAATCTGAACGGCAACCCTATCCAGATTGCTGTCGATGACTACGGCACAGGTCATTCAAACATCGTTAATCTGATTAAGTATCGTCCGCAGGTTGTTAAGGTTGACCGCTTCCTGATGACGGATATCCATAAGGATAGGAATAAGCAGTTGTTCGTTAAGAATGTTGTTGATTTTGCACGAGAGAATAATATTCTTGTATTGGCGGAAGGCGTTGAAACGCGTGAAGAGATGGAGATGGCCATCAAACTGAAGATGGATCTGATACAAGGTTTCTATACGGCCAAGCCTTCACAACAGCCGATCGACCAGATTGCTCCGGAAATCAAACAGCAGATTATTGATGCGAGAGCCGGTTATTTGGCCGGATTAATGTAATATGGAATGATACCCGTCGTATAGCAGAGATGAATGCATTTTTGCTACCGGGACACGGAAGTGTTCTTGGATATGACGGGTATTGCTTGTTAAAGGAAAGTCATAAAATGTCAGATAACAAACCAATTCGAGTTGGATTTTTGGGTTACGGAACAAGAGCGCTGGATGCGCTTATGGAACATGAGCTGTTTGATGTTCGATATTTCTGGGCTCCCGAAAAGAGATTGTGCGATGATGTGTTCAATGCTGCGAAACGTTATGAGGACAGTCTGCAGCTGACAATTGTACATGATAATGCGCATTTGGTAAGTTTACTGTCGGATGTGCATGATGTGGATTGCTTTTTGATGAATGCATGTCCGATTATTTTAAAGAAGGATGTCCTTGATCTGATGCCTTTTTATAATATTCATCCCGGAAGGCTGGAGAATAACAGAGGACATCATCCGCATTTGTGGACGGTGCTCCTGGGCGAAGAAACAAGCGTAATTGCTCTTCATAAGGTGTGCCCGGGAATAGATGAGGGACTGGTCATAGCGGAGAAAGAGGAAGCGATTCCGGCGGATGCAAACGAAGAAGATGTGCTGAATCTGTTGGAAGACGAGATTCCGTATTTGCTGGATCGATGGTATCTGTATCTTACGCATCAGGCAGATGCATTAAAGCAGGTATATGCCGGTGAGTACAGACGTGTGATGATTCCGGAAGATTACCGGATTGATTTGAATAAATGCGCGGACAGTGACTTTGAACTTACGATGAAACGCAAGATTCGTGCACGTTCGTTACATCATGGGGCATTCTTTTTGTATGAAGGGAATCGTATTTATGTGGATTCCATAGTGTCGGAAGAGAAAGTCACGGGAGCGGACGTGACATCGGATTCGCTTTTGAACTTGGCACAGACAAAACTTGGTCAGGAATACGAGAACGACGCGATTTATTCCGTCGACTTGGAGAGTGCGGAGTATGTTACGCTTCGTACACCGAATTGTATTTATCGATTTCATATCAATAAGATTCAGCCGGATTCTGTGTAGAATATGTTGGATTGTGCAGATGTATGAATGGATGAATAAGTTTATTTGTGCAGTCGGTTGAGATTGTAAGAGGTATATGTTTTGGCAAAGAAAATTACTGTGTTTTTTATTATATTGCTGATGCTTGTTCCGATATCGGCTATTGTGTTTTCCGCAAAGGGGAGTGCAGCACCCGTCAATCAAAGCAATGCACGGAGCTTTTTTGAAGACAGAGTGTTGTCAACGAAGCCCTGTACCAATCCGGACGGAACCCCTTTTACCATTGCGTATGTGGATATTGACCCGTATCCCGCATCGGGAGAAATGCTTTACTATCTGATTGATGAGATGGAAAGAGAGGGATGGATTCATCTGGATGCGCAACTTCCGTTTGACAGTGCCGATACGGATGCGAAGGAACTGATTCGTTACTTGTCACAGCAGGATTTGGGTGATTTTATCCGATTTACGGATGACGCCAATTATTATATAGCGGTGGACGATCGCGATGCGTGTATCGAGAGTTTGCGTGAGCATGTGCAGAAGAAAGACATTGATTTGATTCTGTGCATGGGTACCAGCCCGGGCGAAATGGTGATTCATGAAATGGGCATTACGGAAGTTCCGGTTATGGTATATTTCTCGGTAGATCCCGTGGCAGCAGGACTGTCGCTTTCACAGGAATATTCCGGAACTCCGAATGTGTGGTGTCATACGGGTGCGGATGTCTACGTGAATCAGTTGCAGTTCTATTATGACAATTATCCGTTTACGAATATCGGAATGGTTTATTACAGCGAATCCGTCGGAGCCATGGCGCAGTATCGTGACGGTGCCAAACGAATCGGATGCCGTATCAGTGAACGTCAGATTGAGACTTTGTCGTCTTCCGACCGAGCGGATACCGAAGCTTATTATGATATGCTTCGCAAGACGTTTACCGAGCTTATTGAGGATGAGCAAATTGATGCTTTTATGCTCGGAACGGATATTATTAAGGATGTAGCGAGAATTCCGGAGTACCTGGATATGTTTTATGATGCGGGAATTCCCGTGTTTGTACAGAACGGAGAATATTACGTTGAACAGGGGGCACTTTTGGCGGTAACGGCTTCGGATGCCAAGGCACAGGCTCCGTTTGCGATAAATGCGATGTCCATGATTTTTCACGGGGAAGAACCGGGAAGCGTATATCAGAAATTTGTTATTTCACCGTATGTAAGTCTGAATGCCGACGCGGCCAAGAGACTTCAATATACGCCGAAGGAGGATTTGCTTCTGATGGCGGAGAAGATTCACCAGAAGAGTGAATAAGCAAAGGAAAAGATGCATAAAGATCTTACACAAAGTAAAGCGAAAACAATAATTTCATATGGAATATATCCGATTCTTACGGCGGTATGTCTGCTGTTTGTGGCGTGGATCGGTCGCATGTCATACGATAATACATGTGTCTCCCTGAAGGAAGAATACATAGCGATGGTTACGCAGGCCCAGATTAATTCGATTGAGAATTCGTTGAATTTCGGCCGCGAATTCGAGAATTATTATGGGATGGATGAACTGCTTTCATCTATCTGTGAAGAGACCAAGGCAGGGGTGGAACTTTTGGTTATTTCCCCGGATGGCACACCGCGTTATACAACGCTTTCGGAAAGTGAGGAGAGCATCAGTCTGCTTACGATGGCTTCCGATGCGAACTTTCTGAATCGCGCGCGCAATGCGTTATATAATGAGAGCGGGTTTGAAGCGATTACCATGGGCGATAAGGACGCCATGATTTTCCCGATTCTTGTACATGATGTAGATATTGTGGGATATATGGTTGCGATTTATGAGCAAAGTCATTTAGCCGAGATTTCCGGATCGCAGGAGAACTTTATAAAAGAGCGCGGTGTTATGTTGTTGGTGTTCATTCTTGTGATTTTTGCTGCACTTACCGTGCTTCGTCTGGTTGTGAAAGGACGGAAAATTTCAAATAAATGGTATGTTCGTTATGCGGCTGTTGCAATTATTATGGGCGGAATGCTGTTGTTTATTCTGTCGATATATCGGGATTACGAGCAGAAATATGCCAATGTTGTTTCCATTAACGCAGATGATACGGCCCATTTTATTGCCAACTCTATTGATTCACTGCAGAAAAAGGGACTTCTGTTGGATGATATCGAAGCGGTTTCGGAATACATTAAGGGCTTTACCGTAAAGAACAAATCCATCGAAAGTATTGCCGTTGTAATGAATTATTACGATACGAATTCTTCTTCGACGATTATTTCCATTCCGATTAAGAATAAGAAGGCGTTTGTTAATGTTTCCGTCAACCAGAGTTTCCTAAAGGAACGCAGTACCAATATGCGCCTTGTATTCGGGGCAATTTTTGTGATCTGTCTGATGATTACATACGAAATTGTTCGTGCGGCGCATGTTTTGCTGGAAGAAGAGCGTGTGACGCTTACAGAGGTATCCGATTCGTCGGATGAACTATTCGGAACAGAGGATTGCGAACACAGGCGTAAATCGCGGGAAGTCGGGGTGTGGGTACGCCTGCTTGCATTCTTAACATATACGGCGTTGTACACAAGTATGCCTTATGCGGCGGTTATTATGCGAAATTGGAAGGCGACGGTATTCGGATTGTCTGATGCTGTCAGTGCTTCGCTTCCGTTGACAGTGGAACTGTTGTCGGTCCTCTTGGTATCACTTCTGATCCAGAAGGTATTTCGCGATTCCAAACTGGATACCATTAAGCTTCTGGCACTTCCGGTTCTGATTATTTGTAATATTTCGTGCGGCTATGTGAACTCACCGTATTTGCTTCTGGCACTCCGTGCATTGTGTGGCGTGGGATTCGCGTTTTTGAAATACTGGCTGAATTCTCTTGTGGCAGCAGGTTCGTATGAAGATCGAGACATTCAGAAGAATTATGCGCAGTTAAACGGCGGACTTCTGTGCGGAATCACTATCGGTGCTTCGTTAGGTTCCGTACTGGCTGCATCCAAGGGTTATCAGTTTAACTATCTCTTTACGGCAATTATTTGTTTTGCAGTGCTTATATTGACCTCGTTCCTGCTACAGACGAAGGATTGGGATGCAAACAGAATACAGCAGCTTACGCAGGCACAGAAGGCGAATGTTTCCTGGGCGAAACTGTTGCGCAACAAAGGAATACTCGGTGCTCTTCTGTTGGGCGATGTTCCGTTGAATATCGGCTTGATGTATGTTGTGTCGTTTTTGCCGGTTTATATGTCTGCGGTCGGACAGAGCGAGGTGGCAACGAGTTACGCATATTTGATTAACGGTGTGGCCGGCGTATACGTGGGCGTGCTTCTTATTAAACTTTTGAAGAATGTATCAACATATGTCGGTTCGGTTATTACGTTTGTTATGTGTGGTGTAGGCATACTGGTATTGGTGGTGGGCCCTTCTACGGGCATGATTATGCTTTCGGCCGGTATTCTTGGATTATTTGACGGGTACGGAACACCGACAATCACCGGCTTCTTTACATCGTCGCCCGCAGCAAAAGATACGGACAAGGCTTCACTTCTGACGGTTTACAACAGCGTGGGAAGCGGCGTGCAGATTATTTGTCCGTTGCTTTATAACGTTATCATACAGCCCGATGGCAAGACGACGTATCTGTTTATTTTCGGAATATGTTATTTGATTATTGCAGCGTTATTCTTTATGACTTTTGGTGGCAAAAGTCACACATCCGGTGTTAAAGGAGAGAACTCATGAAATCGGTTCGAAGTAAATTGTTTGTATTGATTATGGGAACGGCATTCGGCCTGGGCGTGATTCTTTTTGTTGCCACCATGATTCAAATGACGGCACAACAGAAGGCTATATCCGATTTGGGCGAAAGTCAGATGCAGGAGACTACCGCCGAGACCACAGATACGTTGCAGGTTTTGGAAGTGGACGTGACGGGTGACTTTTCCAATGCGAGTTCGAAGTATTTTAATGAAATCTTTACGAATGTACGCAACCATGCCGAAGCAATTGCTTCGCGCGCGAGTGCACTGTATATGGAAGGCGAAGTTGTATGCGAGCCGGACGAGTATCGCGGAATTATCAAGGGTGTAGATCCGGATTCGGTGACGGAAGAGTTTGGTATTATTGCTCCGATTCGTGACTTTATTGCATATTTGCCCGATTATGATGTGAAACATTTGGAAGTGCTGGATCTGTACATCGTAACGGAATCCGGAATGTGTCTGGATGGGACGTTTGATCCGTTGGGAGATGAATATGCGGATTTGAGAAACGAAGACTGGTACAAGCAGGTCAAGCAGTCGAAGTCGATATATTGGTCGGGAATTTTTACAGGAAAAGTCACCGGCCGTGTGAAGGTTGTCTGTGCCATGCCGATTTTCGGAAAAGGCGGAAAGTTTATGGGATGTGCTGTTTCCGATATTGCGGTCGAGACATTCCAGAATTTGTTGGAGGACTTTGATGAACGACAGATTGAGTCGGTGGTGTTCTTTGACAGTAATCAGAATTTGATGTATGCGACGAATGAATATGCGCGTACGGATGATGTGCAGAAATTACTTCTTTCGGGCAGTGACTTTGCCCGCAGGGACGGGGAATTGATTTCATTCCGCAAGATGGAGGAAACCGGTTGGACAATTGCCATTATTATGAGCGAAGATACGATTTTGAAGGCAATTAATGATGTGCAGTCCAATATTAAAGAAAACTCGGAAACAACGAACGGATATATTGTTCGAAGCATCAAATACAGTGTTTGGAACTTCCTGATTGTTGTTATTATCGGTGTTGTTGCGACTGCGATAATTACGTTCTTCGCATCACGCAGGTTTGTGAAGCCGATTAACGAACTGATGCAACAGGTTGCCAAAGTCGGTGAAGGTAATCTTGATACAGTTATCGATGTCAGAACAAATGACGAGGTCGGCAAACTGGCGACGGCATTTAATCAGATGACCGTGGATTTGAAGGATTACATGCTTAATCTGGAGCAAACCACAAAAGAGAAGGAGAGAATCGGCGCGGAATTGAATGTCGCCACGCAGATTCAGGCAGACATGCTGCCGAATATTTTCCCTGCTTTTCCTGATAATCCTGAGCTTGATTTGTACGCAACGATGACGCCTGCGAAAGAGGTGGGCGGTGACTTTTATGATTTCTTCCGTATCGACGAAGATCATATCGGATTGGTTATGGCGGACGTTTCCGGTAAGGGCGTACCTGCAGCGCTCTTCATGGTTATTGCCAAAACGCTTATCAAAAACCATGCGATGCAAGGCTTGACACCAATGGAGATACTTCGTCGTACGAACGAGCAGTTGTGTGAAGGAAATAAGTCGGAACTGTTCGTTACGGTATGGATTGCAATTATTAATATTAAGTCGGGCGAAGGAGTAGCATCCAATGCGGGACATGAGCATCCTGCTTTGATGCGTGCCGGCAGTGACTTTGAACTTGTGAAATATAAGCATTCGGTGGCGGTTGCGATTATGGACGGAGTAATGTTCCGTGAGCATGAATTCCACATGAATCCGGGAGATATGGTGTTCGTGTATACGGATGGTGTAACGGAGGCAACCGACGCATCCAATGAATTGTTTGGAGATGAGCGTCTGGTGGCATCATTGAACGCACATCGTGATTTGGCACCGCGTGAATTGCTGGATGCAGTACGTGCGGATATTGACGCATTCGTCGGCGATGCACCGCAGTTTGATGATCTGACAATGATGGCATTTCGATATTTGTAAAGAAAATCATTTGCATCACGCGATTTGTCGCGAAATCTCTTGCATTGCGGCAAACTTGGTGGTACACTTGTAAAGTTGCTGGGCGTATGCCTAAAATAAACACGCATATGGATTAGTTCGGGTTGGTGTTGTCGCTTGATTGCGGAATTAGGAATCCGACAAGTGCAATTGCCCAACTTGTATCATGAAAACGAAGATAAAGAGTTTTATGATGAAACGGGAATCTTTGGACAGTCGATGATACGAAACATATGCGGAGGAATTAACCAAACGGAGGTATAAAGATGAGTGTTATTTCCATGAAACAGTTACTGGAGGCAGGTGTTCATTTTGGACATCAGACAAGAAGATGGAACCCTAAGATGGCTCCCTACATCTTCACAGAGAGAAACGGTATCTACATCATTGACTTGCAGAAGTCAGTAGGTATGGTTGACGATGCGTACAACGCAGTTTCCGAAATCGTTGCAAACGGCGGAACAATTTTGTTTGTCGGAACAAAGAAACAGGCACAGGATGCTGTTGCTTCCGAAGCAGAACGTTGCGGAATGTATTTCGTTAACGAAAGATGGTTGGGTGGAATGCTTACCAACTTCAAGACAATCCAGTCCAGAATTAAGAGACTTAAAGAAATCGAGCGTATGTCTCAGGACGGAACATTCGATGTTCTTCCCAAGAAGGAAGTTATCGGATTGAAGAAAGAATGGGAGAAGCTTGAGAAGAACCTTGGTGGTATCAAGGAAATGAAGAGAATCCCCGATGCAATTTTCGTAGTAGACCCCAAGAAAGAGCATATCTGTGTACAGGAAGCTCATGCACTTGGTATTACTTTGATCGGTATCGCTGATACAAACTGTGATCCTGAAGAACTTGATTACGTTATTCCCGGTAACGATGATGCTATTCGTGCCGTTAAGCTTATTGTTTCCAAGATGGCCGATGCAGTTATCGAAGCTAAGCAGGGTGAGACAGCAGAAGATGCAGCCGATGTTGCTGACATGGATACTGCTGATGCATCACAGGATGCTCCCGCAGAAGAAGCTTAATTATTGCTTACAGGCAAATATTGCTTGCGGGTGTTCTTGAGTTTGAGAGATAAACGTAGGATTTGTTTGATATAGGAGGATAAAATAATGGCTGACATTACAGCTTCAATGGTTAAAGAATTACGTGAAATGACCGGTGCCGGCATGATGGATTGCAAGAAGGCATTGAATGAAACAAACGGTGATATGGATGCTGCTGTTGAGTTCTTGAGAAAGAGCGGAGCAGCTAAGGCTGAGAAGAAAGCTAGCAGAATCGCAGCAGAAGGTATTTGCCGTGTTGCTCTTGATGGCAATAAGAAGGCTGCAGTTGTTGAAGTTAATTCCGAGACAGACTTCGTTGCTAAGAACGAAAAGTTCCAGACATTTGTAGAATCAGTTGCTAAGCAGGTTCTTGCTTCCTCTGCAGCAGATGTTGAAGGAATGCTTGCAGAAGCATGGGTAGAAGATGCTTCCACAACAGTTAAGGATGTTCTTATTGAGAAGACAGCTACAATTGGTGAGAAATTGTCCATCAGAAGATTTGAGAAGGTTGAAGATGATTGCGTAGTATCTTATATTCATGGCGGCGGAAGAATCGGTGTTCTTGTTGCAGCTTCCTGTGCAGATGCAAACGATACAGTTAAGGAAGCTCTTACAAACGTTGCTATGCAGGTTGCAGCTCTTTCTCCGAAGTTCATTTCCCAGAAGGATGTTGATCAGGAATTCCTTGCAAAAGAAAAGGAAATTATCCTTGCTCAGATTGAAAATGATCCGAAGGAAGCTTCCAAGCCCGATAAGGTTAAAGAAGGCATGGTAATGGGTCGTATCAATAAGGAGATGAAGGAATTCTGCCTTATGGATCAGGTATATGTTAAAGCAGAAGATGGTAAGCAGTCTGTTGCTAAGTACCTTGAATCTGTTGATAAGTCTATCGTAATCGACAAGTTCGTTCGTTTCGAAGTTGGCGAAGGAATGGAAAAGAAGAACGAGGATTTCGCAGCAGAAGTTGCCGCACAGATGAACGCTTAATCGTATTTTTCGATTAATTTTACAAAAGCCCGTAATGTTGGTGAAAAGCCGATATTTACGGGCTTTTTTGCTGCTCAAACGAGTGCCGTGACACTTCATCAAAAACCGTAGAAAATAGGTCAAAACGCAGCCAAAATGGGGCAACTTTTTTGAAAAATGGGGCAGCCCCAAAATTTAGGCGAAGTCTGCGTTCTTCTTTCAAAAGTCGCATAACGGGAACACGAAATTTCATATTCCAAATTTATACAAAGAAAGGTGTGCATATTATCGCATGCCTTTCTTTTTTTGCCAACAAACATTTTTAGGAGGAAAAGAAAATGGATTTTGAAGAATTCAGAGAGAAACTTGTGGAGGATCTTCATGAGGCATTGCCGGAGCGACTTAAGGGAGCGAGTATCGAAGAAAGTTCGGTTCAGAAATTGCAGAATCGTTCTTATGACGGTATTACGGTTCGCCCGGAGGGAACGAATATCGGTGTGACGCTTGATGTATCGAAGATGTATGAGGAAATGGACAGAGGCACCGATTATGAGTCGGTTCTAGCCGAGGCGGTTGCCATTGTATCGAATGCAACGGCTGACATGCCCAATTGCGATGTCGAGCAGTATGCGGACTACGAGGCGATGAAGGAGAAACTTTCAATCCAGGTTGTTCCGACAGCCGGGAATGAGGACATGCTTAAGAACATTCCGCACAAGGAAATGGAAGACTTATCGCTTGTGTACCGATTCATCCTTGATTCGGATGCAAGAG
>JAZLJS010000003.1:0-45875 GCA_045617945.1 Lachnospiraceae bacterium
GGGTCCATCTCATACCACCGGAGTTTTTCACACTGTATCATGCGATACTGTGCGCTTATGCGGTATTAGCAGTCATTTCTAACTGTTATCCCCCGGTATGAGGCAGGTTACCCACGCGTTACTCACCCGTCCGCCACTAACTTTACAAAATATCCTGCATAAAGCTCTCAATTAAGTAAAGTCCGTTCGACTTGCATGTGTTAGGCACGCCGCCAGCGTTCATCCTGAGCCAGGATCAAACTCTCTAAAAAAAGTTTATCCAGTCATGCTGGCTTTGTTTCCATTTTTTACTGTTGTTGGTTCAACGTTTCTGAAATCATAAAAGAATGTTTCAGGGTTGGTTATACTATTCTGTTTTCAAAGATCCGTTTCCGATATATCATCGGACCGGAGAAGGAGGGATTTGAACCCTCGCGCCGCTATTAACGACCTACTCCCTTTCCAGGGGAGCCCCTTCAGCCGCTTGGGTACTTCTCCAAATGCCTGAACTGAAAGTTCATATATATAATCCCATACCATCTGCTCCGATGATATTCACGGAGAGGATGGGATTCGAACCCATGTGCCCGGATGGACAAACGGTTTTCAAGACCGCCTCGTTATGACCGCTTCGATACCTCTCCATAACAAAACGCACCCCTTATGCAGGCGCAAAAATGATTGTATCAAAAAGGCATACCAGTGTCAATTGATTTTTTTAAAATATTCAGAAATAATAACAGGCCTATCCTATTAATCTGAAAACCTGTTCCGCGGTCTTAGTAAGATTTGAAGCAGCATTTTTCTTATCAAGTGCTTCCTCCTCCGACATAACCGTTCTCAGTATCGGAAAAAACGCATCTATTCCATACTCATTGCAGACGCCCGCATCATCTGCAGCACATCCGCAAAAAGCTATCACCCGCTTACCATATTTCTTAGCTATCCCTGCCACTCCCACAGGGGCTTTACCCATAACGGTCTGCGAATCCATTCTGCCTTCACCGGTTATTACTATATCAGCATGCTTAATCTGTTCCTCAAGCTTTGTTTCCTCAAGCACTATCTTTATTCCCGAGCAAAGAGAAGCCTTCAAATATGTCAGGAACGCAAACCCCATTCCTCCAGCAGCACCTGATCCGGGATAATTTTTATTCCCACCGGACAGATCGGCATAGTTTTCCAACCACTTATCCATCTTTTTAATCATATCCGGTGTTGCACCTTTCTGCGGGCCAAACACGGCACTACACCCATTTTCCCCACACAAAGGATTGTTTACGTCACACGCTACGTAAAAGTCACACTCGCTCAGCTTAGGAGAAACATTTCTGCATAAAATGGCATTCAATGACTTTAGCCCCGCTGCACCTTGCGATATAGGCATATTATCCGCATCAAGGAATTCATAGCCCAAAGCAGTAAGCATCCCGACTCCGCCATCATTAGTAGCGCTGCCGCCGATACCTATAATGAACCGTCTGCATCCCTCGTCGATTGCCGCTCTGATCAGTTCTCCGACTCCGTAAGTGGTCGTGTGGAGAGGATTCAGTTCATCACGTTTAAGAAGAACAATGCCCGCAGCTGCAGCCATCTCAATCACAGCCGTTTTGGTCGTGCCATCATCTATCAGACCCCAGGTTGCATCCACCGTTCCCCCCAATGGGGCCGTCACCTTTGTAACCATAAATGTTCCGCCCAGACCGCTTACAAGTGCGTCTACCGTACCTTCTCCGCCGTCTGCAATCGGCATAACCGTCACATCCGCATCCACAGCCCTAAGAATTCCTTCTTTGATTGCTTCGCCCGCCTCTATGGACGATAAACTGCCTTTGAATGAATCAGTCGCAACAATTATCTTCATTTTCTACCATCTCTTTCCTTTCACTTAGGGACATGGTGCACAAGAAGCATCAATAATACATATCAAATCCATTCACAAGACTGTCAACATATACTTTTCCGGCCTCCGAAAGCGCAGGCAGCATATATGATTTGTTGAATCTGTTGACCGGAATTCTGTCGAGTGCGCGCATTCCCATATGCGTAAGTGCACGTTCCATATTATTCAGACATTCTATCGTTCCGCGGCCCGTACCTCCTGCGCACGCCACAAGAACGCACCGTTTATCGACAAGAAAATGATTATGCGTTGCTTCACATCTGCGCAATCTGTCAATAAATGCTTTGAACTGTTCTGTCAGATCCGACCAATATACCGCCGATACAAATACGATACCGTCCGCATCCGTCAAACGCTTATATACATCCGCGAAGGAATCTTTGATAATGCATTCACCCTTCTCACGGCAGCTTCCCCAGCCATCCAGGCAAGCCATACAATGACGCATATCCAATTTATTCAAATGAATCTCATCAACATCAGCATCCGCTTGCAATATGCCTTTGATAATTTGATTTTTGGCCCCTGCCGTCAGACCATCCTTATTCGGGCTTGACCATACTACCGCGATTTTCAACTTTTCTGCCATTGTACACCTCCGCATTGTAAGGAAATCATTTCTTATTGTAAAAAATCGCCCGCCGACAAACAGGCGGGCGCAACAGACAAGTTCAATTTCTCCAAGCAATTAAGCACTCAGCTTACAAACTGGAAAACACAAAATGCGAAATAAACCGCCAGCAGAATCACGCCTTGGAATCTTGCAAGTTTACCTCGAATAAGTGCCGGAAGAACCGTAAACAACATAACAAAGAACATAACCGGAATATCCACAACAAGCGATGCATTCATGCCTGCAATCGTTTTCTCAACCGGTATGGAAAACGGATTCAAAGTCACTGCCATACCACTTACAAATACAAGATTAAACAGGTTAGCACCGATGATATTTCCGAGTGACAAAGAGCCGTGACCTTTTATTAATGAAGTAATCGCCGTCACAAGCTCCGGCAAAGATGTTCCGAGTGCAACAAACGTAAGTGCAATAACAGATTCGGGAACACCGAGCGCCTGAGCAATAAGCGTACCGTTGTCAACAAGTAAGTCAGCACCTACGGCAATCAACGCAGCACCCACAATAAGATATGCGATCAGCATGCCGAGTGGCTTTTGTTTCTCATCTTTCTCTTCGGATGCAGATACATCGCTATCCGAAACAGCAATCGCTTTGCTCTCTGCAATAGCCTGTCTTACAAGAACAACCATATAAACGGCAAAAATCAGTAACAGTAAAATACCTGTCGTACGTGAAAACGAACCTTTAATATATGCTATAGCCGAATAGAACACTGCTGCTACCAGAAAGAACGACACCGGAAGTACAAGTGTTTTTCTGTTCACATTCGACGGACGTACGGTAATGGTAATTGCCAAAATCAATGCCGTGTTACAAATAATCGAGCCGATTGCATTTCCGTAGGCTATCTCACCATGGCCCATCACTGCGGAAGAAGCGCTTACCATTACTTCCGGAAGCGTAGTTCCTATTGACACAACCGTTGCACCGACTAACAACTCGGGCATATGAAATCTCTTGGCGATTCCGGATGCACCATCCACAAACCAATCGCCACCTTTTATCAAAAGCACTAAACCAACAATAAATAATAAAACCGGAACAACCATTTTCTCCTCCTTACGGCGCTCGCCGTTAAATAACACCGTTATTTATCAAAAGTATTTAAGTACTGCTCCGCCAAAATCATATCTTCGGATGTTGTGATTTTGATATTATGATAACTTCCTTCGCATACGTGCACTTTTAATTCTCCGTAATTCTCCATCACCATCGCGTCATCCGTAATGTATTCGGAAAGAATCACGTCGCCCGACAACTGCTGCATCAAATTTGCATACGCATCCTTAATCGAAAGAAATTCAAATCCCTGCGGGGTCTGCATCATATATACATTCCTGCGGGATAAAGTCTCATACACACATCCGTTTGCATCGGCAAGTTTGACCGTATCCTTGGACGGAACCGCTGCTATGGCCGTGCCATATTTCTGCATTCCGTTATATACGTTCCCGATAATCTCGGAAGAAAGCATCGGTCTTGCACCGTCATGAATCATCACATAATCTGTCGATGCAATGGCCAAAAGTCCCTGCCAGACCGAATCAAAGCGTTCTTTACCTCCGGCAACAATATGAGATACTTTCGTAAATCCGTACCGTTCTACAATCTCCTTGCGGCAATAATCCAAATACTCTTCTGCGCAAACAAGAATAATCTCATCAACAAAGCTTTCCTGAAAAGCCTTTAAACTGTAATACAATACGGGATATCCGTTTATCTGTAGGTATTGTTTCGGAACCGATGTTCCCATCCGCTTTCCCGAACCTCCGGATAACACGATTGCCGAAGTTTTTATTGCCATGCTATTCCTCTCAAACGAAGCATTTATCCAATCATATACCATTCTTTTTCAAAAAACAGTATCACCGCTCACCCAATTTCAAATTCGGAACGGCATTAAGGGACCAGTCGCTACGCACACCTTTCATATATTCATAATAACCGGCCACGCCTATCATTGCAGCGTTATCCGTACAATAAATCGGCGACGGAACATACAACCGAATTCCCGCAGCATCACATGCGGTCTGCATGCATGCACGAAGAGCAGAGTTGGAAGCCACACCACCCGCAAGCGTAAGTATCTCCATGTTTCTCTCTTTTGCAGCCGCCACGGCATGTTCCGTCAAAACTTCCACAACCGCTTTCTGGAAGGACGCCGCAACATCCTCGCGAACTATGGGGATTCCCTGCATATTTGCCTGATTCAGATAATTAAGGACAGCAGACTTAAGGCCGCTGAAGCTAAAGTCATAAATATTGTCGGCTACTTTTGCCTTGGGGAAAACGATTGCTTCCGCATTTCCTTCTTTCGCGCAGCGATCGATTTTGGGACCGCCGGGATAACCAAGTCCAATGGCTCGTGCGACTTTGTCAAAAGCCTCACCTGCCGCATCATCACGTGTTCTGCCAAGGATGTTATATACCCCGTAGTCAAGCACTTCCACCAGGTGCGTATGTCCGCCGGATACGACAAGTGACATATATGGCGGCACAAGATCAGGATGTTCTATGTAATTGGCACTGATATGCCCCTCGATATGATGCACTCCTACAAGGGGAAGATCTGCCGCAAACGCAATTGCCTTGGCGGCCGACACGCCCACCAAAAGGGCTCCGACCAAACCAGGACCATACGTTACCGCTACGGCATCAAGGTCCGATAAAGAAACAGAAGCCTTTTGTAAGGCCTCTTCAATCACTTGATTTACCTTCTCGATATGCGCCCGTGAAGCAAGTTCGGGAACAACGCCCCCATATACGGTGTGCATGTCAATCTGCGTAAAAATCACATTTGACAGGACTTCGCGTCCGTTTTTAACAACTGCTGCCGCCGTTTCATCGCATGAACTTTCGACGGCCAGAATCAATACATCACTCATCATTATCCTCAACGATCTGCCATCCGACAATTTTCCAATGGCCGACCGGATCCTTTCTTAACAGGAAATGTTCCTGGACCGGATTAATCTGCGTCGATACTCTGATGGAGTATATACAATACAGCTGAGCCCAGTCATATCCGTCATATGTATAGTAATCAACGTCCGTACTGTTGGAAACAGAATAACTGGAAATTGATTTCTTACTCTCTTTATAACTTGCTATATCTGCCTTTAATGCAGACAAATATTGTGCATCCGTCTGGTTGTGCAAGAGTTCGTCATCAAACAATTCACGGGATTTGTCTGCCAATTCGGTCAGTTCTTCATCGGTAAACTCTTCCCCATAGAAACATCTGGTTATTTCGCTGTAGAATTTCAACAATTCTTTGGGAGTGGCAGGATAATTGGTTTCCAAATTACGGGAAAGAACTTCCTGCACCGCAGTCATCCGTTTGGGTGCATTCTCGGCAATCTTATCGGTACGGTTGGAAAGTAAATAGAACGCAACGACAATCAAAATGCCGAACAAACCAAGAATTATTGTAGTTTTTATTGTATTTTCAGCATTTGATCCGTTCTTTTTCACTTCTTCACCTCCTTTTCCGATAATATATGTAGAAAAAGTCATTCATCCGCTCACAGAGCAGTTTCTGTTGACCATTCGGGTCAATCTTCGAAATTCAAATCCTTACTCCAGCCGTCTTTGGCCACAAACGCACGCGGAAATACCTTTTGAACCTCCGCTTCGAATTCCTTCGGTTTCTGCATGGCCGGAGAAAAATGAGTCAGCCACATTTCTTTAGGCTGTGCCGCCTGCGCCAACTTTGCGGCTTCATAAAAATTCATATGCTTATGCTCTTTTGCACGTTCTTCACTGCCCGGCTCTCCGTACATGCCTTCGCATATGAACAGATCTGCATCTTCTGCCTTCTTGGCAATGATATCAACCGGTCGCGAGTCCGTACAATAAGTAACCTTAAGTCCTTTTCGTTCGGGTCCCAGCACCATATCCGGTGTAAAATTCACACCCTCTGCCGTATAATCTTCCCCGCTTTGCAAAATGCTCCAGCCTTTTAACGGAATATTTAATTCCTGCGCTTTTTGCGGATCAAACTTTCCGCCGCGTTTCACAGTCATCGTGTAACCGTAGCAGGGGATATTATGCTTCACACGAAAAGCCTGTAACTCAAATCCATCAAACGCAAATGTCTGTTCATCGCCTTCGATTTCCCTGTATTCAATATCGAACGGTAACTCGGGAGCTATTGTACGCAAAGAATTGACTATGCGGGTCAATCCTTTGGGTCCAATCAAAATGAGAGGCTCATTTCGTTCTGCATTTCCCATAGAGAGCAACAACCCCGGCAATCCGCTGATATGATCCGCATGGAAATGGGTAAAACAAATTATACCAATCGGATTAGGGCTCCAGCCTTTCTTGCGCATGGCAATCTGCGTACCTTCACCGCAGTCAATCAAAATACTTTGACCGTTATACCGCATCATTAAGGACGTCAGCCATCTATAAGGTAAGGGCATCATACCGCCCGTTCCCAGCAAACAAACATCTAACATACATTCACCGTTTCCACATAATCAGAGCATCCTCTTTCGGATAATCATAGAAATTCTTCCGAATTCCTTCCGTAGCAAAACCAAAATGCTCATATAACTTAATTGCCGGAAGGTTTGACATACGTACTTCCAATGTAAAGCTATCCGCTCCCAGAAGCTTACCTTCCGCAAGTAATCGTTCTACTATCTCTGTGCCGATTCCGCGTCCGCGATAATCAGGATCTACCACTACATTGGTAATCTCACCTTCACCGAGAATATTTCGAATTCCGGCGCCGCCGACAATTCTTCCCGCGTCTTCGGCCACAACGTATACTACCGTATCATGTGCCATCAATTCACGAAAATCATTCGGCTTCCACGGCATGGAAAATGACTTTTCTTCAATGGCAGCCAGAGCTTCCACATCTTCATCTTTCATCTTACGAATTAGCATTTTCCGATTCCTGCTTTTCCATTCTCTCGCGTTCGGCCTGCGACATACGCAAATATTCCGGTTTGTGTTCGGAAGCTTTCTCATACACTCCGGCACGATACAACTCCATCGCTCTGACACCGACAGATGCTGCCCTTTGTCTGTTCATATTGGCAGGTGCATATGAATGTGCACATGTAAGCACCTTGTCTATCGTCTCGGAATATACCGGAATGCCGTCGCCGATAAACATTACATTTCTTCCGTCGGCAACCTGTGTAATTCGCTCGCACAATTCAACGATATCCATCGGACATTGGTCCATCAAAATACGCAACTCATTGTCAGACCAGTCAAATAATCCTGTATACACCTGATTACGTCTTGCATCCATAATCGGGCAAATGATATCGCGACTCGCAAATGCATTATATGCAAGCGCATGAAGCGTCGGGACAGGAATAATCGGAATTGAAAGAGCAAGTCCCAATCCCTTCGCCGTTGCCGAACCGATTCGAAGGCCTGTAAAAGACCCGGGGCCTGCGCTTACGGCAATTGCATCTACCGTCGACATATCTAGTTCCAACATTCTCTTTACTTCATCCAGCATCGGGAGAAGCGTCTGGGAATGTGTTTTCTTATAATTTACTGTATATTCTGCAACAAGCACGTCTTCCTCAAGCACCGCAACGGATGCGACCAGGCCCGAGGAATCCAACGCAACAATTTTCATTCTTAACAAACCTCTATTCTGCGGTAATCGAACCCCTTTGAAAGATCCTTTTCAATCGTAATCCACTTTGTATTCGTCGGAAATATCTCTTGCACAAGATTCGCCCATTCCACTAACGATATTCCGTCTCCGAAGAAATAATCCTCGTATCCAATCTCATCCATTTCGGAAATATCGCTGATTCGATACACATCAAAATGGTATAACGGCACATTACCGTCTGTATATTCCTGTACAATCGTAAATGTCGGACTGACAACAGGTTCATCAATTCCCAAACCTTTGGCAAATCCTTTTGTAAAAGCTGTCTTGCCGACACCCAAATCTCCGACTAATGCATAAATACTGCCCTTTTCGGACTCCTGCGCCAATTTATATGCAAACGCAGCCGTTTCCTCTTCGGAAAATGAATCAAATACCATAACTAACCTCGAATGCTTACACGCGAAGGATCCATATGCGTACAAATCATCTTAATTACTTCATCTTTCTGACTGCCCATATCTTCCTTCGGAAATATGCAGGCATTAATCTTATTTGTATACAAAATCACTGACCGCAGGGTTGAAACCGCACGATACATATCCTGCCAGCTTTGATGATCCGATTCTTCATTCACCTCAATCGTAATACCGTCTTCCGAAAGGCGATAATGCAGTACATTGGCAAATACCGGATTCTTCTGCATCTGGCGTCTCGCCGAAAAATACAACGTAATCGGTGTATATAAGATAAGGACAATACCTGCTGCCAGGAATTTCCAATTCATCGTTGTGAAAAAGCCGACAACCAAAAACAATCCCAATGCAACCGCCAGAATTCCCTGAAACGATGTCATCGTATGTCGAAGCATATAGTCATATAACTTTGCAGTTGTCATTTTTACATCAAATTCAATCATGATCCGGTTCACTCTCCTGAATGTTTTCCGAATCTGTCTCCTCACCTTTCGATGAAACCGATTCGGATGACTTTTTCTTCAATGCAAAATTTTGCTGTGCATGAATCATCGGGCTAAGCGGTTTATATAATACAAACGTAATCGCAGACGTAATTACCGCCTTGATCAGGTTAAACGGTGCAACCGCCAACAGGCAGAATGTAAACATATCGTGAATGCCCGAATTAACCTTGGTGCCCATCCCGATCAGCGCATCCATCGGCATTCCATACATTACCGCATATACCGGCAGCAAATATGCCGCATTAAATATTGCCGAGAAAATTGTAAGAACAATCGTACCCACAATCATTCCCATTAATGCGTTCTTTTTGGTCTTCTTCGCAAAATAAACCGCCGAAGACGGAATCAAAAGAGTGCATCCCAAAATGAAATTGGACAGTTCGCCGACAAACGCCGTTGATGTTCCCTTTAAGAACAATTTCAGTATATTCTTCAGCAGTTCCGTAATAACTCCCGCTATCGGGCCATAGGCAAACGAACATATCAACACGGGGATTTCGGAAAAGTCAAACTTATAAAAGCTTGGAATAAAGAATAAAGGAAAGTCAAAATACATAAGTACTGCGGCTATCGCCGAAAAAATAGCAATTACCGCCATCCTGCGTGTTCTGATTCTGGAATCTCTTTTTATTTTAACAACATATTCAATGACATATGCTACTGCAAACAGCCCCAGTACAGTAAGCAGACATATTACCAGATAAGACATATTCTCATGTGCCAATGTTGAAAGTTCACTCCACGCCATTTTTCAAATCCTCGTAAAATATAATTAATGTTTCGTACATGTACGGTGTTACCCACAAAAGGCCAACACCCAGACTAATCATCGCCGCAATAAAATACCCCAAAAACGTCAAATTCAAATAAATATAACGAAGCAAATTACCTTTCATCATTCGAAAACTCGTTTTGATACATGCAATAGCTCCTGCTTCGGGATTATCCAGATAAACAAGAGGCGCCATGCTCAAAAATGATGACAAAATAATTATCAAAATATACTGTACAATGACAATCAGCATATAGGTCAGAAATTCACTTCCCCGAATACGCGAATTGTTTACCAGAAAGCCCATATACCATTCACTCGGAAAGCCCAGCAAAACCGAAGCCGCATACTCTATCAAAAAGATTTTGATCGGCACATCCATTCGATTGGAAAAGCAAAAGAAAATCTCGGAAAAGCGAGGGTATCTTCCGGTATTAACTGTTTTGAAAAAGGACTGCAGTCCCGTGCATAAAAGAAAAGTCAGCGCACCCGGGATTGCAAAAACAACCATTACGCCCCAAGTAAAATACGGTTTGGCAAGGGTCTGTGAAACCAGTTCGGGGGAAGGCATGGCACCATGCGTATTCCCTGTAAACACCAAAAAGACGATGACTGAATACAGCATCATAAATACGGCATAAACGGTCACCAAAACAAGAGCGAGAGCCCCTACCGATATCTTATAATTACCCAGCAGGCGATCTTTCGCCATCTTCTTCATATCCGATATTTTCATATGTTCTCTCATTACATGCTCCACTAACTGAGTATATCCAAATTATCACCGGAAAATCCCATGCCCTGTTGCGCCTTACGGTCCTGAACATATGGATTCTTCTCATTGGTGTATTTGATCTGTGTTCTTGTTGTACCGCCGGAAACATATGTCCTTCCGCATTCCGGACATACTGCGGTATGGATGGAAACGCTGCAGTTCATGACTTTTCTGTTATTTTGGGCTGCGTTCTTATAGGCATTACTCACATGTTCCTGTTCGTGAGAGCGCACTCTCGCAGGAGCCGCTTCCGGAGAAATATGCGCAGCCGACTTAAATGAAACCATTTCGTCCGAACCGTCCTGATATTTACGATTCTTACATGTTTCACATTCAGCCGGTGAAGAACGTCGTCCCGGCTTCACTTCTTCGGATTCTCCGGGATTTATAACAGCCTTCGTATCCTGCGCTCCTTCCGGCTTCATTCCCAATGTACCCGGAACATAAGCCGAACCTGCCGCAGCATATTCGGGTTCATTGTTCGGTCCGTATATTCCGTTTATAAACAAATCATTTACCATACAATCTCCATTCTGCCTGCAATTGCCGGGCATCTCGTCACTGTTGGAATGAGTCAAGCATATCCATCATTTGTTCATATACATCTTCGCCGTATACTTCCTTTAGCATTCCCTCGTTCTGCGTAAACTGCTCTTCGAAAGAACCCCAGAATTCTTTACCTGCATCGGGATTCACTTTCGTCAGAATCAGTGGAAATGCAATTGTAAACACCGAAATAATAAGTGATGAAAAAATACCGATAATTGACAACGCCAATCCCGTTTTGGCACGTGGCTTCAATACATCGGATGCACCCTTTGACAAAAGTGCAAGAATAATACCCAGGGCACTGAGCACAAACGGGCAACAGCAAAAAACACTGAACAGCGAAATAATACCCAAAACAAGAGCTGCCGTAGCCAATTGCTCGGATGACTTTTCTTTCGCTACATTACGCAAATCTTCTTCGTTCATAAATCTCTCCGTTTCGCTTACGAAATTCGGACTTTATTCCTGTCCAAATTACAAATGGGCACATTTGGGCAGACTAAAAATCAGTATCATTATACCACACCGACAGGCAATAGAAAAGCAAGAAAAAGCCCCCGGTTCGCTTCGATACCGGAGGCATATTTCACATAATCATAATCGAATTATTAATCTTCAAGGCCAAAGCTGTCATGAATGGCAACCATAGCCTTTTCAACTTCCGTTTCATCAATAAGAACCGTAACACGAATCTCGGATGTAGAAATCATGCGGATATTAATATTGGAATTGTACAAGCATTCAAACATCTTTGCCGCAACGCCGGGATTGGACATCATGCCGGCACCGACAACGGATACTTTTGCAACCTTTGTATTGGTTGTAACTTCCTGTGCATTCAAAACGTCCGCAATACTGTCAAGTGCCTTTAAAGCATCATCTGTCATATCACGGGGAATTGTAAATGTAATATCCTTTGTGGCATCACGACCGATAGACTGAAGAATCATATCTACATTGATATTAGCCTTTGCAAGTGCATCAAACATTCTGAACGCAACACCGGGCTTATCCTGAAGTCCTACAACTGAAATACGTGTAACATTTTTATCTGCGGCCAAACCGCTAACAAGCATTCTTTCCACTTTACTGTCCTCCTCTTTTACAATTGTTCCGGGTGCTTCACTCATACTGGAACGTACAACAAGCTTTACGCCATATTTCTTTGCCATCTCAACCGAGCGATTATGCAACACGCCGGCACCGAGAGTAGCCAAATCCAACATTTCATCATAAGTAATACTGTCAAGCTTACGTGCTTTCGGAACAATTCTCGGATCTGCGGTATATACGCCGTCAACATCCGTATATATTTCACAGGCATCCGCATGTAACGATGCGGCCAAAGCAACCGCCGTTGTATCGGAACCGCCACGTCCGAGCGTTGTATAATCATCATACTTATTCACGCCCTGGAAACCTGTAATAATAACAATACGCTTCTGATCGAGCTCATGACGTATTCTGTCGACATCAATTCTCTTAAGTCTTGCATTTCCGTATGAATGTGTTGTGTGCATCACAACCTGAAACGCATTCAGAGATACGCAGGGAACTCCCAAATAATCCATGGCCATTGCCATCAGTGCAACCGATGTCTGCTCACCTGTTGTTAACAGCATGTCCAATTCACGTTTGGGCGGATTCGGATTGATTTCTTTGGCCATATCAATCAGGACATCTGTCTGTTTACCCATTGCGGATAATACAACGACAACGTCGTTTCCTGCCTTGTAATCGCGAATACAGCGCTGTGCAACATTCATGATTCTTTCTTTGTTTGCTACAGATGTTCCGCCGAACTTCTTTACAACCAGCATTTTATATACCTCTTTTCCTTTAATAATTTATTTTACATGCAAGCATGACGTAGGCAGATGACTTTGCATGCTTATTGTTGTCATATATTAATAAAATACGGATTGCTTCGCGCTACGCGCTCACGCAATCCTAAACAACATTCGCATAGCGCGTCGCAATCGCGCCGCTTTTATGCTCATGTTGTTTTGCATGCAAGCTCATCTGCCTTCTTACATGCAAGCATGACGTAGGCAGATGACTTTGCATGCTTATTTTATTCAAACAGCTTATCTATTAACGTATATCCGGGCTCCACATACACACCGGACTGCGCCGCCTCGCGCTCGTTATAATACAGGGGCTGCGGATAGATCTGTGTACTGTCATACAACAGATACGGTACCGGAGAAGCCGTATGCGTACGATATTTAATCGGGGTCGGATGATCCGGAAGAATCAACATACGATAATCTTCGCCACTCTCATCCAACGCATCCTTCACGCGACGGATAACGCGATAATCCAAATACTCAATGGATTTGATTTTGCGCTCTGCGCTTCCCTGATGTCCCATCTCATCCGGAGCTTCCACATGAATATAGGCAAAATCATATCCATCCTGCAAAAGTGCTTTTACTGCCGCATCAGCCTTGCCTTCATAATTCGTATCAAGGCCGCCCGTAGCGCCTTCAACCTTGATAATATCCATTCCCGCGCCGATGGCAATTCCTTTCAGCAGATCAACCGCCGAAATCATAACACCCTTTTTATGCGTCTTCTCCTCAAAAGACGACAAAGAAGGTTTCGTTCCGGCACCCCAGAACCAACAGCAATTAGCCGGATTCAATCCGTTTTTCCTGCGTTCGACATTAATCGGATGATCCTTTAGAATTTCATAACTGCGTTTCATCATATACCGAAGTTTCTCATCCTGCGGCAAATGCTGCCCGATCGTCTGCGTCAATACGTCATGCGGTTGTACCAGATCCATCACCTCACCGCCGGAAATAATCAGGCAGTGGCGATAACTGGTTCCAACATAAAACTGATATACGTCATCAGCCAATTCATCCGCAACAGCCTTCAGCAATACTGCCGCATCCTCCGTTGAAATCTCATCGGAACTGTGGTCAATGATTGTCTTTTCTTCAAATACTTCCTCTTCATCGGAAATCGTTACAATATTGCATCGAAGTGCAATATCCGTATCCTTCATCGGAACTCCGATACTAAGCGCCTCCAAAGGCGATCTGCCCGAATAGTACTTCTGCGGGTCATATCCCAATACCGCCAGATTGGCCGTATCACTACCGGGTTTCATTCCCTTCGGAATCATACACGTCTGTCCGATCTCGGACATTCCCGACAGTTCATCAAGCATCGGTGTATCGGCTGCCTCAAGCGGTGTACGGTTATTCAGTTTCTGAAGTGGCTCATCAGCCATTCCGTCTCCCAAAACAATTACATATTTCATAATATCTGTCACTCCGTTATTTCTATGGAATTAATCTTTCAAACGAATTCTTCCGAGAATGCCGTCCAATTGTGCTGCGGCCTCATCAAATGAATGCTCGCTCATCTTCTTGGTAACAAATCCAAACTCTGTCGTTTCATCGGGAAGTTCAATAATATCAACATCTCCAAACATATTACGCACTTCGGAAATACGCTCCGGAACCGTTCCGCTGATTCGTACAAAGAATGCACGTTCCGCATTCTCAATACTTGTCAGTTCCAGCTTCTTGCTGCTCCAGAAAGAGAAAATATGACGATTCAAATGCTTAACGGCATCAACAACGTCCGAAACAACCGCGCTGGCCGTCGGAAGTTTACCTGCGCCTGAGCCGTAGAACATAACATTTCCAAGTACATTTCCGTTAACAAAAATCGCATTAAATACGCCGTTTACGGAGTACAACGGATGTACCTCGCTAACCAGAAAAGGCGCAACCATTGCATAGAACTTATCCTGCACACGTTTCGATGAAGCAAGCAGCTTCACTGCCATTCCCATCTGCTCGGCATATGCGATATCCTTTGCCGTAATCTTACTGATACCCTCTGTATAGATTTCTTCAAAATCCACGTGATTGCCGAATGCCAATGATGAAAGGATTGCGATTTTGCGGCACGCGTCAAATCCCTCAATATCCGCCTCGGGATTACGTTCCGCATAGCCAAGGTTCTGTGCTGTACAAAGAGCCTTGTCGAACTCCCATCCTTCCTGTGCCATCTGTGTAAGAATATAGTTCGTCGTACCGTTTAAGATACCTGTAATCTCATCAATTTCATCCGCCGTAAGCGATGAATTCAAAGGACGAATAATCGGAATACCGCCGCCGACACTCGCTTCAAACAAGAAGTTAATGTTCTTCTCGGTCGCAATTTCCAAAAGCTCGGGACCATACTTGGCAACCAGTTGCTTATTGGATGTGCAAACGCTCTTACCGGCCAAGAGACACTTCTTCACAAACGTATATGCAGGTTCCGTACCTCCCATCACCTCAACGACAATGCGAACCTCGGGGTCGTTTAAGATTACGTCAAAGTCATGCACGAGAATTTCTTGAACCGGGTCCCCCGGAAAGTCACGTAAATCCAGCACATACTTCACGCAAATATCTTCGCCTGCCTTCTTATTGATAGCGGCCTGATTGGTACGAATGACCTCAACAACACCCGAACCAACCGTACCATAGCCCAAAACCGCAATATTAACCATAATTCATCCTCCTGTTTATATATCTCTATCAATTATTCTTTTGCCAAAATTTTAACGTGATGAACGCCTTCTTTGTCTTCCATGTCCTCAATCATCGCAGCTACATCGGAAGTTGTCGGAAGCACCTGTACGCTGATGGAAAGCGACGCAACCGAATTAATCGGAATAGACTGGTGGATCGTCAGAATATTGGCACCGTACGATGCTATAATCTTCAGCAGCTCAGCCAAAAGTCCCGGGCGGTCATCCATCTGAAACGTTAATGTAATTGTCTGCCCCTGAGAATTATCATGGAACATAAATATATCATCTTTGTACTTGTAAAATGAGCTGCGCGATATTCCCACACTGTCTACAGCTTCCTGTACACTGGATACCTTTTCGGACTCGACAAGGCTCTTGGCCTCAACAACCTTCAAAAGGACTTCGGGCAATGCACGCTTTTTCACAAGATAATACGTATTGTTCTCTGCCATAATATCCTACTGCTTCCATTCGGCATCGTCTTCTGTGCGAAGACATTTGTTTGTCTGTGTCTGTTTGCGGCGAACAGTTGTCCACCGTCGAAAGATATAATAACATAGCCCTTGTGTAAACACAAGGGCTATTATATACAAAACATCTAAAAAATTAAGTTGGTTTCATAACAAATGTGCTAAAAGAAATGAACGCAACCGATTTACTGATTAATCCACTTCAGATATGCATTAATAAACGGATCCAGATTACCGTCCAGAACAGCATCGGCCTGAGCGACTTCCTGCTCTGTACGCGTATCCTTTACAAGCGTATACGGCTGTAAAACGTACGAGCGAATCTGATTGCCCCAGGAAATATCCTTTACTTCACCGCGGATATCCGACAGCTTATCTGCATTGGCTTCTTTCTTCAATATCAGCAGCTTTGCCTTGAGCATCTGCATTGCCTTATCCTTGTTCTGGAACTGGCTTGGCTCATTCTGACACTGTACAACAATTCCGGTCGGAAGATGCGTGATACGAATCGCCGAAGACGTCTTATTAATATGCTGTCCGCCTGCACCGGAGGAGCGGTATGTATCAATACGAAGATCTTCTTCGTTAATCTCCACATCAATATCCTCTTCGATATCAGGCATAACATCCAGCGAAACAAAACTCGTCTGGCGCTTGCCCTGCGCATTAAACGGAGAAATACGAACCAAACGATGCACACCTTTCTCGCCTTTTAAATATCCATACGCATTTGTTCCGTTAATCTGAAATGTAACAGACTTGATTCCGGCTTCGTCTCCGTCCAGATAATCCAAAACTTCCACGCCGAATCCCTTCTTCTCTGCCCAGCGCGTATACATACGATACAACATTCCTGCCCAGTCGCAGCTTTCAGTACCGCCGGCTCCGGCATTCAGTCGAAGGATTGCATTATTCTTATCATATTCACCCGATAAAAGCGTCTGCAGGCGAAGTGTTTCAAGCGTTTGCGTAAAGTCATTAAATTCCGCGGTAACATCCGGAATCATCGACTCATCATTTTCTTCATAACACATTGCAATTAATTCCATAATGTCATCATATTGCTGTGTTAACGATGTAATCGTCGCAACATCATCCTGCATATCCTTCAATTCTTTTGTAAGCTTCTGAGACTGCTCATTATCATCCCAGAAATTCGGCTCTTCCATTTTACGCTGCAGCTCTTCGATTCGCTGCTTCTTATCTTCTATGGAAAGAGACGCTTCCACTTGGGAAAGCGTCTGCTTCTGTGCCGATAAATCCGATTTAATCTGATCAAGTTCAATCATAAATAACTATCACTTTCTTCCGCAACATTGTTTGTACTTCTTGCCTGATCCGCAAGGACACGGATCATTCGGATAAACCTTGTCGGTCTCACGACGTACTGCCTTCTTCGGGCCCGAATCATCCTTATTGGTTCCCGTAATCTTGGCAACTTCTTCTCTTTCAACCTTCTGTTCAACACGGATATGGAATAGAACACGTACGGTTTCTTCGCTGATAGCATCCGTCATGGCATTAAACATGTCATAACCGCTCATCTTATATTCTACAAGCGGATCTCTCTGACCATATGCCTGCAAACCAATACCCTGACGCAACTGTTCCATATCGTCAATGTGATCCATCCACTTGCGGTCAATGACTTTTAACAGGATAACACGTTCCAACTCACGGATCTGCTCGGGAGTAGGGAATTCCGTCTCCTTCGCTTCATACAGTTTAACAACCTCTTCTTTCAGGGTATGTTTCAATTGATCACGCTTCTTGCCGATAACGTCCGGTGTCTTGATCGGTTCAACCGGAATAGTTGCCAGCAGGTGCTGATTCAATTCGCCAAGATCCCAATCTTCCGGATTCGGGAGCTCACCGACACACATATCAACAGTATTCTCAACAAATTCCGTAGCCATCTTGAAGATAACATCACGCATGCTCTCTCCGTCAAGTACTCGACGACGTTCTGCGTAAATAATCTCACGCTGTTCATTCATAACCTGGTCGTATTCCAGCAAATTCTTACGAATACCAAAGTTATTGTTCTCTATCTTCATCTGCGCTTTCTCAATTGCATTGGAAAGCATCTTATGTTCAATCTGCTCGTTCTCGGGAACACCAAGTGTTGTGAAAATTTCCATCAAACGATCGGAACCGAACAAACGCATCAGATCGTCTTCCAGTGAAATGAAGAATCTGGATTCACCGGGATCACCCTGACGTCCGGAACGACCACGCAACTGGTTATCAATACGACGGGATTCATGACGTTCCGTACCGATAATCTTCAAACCGCCTGCTGCCCTGGATTCATCATCCAGCTTAATATCCGTACCACGACCGGCCATATTTGTTGCGATAGTAACCGCACCGTGAATACCTGCATCTGCGACAATTGCAGCTTCCATCTCATGGAACTTCGCATTCAGGACTTTATGCGGAATGTCTCTCTTCTTAAGCAATCCGGACAATTCCTCGGATGCTTCGATCGTAATCGTACCGACAAGAACAGGCTGTCCTTTTGCATGTGCCGCCTCGATTTCATTACAGATCGCAAACAATTTCTCTTTACGTGTCTTATAAACCGCATCCTGATGGTCGATACGAATAACCGGCAGATTAGTAGGAATCTCAATAACATCCATTCCGTAAATATCACGGAATTCCTTTTCTTCGGTGAGAGCCGTACCGGTCATACCACACTTCTTCTCAAACTTATTGAAGAAGTTCTGGAAAGTAATCGTTGCAAGAGTCTTACTCTCACGCTTAACCTTTACATGTTCCTTGGCCTCAATAGCCTGATGCAAACCATCGCTGTAACGACGTCCGGGCATTACACGTCCGGTAAATTCATCAACAATCAGAACCTGATCATCCTGTACCATGTAATCCTGGTCTCTGAACATCAAATTATGGGCACGCAGTGCCAAAATCACATTATTCTGGATCTCGACATTCTCGGGGTCTGCGAGATTTTCAATCTGGAAGAATCGCTCAACTTTTGCAACACCTTCTGCAGTCAGTGTGACGAATTTGTCCTTTTCATTAACAATAAAGTCACCCGTCTCTTCTCGCTCAATTCCCATGATGGCATCCATCTTGGTCAGATCCTGCATATCCTCACCACGTTTCATCTGACGTGCAAGGACATCACACACTTCATAAAGTTTTGTAGATTTGCCGCTCTGGCCGGAAATAATAAGCGGAGTTCTGGCTTCATCAATAAGAACAGAGTCAACTTCATCGATAATTACATATGCAAGCTCGCGAAGAACCAACTGTTCTTTATAAATAACCATGTTATCACGAAGATAATCAAAACCGAGTTCGTTATTGGTAACATACGTAATATCACACGCATACTGTTCACGACGCTCATCGGGCTTCATGGAATTCAATACACAACCTACGGTAAGACCCAGGAATCTGTGAACCTTTCCCATCTCGTTCGCATCACGATCTGCCAAATAATCATTTACGGTAACAACATGTACACCGCGACCCGTAAGTGCATTCAGGTATGCGGGAAGTGTTGCCACAAGTGTTTTACCTTCACCGGTTCTCATTTCTGCGATACGACCCTGATGCAGAATAATACCACCGAGAATCTGTACATAGAAATGCTCCATTCCCAAAACACGGCGAGCCGCTTCTCTTACGGTCGCATATGCTTCCGGAAGAATCTCATCCAGTGTCTCACCTGCTGCCAGACGGTTCTTAAACAAATCCGTCATGGCTCTGAGTTCATCATCCGTCTTCGCCTGCATTTGAGGGCGAAGTGCTTCAACCTTGTCAGCGATGGGACGGATTAATTTCAATTCGCGTTCGGAATGCGTGCCGAACACTTTATCAATAAGCTTCATAAATACACAGCTCCTTTTCCTACTCAAAACTGTCGGCTATTCAACTTATATAAAAAAGTCTCTACGCCAAAATAAACCAATTTGTATTGTAACAAAAATTCCCAAAACCTTCAACTCAAACGGGAAGTCATTATAGGCATTGTATTTTCCGACAAATGATGCTACTATTTATCAGACTGTTCATTTAAACAGTCAATGCCGAATTTATTTCATATAATAAGGAGTAGTAATGGAAAAGGAAGTAGGATGTTTTAAAATTTGGACAGATCCCGAGCGGAGAATCGTATATTCTTATGGAACCGGTGTGGCACACGCGCACGAAATCGAATGGTTATATGAAACCATCGACGAATTCTCATCCGAATGGAGAGACGAAAAGGGCTGGGCATATATGGCATTTATCGAAAAGCTTCATCAGGTCAGTCCCAAAGGTTCTTCCCGCTATGTAGAACTTCACAAGACACTTGAATCACATAATTGTAAATGCATTGCATATATCGAAGGCAACTCATACGAAGTATCCGTTCAGTCTTCACGACATAAGGAAATGTCTCACACTCCCAATACAGTGAATAAATATTTCCTCACCAAAGACGAAGGTCTTGCATGGCTTGCCGAAGAAGGCTTCTAAGTAAACGCATTTATAAAAGAGAGCATCGTTTGGACGCAACAAAAGAGAGCACCACGACGGTGCTCTCTTTTCTTATAAATCATAGCCTGTTAATAATTCAAGACCTGCCTCTTAATACTCCTTGGCCTGTTCTTCACCCTTCATTACGCGAAGACCGCCCTGTGCAAGTGCCAAAAGCTCATCTTCTCCGGGATATACCGTAAACGGAGCGATCCACTCACAACGCTTCTTAAGTCCGGCTACAACAGCCTTATCATATGCAATACCACCGGTTACGATAATCTGATCAACCTTGCCTTCCAAAACAGTCGACATAGCACCAATGTTCTTGGAAACCTGGAAAATGAAAGCTTCTCGTACTTCGTTAGCCTTCTCATCACCATCATTAATCATCTTCTCAACATCACGCATATCGTTTGTTCCGACATACGCATTAAATCCGCCGTTGCCGACAAGCTTCTTATATACTTCCTTCTCGGTATACTTACCGGAGAAGCACATCTTTACCAAATCACCTGCAGGAACCGCACCGGCTCTCTCGGGAGAGAACGCACCGTCACCGTCAAGAGCATTAAAGATATCAATGATCTGTCCGTTCTTATGAGGTCCTACGGAAACACCGCCGCCCATATGAACAACAATCAAATTCAATTCATCATATGATTTGCCGATTTCACGTGCATAACGCTTAGCAACTGCCTTCTGATTCAATGCATGGAAAATGGACTTACGGGGAAGTTCCGGAACACCCGAATAACGAGCGATGGGAATCAATTCATCAACAACAACCGGGTCAACGATATAGGAAGGAATACCAACGGAATCGCCGATTTCTCTTGCCAAAATACCACCCAGGTTGGATGCATGCTGACCGGATTTACCAACCTTCAAATCCTCCAACAGAACGTCCGTAACGGCATATGTACCACCGGGAATAGGTTTCAACATTCCGCCTCTTCCAACGATAAAATCGAGTGACTTTATATCAAAATTCTTCTCAGCAAGGAAATTCACAATAATGTTCTTACGAAAATCCTTCTGGTCAACGATAGATGCATACTGTGCAATTTCTTCCGTAGAATGACGAAGTGTTTCGTCAAACAAAAGCGTTTCATCCTCAAATACACCAATCTTTGTCGATGTGGAACCGGGATTAATAATCAGACTCTTCAAACCCATAGTATTCTCCTCTCTATTTGTTATTCTTTGCCAATTCTTCTGCTACAATTGCAGCAAGTGCAATGGAATTAACCTTTGTTTCAAATGTATCGGAACGGGATGTCAAAACAACCGGAGCCTTAGTTCCTGTAAGAATACATCCGTTCTTCATATTAACCATATGAACGATTGCTTTGTATACAAGATTACCTGCATGAATATCCGGGAACAACAGGATATCTGCATCGCCGGCAACCTTACGTCCCAGCGCACCCTTTTCTTCCGCAGCTTCTTTGTAAAGAGCAATATCAAGTGACAACGGTCCGTCAACGATACAATCCTTAATTTCGCCGGCTTCATTCATCTTGGTAAGCTCTTCTGCTTCCAGAGTAACAGGCATCTTCGGATTAACGGTTTCAACTGCTGCAAGCGGTGCAACCTTCGGCATTTCAACGCCACATGCTTTGGCTACTTCAACCGTATATTCAATGATGCACTTCTTATCTTCCAATGTGGGATACGGCATAAATGCAACGTCTGTCAGGAATAACAGTCTGTCAATGCCCGGAACCTCAAATACAGCAACATGAGACAACGGCTTGCCTGTACGAAGACCGACTTCTTTATTAAGTACGGACTTAAGGAACGTACCTGTAGGCAGAATTCCTTTCATATACATATCTGCCTTACCGTCGTGAACGAGACTGACAGCCTTAAGTGATGCTTCAACCACATCTACCTCATTGATGATTTCATACTCATCCATGTTCATGTTCAATTCAGCACCGATCGCACGAATTTGGGCTTCGTCACCTACCAATATTGCATCTGCAATATTTCTCTCTTTTGCTGCCTTAACAGCTTCCAGTACTGCCTTATCCTGAGCAACGGCAACCGCAACTTTCTTCTTGCTGCACTCGGATACTCTCTTCAACAGATCGTCAAATGATTTTGTCATATCGCACCTCTTATTTTCAAATACTTACTTATTTCGGCACTCAACGGGTGTCGAACGCACATCGTTAAAATAATAACACCCCCTTCGGGAAAAATCAAATATTCTGCCAATTTTGTGCTATGATATATTATGTTCTTAATAGCCACGGAAATAAAAAGAATATGACTTCCTAAAAGGCTGCGGAACCTGATTTGGCCAAGCGAAGTGGAGAATAAAATGAAGACAGTCAATCAGTATTGTTCGGAAATCTTTGGCGAAAAAGTATATAAACTGTCTCTGGACGGCGGATTCACATGCCCGACACGCGACGGAACGCTGGGAACACGCGGATGTATCTTTTGTTCACAACATGGATCGGGTGACTTTGCGGGCAACCGCACGTTAAGCATCACCGAGCAGATTAATACACAAAAAGAAATTCTCGCCAAGAAGGGTGCTCATAAATTCATTGCATATTTTCAGGCCTTCACCAATACATATGCACCTGTTTCGATTCTTGAAAGCAAGTTTTCCGAAGCCCTGAAGCATCCCGATATCGTTGCCCTTTCTGTTGCAACAAGACCGGATTGCCTTGGTGACGACGTACTAAATCTTCTGGCCAAACTGAATACCGACAAGCCGATATGGGTAGAGTTGGGATTACAGACGATTCACCCTGCCACAGCCGAATATATACGACGCGGATACAGTTTGGAAAAATACGACGAAGCCATTTGCAATCTGAAACGCATCGGTATAGAAAACATCATAGTTCACGTTATTTTGGGGCTTCCGAATGAAACCGCTCAAATGATTAAGGACACCGTTTCCTATATCATCTTATCCGGTGCAACGGGAATCAAGCTGCAGTTACTGCACGTCCTTCGCGGAACGGATCTGGCGGATGATTATGAACAGGGATTGTTTGATGTGCTGACATTGGACGAATACATCACAATACTTGCCGATTGCATTGAAATGCTGCCCGACTCGGTAATCGTTCATCGAATGACCGGCGACGGAAACAAACGGGAATTGATTGCACCGTTATGGAGTGCGGATAAGAAGAACGTCCTTAATGCGATAAATGCCGAATTGCGACGCAGAGGACTGATATTCTCATAAATGTGATCAACTCATAGAACTGTTTACCCTTATAAAGATTATTGATCATCAATTACTAAATCCAATATTACACATTCAGAAAGGAATACACACATGAGCATGCCGAATGCGGCGGACATTCTCAAAATCATGGCCGCCAAGAAACAATTTGAAACAGCACATCCCAAATTTTATGCCTTCGTAAAGACCGTTATCGGAAAGAAAATCGAAGAAGGAACCGTTATCGAGATTTCAATAAAGAACCCGGACGGTACGGAAAATGTCGGAAACATGCGTGTCAGCGCAGAAGATTTGGAACTGTTCGACGGGCTTAAGGGATTGATTTCGCAATAATATCAACAAACAAGTAAGCATCAGCAAACAAATAAATATCAGTAAATAAATATCAACAAACAAATTGAATTTATGCCGAAAAAAGAGCCGCAGGAATGCGGCTCTTTTACAATGATCACTCACTGTCTGTTACTTCTAAAGTTTATTACTTCTTTGCAGCCATAGCAGCTTTGATCTCTGCTGTAAGCTGAGGAACGATCTTGTTAAGATCACCAACTACACCGTAGTCTGCAACATCAAAGATCGGAGCATCTTCGTCTTTGTTGATCGCAACGATGATATCGGATTCTTCCATACCTGCAACGTGCTGGATAGCACCGGAAATACCGATTGCGAAGTATACGTTCGGACGAACAGTCTTACCTGTCTGACCAACCTGCAATTCCTTCGGCTTCCAACCGGAATCAACAACGGCACGTGAACAGGAAACCTGACCGCCGATTGCTTCTGCAAGTTCTTCCAAAATCTTGAAGTTCTCGGGTGAACCAACACCACGACCACCGGATACAAGAATCTTGGCATCCATGATATCTTTGATATCGGAAACAGCCTTAACAACTTCCTTGATCTGAACGTATTTGTTGTTCGGAGTAAATCCGGGATTGTATTCAACAACTTCTGCCTTTGCACCTGCAACGGGAGCAATCTTCTGCATAACGCCGGGACGTACTGTAGCCATCTGAGGACGATTGTACGGGCAAGCGATTGTAGCGATTGTGTTACCGCCAAATGCGGGACGAGTCATCAAAAGCTGATTATGAAGCTGTTCTTTACCGGGAATCGGCTGAAGCGGGAAATCACCGATATCAAGAACTGTACAGTCAGCTGTAAGACCTGTTGCAACACGAGCGGAAACGGTAGGACCAAGGTCACGACCGATTGCTGTAGCACCAACAAGCATAATCTCGGGCTTGAACTCGTTAATAACAGATGCAAGTGCATGAGCATAAGGCTCAGTTCTGTAATCCTTAAGTTCGGGATCATCTACAAGGATAACTCTGTCAGCACCATATGCTGCCAAATCATCTGCAAGAGCCTTCACATCGGAACCAATCAGAACTGCAGTAACCTGTGTATTAAGAGGTGCTGCCAATTCTTTTGCTTTTCCAAGCAATTCATAAGCGATACCGCTTACTTTGTTATCAACCTGCTGCGCAAATACAAAGACACCTTTGTACTGAGCAATTGTTTCTGGACTCATATTCATAATTATTCACCACTTTTCCTTTTCTTAGAATCAGATAACATGCTTCTCTTTAAGCTTACCAACGATGTAACTTACTGCCTCTTCCGGAGACTCGGGAACAACCTTTTCGCCTGCACCCTTACGAACCTTATCGGAAGCTTTCGCAATCTTTGTAGGTGAACCGTTAAGACCGATGTTACCGTCATCAACATCCTTCAGATCAGCTCTGCCCCATGTAGTAATTTCTGCCTTGCAAGCATCGAAAATTCCACCGGGTGTCATGTATCTGGGATCGTTCAATTCGGAAAGCGCTGTGATCAAGCAAGGAAGCTTTGCTTCAACCATATGATATCTGTCATCATACTGACGCTTAACAACAACCTTATCTCCTTCAAGCTTAATTTCCTGTGCATAAGAAATTACGGGGATTCCAAGATGTTCGGCAATCTGAGGACCAACCTGAGCTGTATCACCATCGATAGCCTGACGGCCTGTAATAATCAAATCGTAATCGATATTTCTCAGAGCGCCTGCGATTGTTGTGGATGTTGCCCATGTATCTGCGCCACCGAGAACTCTGTCTGTTACAAGGATACCCTTGTCAGCGCCCATAGCGATTGCTTCGCGAAGAACATCTGCTGCCTTGGGAAGACCCATTGTAAGAACCGTAACTTCTGCACCATACTGATCTTTTAATCTAAGAGCTGCTTCAACACCTGCCTTGTCATCAGGATTCATGATTGCAAGCATTGCTGCTCTGTCAAGTGTTCCGTCGGGATTGAACTTAACGCCGCCCTTTGTATCCGGAACCTGTTTGATACAAACTACAACTTTCATTTATCGTTTCCTCCTATACCTTACTTAAGCAGTGCTGCGCTGATAACCATTCTCTGAACCTCGGATGTACCTTCGTAGATCTCCGTGATCTTTGCATCACGCATCATTCTTTCTACATCGTACTCCTTGATATAGCCGTAACCACCGTGAAGCTGAACAGCCTTTGTGGTAACTTCCATAGCAACTTCTGCAGCATAGAGCTTAGCCTGAGCAGCTTCTACAGAGTAAGAAATCTTAGGATTGGTTCTGTACTCATCCTTCTTAAGAGCAGCCTTATAAACAAGAAGCTTGGCAGCTTCAACCTTTGTTGCCATATCAGCAAGCTGGAACTGTGTATTCTGAAATGCTCCGATGCTCTTGCCGAACTGCTTTCTCTCTTTTACATAGTTGATTGTTGTTTCCAAAGCACCTTCTGCAAGACCAAGAGCCTGTGCAGCGATACCGATACGACCACCATCCAATGTATGCATGGCAATATTGAAGCCCTTGCCCTGTGCACCGAGAAGATTTTCCTTCGGAATTCTGCAATCTGTGAAAATAAGTTCGTATGTGGAAGAACCGCAGATACCCATCTTATTTTCTTTTGTACCGAATGTAAATCCGGGTGTTCCTTTTTCAACGATAAATGCTGAAATCTCTTTCATCATCTTACCGCGCTTTTCAATCTTACCTGTTACAGCAAAGATTACATATACATCAGCTTCTTTACCGTTTGTGATGAAGCACTTGGATCCGTTAAGTACCCATTCGTCGCCATCCAAAACAGCCTTTGTCTGCTGACCCTGTGCATCTGTACCTGCGCCGGGCTCTGTAAGACCAAAAGCACCAAGCTTCTCACCTTTTGCAAGGGGAACAACATATTTCTGCTTCTGCTCATCAGTACCGAATGTAAGAATAGGATCGATACACAAAGATGTATGTGCGGATACGATAACGCCTGTAGTACCGCAAACCTTTGACATCTCTTCTACGCACATAACGTATGTAAGAATGTCACAACCCTGACCGCCCAGTTCCTTCGGAACGGGAATACCGAGAAAGCCGTATTTTGCAAGCTTATCTACAGTTTCTCTGGGGAATCTGTGATCCTGATCAACTTCCTGCGCAAGAGGCTTAACTTCCTTTTCAGCGAATTCCTTAAAAAGGGTTCTGGCCATCTCATGCTCTTTGCTTAAAGAAAAATCCATGATTTATTTCCTCCGTTAATTAATTTATTTATCTGTAGGAACCTTACCGCCATCAGCATAATTGTAGAAGCCGATACCGGTCTTAACACCGAGTTTCTTCGCACGAACCATCTTACGAAGAAGCGGGCATGCACGATACTTGGAATCACCTGTCTCTTTATAAATAACGTCCATAATAGCAAGAACGATATCAAGACCTACATAGTCACCCAATTCCAAGGGGCCCATAGGATGATTACATCCAAGCTTCATTGCATTATCGATACCTTCGATATCGGAAACGCCTTCAGCGAAAACAGTAATACCTTCGTTAATCATAGGAATAAGGATTCTGTTTACAACAAAACCGGGAGCTTCGTTAACCTGTACGGGAGTCTTGCCAAGAGCCTTGGAAATTTCATTAACCTTGTCAATCATATCCTGAGGAGTGTTAGCACCTGCAATAACCTCAACCAGCTTCATAACAGGAGCGGGATTGAAGAAATGCATTCCAACGATCGGCTTCGGAAGGCCTGCACCGATTTCTGTAATGGAAAGGGAAGAAGTATTGGATGCAAATACGCAATCCGGATTCTTCACGATATTTTCCATTAAGTTCTTGAAGCATTCTTTCTTAATATCCATAACTTCCAAAGCTGCTTCTACAACAAGATCTGCATCAGTACAAATCTCATTAAGACCTGTCTGGAATTTGGCAAGAATCTTATCAGCTGCTTCCTGAGTGATTTTCTCTTTCTTAACAAGCTTGCCGATATTCTTCACAACCTTAGCATATCCGCCGTCTGCAAACTCCTGCTTAATGTCGCACAGATAAACCTTTTCTACCTGATCGCACTGAGCAAAAGCCTGTGCAATACCGGAACCCATTGTGCCGGCACCAATAACACCAACTTTCATTTGTGTTTCCTCCTTAAATGTATATTTATTATTTACTTACATTAATAACCGTTTATTTGTTCTGGAAAGGTACTACCTTAAGCTTCTTCTCTTTATCCTTCTCAAGGAAATTACCCATACCGGCCTTCTGATCTTCTGTCTCGAAGCAGTCACCAAACAACTTCTCTTCGATAACAATTGCCTGATCCATATCAACCTGCAGACCTTCGTTAATTGCCTTCTTGCAGTTTCTGACTGCAATGGGAGCCTGCTGTGCAATACCGGATGCCATCTTAAGAGCTGCTGCCATAAGTGCGTCCTTTGCGGATACCGTAACTTCGCCGGCTTCGTTAACTTCTGCGGAAACGACCTGGTTAACAAGGCCGATTCTGTATGCATCATTTGCTTTAATATTACGAGCTGTATAAATCATCTGCTTAGCCATGCCTGCGCGCACAAGTCTTGCAAGACGCTGTGTTCCGCCAAATCCGGGAGTAATTCCAAGGCCAACCTCAGGCTGTCCGAATACTGCGTTATCGGAACAGATTCTGATATCACAGCTCATGGAAATCTCACATCCGCCGCCAAGTGCAAAACCGTTAACAGCTGCAATAACGGGAATCGGGAAAGTCTCGATCATACGGAATACATCATTTCCCTTCTTACCGAAAGCTTCGCCTTCTGCCTTGGTAAGTGTGCTCATTTCTCCGATATCAGCTCCGGCAACAAATGACTTTTCGCCTGCGCCTGTAAGAATAAGGCAACGAACAGTGTCAAGGTCAACTGCCTTGAATGTTTCGGCAAGTTCATCAAGAACCTGCGAATTCAATGCATTCAAAGCTTTCTCACGTGTGATTGTAATGATACCAACACGATCGGATACTTCATAGGATACAAATTCCATAGTTTCTCTCCTTTAAAATAAACTTAAATATAGTTTCCTTTTTCGCAACACAACGGGCATTGTTCTCACAATGCCCGTTATTACGTCATCAATTATTACATTTCAACGATAGTTGCACAACCCATACCACCGCCGATACAAAGAGTAGCAAGACCCTTATGTGCTCCGGCTTTCTTCATTTCATAGAGAAGTGTAACAAGAATACGAGCTCCGGAAGCTCCTACAGGATGACCGAGTGCAATAGCACCGCCGTTCGGGTTCAGCTGCTTCTCAACATCGATACCGAGATCTTTGCCGACTGCAACAGACTGTGCCGCAAAAGCTTCGTTTGCTTCGATAATATCAAAGTCTTCAATCTTATATCCGGTCTTAGCCATAACTTTCTTCGTAGCAGCAACAGGTCCGATACCCATAACTTCGGGACGAACACCTGCCAATGCGCCGGCAACGAATGTAGCCATCGGTGTAATACCAAGTTCCTGTGCCTTTTCTTCACTCATGATAACAAGAGCTGCGGCACCGTCGTTAATACCGGAAGCATTACCTGCTGTAACAAAGCCATCGGGATTGATGGTACGAAGTTTTGCAAGGCCTTCCATTGTTGATCCCGGACGAGGTCCTTCATCAACCTTAAACTCAATTACTTCCTTTTTCTTCTTAACCGTAACGGGAACGATCTCATCATCAAATGCACCGCTCTTCTGAGCTGCTTCGCACTTCAACTGGCTCTTCAATGAGAACTCATCGAGTTCTTCTCTTGTAAGTCCCCATTCACGACAAATGTTATCAGCTGTCATAATCATATGATAATCATTAAATGCATCCCAAAGAGCATCCTTGATCATTGTATCAACAAGCTTGCCATCGTTCATTCTGTAACCGTAACGACCCTGCATAACAGCGTAGGGAGCCATGGACATATTTTCCATACCGCCGGCAACAACGATATCTGCATCACCTGCCATAATCATCTGTGCAGCCTGGTTAACACAATTCAACCCGGAACCACATACAACGTTCATTGTAACTGCGGGAACTTCTACGGGAAGGCCTGCCTTGATAGATGCCTGACGTGCAACGTTCTGGCCCTGGCCTGCCTGAATAACGCAACCCATATATACCTGGTCTACCTTCTCAGGTGCTACTCCTGCTCTGTTCAAAGCTTCCTTAATAACGATCGCACCAAGTTCAGCAGCCGGTGTTGTGCTAAGTGTTCCGCCCATTGTTCCGATAGCGGTACGACATGCACTGGCGATTACAACTTTTCTTGCCATATTAGATACCTCCAAAAGATTGTTAAATTTTTATCAGAAACTCCGTATATTATATCATAATGATGTAGCAGATGCAACCGAAACGCATCTGCCATCACACCCACTTTTATATGTTTTCATTCTCCCGCAATAACTCAATAAGTAATCGCAAAACCCGGCACTATCGGCAATAATGCCAGTCATATCCGTAGTAATCATTATCATAACAGTCATCATCATAATAGTAATCATCCGAATACCAGCAGTCATATTCGTCCGAATAGCAATCATTACCGTAGCAGTCATAATATCCGTAACCACAGTCGCCATTATAATAAGACCAGTCATCCCAGCCCCAGGAATCACCCCAGCATCCGCAATTATCTTCGGGATTCCAATACCCCCAATCATATTCGTCTTCGTAATGTTCCCAGCCTTCCCAATCATGCGACCACGAATCATAATTGTAAAAGTCATTATACCCGCGTGCATTGGCAAACTGTTCCAGCCAACTTACATATTCCGAATCCAGACCTATATCCAAAAATACATCGGACAAAATATTATAGAACTCGTAATCGCCGTACGGAAGTGTCACGGCAAGTCCCGTAAGATTGGCATCCTCTTCGGTGCAATTCATGTAAACGATCGCGCTGCTTAAGGCCGACTTTAATGCATCCGCTTCCGGTGAAGACACCTCGGACGCCACAGCCATAATGTCCGTAACATAATAATCCGACAGATAATACTCATCTTCCGCATACAGCCAGTCGGAGAAAAATCCCTTGCTTACGGCATTACTTCGTTTGGGAGCTCTGCGCCCCGATTTAATCGGTCGACTGTAGTTCTTATCCAGAAGGACATCTTCATTTTGATATGCAAAGCTCGTCCAGGCATTATATAAAACTTTCATGACGGATTCATCGATGACTGCCATAATGCTTCGATCACCGTACGGATCGTTTTCATTTGCGCGAACCATCGAATCAACGATTCGCTGACCGATTTCGGTGCTGGGCATGGAAGTGTTCTCATACAGTGCTTCCATCCATTCCGTATATGACCATCCCAGACCGGATTCGAAGTCCTCGGACAGAACTGCGTAATCGCAAAAGTCATAAAGCGCAAGGCATGTTTCAATTGAAGACATAATGCAGCAATCCATACCGATCACATCAAAGAATACGCCACCTTCCGTCAAAGCCTTTTTCATGCCGGCCATGGACATGCCTTCATCCGTTCCCTTTATCTCATCATATCCAAACCCATAAACAGGGCCTCCCCCATGATTCCAGAACAATAATATGTATCGATCCGCCGGATATGCACTGCTGCCCCACTTAATGAATTCGGCAAGCGTATTCGGATTCGTACAGTCACGCTGCCCCAAATTATCCCTGACAAGTTCCAGTCCGTTTTGACCGATTACGTAGCTTTGTGAACGATCCGATGCTATTCCCAGTTTACGGTCCCAGCGTTTTGTCCCCATCGTCTGCAGAACCACATTTACCTTCGGTGAGTAGCCGGCTGCAAGCATCTCGCAAATATCACCCGTTGCCTCGCCCTCTTCGCTCTCCAGATCGGATCCGTTAATATAGCAAAGAACGGTAACCGTATCGTTACCGTTCCCTTCAATTGTATGTGGTGCTCTCACGGATTCGGCCAGGTATTGATTGTTCTCCATCTGCGCATGAACAGAGTCTTCCTCATCAGCCCAAAATGCAAGCAGTATACACAGCCCGACACCGCACAGCAACCCTATAATAAACGTATGCAGAATGATTTTACCGATGCTTCTCTTTTTCTTCTTCATATATATGAAACGTTCTCCTCTAAAGCCAATGTTTACAACAAAGTACCCTAGTGAGCATAGCATATTTTGGAAAGGACGTCATCAGTCAATAAGCGAAGCAATAACCTTACTCCTCAACCGGCTCGGATACAGCATTGCTGTCGTATTCCAACAGATCTCCCGGCTGGCAATTAAGAGTCTCGCAAATTGCTTCCAAGGTCGAAAATCGAATGGCACTGATCTTGCCGGTCTTCATCTTGGAAAGATTCACATTGGAAACACCAACCTTTTCGGAAAGTTCATTCAATGACATTTTGCGGTCCGCCATTACACGGTCCAATCGAAGAATAATTTTACCCATATCATCTTCCTCCCTTTCCTATAATGTCTCATCGGACTGCTTCTGCAGAATTCCGCCATACTGGAAAATCGTATAGATCGCCCAACAGGTAACACCTACAATAACGCCCTCTCCCAGTCCGATAAAGAAAAGCGTTACAACCGAAATAAGGATGAATGTGACTTTTAATTTCTTAATTACTGTTTCATCAAAAGGTGATGCGCTCTTTTGAATAGCGGTAAAAATGGAGCCGAAAATATGAAATGTAATGGTAAGTACCAAAAGCAAGGCTGAAACGATCAGTAAAGACACGCCCAGGCCCTTGGCAAAATCACCCTGTTCAAAATACCTGTTGGCAAATGAGATATTGCCAATGGAAAACGTAGGAGTAATGTTTCCAAAATCCACCTCTGATGCGGCACTGTTCATCATCTCCGGTTTGCTAAGGCAAATAATTCCCGATACCAGGCTCACCATCATTCCTACAATAAAGATAATTTTGGTAATATTCAAAACAATCGAGACTGCCTTGCAGCTCTTCTTAACCTGTTCAAGTTGAGTATCCTGTGTGTTCATAATTAATTCTCCTTTTCTTTCTTGAAATGATAAATATTTATCGTTTATCGATAAGTCATTTATATCACCCGATAAATTGTTTGTCAATAACTTTTTAATGAAAAGCATTAATTTTTTTACAATTAATTATAATTTTCTTGGAAAAGTCATCATTTTGGGAAGTAAAACATCACATAACACATATTTGCGCGGTCTCAAAAGGTGGGTTTTCGTTGCGTACAAACGAGGTCATATGGTATAATATGGTCACAAGCATATACGCAAGTGACTTTTTGTCGTATATGAAACGCACAAGCGAAAGGAGTGGCGATATATGGAATTTGTTATCGTTGGTAAAAATGTAGAAATTACACCCGGCCTGCGCTCTGCAGTTGAAGAAAAGATCGGAAAACTCGAAAGATATTTCACGCCGGAAACAGAAGTTCACGTTACATTAAGTGTTGAGAAAGAGCGTCAGAAAATCGAAGTTACCATCCCCGTAAAGGGAAGCATCATTCGTTCGGAGCAGGTAAGCAACGACATGTATGTTTCCATTGACCTTGTTGAAGAAATTATCGAAAGACAGCTCAAAAAATACAAAACCAAAATTGCCGATTCCAAACATGGAATCAGCAACTTCAAGCAGGAATTTCTTGAGAATGATTATGCGGACGATGACGAAATCAAAATCGTTCGTTCCAAGAAATTCGATATTAAGCCGATGTATCCCGAAGATGCATGCGTACAGATGGAACTTTTGGGACATAACTTCTATGTTTTCTGTAATGCGGAAACCAATCAGGTGTCCGTTGTATACAAACGCAAAGGCAATACCTACGGATTAATTGAACCGGAGTACTAGAATATGACATCAAATATCCTGAATATTGAAACCGTTGCTTTAAGCGACGATGAACAAGCGGTTGTCATTATTGATCAGACACTTCTTCCGAATGAGATTAAGTTATTGTCGTTGACAACCAAACAGGAATTTTATGATGCAATTTATCTATTGCAGGTGCGAGGCGCACCTGCAATAGGTGTTTTTGCGGGGTTTGCAATCTACCTATGTGCAACGCATTATGCAAATTGCAGCTATGACGAATTCCTGAAGCAATTCCGCCAAGATAAAGAGTTTTTAAATGCATCACGCCCTACGGCAGTCAATCTGTCCTGGGCACTGTGCCGTATGGAAAAAGTTGTTTTGGATCATCCGACATTTACCGTACCCGATATTATTGCTCTTCTTAAAAAGGAATCCGTTGACATCAAAGAAGAAGATACCGCAATGTGTAAAGCGATCGGGGAATACGGTCTGACTCTCGTAAAGCCCGGCGACGGACTGCTTACGCACTGCAATGCAGGGCAATTGGCGACATCCAAATACGGAACTGCTACGGCGCCGATGTACCTCGGACATGAACGCGGATATAATTTCAAAGTTTTCTGTGATGAGACGCGTCCTCTTTTACAGGGTGCGCGACTTACTTCGTTTGAATTGTCTTCCGCAGGGATTGATACGACCTTAATCTGCGACAACATGGCTTCAACCGTTATGAAAAACGGATGGATCAACGCCGTGTTTACCGGAAGTGACAGAATTGCCGCAAACGGTGATGCAGCCAATAAGATCGGAACAAGTGGCATAGCCATTTTGGCTAAACACTACGGAATACCGTTTTATATTTGCGCACCGTCTTCCACGATTGACTTTTCCTTACAAAGCGGTGAAATGATTCCGATTGAGGAACGAAAAGGAGACGAAATCAGCAAGATGTGGTACAAAATGCCAATGGCGCCGGAGAATGTGAAGACATACAATCCTGCTTTTGATGTTACAAACCACGAACTGATTACGGCGATTGTAACCGAACGCGGAATAGCATATCCGCCGTATGAAAAGAGTTTGAAAGAGATGTTTATTTAACAACATATTTTTAAGCACACGGCCATATGGTCATATATTAAGGGATTCATAAATTCGGAACCTGCGGTTTATTCATCTCGTGAGTCCCTTAAATATACATCAACATAAAAGGGTCCATCTGCATGTAAACATGCGATGGACCCTTTTATGTTGATGTATGCTTAAAAATTTGTAACTAGAATATTTGTAACTAGAAGATCCTTCGGATCGCTTCGACAGTACGATAGGTTGCGTTGCTGACCTTAATACCTGTCTTGGTTGTGGATGCATGAACAATCATTCCGTTTCCGATATAGATTCCTACATGACCCGAATAGAAGAACAAATCACCGGGCTGTGCTTCCGCAACAGACGAAATAACCGTACCATAAGCTCTCTGTGCACCTGCAGAATGAGGAAGTGATACACCAAAGTTCTTAAATACACTAAGCGTAAATCCGGAGCAGTCCGCACCGTTTGTAAGACTGGTGCCACCATATACATAAGGATTACCCACAAACTGCAAAGCGAAATTAGCAACCTGAGAACCGTATCCGGAACCGGATGCAGCAACCATAATCTGCTGTTTCGGAGCCGAAGGAGTTGCCTGGTTCTTCTTCTGAGCTTTTCTTGCGGCTTCCTGTGCCTTACGACGATCCTCTTCTTCCTTGGCAAGACGAGCTTCCTCTTCTGCCTTGGATTCGGCCTTGGGGAACTCTGTAGTAATGGACAAATATTCTTTGGAAACCCATCCATCACCTTCCTCAATTGCAACCTTCGCCCATTCATCGGTTTCTTCCAATACCGTCAAACGGTCATCCATCGGAATCAATCCGAGAACCGCCGAATTGGTCGTTGCTTCTTCACGAATCTTTAAGGTTGTCGTCGTAACTGTAGCAACACGTTCACCAACTTCTGCTGCCAATTTCACAGCAGCCTCACCGGTTACAACAAATTCACCTTTTACAAAACCGGTTACATTACCGGATTCAATCTTAACCCAATCACCCTGTTTATCCAGCCACGTACCTGCCGAGTGATTATACAACTTACCTACAACTTCGGAATCTTCACTTGCTTCACTTCGTACATTAACGTAATTGGAAACCTGTGCGATAACCTCACGTGACAAATCTTCTTCACCTTCGGCAATTTCAACATCCGGTGCAACCTCTATTGTCGGGATTTCGCCATCTGCTGCCTGCTGTGCTTCTACCGCTGCCTTTGCATCTTCCGCATTTGTAACATTCGAAGCAGTGGAAACAACTTCCATCTGTGCAGCCTCGGATGCAGATCCGACAACCGACACACCGTTTACAATCAAGCCTTCATTCACTGCCATGGATGCAGGTGTCTGCACCTTTGCCACAGCCGCAAAAATATCATTCTGCGCAGATGCATCTGCCGAATTGGGTGCGGCAGCGTTTTCCGACGCTGACGTTTCACCTGTCGATGTTTGACCTGACAAAATGGCATTATTAATCTTCTGTGCAGGTGATGTCGTACTCTTTGCCGCACTGCGGGCAGCATTTGCACGAATATCGCGCATAGAAATACCGTTACCCGTGGCAAGAGCGCCACCGGCAGCCGGGAATACAGATGATGCCGCATATACATTCATATCACCGCATACCGAAACAAGCAGTGATGAAAGAGCCAATACAACAGCCGCTTTCTTACATTTCTTCATATATTCAAACTCTCCGAAATCTATCTCAAGATCAAAATATTACAAATTTGTTACAAGCCAAAATAATATATCATTTTGACGGTATGTTGTCAAATCAGGGCACCGTTTCGGACCCGTTTCCGGCTATTTGGAAAGGTATTCCAATGCCGAATATACAGCGTTTGCACCATCTCCTACAGCAGTTGAAACCTGACGCAGTTTCTTGGTACGAACATCGCCCGCAGCATAAACACCGGGAATCGAAGTAATACAGTCTTCACCGGCCACTATATAGCCGGCAGCATCTCTCTTAATCTGTCCACCGTCCGCAAATGAAGTATTGGGCGTATTACCGGTAGCAACGAACACTCCGGAAACAGGAAGAACAGTAGTCTCGTCATTAACAACGTTTCTTAATGACAGCGATTCAACCTGATCTTCACCGTTAATGCTTTCACACACACTGTCCCAAATCATTTCCACATTATCAAGTGCAAACAAAGCACTTTGCAATACTTTTGCCGCACGCAGTTCATTTCTTCTGTGAATCACATATACTTTCTTACATCCTCTTGCAAGAAAAATCGCATCCTCTACAGCAACATCGCCGCCGCCGATTACTGCAACTTCGCGACTTTTGAAAAAGGCACCGTCACAGGTTGCACAATACGATACACCGCATCCCAACAGTTCCTCTTCTCCCGGAATATCCAATTTACGGGGAGAATTTCCTGAAGCAAGAATAACAGTCTTGGCCAAATAGACGCCGTCATCCGTATGAATACGCTTCACTTCGCCCAACAATTCCATGCTGTTTACTTCCGTCTCTAAAATTGGAACATCAAATTTATTCATATGTTCAAGCATCGCCGCACCCAGCTGTGAGCCGGACAATCCGGGCATGCCGGGATAATTGTCTATTTCATATGTACTTAATATCTGTCCGCCCGGCGCATATCTCTCTATAAGAAGAACGGACAGTTCTGCCCTTTTGGCATAAATTCCGGCCGTAAGTCCCGCAGGACCCGCACCGATAATAATCACATCAAATATTTCCGAATTTGAAATCATATAAACCTCATTTCAACAAAATAATAACTACGTCAAAACACTAAATATAATATAATGTTCAACAAATAAACCCTACGTTAATAACGCAAAATATAATATAATGTAATCCTACCAGGTAATATTATACATCAGGAGTATACTTTTATGAAACGAAAAATTGCACTGATCACAGGAGCTTCCCGAGGAATCGGAAAAGCAATCGCACATAGATTTGCCTCGGAAAATATTGATTTGATACTTACATGCCGCACTAATATTTCAGTATTGAATGACTTTGCCGAAGGCCTGCAGAAGCAATACGGGATCAATTGCCGAACCGTATGCTGTGACCACAGAAACAGCGACGAAGTGAACAAGCTCTTTGCTTCAATCGAATCCTTGGACTATCTGATTAACAATGCGGGAGTTTCTTATGTCGGACTGTTGCAGGATATGACAGACGAAATGTGGCACGATCAGATTGCCTCCAATTTGGACAGCATCTTCTACACATGTCGATGCGCGATTCCCCGAATGCTTCGCGATCACAGCGGAAGCATTATTAACATTTCTTCGGTTTGGGGGAATGTCGGAGCATCCTGTGAATGTGCATACAGCGCTTCCAAAGGCGGCGTTAATGCCTTCACCAAAGCATTGGCAAAGGAATTGGCACCTTCGGGTATATCGGTAAATGCAATTGCCTGCGGAATTATTGACACAGATATGAACGCACATTTATCAGCGGCGGACCTGGACGAGATCATCAACGAAATCCCCGCCGCGAGGATCGGTACAGGGGAAGATATCGCCGAAGCAGTTTATCACATTTCACAGTGCGGTTCGTACCTTACCGGGCAGATCATCACTGTTGACGGCGGTTGGACGTAATCGCATTTATACACAGTCTCACAGATTGCTTACACATTTGATCGTAGCCGCATGTCGCAACCGCAAGGATAAATTACTCCCCGAAACGATTCGGAAGTACCATCACAAGAATCGGAATAGCAACAATTTGCAAAATGATACCTGGAATAGCATTTATTACGGCTCCGGAAATGAATAAATCCCAGCTGAATTCCGACCGGAATACTCCTAACAGAACAACACGGGATATTCCCCACATCACTCTCCCGGCAATCATGGCAACAATCAGTGAAACATATACATTGACTTTTTTCTTGGGAAGCCATGCGTAGAGCACGCCCGCAACCAATCCATACGTTGCAAGTTCAATACTCATTCCGATCCCGGAGGGCATAATCGGCGGCAATCCGAACAACGCGAAACGAAGATACGGAGCCAACAGCCCGATTACCACCGCATAATACGGGCCACAAATAAATGCACACAACAAAACAGGAATATGCATAGGACACAAAGCAGCTCCGATTTGCGGAATCTGCCCTGTTATGAACGGGAATACCAGTGCAAGTGCCAGAAACATTGCACTCAGTACCATAGGAAACACTTTGAATTTCGATGACATCTTTATAGACCTCTTTCATTGGGATATCACCGTCTTGAACGATTCGGATGCCTTCATGACATCAAATAAATACGCTGACTTAACAACCCTGTACGCAGGGTGATACGCTTCCCTAAAAACTTCACTGTGATGAACGGGGCGTATGCCTTCGGCAATATATTTCTTAACAATATTATCCCATTCTTCACACAAAAACAACTTTTTATCGCCTACAAACCTATTCAAATCTCGTACATTTCCATTCTCATTTATTCCGCAAGCGCAAAAGTCACTCTCCCCACATATAATCTTGACGGCTTCTTTCAAATAGCAAAGCATTCTTTGCTCATCATGTGTACTTTCCTGTGCCGAATGGATAAATACATTCCACAAATCATCCGGGGATAATCCCTGCATCTTCCACGCAGCCAAATGAACGCGGGCGTATATACCATTCAACGGCTCATAGAGCAATTCATCTGCAGCAGACGTCTGTGCATACTCCTCATAAAAGAAACGTTTTGGTGCAGAATCATCAACAATCAGATGTTCCGCCCCAAACGCCGCCTGAAAACAGAACTTAATCACATCCTGACTTTGCAGGCAAGGGTGTAAAGTATAATGACTTTGTAAGCATTGACCGAATCGGTCGATATCATATTTCATACATTTCTCCATTTTGCCGGTTCTTTCCAATTCTGCGCAGTAAAAATGTTCACAGGCTTAATCTTATCACGATTACAAATCCTCGACTATTCCATATTGTAAAATGCTATCGAAATTGGTAAACTATACTCACTTTTCAGATTATTCGGAGGTAAACTATGTATTGTTATAAATGCGGACAGGCAATCGTAAATGATGATGATGCTGCTTTTTGTATAAAATGTGGGGCATCATTGCAACCGGTGTATGAAATGAAACGCGCTGCCGATGCGTATACTGCAGCCCAAGCCAACGCGTCCGACGCACCCCAGTCGGCTGCGTCTCAGACAAATACGCCCCAGGCATCCGCACCCCAACAGGCTGCTCCTCAGCAGGTTACTCCTCAGCAGGTTACTTCTCAACAGGTTGCCCCTCAGCAGGTTGCTCCTCAACAGGTTACTCCTCAGCAGGTTGCTCCTCAGCAGGTTACTTCTCAGCAGGTTACTCCTCAACAGGTTGCCCCTCAACAGGTTGCATCCCGGCGTATCGCTCCTTCTAAGACAAATTCCAGAAAATTACTTGTAGGAGCAATTTTTGTAGGTGCAATCGCTATTTTTGCAATAATAGTTGCTATCATTATTCCGCGATTAGGTAGAATCGATATTACACACGGCGGTGAGAAAGAATGGATATGCAACAATGACTACGACTGGGTTTTTGACTATAATTGGGCGGAAATTGATGAGGATTGGAAAGGATTTGATAAAAATGCATCACTCAAATTAGGTTTTGATTTCCTTACAAATTCATCCAATCTCGGTGAAAGCTTAAATGATTCCATCTGCCGGGACTATATAGAAGAACGTCTGTATCCTGTCAGGTATAATGCCGATACATACTTTGAATTCTGTCCTCAAAGTTCGGTAAAAAAAGCCCATAAAGCATGGAAGGAATATCTCAAAGACCATAAGGATCTGAAAAAGATGTATATCGTTATAGATGGTGAAAAGGTATTTCCTTATGCCGATGATAACTTTGACAAGACGGTTATTATGAATGAATTTACGGCATATAGAGACGTATATGATGATTACGGTTTATTCGGAAATGATGATACAGCCAAACGTTTCTGCATTTCAATGTATATGACCGAAAGTCTTTCCCAACTCAGTGGAAGACTCAGAGCCCTTGACTTTGATGCCTTTGCAGATAAAATCGATGAAGCATGCCAAACCGCGCAGGAAGAAAGGACATCCATATCCGGATGCCATTACTTCTATCCTGAAGACGACGAATACTACTGCAACGCCATATTGTTTATGATGGATTATTTATCCGGTACTGTATACGAAGGAGCTGACGGCAAAATAACGGTATCTCAGGATCCGGAAGGTGCATATCTGTTCGGATATCAGATTAATTATAATCCGGAGGAATAATCTATATCTCTCTTCCTCTGTAATACGGACATCTGTCCTTAATACATTGTTCATTGCGGCCCGAATATTCACATTCGGGCTCTTCTGTTTCCAGAACTACCCCATAATGTGAATTTACATATGCAATGCCATTCTTAAACGCTATCATGGCATCTCGTTTACAACATCTGGGGCCATTGATTCGGCCGAGTTCACCAATTGCATCCGCAGTAAACTGCATATGGTTTCCCCATGTTCCGTCCGTTGACAATGGGCCGGTTTGATCAATAATGGAAAGAGCCGCCCCAACCGAAGTAACAGCACCGCAAATTCCCCAATGGCCGCACATAGCGCCGGGCATACGCAAGCCTTCGTACATCAATTTATCCAGGGCTTCGTCTATATCTATGTCTCCACCGGCATTTCTATATGCAACAAGAATACTTGCGCCATCCAATATATGATGCTCCGGTCCATGCATATTGATATACTCATTCTTTACTATATTCTTAAATATTCTAATCGGGTTCGTTCCGGATTCCTTCTTAATATCGTTGATAATTAGGTTAGCCTTTTCTGTGATTGTCATAGTCCTCTCCGTTTCGCTTGTAAAATCAAAGCTACATTCCTTCCCATCATTGCATTTTAATCAATAATTGTAATACGTCCCTGCCCAAAATAATCGGCATATTCTTCATCAACATTTCCGCCGAGCACATCTACAATATAATTGATTAGTACTTGGTTATCTAGCATTATCGAATCCTGCAATAATACACAGTCTGCAAACATTGAATATCCATCACCAAAATTATTCAATACATTATCATGCGAAGCGAGCGTATACGTCTTTGCCAAATCCAAATCTTCTCCCCCGATTTTGATATCCTTTACCCTTGCTTCCCCATCAATCTTCACGAACATACGGTTTTCATCAATTACAACCGGAGACTCAATATTTACATCGATTGTAAAAGTCATACCGGACACATGCAAAAATCCGCCGAAGTCTGCAGGAAGACAAGATGCACTCAGTTCAAGAGCTTCATATATATCCTGTCCCGTACATTCAACCACACACAATGAGTTCCCAAACGGATGCACCTTAATGATATCGCCGTATGTAATATCTCCCGCAGAGATGTTTGCTCTTATTGCGCCACCGTTTACGACAGCCACATCTGCTCCGGATATTCCTCGATACGCATCCGCGCATAAGTCACCCAGATTTGTTTCCTGCGAGCGAATAATTCTGATAGGCGCCCCTTCCGCATCCACAAGTTTAGGATCATTAACTGTAAGATCCACATCCGTATGCGCAACAACTTCATTGAGCATCTCGTCATACTGAGTCCGAATCTCATTAATAAATTCCTTAATAGAATTATCTTTATTGGAAATATCATTAATCAAATTCGTATGAACCGTTCCATCATTCGAAAGAGTCATCACACCGATATATGCAAGTTTCGTACCTGTCGATGAAAGAACAACGGTCTTTCCGTCCTTATTTTTGATCAATTCCTCATTCCACACAGAATGCGAATGCCCATCAAGCAATACATCAATCCCTGTTGTATTTTCAATTACTTCTGTCGACATCCATGGTGAACAGTCTGCTGACGTTCCGAGATGTGCCATGGCTACAACAAATTGAGCGCCCTCGTCCCTGGCCGCATCAACCGCCTTCTGAACCCTCTTGTAAAAATTTTCACCTGTTGCATCCTGGCCGAAAGAATATATATACTCGCTGTTATCATTCATAAAGAACTTTGGTGCAGACGACGTAATGGTTTTGGGTGTAGATATCCCCACAAATGCGATTTTTACCCCATCTGCCTCAATAATTGTATAAGGATCAAGCACCGTATTACCATCATTATCCATAAAGTTACATGACACATACGGAAACTCGGCCATGTCTCTCAGTTCAAAGAAACGTTCCATTCCATAGTCAAATTCATGATTACCGGGTGTAGCCACATCAAATCCGACTTCGTTCATAAGCTTAATAATATATTCACCTTTTGAAATGGCACCTACTGTATCCCCTTGTACCGCGTCACCGTTATCCACAAGAAGAACCGTATATCCAAGTGCTTCATATGCATTCTTTACCGTTTTAAGCCCCTGATATCCAAGGTTATCATCGATACCGCAATGAACATCGTTTACATACAATACTATGATATCCTTATTGATTCCCAAACCGGCATCAGCAGTTTCTGTTGCATTCGCATCAGCAGTTTCTGTTGCATTCGGTTCTGTCTCTGCAGTATTTCTAATAGTACATCCCGCAAGAGCAAGCACCGCAACTGCCATCACCAATGTCTTTAAAATGCTTTTCACTTTATTTGTCATTTCCATATCCTTTATACTCTATAAAATCAACATATGTTATCCTCCAACATATGTTATTCTCCAACATATGTTATTCTCCAGCACATGTTATCCTCCAACATATGTTATCCTCCAACATATGTTATCCTCCAACATATGTTATCTTCCAGCATATGTTATCTACTTATCGGTTATGCGCACCAATTCATTCATTTTGAAAAAAGAGAAACCGTCCAAACGGATGGTTTCCCTATGATTATCATATAATTTATCTGAGCAGAGGATTGAAATAATCCTCCATCTGACGGATACGCTCATCCAAATCTTTCTTCTGATCAAGCGACAAATCTGCATCGTCCCAAACCTCAACCATCATATGTCCCAATTTCTCCATTAAATCGGCATCAGCCGGGGGACAATTCGGCATTATATTCGGAAAACGCTTTTTCCATCTATTATACTGCTCTCTCTTAATATCATTCATCGCTACAATATAATCAGAATGTGATGCGCCACCGATTACATTTTCCAAAAGCGACTCTGATAAAGCTTCGGGTTTCTGTGTAACTTCATTTGTTAATTCATTCAAATTCTTGTTATCTTTCATAAGCAAATATACTCCTTTCGGATAATCAAAAACCGCAGTTTATATGCTAAAACTGCTATCTCTAATATAGCACATTTTATAGGGATTGTAAATCTTACGGCCGTCCCAGGGATGCTGCTTCGCACCATTCATTTGTGGCATGCCCTTGGCAGAGCAAACCGCTTCATGATCATTATCAGCCAAGCAGAAATGAATATTTGTGTGATTAATCACGATATCACAAAACTTTATGGAGAAATGCCCGGAAAAATGTACTTCATACCGATAAGATTTCAAAAAACGCATTTCTTATCAGTACTTTTTTCCCTGAAAATCAAGCTTCGTACCGATAAGATTTGCAAATCCGCATTTCTTATAGGTACTTTTTTCTCCGAAAATCAAGCTTGGTACCGATAAGATTTGCAACATCGCAATTCTTATCGGTACGACCGGCCTTAAAACTGTCATTTTTATACCGATAAAATTCCCAAAAACTCGATTCTTATCGGTACGACCGGCCAAAAACTGTCATTTTTATACCGATAAAATTCCCAAAAACTCGATTCTTATCGGTACGACCAGCCTAAAACTGCCATTTTAACCTCCATGCATTAAAATATGCGATAAAGAAGAGGGTATAAATCCGTCGAATGGCACATTGATTCATTGCTGCTTGTTTACGATTAAATCATGTGCGGCGTGCCTGTCAAGAGTGCTTCGCACCGCAACAAAAGCGGCCTGCTCTTGACAGAGCACAGCCGCTACATGATTATTCTTTATCAGGCAGAAATAAATAATTGTGTTTCACACAAATCCTACAAAAGAAAAATCCCTACAACCTTTACGGTCATAGGGACTTTGTCTACAGTCTGATCCCTCAGGAAGTTCCTGAGGAATTTTATTTTGATAATGTATTGGCAATCATAATTACATTTCAGATATTCCCCTAAAAGTAGGTCGACCGCATACCGGACAATCGAAAATCTGCCCGACGAAGCGACCTGCCCAGGTCATGGTGTGCCCACAATTGCCGCATTGCATTTTGGTTATCCAGCCTATTGCAGCGTCATTTCGTCCACCACCGACAACCGATTTTAACTGTTGATCTTTTAATTCCTTATTATCTTTATTCATGTGAAGTACCTCCTGATTAATATTTGTATTTCTGTTTATATATACGAAAGACATCTTGAAGATAGCTATAAATATATTAACAAAGTTATGGACAAATGTGAACCACATCTCAGAGCCCTGTTTCTGTAAACCAAACGTTGGCATTATTTTTCAAACAAATCTTGGGATATACTGCACGATACAATCTTTAATATATATCAAACTGCTCTGTCATAAAACCTCCTCACAACTTTATTAGGTAGTGTCAAACAAACACTACTTTTTTATTATCTAAAAGCTTAAAAAGCCTTTATTTTCCTTAATTTCCTGGAGGTCTGCAAATAAAAAGAGCAATCACCTCCATTTTTCGGTATAATGTCTATCGCCAAACAAACAAAAACACGAAAGGATTTAATTGCTCATGGACATTATACTTTATTTACTTCAACTCATTCAACAACTCTATAAGCAGAATTGCTGGTTAATTCAATTTATCT
>JAZLJS010000004.1:0-2480 GCA_045617945.1 Lachnospiraceae bacterium
CGACAAAGGAAAGCTCCGGGATATAGTATTCGGAATCGCGGATTTCCTCGATCAGTGCAATAATATCCGTGCCGTCGGAGTAGTCCGTCCCCTCCTTGAAGGAACGAAGTACCAGCGAAACGATATCTTTATAATCCCTGTGTTCCTCCGGATGGATTGTGATCCTGCGGACAAAACGCGGTCCTTCTTCACCGATTTCTCCCGCCGGAACAAACCCTGATTTTTCAAGGACTCTTTTTGATGCGATGTTTGGCTCTTCCGTTTCAGCCGTAACGCACGTTACGCCATGTTGAGTCAGCGCCCAGTCCGCAAGCGCGGAAACCACTTCCGTTGCATAACCGCAGCCTTGATAGTCCTCTGCGATACCGTATCCTATTTCGGCAATTCCGTCTTCGGAAAGCCCTTTGAAGCAAAGCTCTCCAATGTGCGTTCCATCCTTTAATTCAATCATCCAGATGGCATACCATTCCCACTGGTCGGGATGCGCAAGACACCCGTCCAGCATTTCCGTGTAAGCCGCTTTCAGAACGTCAATTGACTGCGCAGCAATAAACGCTTCCATTTGCTCTTTGGAAGCTGTGAATATTTTCAAGCGTTTCGTTTCTATCATGTTTGCCTCACTCCTTTTCGTTTTTTCGGCTTAGAGAATTGAAGTTCTCACTTCCTGAGAGGCACTAAAGCCCGTGATGTAATTGGTCTGAAAACAATGTAAATAACATAACCTACCAGTCCGCCAAATGTATTCGTAATTAAATCCGTGATGTCAGCAGAACGAAAGCCGTTAATAAGCGGCTGTAGCAGCTCAATACCAAAACTCATTAATAGGCAGCAAACTACGGTTTTGCAACATCCTGCGGCAGGGGTTCGTGTCATAGGGAAAAGAAACCCGAACGGTACCATCATAATGATATTTAATAAAATCTGCCTGATAAAATCCCCTCGACCTGTTAATACATCTACGAACGGAACCATATTCATAAAATTGTATGGATGGTTCAAAACGAACGGCAGAGATGCTATTACAGGCATGAGGGTAAAGTAAAGCACAAAGGACAGATATATATACATCAACGAATTGACGAGTAGTATATCTTTGCCTTTAGATTTCCACTTTCTAAAAAAGAAAAAGTATAATATAACTAACGCTATAAAATCCATCAAATATTTCATTTTAATTCTTTAATCTTGACAAACTTATATCTATTTGTTCTTACATCGGTGTTCCGACTTCGATCAGATTTCCGTCCGGATCATAAAATCGCACGACACGCTGTCCCCAGCTGTGGGTCATTGGCAGATTGACAAATTCGGTTTCCGGATAAAGCGTTTTCAGCTTTTCATAAAAAGCATCCACGTTTTCTTCCTCAAAATACAGCTCGCAGGCGTTGTTCTGCGGAATAACGTCTTTGCCGATAAAGCCACGCCAGTATTTTTCCTCCTGCAAAACAAGGCCGTCCGATAGGATTATGTTGCCGTCATTATCAACAAGCGTTTCAAGACCGAAGACGTCGTGATAATACTTCTCTGCTTTTTTGATCTCTTTTACAACGATCAAAAATCCGCTCAATTTCATCATTAAACCTTCCGTTTATCATTCATTTTTAGATTCAAATTCACCCAAGAATAAATACATACCCAGCACTGCATTGAATACGACCACCGAAAACGTACCGAAGCGCTCAAACAATCCGAACATACTTGCCGGAAGTAATCCTGTTCCAATGGGGCCGATCAGCATTGCGGCAAGGCAAGCGCCTGCCCAGATACCGAGTGATTTATGCCCTGCTTTTTTAGCGCCGAATAGGATCAGCACAAGTGCCGCAAGTGAAAATACGACAACGAGGACAGTGACGACCAAGTGCATCACATTTTGCGGATCGGTATTCGCAGCATCGGACACCCATGGAAAACAGGTATATCCGACGTTGCAAAGCCATTCCATGGCGGCAAAGCAGTACACGCCAAAACGGAAACGCTTCGACTGAATATTTGCAACAGCTACACATACCGCCATGATAGATACCAACCCGCAAGGACCGAACAAACAGTTCAGCCGATTTGCAAGGTCTGCCGAAGGTGCACCGACAGCCGAAAGCTCACTAACCGCCATGGTCATCCAGTTATATCCCGGATAAGAAAGTGGTGAAAATACAACCATTGCCGTATATGAAAGTAAACTGATAAGTCCCAATATGCCAAGTTTTGATAATTTCATAATGATTGAACTTCTTTCTAAATAAAAAGAATCTGATGTTTATTTCTTCCACCTTTTCAACGTCGGGAACAGTTTTTCGCAATATGCTTTCATTTCTTCGTTGGTCATGCCCGCCTGTGCGCCGAATTGACTGCACATTTCTATATATTCCTCCATCGAAACATTATCGATAAATTCACCGTTTGTATAGCAATATTTGCAATAATCTTCATTGATACTGCCATCGGCATTCGTGCCGAAGATCTCTTCCGATTCCATCGGCATT
>JAZLJS010000005.1:0-1750 GCA_045617945.1 Lachnospiraceae bacterium
TGGGCGGAGCAGGCAATAAATCTTTCCAAAGCCATTCAGAAGAAGGTATTTCCGGCAATAGATGTGGTGGATAAATTTGCCTCCGTTTGCGGTGCCTGCCGAGATATTTATGCAATTGATTCAATGGAGGATGTCTATAACAAATATAAAGAAAACTCCGATAAAAACGGCAACATTTCCGACAGTGACTGGGAAGTTTTCTATGGCGGCAATCGTGGAGCTTGGGCCATGTATGAGTCTGACGGAGTAGACGAGGAGATGATTCGTGCTAAGTTTAAAGAACGTGTAGCCTCCGAAAACAAAATTGCCGACAAACAAAAAGAATTGGATAAACTTGTGGAAATATGGGATAACGAGAATTTCTTAAATCCCAATATGTACAATTATCCGAGGAACTGGACCGTAGAGGACAGGTTGCGTTCCTTGTATGAAATCCGGGAACTTATGCGGGATATGTTCACAAAGGACGGGAAGTTACAAAAAGGTAAATTTACATTGTCGACTGATGAGGAAGTGCTGACAATACTGATGTCGGAATGGCTGTCAGCAGGGATTAGGGATAGAGCTCATTTCTATGATTTTGCGGAAGAGAACGGAATTGTTCCAAAAGGCACCTTTAAGAACCTTAGGAGTAAATCATCTGACAAGGATAACAAAAATGACAAAAATAAAAAGGATGACGCAGAGTCAGATGACGACAAGGAAGGAAAGTATTACTGGTATTTGATAGATACGGTAATTACTTCCGATCCTTCAGGTACAAGTTCCGGCAATGAAAATTATTCAGATGTATATACAGCCTCTGCCGGCTCGCATTATCATCACGTGGAATTCAATTATGATAAGGAACATCAGGAAGGCGATTTCAATATGAATTGGACAACACCGCCTGCTTATGTCGAAGCAGATGATCAGATTTCCATTACGATTTCGGCTCAGGCATCGGGAGAGTCCGGACTTCTGTTTTCAGATTATATTGAGGTAAACAGTACAGAATATGTAGGTGAAGACACATGGTGGAATTATCAGAGCGCATGGTGCGATGAAAATGATGATTACCGAATTACCGTGACTACCAATCCGGAGGGATTCAGTAATAATTGTGGGAAATCCGCAGAAATGACAGTGACGGGCTCAATCGGAGGACAAGCGGACGAGGACGAGAAGAGGGCAATTATCTTTTCGTCACAGGGGTCGACGACATTCTATATTTATAATTGCAGACCATATAATGCTGATTTAGAGAAGCAGGCACAGGCTCTTATGGATAAGGCCAATTGATAGGAGGTACGGCATGTTTTGTAAAAAAAGCGGAAAAGAATTGAAAATCGTGATTTTCGGCGTAATTGCGGTGATTATCATAATCGTAGCGGTAACTATTGTTTTAGCAAAACGCAGCGGAAAAGAAGATGCATCTTCCGAAACAGTGGAATCGGATACTTCGATTGAAACAGAAACAATGGCTGAAGACGAAATAAGTGAACTTCCGGAGCTTGCTCCTGATTCGGAAGAGGAATATGAAGCGTTTCTCGATAAGCTGGAGTACCTTACCTTGGGGGAAGAGGATTTGGTAGTAGAAGAAGACTACTCACAGGATGTTGCAGATGATGGCGAAAACGGTGCGTCAATAGCAAGTGCGCTTTCTACAACAGACTACGCAAACGCGATGGATTTCGAATGGTTACATGATGTGACGAAATCAGATGGTACCGGAGCGGGAATAATTCTGGATGCATCACACGCTGATCCA
>JAZLJS010000006.1:0-1455 GCA_045617945.1 Lachnospiraceae bacterium
CGTTGTATCATTGGGTTTGTCAAATCGAGCATATACGGAGCATTTCTGATCGTCCCATATTTCTTTTATGCTCTTCCAATCTTCGGCGATAATTCTGCGAATCGTAAGTCCATCAGTTGTGATATTCATTGGAGCATCTCCATCACATTATGTTTATCTACTCTGCAAAATGGCATTATTGTCCCTAACCATTATAGCACAAATACCATGAACAAAACAGATGAATACTGACCATGAATAACGACCAAGGCAAAACTAAATATCAGAATCGGTTTCCAAATGACAAAACATGATGATTTATTCTGCCACTTAATACGCCAACGGCAATTGACTTAATACGCCACTCATGCTATACTATGATTGTCATTTGAGAATGGAGGATTGAAAATGCTTCGTGAGGATGAACAGACTGAATTCAAAAAGACGACAGGCGAGCTGAATGAGGCATTGATTTCTATTTCGGCAATCCTGAACAAGCACGGAGAAGGTGTCATTTACTTTGGCATGAAAAATGATGGCACTCCTTACCGTTTCACAATTAATGATTCAACCGTCCGGGATGTTTCACGAAAGATTTATGAAGCGATCAAACCACAAATTTTTCCAACAGTTGAAATTCAATCCATTGACGGGATTGATGTAATCGTTGTATCTTTTTCCGGTAAGGAAAGTCCCTATTCAGCCAATGGTAAATACTATATCCGTGTTGCTGATGAGGATCGCGAACTGACTCCCGGCGAGTTACGCCGTATCATGATCGGAAAGGAATACGAAGAAAACTGGGAAAACAGGACATCCATTGATACTATTACTGATGTTGACGAACAGACATTCCTCAGTTTTTGCAGAGCCGGTAAGGATTGTGGCAGACTTCCAGAAGTGTATCAAGATAAATCAGCTGTATTGGGTAAGCTCGGTTTACTAAACAGTGAACATTTGACGAATGCTGGCAGATACCTTTTTTCAAAGAATGGACCGGTTCTTATGCAGCTTGCCGTATTTGCTACTGACCATAAAACGACATTCCTCGATATACAGCAACTGCAAGGCAACATTTTTCAGCTGATAGATGGCGCGATGAATTATATTGTTCGTAACATTCGCTGGAAAGTAAGCTTAAGTGATGACGGCATACATCGAGAAGAGACGCCGGAGGTTCCCGTTTGGGCGCTACGTGAAGCCATCGTCAATAGCCTTGCACATGCAAGATATGATATTCCGGTGCGGCATGAGATTGATATATTCTCCGACAGAATATCTATTATCAATCCTGGGTCATTTGCCAATGAGTTTACTCCTGACGATTTTGCCAAGCGTGACCTGCATTCTTTCTTGCGAAATGAAATTATAGCTCGCACGTTATTTATGTGCAAAGACGTTGAGACTTTCGGTTCCGGTATCAAAAGGATTTATGAATTGTGTACTGAACAACATGTGGACGTATCCTACTCAAAT
>JAZLJS010000007.1:0-2397 GCA_045617945.1 Lachnospiraceae bacterium
AATGCGGTTGAAGGTCGACAACGAAATTGACGTGTTTTACGACCCGCTGCAGGAAATTGGGCTCGGATACAGCTTCAGGGTATATGACACTTCAACGGAACACGCTTTGGAGATCGTTGAGGAAATCACAAGAGAATTTGAACGCCAGTCGTATGACCATGGGGCAAGCTGGAGAGAGATAAGCACAATCGTGGTGAGTAAGGACGACTTCAATGTAGAAATTGAAGTCCGTTTCAGAAAACGCGATGCAGGATGATGGAGGTGACACAGATGAACGAGAATGGTGATTATGATGCGGTTGACAGAGCAAAAACCGTTGATGCCGTGCAGGTTGTCCGGTGCAAGGATTGTAAATACAGGGATGCAGAAATAACCGTTTCGGCACCTTCTGAAAGCCAGTATGAATCATTCACTTTTGCTTCATGCCCGTGCAAAGTATTCAATCTTGGTGCTGATTTCTTTTGTGGGAAAGGCGAACGGAAGGACGGTGATTCTGATGGCGAGAGAGATCAAAAGCGACAGGGACTGTGCGGATTGTCTGTGCCGGGTCTGTGCCAGAAACCAATGCTTTGATAACTACAACCCGTTATGCGACTACAAAAGCTGTGATTGCACCTGTCAAATCGGGGATACGATGTTTGAAACCGAAGAAGACTGTGCCAGATTTCTGCCGGACGTAGATGGCGAGGAGGCAATTCAATGAAAAAAGAATCCGAAGAATTGCTCGCAAAAGAATACATTAACAAGGTGAAGTGCTGTGATGAGTGCTTCTGCGAAATGTTCTGTATTGAAAACGGATTACGAAAAGGAAGAAAACCATATAGTGAGTGCTATAAAAATGTACTTGGCAATATGCAAGAAAAAGAAAACACAAGAATAAAAGACAGTGAATATAATGAAAGGCTTATTTATGCAAGTGAAATGAGAGAATTTGTTCTTCGACAAATGCGAAACGATAATATTTATTGTGCAAACGACTTTCTTGATGTCATTGATGAGCAACCTACCGTTGACGCCGTTCATGTGGTGCGGTGCAAGGATTGCATACACTGGAGAAAATACGATAAGGAAACGATGTGCGCAGCAATTAGTAGTGATCCTTATGAAGCTTGGGCTTCGGAAGCGAACGATTATTGCTCTCTTGGCGAACGGAAGGACGGTGAGGGAGGTGGAAATGATGACACCTAAAGATCAACATGAAAAATGTGAAAAATGCGAACATCATCAAATGTTTGGCAGTGCGTGTCCTCCGTTCAGATTCATCGGATGTTGTCGCAAACCATATAATGGAAAATGGGTCGCAGAAATAGATAAGTGTCCAAAGGACGGTGATTCAGATGCGATTGATTGATGCGGATGCATTAAGTGAACACGTTTTCCGTGACAGGTTGGATAGCAGAGAGTTGATTCAGAAAATGGTTGACGATGCTCCAACAATTGATGCCGTTCCGGTGGTGCGGTGTAGGGATTGCAAACACAGACCGATGGATAATTATGAAGCACCAACAGGAGAAGATGGGTTAGCGGATGATGTTTGCCCATATATTTGCATGACAGATAATTGGTATACAGGGATTCCGGATGATGATTCTTTTTGCGACAAAGGCGAACGGAAGGACGGTGATTACAACGAAGGATAACTACTGCGTATACAAGCACACTTTTCCCGATGGTAAAATTTACATCGGGATGACCGGAAGAAAGCCGGAAGAACGATGGAAGAACGGACAAGGATATAACAGTCAGCATACACGGGAGTTCTTCAATGCGATTATGCAAACCGGATGGGATAACATCAAGCATGAAGTGCTGGAAACTGGACTGGACAGGCGTGAAGCACAGAGGAAAGAACGATTGTATGTACAATTGTTTCATTCAGCCGATCAGAAATGCGGTTATAATCGCTTATTAGGCGTTGAGAAGAAGAAAGTAAAGGAATATACCAATAACGAAGTAGAACCGCTTAAACGGATAATTAAAGCGTATTATGGCGGTGGTTATCCATGCTTCGAAAAAATGCTGAAAGATTTTCCACCGGAGTACCCGATTGAAGGGTATGAAGATGTGATCAATGAATTACGAAAGAACGCAGTGGAAATCTGTATTGATAAAGAGCGAAACACAATCAAGACAGATTTGGGATTCTATGTTTGGCTATATACAAAAAGAATGTTTGAAAGTTTCATGTTCATATGCGAAACGGAAGGAAAGGATGCGGCAATCAGAATGATGAAGATTGGTTAAATGCGTCCGGTGATTACCTTGTAATGTCCGGTTACTATGCGATATTATGGTAAAGTGCAAGGGGTATAAGGTAGTAGTCATGGAGCAGAAATGCTCTATGTGAGCGAGTTGATACGATAAAGGTATCGATTCGCTCTTTTTGTTGTGCAGGAT
>JAZLJS010000008.1:0-1325 GCA_045617945.1 Lachnospiraceae bacterium
AATTCGAACTTTTCCACTGAATGATGTGGAGCCAAGTGATGTAACAAAGCAGGCTTTATCATTTCCGACGAACCGCTCGCAGCGTCTGCAAACATTAACAAGAGGACAAACCGGAACTGTTACATCATTTGGTTATGCAGGTTTGCGCGGATATGGTGCATCACATCCAAATGTTGGGGAAGTACGTGTCGGTATGCAGCCAATCCATGTTGAAATCGATGGTGATGACGATTCTTACTACATTGGTTCTATTAAACTGACTGAAGTAGAGTCGTTTATTCCGGTAAATGTCGATGATGAACAGCAGCAAGTATTGGAATTCGATATTGGGTATGGGGCATGTTTTGGACAGAACGAAACGAAGGCCATTGCGATGTCGATTGTTGACCATGCACTGGAAACAGGAGGCAATACACCGATCCATGATGAGGAATTTGTATTGCTGCATGTTGATATTATTGAATCGACAGGCTTTATCTCTCACTTGAAAATGCCTCATTATGTTACATTCCAGTCGAAATTAGAACAAATGCGCACGATTAAAAAGGAGGGGAAACGATGAGTCGTTTACCGTTTGCATTATTGGATGAACAATCGAAGCGTGAAATTCGACGCGCTATTTTAAAAGGAATTTCCATACCCGGTTATCAAGTACCGTTTGCTTCCCGTGAATTACCTATTGGCCGTGGTTGGGGTACAGGGGGCCTTCAGTTAACGCTTGCACTTATCGGGAAAGAGGATGTGTTAAAAGTCATCGATCAAGGTGCGGATGATTCCGTTAACGCAGTGAATATTAAAAATCTGGTAAAAAAAACGACCGGAGTCGAAACGACAATTCGGACACAGGAAGCGAGCCTTATCCAGTCAAGGCACAGAATTCCGGAAGTGCCGTTACGCAAAGATCAAGTACTGGTACTTCAAGTGCCAGAGCCTGAACCGCTTAGGAAAATAGAGCGCAGTGAGTTCAAAACGAAGCGCCATCATGCGGAAAAAGAATATAGTGGTGCGTATTTAATGTTATTTGAACAAATTATGCGCTACAACCAAACATCCCAAGGCGCTGATTATCCGGTGCTTGTCAATGATCGGTATGTAATGAATCCAAGCCCGATTCCACGTTATGATAATCCGAAAATCAATAATAGCGAAGCACTAATTTTATTAGGGGCAGGTAGGGAAAAGAAAATTTATGCCGTTCCTCCTTATACAAATGTGGCTTCATTAGCATTTGAAGATTATCCGTTTGTTGTCGAGCAATTTGAGGGTAAAGCATGTAAAGATACGGGTCTATCCAACGTCTTTTTAGATGAACTAACAGATGAACA
>JAZLJS010000009.1:0-10623 GCA_045617945.1 Lachnospiraceae bacterium
TGGATGTTTGCGATTAATGTTCAAAAGATAGAGATATCAAAAGTGAATTTCGTTCCGGTTGTATTAAAAAGCAAAGGAACTATTGAGCAGTATCCTGACTGGGATGATTTTGAGGGTTAAAAATTACAGGAAGTTAAGAAATATCTGTTCCGGTCGAAAAATGCTTAACATTCGCGGCACAGTTAAATACTGTCTGAATATCATACTGTTCCAACAATGCAAAGGAATCATATCGGGTCACATCACCGTCAACCACTTCAACACGCTCATCAAATGCCTCTCTGATATCATCTTCAAAGTAATAGAAGAACATATTTCTCAGACGGTTCATGGCATTATCAAATCGACCCTTTCTTACCAAACAATATGCTTTTCCGGTCTCGTTAATTAAGAAATTCTGCAGCACGTGAATTCCCATATATCCCGTCGCGCCTGTCAGAAGAATATTACCAAGTTCACGCATTTGTCCGGCGCGGAATGAATCCAATGAATTTTTCTTCAGTACTTCCTGAATAGCACTATAGTCATAATCCTCTATCTCGACATCCCTGTTCTCAATCTTCTCACCGGATACCAGTTTCGCAAGTTCACGCGGTGTTGCATGACTGAAGATATCGGAATAACTAAGCTCATAGCCTGCTTCGATGGATGCTACAACTATAGATGTCACCGTCAGAGATGAACCACCGCATTCGAAGAAATTATCTTCTGCTCCGACCTTTTCCAGCTTCAGAGCCTTTGCAAAAAGATCGCAGAAGAAACGTTCCTCTTTCCCTGATGCTTCCACATACTCTCCGGTTCTGACCATAACCGGATCCGGCAGTGACTTTCTGTCAGTCTTGCCGTTTACATTCGTCGGAAAAGCATCAAGTTGCAGATAAGCTCCGGGAACCATATAATGAGTCAGTTTGGTCTTCAGCTTATCCCTAAGTACTTCGGGATCCAGCTTTTCTGCCGCTGTGTAATATGCACACAAAGTATCCTGACCGTTCATTTTGCGAATCATTACAAGAGCCTGCTTCACACCCGGCTGCTGAGAAATGACGTTTTCAATTTCGCCCAATTCGATTCTAAGGCCTCTCAGCTTTACCTGATTGTCCTTTCTGCCGAGAATCACAACATTGCCATCCTCATCCCACTTTGCATAGTCTCCGGTCTTATAGATTCTGTGTCCTCGATATTCCACAAAGACCTCACGATTACGCTCTTCAAGATTACGATATCCCTTGGCCACACCGGGGCCACCCACATACAATTCACCAATAATACCCCGAGGAAGCAGATTTCCGTCGGCATCCACGATATACTCACTGTAATTGTACAGAGGCTTGCCAACACTGACATGATCGGCATGTGTAAGATCAGCCATATTACTTGAAATAGTAATCTCGGTGGGACCGTAACTATTAATTAGAATTGCATCGGTAAGTTCCTGCAGGCGCTTCATCAAAGCCATCGGGAAAAGTTCACCGCCGCAAACTATCATTTTTCGCTGTTTCAGACAATCCGAAAAAGGGGCATACTCCATATACTGCAGCAATCTTGAAGCAGTACCGCTAAACATATGAATGTCATTCTCAGTAATTAACGCTGTGATGGCAATCGGGTCATTCATCCGATCCTCATCCGCAAAATAAAGCGTCTTACCGTTGCACAGCATGCCAAAGGTGTCCTTCATTGAAAGGTCGAACGAGACGGTCGTAATACTGAGAACACTGTCAACATCTCTTTCATGCATCTGATGATACAGAATATTGGAGGGCGTATCCGTATAATAGTTACATACGCCAATATGCCTGATTTGCACTCCTTTTGGCTTTCCTGTGGAACCGGAGGTATAAATCGAATAAACCAGATCATCCGGCGTCATCTCAATGTTCGGACAAGTTTCACTACCATCCGCCAGAAGTTCATCAATATCAATTGCCACTCCTGCAAGATAATTATCCTGTTTGTCCTTTACAGTAACAATAAACCGTGCTCCGGAATCCTCGGTAATCAGTTGAATACGATCCGTCGGATATTGCGGATCGCACGGAATGAACGCCGCTCCTGATTTCATAACACCAAACGCCGCTGCAAAATAGTACGAACGTCTCGGAAGCAACAGAACTACCATATCGTCCTTTTGAACACCGTGTGAAATCAGATTATTGGCGATTCTGTTCGCCTGTCTGTCCAATTCACTATATGTCAGAGAAAAGTCACTCGCGATAACTGCCTTCTTCTCCGGATGTTTCGCCACTTGTGCCTCAAACATCTTATGCACAAGATCAGGCTTGATTTCACCGAGTTCGGTTTCGGAAAATTCGTGCAAAACAGCCTCATCCTCATCGGACAGTAAGGAAAGCGTTTTGATAGACTGCGAAGGATCTGCCATCATACGCTCTGTGCATATCTTCAAAGAACGCGCCAATATTCTCATATAATTATCCGAATACAGTGCGTCATTATACCCCACGCTTAACACAATTCCATTCTCGCTGTCCAGGATGGCGATCTTCAGTTTGAACTTAGAAGCATTTTCATCCGTCGGAATAATCTCGGCGACCTGTCCGTCCAAGATAATATCATTCGTCACACCCAACTGACATTCATACATAATGTCAGTTCCATAACCATATTTACCAGCAATTTCCGTAAACGGATACAGTTCATTGGCGATACTGCCGTTCATAGAATCGGAAGCCGAACGAATATAATCAAGCACATTCATTCCGTCTTTTGAGCGCATGACTACAGGAATGGTACGAACAAACATACCTATTGCTCCACGTGTATTCGCTTTCGCCCTTCCGTTGGAAATGGTCGTAATATAAACATCCTTTACAGATGCAAAACGCGAAACGGTATAAAATGCGGACGCAAGAAACAGAGTTGATGCAGTAATGTGATTTTCTTTACAGAAATTATTAACGGCTTCACGATCAATCTGCTCAGTTACAATACCGGTCCGACCATTTTCGGCCTTTCCGCTGATATCGGAAGGCATTTCGGTTGTATTCTCAAAATCTGAAAGCATATTTGCAAAGTATTCTTCGCATGCCGCATACTCCGTACTCTCCTTCACTTTCGATTCATCCAATGAATAATCAAAGTAAGAATACTCTTCCTTATCCGCAATACCTGTTTCATAGGCCTTTTTAACAGCATCCATAAACAAGTTCATGGAGAAACCGTCGAAAATGATATGATGGAAATCCATCATCAGATACAATACGCCCGAAACATTAACTATCTCAAAACGATACAAAGGACCCTGATGAAGGTTAAACGGACGGACGAAACTTCTGAAATACTGCTTTATATCACAGTCAATTCCATCGCTAACCGGAATATTGATTTCACTCTCATCGTTTCTGAACTGAACAAAACCATCCTTGCTTGTTTTGATATAAGTATTCAGATATGAATGCGCCTTAACGGCAGTCTTGATGGCTTCGCAAAGTCGCTCACTGTCAATTCCGCTAAATTTCAGACAGAAGGGAATGTTATACAGCGTGCTCTCCGGATGCTGCATAGTCTCATAATAAACACCAAGCTGTGTCTGTGTCAGCGGGTACTGCGTCCTTATATCAGTAGTTTCAGCATCAATAACCGTTTTCGCATTTGTCCTTTTTGAAATAAGAGAAAGAAGAATCTCATTTTCAATATCCATGACAGATGCACCCTGCATAATTCGTGCTACTGGGAAATCGACAGCAAATTTTCTCTCCACAACCGTCACAAAAGAAATCGCAGAAATAGATGAAATTCCCAGCGAAATAAGGTCACTCGTCACATCTTCCGTGATGATATTCGCAGTTTCCTTTAAAATAGCCAGCAGTTGCTTTTCACATTCGGTAAGTACACCACTTCTGCCAGTGGTCGCACCACTGTCCGAACTTCCGAGTTCAGGCTTGGGCAGAGCATGTTTGTTGACCTTCTGATTCTGGTTCAACGGGATTTGATCTATCTGCATAATAACTGCGGGAACCATATATGGCGGTTTTTCACCGCGAATAAATTCCTTAAGCTTTTGAATATCGACATTCGTATCCGAAACAATATATGCGGCAAGTTCCTTGCCACCGGCCGGTGTCTCAAATGCGATAACAGTAGCATCGGTGATACCTTCGAAGCGATGAATGACTTCCTCCACCTCACTTAGTTCGATTCTAAATCCGCGAACCTTGACCTGACCATCATTTCTTCCGATAAAATCAATCAAGCCGCCCGGCAGAAAACGAACAATGTCACCGGTACGATAAATCCTCTCATATCCTTCTTCCGTATCAAAAGAATTCCGTACAAATACTTCTGCAGACTTATCCGGACGGTTCAAATAACCGGCAGATACCTGTCTGCCGGCAACACACAATTCACCCGGCACACCGATAGGAAGACGCGCCATATTCTTATCTGTTACATATAATTTTACATTTTCTACAGCCCTTCCGATAGGAACACGACGCCATGCACCATTCACATCAAACGAGGTAACGTAGACTGTCGCTTCTGTAGGACCGTAAAGATTAACAAACCGAATCTCACTACTTATTTCAATCGGAACCAGTGCTTCTCCGCCAAGAGAAATACATTTCAAATACGGGCTGTCGCACAATTGTGCGAACTGTCGACCGATTTGTGTCGTCATAAAGGCATGTGTCACTCGAAGTTCTTTGTAGTACTGAAGAATTGCATTCATGTCAAGACGGATCTCTTCATGCACAATAACAAGCGCAGAACCGGCGCATAATGCCGGATATGTATCCATTATATTCGCGTCAAAACCATAGCTGGCATATGCTGCTACAATACTGTTTTCATCCAACTCCAAACGACGGATATGCTGATGGCAGAAAGCAACAACATTCCCATGCACCACTATGACTCCCTTAGGTGTTCCGGTTGATCCCGATGTGTAGAGCAGAACAAACAAATCATCCGGTCTCGGCAAAGCCTCATTAAGCCTTTTGACATCCTCCGGCAAAAGTTCCGGAAGCTTAGAAATATCGTCGGTCATAAGTACTTCACCGTTCCAACCTGTCAGCCGATCGATTGTCGCAACATCTGCAATCAATAACTTAGCAGCACTGTCCGTTATCATGAAATTCAATCTTTCTTCGGGATAAGACGCATCAAGCGGCTGATATGCGGCGCCGGCTTTCAAAACCCCTAACGAAATCAACGGCATATATTCACTGCGTTCGATAAACACAGCTACAACATCACCACGACCAATTCCTTTGTTTAAAAGGCTTATCGCAATCTTATCGGAAATCCGATCGGCTTCACTATAGGTATATGTCCTGTCACGGAAGATAACAGCCGTCCTATCCGCAAAGCGCTTCGCATTCTCCCTAAACAGATTGATAACTGTCTTATCGACATCATATGCCATCTCGTTTTGATTCATTCCGTCCAAAAGTTCTTTCTGCTTTTGAGACAACAAATCTATATCACAAAGGCGATCCTTCGCAATAAACTCACGAACAGTCTGAATAACACATTCCACCATGGAACGCATTAATTGCTCGCCGTATAGTTTCTCACTAAATTCGGCATTAAACCGATAACCGTCCGTAGTCGAGAATACTTCGAGCAGCATAGACGCTTTGGCACTGTCCGAACGATATTCCTGTATGCTGTATTGCTCTTTGCACAAGGTTTCGGGATCAAATCCTGCTCCCTGATACGCAAAGAGCACATCCGCACGAACCCCATAGGCAGCAGAAATATCCGCAAAAGAATAAATATCATTTGCCATGCTGTCGGAAAGCTGATTTCCTATATTCTTGACAAACTCCGCAACACTTACACTGTCATCACCGAGAGTACAGCGAACAGGCAGAGTTTTAACATACATGGAAATGGAATTGACTTTTCTGCTGTCATTTCGACCGTTGTATACTGTGGCATAAACAATATCATCCCGGTTATTCATTCGGTTTAATGCATAGCCAAAGGCACTGTTAAATAATACATTTTCAGATACGACATACTTCTCACAGAAGCGCGCCACCTCATCCTTTGCAATATCGGCATCTATACTGAACCGGCCGGTTCTGTCTTCTCCAATCTTTGGATCGAGAGGCGGCAAATTATCAGTATCGCAATTATCCAAAAGCCCTGCATAATAATCTTTTGCTTTCATAAAAGCCTCGGAATCACGAAGTGCCTGCTCGGTAAGGGCCGCTTCGAAACCGGTGTATACTTCCGTATCCGGAGTCTCTCCTGCATAAGCCTTATCCAGATCACTAAAGAATACGCTTTCACTCGTGCCGTCAAAAACAATATGGTGAAAATCAGAAAACAACATACATCCGCTGCCGGTTTTCCATACCTGCAGTCTGTATAATTCATCTCCCAAAAGATTAAACGGACGAATCAGTTTCTCTGTATCCGGCTCACCTTCGGTAAAAGTCACTGAAGGTTCAGCACTATCACACCGTTTGGCACGTATATGCCCGTTTTCATCGGTAAACAGTCGAGCCTTCAGATATGGATGAGCATTAACGGTATCCTTAAGCGCACGAACCAAGCGGTCCGCGTCTACACCGCAACCCATTCGAATCAGAAAAGGAATATTATAGACCGTTGTTCCCGGGTTAGTGATACATTCGACAGCAATACCTTCCTGTGTCTGTGTAAGCGGATAATCATCCTGCAGTTCAAAAGCCTTAGCTGTATGACTTTCCTGCACATAGGCTTCCAACCGGCGAACTGTGGAATGATCTCGAATATCGGAAATGCTAAACGGTATTCCAAACTGCTTGTCCAAAAGAGCAGTAAGCCGAATTGCACCGATAGATGCAAGTCCTGCTTCATAGAAATCGGTATCAATACCGAACTGTTCATGCCCAAGAATCCCGGCCACCGCATCAAAAATGCGTTGCTGGTCTTCATTCTCCGGAGGAGTCAATTCTACAGCGACATAAGATACCTCCGGCAAGGCTTTCTTATCAATCTTACCGTTCGTATTAAGTGGCATTTTCTCCAGTTGCATAAGTACGGCGGGAACCATATAAGGAGGTAAAGTCTCCTTCAGCTTCAGCGTAATCTCATCAGAATCAATCTTTCGAGCTGCTGTATAAAAGCCGGCCAGAAAATCCTCGGTTCCGCTACGTCGAACAACAACTTTTACGCTTTTCACATCATCTACGGTCAGCATGGTATTCTCAATCTCGTCCAGTTCGATACGTAAACCGCGTAGTTTGACCTGATTGTCAATTCGGCCGAAGTATTCAATCTCCCCGTCCATATTCAGTCGGCAAAAGTCACCGCTTCGATAAGCGCGTTCTCCGTTCAGTTCAAAGAATACTACAGCTGTCTTCTCCGGCAGGTTCATATAACCACGACCTACGCCGGCTCCCGCAATAATCAGTTCACCCGGTGCTCCAATCGGAAGAATTCGATTTTCTTTATCCATGATGTAGGTGTGTGCATTTGCAGAAGGTTTACCGATTGTAATATTCTCTTTGCTTGTCAATAATTTGGAGCTACAGGTGATGGTTGTTTCCGTCGGTCCGTACCCGTTAATAATCAGGGCATCTTCTCGAATAGCTCTCAGTTTCTCATATAATGCACCCGGGAATGCTTCCGCAGCCACAACAAAACAACGAATATTCTTGAATGCATCTGCCACTTCATCAATATCAACAATACCCATCATATAGGAAGGGGTCGCTCCCATCATATCAACTTTTTCTTTCTTGATTAATGCTGCCAAAGCGAAAGGATTGTGGATATCCTCATCTGTAGCGATGCATACACCAATCCCGTTACAAAGCGGCACCCATGTTTTCATTAGGGAAAAATCAAATGAGAAGGCAGCGATGGTCATCACCATGCTTCCATTGTGAACAATATTATATGTTAAATCATTTTTGTCGTTAGCATTGATATAATTGCAGTAATTACGGTGTTCAATCATAACCCCCTTGGGCTTACCGGTGGAGCCGGAAGTATAGATACAATATGCCAGCTGTGCCGGATCGACATCCGTTCCGTCAAAAGAAACTTCACTTTGAAGAAGGTTTTCAATAGATAAGGTTTTCCAAGGGTGGTCTTCAGAAAATACATCCGCCCTTTCCCGCATTAATTCATCGGTTGTGATGACAAACTCGGCGCCGGAGTTTTCCAAACAGTAGCTGATTCGATCATCGGGATATGACGGAGTCATTGGCAAAAACGCGCCGGAGGCCTTCCAAATTGCCAATTCGGTGATTAACACTTCGGCCCTTCTGGGCAGCACAAAACCAACAATTCCTTCGCGCTTAAGTCCGAGACTGACGAGAGCTCCCGCCACACGGTTAGCCGAAGAATTAAGTTCCGACATGGTAATATGCTTACCTGCCGCAGCTATGGCAAGCCTGTCAGGATGTTCCATCGCCTGTTTCTCAAATAATGTATGTACGGGAACCGGAGTCACCGGATAATCCGTCGCATTAATCCGGTCAATAATCTGTGCACTCTCCTCGGAAAGCAAAGGTATTTGGGAAAGTTTGTCGTATGAAATCAAACCATGAACAACCATCATGAATGTCTCAATCAGACTGTTAAGATATGATTCTGTATAACATGTCCTGTCAAAAGTCACTACAAGACGATAATCTTCTGATTCGCGGAAAAGCTGTAATTCAAGGGCCAAATCTGTTTGGGGCGGAAGGACACGATGAACTTCGCCAAACACATTACCCTGATAACCAAAGGAAATATCCGCGTTGATACCATATGATGAAACCAGTTCGCCAAAAGAAATGCAGTCTTGTTTTCTGGTCTCATTGAATTCATTCTTCACATATTGAAGATACACTGCGACATCTTCACTATCCGAAATCATCATACGAAGCGGCAGTGTTTTGACAAACATACCGATACTTCCGGCCAAACGTGTATCATGATTCCCATGCCACCGGCCATCACTGATTGTTGTAAAGCACACATCCTCCGATCCGGAAAAAACCTTGGCAGTATAAGCAAAAGCAGCGAGAAACAATACGTTTTCCGTAATACCCTTGGATTGAACGAATTGACTCACAACATCGATATCAAACTGTTCACTTCTCTTTTCAATTCGGCCAAAGCCGGAACCTTCATTCTCGCCGCCTTTATCGGAGGCGGAACTTATATTTTCGCCGGACTGAGCGAATCCGGGAAGCGACACCATAGATGCTCCCTTCAATCTGTCTGCGAAAAATTCCTGCGCTCTATGGTATCTTTCGCCCAACTTCATATCCTTTTCATATGCGGAAATATCAAACTGAGTCAACTCTTCCGGTTGGATATCAGCTCCACGATACACCGCCTCAACCTGCCGTATAAATAACTTCATAGACGTACCGTCCGCAATTAAATGATGCAGATCAAATAAAAACAATATGTCATTGCCACAATAACAAATTTCAAATCTGTATAATGGTCCGTTTTTCAGATCAAAAGGACGAATAAACCGATTCAGTTCTTCTTCAACAGATGTTGCCTCTACACGATCTACGCAAATCTCTCTATGCTGATAACGCATACACGGAACACCGTCCACAAGATCGGCGGTTACGAAAAACATCGGATGAACTTCGACCACACGATGAATGGCTTCAACATATCGATTAATATCGATATCCTCAGTTAGTCGAATCCATGCACTTACGTTGTATGTCAGATCATTTGGTGCTTCAAGGCAATCTATGTATACCCCTATCTGAGCTTCCGTCATCGAACAAGTACTTGGAATATCTGTACTATGGGCAATCTTTACAATCTCAGCTGATTTTGATTCATTTATACTCATACTTGCTTATTCTTTCCTTACTATGCTCTCTTGCCATATAAAACTAATCTGCAAGTTCTTCCCGCTTTATCACAGATTAATATCGTCAATCATCGTGCATTCCCAGACAAAATGTGTAAATACGCCATATCCGATTAACGACAGGCTCTCCGTAAAGTCATTCAAAATGGACATCGGTGTAGACAAATCCAGTTTGAAGATCCATGTCAGCACAAAAAATATCGGTGCAATGGCATATAACACATCGATTACTCCAAAACACCATTGAATCGCTTTACCCGATTCAATAATCATCTTACTTCTCTCAGATTGTCCCTGTTCAATCACTTTGCGAATTCCGGCAACAGCAAAATACGGAGCAAAGCCCGCGCCGATTCCGATAATCAAATCTCCTATTGTGGACAATATCTCCAATTTGGTAAGCAGACCAAGCAATTTCACCAAAACCGCACCAATCGTAACGGAACCGAATATGAATGCCGTCATAAATGACTTTTCGCTCTTGCGGATATGATAGTAAGCAACCGTCATAACTATAGCGGCGGCAAGGAATAACAAAATATTAAGGATTAACCACAGTCCGCTTGCCATTTCCATGTATTTGCCGAATACAATCTCCACTACCCATGAAACCAGCGACAAGAATATTCCTGCGTATAACAATTTGAATTTATTCATTTGATTCATATTTGTGTCCTCCTAATCCATTATGGTAGTGTCAAATCCAACACTACTATTTTATTATCTAAAGGCTTAAAAAGCCTTTATTTTCAACATTTCCTGGAGGTTTGCAAATAAAAAGAGCATTTACCTCCATATTTGATATAATGTCCTCGACCAAAATTCCAAAA
>JAZLJS010000010.1:0-1908 GCA_045617945.1 Lachnospiraceae bacterium
GCTCATTGCAGGGTTCTGCTGTTCAAAGTTCATACTGTTTGAATATATGTTGGATAATTGAATACAACCGCATATTCAACTGTCAGGCATGGTACATATAGTACACGTTTCATGGTATAAATACACCACGGAACACGAAAAGATGGTTTCCCATGGTATATAAGTACCATCGCGTGGGATAAATGTACTATACCGAATACAGTTTGTTGCGTTTTTGACATTGGTTGCTACGCTGCAAGAAGCTAAACGAACTTTCGATAAGGTAGAATAAGGTATTATAATAACTCCAAGCGATAATCCAATCGCAGAAATAGGGGCTCTGAAAGAACGAAAAATTCTTTCACAGTCCCTTTTTGCATACTTGCAGGTATACCCAAACCTGCGTATAATACCCGCAGAAAGGAGAAACCGGATTGAGACGCGAAACAAAAACGGAGAGGGAAGGGGCTCCCGAACCGCGACCAGAGTCAGACGGATGGTTCGCGCAGGTTCTAAGTCAATCAAAGAGGTCAATGAATACAAAAGGACAAGAGGAGGTTAATCGGAAAAAGCACTGAACACCGGCTAAACGGCAGGGTGATTATTCCGTATACTGAAATTGAATATGATAATATCCGCAAAACAGGCACTATTGCGGATATATATGCTGAGCTTGAGGAGGATATGGCTGTAAAGAAAACAGTGCAGGAACGGGGCAGATATCCGTGTGTACATGAATGCAGAAACCGTTGTATGTTCTTATCGATCTTCTTAGTATATCGTATTGCAAAGTTAGCATAATTATGCTAAAATAATAACGACGATTATGAGAGGAGTGATTGTATGTCCCAGATCCGTCCTGTATCTGACCTGCGTAACAACTTTGCAGATATATCACGTACCGTTCATGAAACAAGAACCCCTGTTATTCTTACGAAGAATGGGTATGGAGATATGGTGGTCATGTCATACGAAGAGTATCAGAATATCCAGTATGAAATGGATGTAAACCGGGAACTGCGTGCCGCGGAACTTGAAGCCGAAACTACAACTGATCGTTTCACGCATGAAGACGTAATGGCCGGTATTCGCGCAAAGCTGAAGGGCGCGCAGCATGTATAAGGTTGTTTACCTTCCGACAGCCCGTAAGCAGTTGGAAGACGCAGTGGCGTATATCGCGTTTGATCTTTGTGCCCCGGATACAGCTATGAATTTTGCTGACGAAGTAGACGAGTCCGTCCGGAACCTCATGGAAATGCCGTATCGGTTCCCTATTTACCACACCCTATATGCAATGAAGCATGAAATCCGGTTTTTTCCGATAAAGAACTACAATGTCTATTACGTAATCGACGAGAATACAAAGACTGTAGAAATCTGGAGAATCCTGCATCGGCTTCAGAAACAGGAACGCCGCTAATCAGATGTGGCTATTTGTTGTTAAGGCGTCCGTTCAGCGGGGAACGAGGGCAATCATTTGCCTGAAAAACGAACTGTTCGCCATCGACTGCGTACGCCATAGAAATCGCGGATGCTCAAAATGCGCGGTGGCGATTGAGGTGCGGAATACTCAAGAAGGGAAAATTCTTGAAAACGAACGCAACATCGGCTAAACAGCTGTGTGATTATTTAGTATATTGAAAAGTGAATTATCAGAAAAAGTATCTGTATCAAAATATGAACCGGTGCGTTTTTCGTTATATTACATGATGCGATGCAACTATGAAACGGTGATGGTTTCGATTATTGTTGCTCCAAATACTTAAGCCGCCGACTTCCGATGAGGAGGCCGGTGGCTTGTTTTTTGTTTCCAAAGCTGAAATTTGGAATTATCATTTCTTGTTATTCCCTTGATTCACAATATTTCCACTACAAACTGACCGCTTCATGTTATATAGTATCATTGTAAAGAATATATAAAGGCGGTGA
>JAZLJS010000011.1:0-1184 GCA_045617945.1 Lachnospiraceae bacterium
CAGTGCCACGATGCTTATTTCTAACGGATGCAAGGTGGAGGATGGACGTTTGGTGGAAGCAAATGTGTCGAAAAATCCGTTTGCAATGTTCCAGCAGTTGGAGTATCTTCGTTCTTTCCTAATCGGTAAATTGGGTTGGAGCTGTGATAATATGCTTCCGAATATCTCAGGTGGATTCGGCTTCTATGACAAGCAGGTCGTAATTCAGGCCGGAGGCTACGGAAAGGGTTCGTTGGCTGAAGATGTAGATATGCTGATGAAGGTAATCCGTTACATGTCTGAAACAAATCAGGGATATAGGCTTATCCAGATACCCCAGGCACTTTGTTGGACTGAAGGACCTGGCTCTTTCAGTTCGCTTTACCGTCAGAGAACAAGGTGGGCTAAGGGGCTTTGTCAGATTATGCGTGACCATTTGAAAATTATTTTCCACCCAAAATATAAGGGTATGGGAATGCTGATTATGCCATATATATTTCTCTTTGAATTCTGTGCTCCAATTATTGAGTCATTGGGATTCCTGTTTACAATTTGGCTGTTGTTGACGGATGGAATCAACTGGCAGACATTCTGGCTGATATATGTGTTGATTTATCTGGCTGCGCAGTTGATTACGATAACAGTATGTCTGTTTGACTACACCGTGGCTTCTGCTCGTTGGAAGAATGAATCCAAGAATTATGGACATCTTCTGTTTGCAGGATTGCTGGAACCAATATTCTATCATCCATTTATTGTAGCCTTTTCTATTATAGGATATATTCAGTTTATATTCAATATAAACATGGGATGGGGTCAGATGAAACGTCAGGGATTTGGCAGGGAAAAAAACATCCGTAAAAAACTCCACAATAGTTCGCACTAAATAAATTTTGTTATGAAAAAACTGATGCGTGCATTTGCACTGATCATAGTCTTGATGAATGTAACCAACATGATGGCATTTGAGGAACATTTCCCTCAATATTATGTTGACACGGTAAAACCACTTATTCGTACCAGCCGATGGGATGCCGCCAAGGGATTGTTGGACGAAGGTATTAAACAGTACCCTGATGACCCGGATATCAACTGGCTTATGGGACGGTATTACTATACCCATAAGAAGGATTACAGGAACGCCCGCTATCATCTGGTTCATGCTCTGCAGAATGACAATAGTCATGTGGAGGCAAGGCATGTAC
>JAZLJS010000012.1:0-1631 GCA_045617945.1 Lachnospiraceae bacterium
GTGAATAAATGCTCTTTCCGGTACATCGGGGGTATTATAGGGTGCTGTAAGCGAACGCAGTTCTGTTATTGTGAATCCCGGGTCAGCCTGAAAGGCGTGAAAAGCGGCATCCAAAGCCGTCACATCATCACCGGCCTTTAATGCCTCGCTTCTTGCGTGTTTATACCCTTCTTCTTCTGCCGGAACGAAATTCGCAACCTGTCCGATACAGATTGTCTTTTCTATTTTCTCAGGGTGAAGAAGGGAGTATCTTACAGCTAATACTGTTCCCCAGGAATGTCCGAGAACAGAAACCCTTTCTTTCCCGAATCGGTCACATGCGTAGTCTGCCAGCGCATCAATATCTTCGAGGAGCTGTTCTACCGTAGCCGTTTTACCGTTAGCATCATGGTTCTTGTTCTTGTAATAGGTTCTTCCGCATCCACGCTGGTCCCACGTGATATATGTATAATCATCAAGGAGATAATCCATATAAGAATAGTCCATCATTCCGTCAGGACCGCCGGGCCCGCCATGAAGAAGAATAATTACAGGATTGTCCACGTTTCTTCCCAACATTCTGATAAACTGCTTCTGACCGTTCAAATTCACATAGCAATCCTCAAAAACAGGAGCGGGAGCGCCTACAAATGCTCTGACAAATTTGAAGTCCTTGATTCGGAAATAAGCTGTAGTCGCCAGGACAAAGGCACATCCGATCACAGCCCCAAGAACCTTGAGAATGCGTACAGGCAGTACTCTCTTTTTCTTTCCGACCGCTTCGTTTCTATGCTGAAGGTGAATTCCGATATGACCGATTCCCAGAATCGTCACCGCAAGCATAAGAAGTGAATTTGAACCGTAAATTCCCAACACGAAAAACGCAAGCACAGGCAATGTGGCTCCTGCCACCGGCACTCCCAAAAATGAAGAATAGAAATCCTTCATAGTCCTTTCGCTTTTGAAATACCGAATCCAATACAGTTCATAGAAAACCATCAAAAGAAACGATATGCCGAGAATTATTAGCGAAGATACCGAGCGGGAGCTTAAATCAATATTGAAGTCACTGAAAATAAGAACCAATACCGTAACCAATGCCTGCCCGATCTTCTCAAATACCCAAAGTGCTTTATTCTCTTTCTTCGCTGACTCTTCGTATCCCAAAGGCTTGTTCTTCGTCCAAATGATATTAGGTACAAACAGCATCAAAAGCCATATCAAACCAATATATGAAAATCCGAAATGAAACATATCAATCACCCTCCTCATTCGTGCGTGAAACGCACGGTTTCCTTGCTCATATCTTAACTTAGTCTATGTGCATCCTCATTTCCAAACAATGATATGAAATAATCTATATATTTATTGGCCGTTTCAAGCACATATTCTTTCTTATCCGGCTGACGGTCACAAATCTGGATAAGCGCCGATATCGGAGTTGTATATGCAAGTGAAAGCATATCAACACCAGTCTTTTTAAGTAATCCTGCCTCCATTACTGCAGTCAAAAATGCTCTGTTTCTGTTTAAGCTCATTAAAAACAAATGATTTGTAGCATCAACAGCCGTTTTCTCATTACGAAACTGCTCAATCGTCAGAAGTTTTCTTCCTTTAATAATCGCAGGATCATTTATTGTCATTTCAATCAT
>JAZLJS010000013.1:0-194679 GCA_045617945.1 Lachnospiraceae bacterium
ATGCTGGCTTTGTTTCCATTTTTTACTGTTGTTGGTTCAACGTTTCTGAAATCATAAAAGAATGTTTCAGGGTTGGTTATACTATTCTGTTTTCAAAGATCTTTCTGCCCTATCATTGCGGACAGCTTTGTTATATTATCAAATTCAAACGACTTCGTCAAGCATAAAAATTGTTCTTTTATTAATACAAAATACGAAACACATTATAATAACGAAAACGTATTATCACCCTGATCGTTTACAACGATAAGTGACAGGCGAGAAATACTGTCGGCAGCGCCTTCTGCTATTTCAAATACCATCACAACATCCTGCATTGCAAATCCGGGAAGTGTCGTATTCAATTGCATAAAGTCGTCATCCAATAATGTAAGCTGATTACGAATACGTTCTTCACCGTTTACGAGTAATCTTGATTTGCACTTTGATGATGTCATATTTATCGCACAATCATTTTCAGAAGGGTTTGTAAGCGAAAAATGTACCACCAGAAGGTCCATTCCCGGAGCTGCCTGTGAAGCAAACATTACATCATCACTCTCAGCGGCGGGATATATATCTGTAATTTCATAGGAAGAATAATTCATCTCGAATTCAGGGATTCCATACAACTGTGCCAATGTAAGAGTTGTTTCATCCGCAGTCACTTCCGCAATTGCGTCTCCCAAAGGTTGAGATAAATCAATGACTCCGTTATCTGATTCTTCCGAAGCCGGTTCTTCATCAGTTTCAAGTGTCTCAACAGAAATGTCAGTTGATTCTTCCTCTGCCGGGGCAGAATCCGATATTTCTTCCGAAGTATTCTCATTACGTTCCGAAACCGGCATTAATCCATCCGTATGGCCCTTTGAATACTTCATCAATAATCCGGCAGAATACTCCGCAACCAGTTCCGTCTGTTCATCCGTTAAACGTGATTGCGGAACAATGGAACATCCGGTCATTGAAATCACCAAAAACGACAATATAATGATAGATGTAATCGCTTTTTTAATCATATGTACCACCTTTTTACGACGTTGGAATTATATTTTACAACAAATACGATTCATCCGCAATTTGCGGAACACGTATGGAAAATGCTTCTTTTATATTCTTTACATATGTCTCTTTGTAACATCCTCCAAACTCACCGTCGGTTGTCCATGGAATCATATCTTTCGACGTAAATCTTATGGAACGTGTATGAAGAGATATTATATATGAGCTTCTTCTCTTATGATCCAGCAATGCGGCAATTATCCCATTCAATTCCAAAGCATTTGACGGTCTTCTGATCAGTGTCACTTCAAACAATCCATCATTTAACGAAATATCCGTCCCGGTAATTCCCTTGATTCCGCCAACCGAGCTGGAATTTGTTATCATACCCAAAATAAAATCATCTTCATATCTGTCATCATCAGTCTCAATCGTAAGATAATATGATCGATAATTCGGTAATCTCTTTACCCCCTCCAGCACATATGCCAAATAACCGAACGTATTCTTCATATCTTGCGGGGTATCATATGTCACATCCGTAAAAATCCCGAACGCCGCAACATAAGTAAAATATTTATCATTAAGTACGCCGACATCACAGCAAAAATCATTTCCCATTACAGCCGTTTCAGCCGCCGTACGCAAGTCTTTCGAAAGATTCAGACTGCCGCCGAAGTCATTGGTAGAGCCCGCAGGAATATACCCAATAGGAATTTTACGTCCCAAATGCATAATACCTTCTACTACTTCATCCAATGTACCATCGCCGCCGCAGCAGCAAATCAGATCATAATTCTCCGAAATATTGGCAACAGTTTCAATTGCATCACGCGGTCCCTGAGTTGGGTGAACAACTACCTCATATTGACTTTTCACAAAAATATCAATCACATCGGCAAGCGAATCCTTAATAAGTTCCTTCCCTGCACGTGGATTATATATGAATAACATTCTTTTTGTCATTTTTCATCCACCTCAAACCAAAAAATCACACCATCCGCGACATTCTCAACACCATATTTTTGATTCATCGAATCACACGAGGCCTTAACAATGGATAACCCTATTCCACTTCCTCCATATTCTCGTGTTCGCGCTTTATCAACTTTATAAAACTTCGTCCAAAGTTTATCTAATTCTTCTTCGGGAATATTATCACCACTGTTAAACACGCATACCCTTAATGTTTCCTCATGGTGAGACAATGTTACTTTAACAACACGGTCACCTTTACAATAGTGATACGCATTGGATAAATAATTGTTAAAAATCTGTTCTGTTTTAAGCTCATCCGCCCATACATAAACAGGTTCGCGCAATGGCAGTTCCGTCTTAACATCGCTTTGCTTGGCCAAAATATCCATTGCACCGACACAGTTATAGATTAGCTCAACTATATCAAAATGCTCCATCACCGCCGAATCACCGCCGTTTTCCAGTTGCATAAGTTCCAACAGGCTTTTGACAAGCGTATTCATCTTATTTGCTTCATCTGCTATAACATCACAGTAAAAATTGCGGCTTTCTTCATCATCATTTACGCAATCCCGTAACCCTTCCGCATACCCGGCAATCAAAGCAATCGGTGTTTTCAGTTCATGCGAAACATTTGCCACAAATTCCTTTCGCATTTCGTCAATCTCTGTCTTACGCTCTATGTCCTGTTGCAATTCCACATTTGCGGTTTTCAATTCGGAAATAGTGGATTCCAGTGCCCCGGACAAATGATTGATATGGTCACCCAGCAATGCAATCTCATTATCCGTCTTGGAATCAATATACCTCTCCGAAAAGTCAAGATTCGTCATTTTTTCGGAAATACGCACCAAATTCATAATCGGCCGTGTAATCTGTGCTGATGCGACACGAACAATTATAAATCCCAAAAAGCACGAAATAAGTCCAATGACTATAATCAACTGATTCGCCAAATATGCACTCTCTCTCATGCTCTCCACAGGGGTACGCATAACGATCAAATCCTGGTTCGAAAGCATTCCCCACAATTCCAGATATTCCAGATGAATATGTTCATCCTGCATTCTTTGAATCTGATACTGCTGCTCATTTTTAATAACATCGGCATCCGGTGTTCCCACAAACAAATACTGTAAAAGACGATTCGACAAAAGCTGCGCGTCACGGGATGATGCTTTAAACGAAAGCGTATCGGAATCCATAATCAATATTTCCAAATCGTTTCGTGACGCAAGCTGTTCAAAATATGAATCAAAGTCATCCGAATTGATGCTTTCATTCCTGGCAAAACTGTTTACTCGTTCATACGAATTTGCCAAAACTTTCTGTTTATGAAATATGTAAAACTTATTCAGAACCAGTCCATTTACCAACAGCAACAATACAACAGTCCCCATCAGAAGGAATCCGAATAAGCACGTATATTGATTTATAATGGAATGCTTCCTCTTTTTCATCTTACAGTTCCTTCAAAATACACTTAACATATTCCCAGCATCTTTCTATACCGGCTATATCCGCCCTTTCATTTACCGTATGAATATCGTATAACGAAGGACCTATGGAAACTGCATCAAGTCCCGGCAGCTTCTTCGCAAAATAGCCGCATTCCAATCCTGCATGAATAACGGAAACCTTTGGTTTCTTACCAAATAATTTCTCATACGTTTCACTGACGACTTTTTGCATTTGAGAATGATCCACAAAATCCCAGCCGGGATAATCCCCATGCACACGATAATTGGCTCCCACGCAATCGGCAATCATCATAAGTCGCTTCTTCAAATATTCCTTCTGGACTGCGATATTGCTGCGAAGCGCATAGGTTATCCGAAATACATTTTCATCGGTCCGCATAATCCCCAAATTTAATGATGTCTCAGGCATTCCCTGAATACGTCTATGCATCTCCACAACACCGTTCGGAACCATATTCAGCAAATATAATGCTTTCTTCTGTGATTTATGTGAAAATGTCTTCTTCTGGGCAATACCAAGATATTCCGTTCTGAATACAAAGTCAGGTTCCGTAGGCGCATATATTCCATGTATATCCGAAACAATCTGCGGGATGCGTTCCTCGAACAGTTTTTCCTTTTGAGAAGATAAATCCTTCTGAGATAAAATCACTTCTGCCTCACAATGAGTGCAAATGGCATTATCCATATTACCACCCGCAAGCGATACAATTGATAAAGGAAATTCATCACATAATTCGGAAAGAATTCTTCCCATCAAAATATTGGCATTGGCTCTTCCGAGATGAATATCGTTTCCGGAATGTCCGCCTTTCAATCCCGTAAGAACAAAACGATAATATTTCCCCGTTCTCTTTTTATATTGAACATCCAGAAGCAAATCCATGCGACAGCCGCCGGCACAACCCGCAACAATCTCGCCCTCTTCTTCAGAATCCAAATTCAGCATACGCACCGCCGAAAGCTTCGAAGAATCAATGACTTCCGCTCCTAACAGGCCAACTTCCTCAGATACGGTAAATACCGCCTCGATCGGTGGATGGCTAATATCATTCGCAGAAAGAATTGCCATAATCATGGCACATCCGATTCCATTATCAGCACCAAGTGTTGTTCCGTTCGCACGAATATAACCGTCTTCCGCAATTAATTCAATTGAATCTTTTGCAAAATCAAATTCCTTATCCGGTAATTTTTCACATACCATATCCATATGGCCTTGCAAAATAACAGGTTCATGACTTTCATACCCCTCAGATCCCGGTTTCTTAATAATCACGTTGCCTTTTGCATCTCTATAAGTATCCAGCGATTTGCTCTTTCCAAATGACTCCAGATATTTCGAAATTGCATCTTCATTTCCGGAACCGTGCGGAATCGCACATATCTCTTCAAAATACGCAAGAACACTTATCGGTTCAATACCACCTAACACATTTCCCATACAAACACCTGCAAATAATTGATTTCAAAATTCACTGTCTACCAAATTCTTTATACTTCAAACTTGTATCCCATGCCCCATATTGTCTTAATATAATCACCCTTTGCACCCATTTTGCTGCGCAATTTCTTAACATGGGTATCTATCGTACGGGCATCTCCATAATAATCGTAATTCCAAACATGATTCAAGATCTTATCACGGCCAAGTGCTATCGATTGGTTCTCCATAAAATAGCTCAATAACTCAAATTCCTTAAAGCTCAAATCAATCGGTTCGCCATCGATAGTAACAATATGTGCGGCCTTATCCAGCACAATTCCGCCGATTTCCATTACGGAATTCTCGGAAATCATATTGAACCGGCGTAACAGAGCGTCCACTCTGGCCACAAGAATCTTCGGTGAAAACGGTTTGGAAATATATTCATCCGCACCCAATTCAAAGCCGTTTAATTCATCTCGTTCCTCACCTTTTGCGGTTAACATAATTATTGGAACTTTTGATGTCTCACGAATTTCTTTACACACATCCCAACCATTTATCTTGGGCATCATTACATCCAGAATAACAAGCGAAATATCACTCTGCTCATAGAATATATCCAGCGCTTCGGCTCCATCTGCTGCCTCAACAACCGCGTAATCCTTTTTAACAAGGAAATCACGAACGAGTTTCCTCATTCTGCTCTCATCGTCAACAACCAAAATTTTTATCTGATCCATAACAATCCTCACACTAATCTCTTTCCACTTATGAAATCAGGAGTGACCTCTGTTTATGAAATGCATCATAAACTCAAATTATGTAATAATTGTGAAATCAGGGGGCCGTAATATTCAACTCTCTCTCCTTTTCACGCACCGTTGCCTCTCGTTGCGATAAATCCTGTTCCCACTGCGCATATTCATTCTCAATTGCAGTACGGTAATTCAAAATATTAGGATTGTCCGCCTTAAGTGTAATAACAAACATCGCTATAACCATCACGAACAACACGGCGGACACGATAAGCGATATCTTGTACTCGTTTCGGAATGTTTTTACCATTGTTCGCTTTGATGCGGCACTCTTCTCTTCGCGTTTCTTCTGGTGTTTCGAAAGAGCATCCGAATATGATATGGCAACAGGGATCTCACGAACACGGGAATCATCAATCTCCGCATTCTTTAAAAGAAACGTTTGCATCGTACGCAAATACTCATATCCGACGGGTGTTACAAATATCCCGCTTTGCACAAGTTTATCGTATACGGCAAGCACTCCCTCCGCATTACTAAGATTCATTTTTTCGGAAATATAGCGAATACGTACTACTTCCTCCGTTGCAAGTTTAACATCCTCGGGATCACTGAATCTGAACCCATCAATTACCATCTCATCCATACTTCTACCCTACTTATATAAATTTATATACATCTATAATCATCAACTGACATTATTCCCGCACCATCAGTTCTTCCGGAACATATTCCAGCAAAGATGTCATATCCATAATCATTGCCTGGTTATAATAAAATTCCATATCATCTTCGAAATCCTGACCAAGCCACTCTGCTTCCTCCGGGTCCCATGAATTCGTCTTCGAAGAAAACCATGACCACTCACCTGTTGCATCATAATCCGTAAAATAAGCTTCAACAGTCTCCAAGTTCAGTCCATCCGCAGAAATATTGTATACAGCATATTCTGTATATGCAGCACCGCTCGAGCCCTCATTATATATTCTTCCGTCCGGAAGCAAATAATATCGATTGCGGCTCCAACCTTCGAACAATAATATCGGCTCATCACCCATCATCGTATATACAGCCAGAATGCGTTGATACTTGCCATCATAATCCTTTTCGGCAATTATCAATTCATCCGTTCCGTTTTGATCAATATCACTAACCATAAATCCAATGTTGGAAAGACAATCCGTTTCCGAATATGCATAACTGACTTCTGTGATTCCGCTATAGCCCGTCATCTCCATATCAAGAGTGCCATCGCAAATGCATTCCCTTATATCCGAAAGAATATTGTCATAAGCACGAACGGATGACTTTTTCTCATATACTGTTATATCGGATATGCCGACATCATCATACTTCGTACCCGCTACCGCATCCATAATCACAAGCGTAAGCTCATCCGTTTCATACCCTTCGGGAATATATACAATTGTATCTCCCAATTGATCGGCTTTGAATTCCTCTTCCGTCTCCGGCATATCCATCACCGTAAGTTTCTGCGATACATTCAGACGATCTGAAAGAATATTCACATCGGAAACCTTGCCGTTTATAGCATATCGTCTTTTTGTTTTCAAAAACCCATCAAATATACGTACCGCAACAACCGAATGCTTCTCCGGAAAATGCAACGTAATCATCTGTCCGACTCCCAGATCATCTTCACCTTCGCACCACGTCGTTTTCATATCTCCATCAATCAAATTGGCAACTTCATAGCTCATTCCGTCTACCGATTCCGTATAAAGTGTCGACGTAGCATAGGCAGATTCAATCGGAATCTTCACCCATGTTTCATATATATTATCCGATACATTTCCATCATTCGTTTCATCGCCTTCGGCAAAGTCATCCGCCATAGAGTCTTCTTTCTCGTTTTTGACTTTTTCCGACTCATAATCTTCTGTCTCTTCTGATTCAATTATATCGGCATCATGAACCGATAAGCCGTCATCTGCCTCCAAGGTATCATCTGCATAAGAAGCTCCGTCCTCAACAGCCGCAGAAACAGGCGCCTCATGAAGCGCCTCTTTATTTTGAACCAACGAAATAATCTTAGGTACAACAATAGCAAGCAGCACAATTGCCAAAAGTACTGCTGCTACAATGATGATTGTGCGGCGATTAATCTTCGGAAGTTTCTTCCTACTATTTGTAGGTATATTCACAGGCGTTATTTCCTGTGAATTCGAATTCACCTTTGTTCCGCAGGAGAAACAATATAAACTGTCATCATTTATTGGCAATCCGCAATGTCTGCAATACATCATCCGTCTCCTTGTCTCTATACATTCGTCCAAATATATGTATCAAAACAAATCCCTCCAACGATTATTTTATGTCGAGGAATCTGCCAAGTTCATAAAAATCCAATATAATAATACACCCTTATGGGCTGCTCCACAAACACTATTGTTACAGTCCCGTAACACCTGCATACTACCTTGCTGCGGACAGGGCTTCCTTAAGATCAGACTTGCCAATAATTTCCAGCATTTCCGGAACATATGCCTCACCTGCCGGAGAATCGATATTGGCAAATACGTCCACAATATATTTGGGCGAATAATCTTTATTATATAGTCCCAATGCCAAACCACTCTTTAAAGATTCACGGTCATCACACTGCCGATTCCACAGATATGAATCAATAAATGGATTGTTATCCACAATATAAAAGCTGTATGCAAAGGCTGCCGCTTGCAATTTCTCGCCCGAATAAGAACTGAATCCCAATTCGGAAACGGAAAGGCTTCTGACTTTGCCCTGCGTATCACGAAATTCCTCTTTCTTCAAAATGTCGGTACAGGCAGATAAATTCATCAGCGTAAGCGTACCTGCATCTTCCTCTTTTCGAAATATTCCTTCCCAAAAACGAGTATGCGGAAGCGGTACAGGATACGGGTGAATTGCCAAGCCCCAATCATAGTTTCCCCCGCGCAGCGCACAGGCATTGAATTGGTACAAAACATCCCTTCCATTGAAAAACCTCTCGGCATTTCCGCTGTTATCATTCCAATCATGATCAAGAGAAAAATATACATGCGCATTCGCATAAGAAGATTTAATCGCGTTATAGAATATACGAAACGCCTTTTCAAAAGAAGCAACATAATAATTCAAATCATCCGTTGCCATATAATTCCATATTTTCTGTTGATTAATTTCATTCGCAATAATCCAGTCCTGAATCATTCCATAAGGTCCGCCGGAATATCTGTCCGCCAGAAACAACGCTGTAGCTTCCAAAAGCTTCGCGCCCTCTGCTTCTTCCGTATTAAACGCATAATACTCCGACTGCTTCGTGCGGACGCGTGACTTTTTATGTATCATCTGCGGAAAGTCACAGTTCCAGTCGTTTAAAACGATTGCCGTAACATGATACCCATGTTCTGTAAGATATGAAAAGAGCGAATCAAATCCGGCCAAACGGAAACCGTTATAACAATAATACTCTCCATTATAAAAATATCTGATTGTAGGACATTCTTCATGTTCCGTCTCTCCCATAATAAAGGAAAGCGGAATATTAAACACAATTCTTTTTACATTCAGGTCTGTAAGTTCACGTCGATCCAGTGTATTCGGATCCAAAAGGATTCCCTTTTTACTATCCGGTTGAATATATGGTTCCGTATTCTTTGCAACAACCTCAGGATTGGTGATATATTGACCATCACATAACGGAACATATACACCGTCTATTTTCAACGCAGGAGTAAATGTCGAGAACAAGTACGCCTTTTTATATACGAATGTAAAAGTCATAGTCTCCTGCTTGGGCAATGAAGCCAGCGGATTCTTTTCATTTATGCACCCATTCTCTTCATATACAGCTTGTTCGAACAAATACACACACGCATCATCACTTTCCGGAATTCCGTCAACAAATGAAAATGAACAAGATATCATATGCTCTTCGGGCACAATTGTACAAAGTGGGCATGTAACAGAAGGTGAATTCTTATCCCATGCCACCAGCAAAAACATCATCGCGACAGAAATTACCGCGAAAATGATTCTTCTTTTTATAAAAGTAACCGAACCGTTCATAGTAATATCCATTTCATTTGTGAAATCCGGAATGCATAAATTTCCATTCGCGCATAATTATCCGAAAAGCATTATTACATGAAAAAACAGCCAAGATTCCATTATTGGTAACTTGGCTGTCTTCTATGGACCTGGCGGGAGTCGAACCCGCGTCCGAAAGTTCCTCTCAAAGGACTTCTTCCATCACAGTCAGCCTATTGGTCATTCCCTCTTTACTTCGCCGGCAGACGGGCTTGGCAAATTGGTAGCTTCATATTTCTTCCGCTGCCGCAAAGCTTAGGCAGTGAAGTGCCCTACCTCTTTGATGCCGGGATCACAGGCAGTAGGCTACCTATGGCCGACACGCAGCGCTTAGGCTGCGAACGCTAACTTTTTGTCTGCGTTTAGTTTAGTTTCCGATTGATAACGCGGTTCGGGCCGCGGATGGCTATCCTAAGGTCTAAAACCCCCGTCGAAACCGGTACAAGCCCAAGTTCGAAAGGTAAACCCTTCTATATTCATATCGGCAATATACTACCGAAGAATAACCTTATAATCTCTCTCTGCTTCACGTTGTGCATCCTTCTTCGCCAGAGATTCACGCTTATCATAAAGTTTCTTACCTCTTGCCAATCCGATTTCAACCTTTACACGGCTGTTCTTAAAATAAACCTGAAGTGGCATTATTGTATATCCTTGTTCTGTAAGCTTCCCTGCAAGTTTACGAATCTCTGATTTGTGAAGCAGCAGTTTCCTTGTTCGAAGAGGATCTCGATTAAAAATATTACCCTTTTCATATGGCGGAATATGCATACCGTAAATATACATTTCTCCGTTTGATACACCGACATACGCCTCTTTAATACTGCATTTACCTCCGCGAAGTGATTTAATCTCCGTTCCGAACAGTTCAATGCCGGCTTCATACTTCTCTTCGATAAAGTAATCAAAATATGCTTTTTTGTTATTTGCGATCAGCTTCGTTCCTGCCTGATCCCTTCCGTGTGAAGCCATAATGCATTGACCCTTTCATCCATCTCACAAAATTAATTATACAACACTTTCAGGAAAAAATCATAAACTGTTGGTTCAATTCAAAAAATATCAATAAATATCGGTGTCCAGCATACTTCTGTCATATACAGCATCTTCAGCCAGTACAAAATCAACCGTACGCATTCCCAAATCAACCGCATTTACACACACGCTGATTCGATCGCCTAATGCAAAGCGTTTACCAGTCGCTTCTCCGATAAGTTCATAGGTTTCTTCCCTATAAACATAATAATCACCGGAAATCTTGGAAATGTGAACAAGTCCTTCCACCGTGTTCGGCAATTCCACATATAAACCCCAATTTGTCACTCCACTGATAACACCTTCGAAAATTTCTCCGATATGCTCACCCATATATTCCGCTTTTTTCAGTTTGTCTACTTCACGCTCCGCATCATCGGCGCTACGTTCTTTCACTCCGGAATGTTGAGCAACCGTATCAAGAATCTCTTCATAATGAGATATGCGCCCGTCTTTCAATCGACCATGCAACCAATCCTTTATTATGCGATGAATCTGCAAATCGGGATATCGTCGAATAGGTGATGTAAAGTGGCAGTAATACTCGCAGGCCAGTCCAAAATGGCCTTTACATTCCGTATCATATTTGGCACGTTGCATGGAACGCAATGTTAACCGTGACAAAAGCGCTTCCTGCGGTGTGTCGGAAATATTATCCAACAATTTCTGCAACTCCTTCGGATGCACCTCATCATCTTTCACCTTAATTCCATATCCGAAATTACGAACAAAGATTGATAGTTTTTTGATTTTGTCCGCATCCGGTTTCTCATGCACACGATATACAAACGGCATCTGCAGCCAGTAAAAATGCTCTGCAATCGTTTCATTCGCCGCCAGCATAAAGTCTTCAATCAGCTTCGTTGCGCTGTTTCTCTCATATGGCATTATATCCAGCGGATGTCCGTTTTCATCCAATACCAGTTTTGTCTCCGGCAGGTCAAAGTCAATCGATCCGCGTTTATTGCGTCTTGCCCGCAAAATATCCGCCAGCTTCTTCATGGCAAACAGCATATCCGTAACATCTGCGTATTTTTCGCATAATGAAGTATCGTGACTTTCAATAATCGCATTTACATCCGAATAGTTCATTCGATGATTGGTACGAATCACGCTTTCACAAATCTTATGATCCAAAAGTTTCCCATCGGAAGAAAACGTCATAATGCAGCTCATTGCCAAACGATCCACTTGCTCATTCAGAGAGCATATTCCATTACACAATCTCTGCGGAAGCATAGGAATAACACGATCCGCCAGATAAACGCTCGTACCCCTTTCACGCGCCTCTTTATCAATAGCCGATCCCTCTTTTACATAATGGGTAACATCGGCAATATGAACGCCCAGCACAAAATGATCGTCTTCCATCCTGAGGCTGACCGCATCATCCAAATCCTTAGCGTCCTCACCATCTATGGTCACCATTAGTTCATCACGCAAATCTTCACGATTATTATAATCAATATCCGTAAGTTCGTCCGGAACCTTTTCTGCCTGATTCATCACCCGTTCCGGAAAGTCAGTCGCCAGACCGTATGCCTTAATTATAGACAGAATATCTACTCCGGGATCCCCAATATGACCAAGAATCTCTATGATTTTGCCTTCCGGGCTCTTATGAGGACCTCCAAAATCCGTAAGTTTAACGACAACCTTATGACCGCTGACCGCGCCCTTGGTAAACTCACCGGCAATAAAAATATCCTGCGTAATCTTATTATTATCGGGAATTACAAAACCGTAGTTATGATTTGCCTTATCAAATGTTCCGACAACAATATCCGTAGCTCTCTTAATTACAGAAACAACATACGCTTCTTTACGATATTTAACACCATAATGCGAACTTTCACGATGCGATTTGGAATAAGGTTCAATCGATACGGTATCGCCATGCATCGCCGTATTAACATCCTTCTCGGAAATGAAATAATCATCCGTTTCACCGTCAACCGTAACAAATCCGTATCCATGTTGTGTTGCCGAAAAAATGCCTTCCGTATATTTATGCTGCATAAGCGCATATTTACCACGTTTCGAACATTCTATCTGCCCTTCCGAAAGAAGTGCATTTAAACATTCCTTAAATACATCCCGATCTTCCTTGGAAACCTGTAACATAACTACAAGTTCCTTTTCTTTCATCGGAACATATAACGGATCTTTCATTAATTTAAGAATTACCTGTTTTCCTGATTCAAAATCCCTCATGGAATCACCCCTTAGTCCCCAATAAAAATTCCGCAAATTGCGAATAAACAAAAGCGGCACTCTATACAGAGTGCCGCGTAACATACATTAAATAATCAGAAACGATTAATATTCAAGACAACCGCAAGAAGAATAAACGCAATTGCAAGATAACGTGTAATCTTAACCAACTTACCTTCCATACTTCTGCCTTTGTTCTTGCCCCAATATGTTTCAGCGGCACCACTGATTACTCCCAAGCCTGCGGACTTACCTTCCTGCAAAAGAACAATCGTTGCCAACGCAATACTAACTATAATAAAAATAATCGTAAGAACGATTCTTAAAGCACCCATTACAATATCCTCCTAACACTATACAAAAATGCGCAATTATCCATACGCAAAGCATATATTATCACAGTTGCGCACTGTTTTCAATAAATATTTTCTTAAATCGAGAAAAGGATCGGTCATAAAGACCGATCCCATCCTCCCAAAGACACGTTCAAAACATGTCCTATTTACTTATTTCTTCTGTGCCTTGCGGCGTCTGCGATTGGTAATCAGCAAACCTGTGATTGCAGCTACACATGCAGCCAACAACAAAATCCACAAAGCAATATTACTTGCATCACCGGTTACAGGACCTACACGTACACCGAGAACACCCTTTGACGGAGCCGCACGTACACCGAGAACACCTGATAATACGCCACCGGACAATCTTGTTGTCGTACGTCCGCCGCCACCTTCGGGGGTATTGGTAATAAGACCCATTCCGATGGAAACTGTAGCTGCACTGGATGCATCAACCGTAAACGGATATACAATCGGATCACCGTTTACATCAAGATTCAACTGGTAACCTTCCGGAGCCTGTACTTCTATGAAGTAGTAATCGCCCCAAGGTAAACCGTCAACGAACAAATCACCGAATGCTCCGGTTGTATATGTTCCTACTCTGTAATAAGGATCTCCGTAAATTGTAGAAGCAATAGCCTGACCCGGTGTCTGCGGTGTCTTAGAATACAATTCAAATACCGCACCTGCCAATGAAGTTGACAATGTCGAGCTGGCCTTTGTAAGTCTTGCGCTTCCGTAACCACGTTCATTCAGGAATGTAACGCTTGTGCTTGCACCTGCTTCAGCAATTGTGAAGTATGCACCTTCTGTTGAAAGAACATAGCCTGTAGGAGGTGTAACTTCTTTGAAGTAGTATGTTCCGAAAGGAAGTTCCTTTACGGTCAATTCACCTGCCGCATTTACTGCAAGCGATGATGTTCCGGCACCTTCTGTATATGTATAATCACCCATGGAACCGGTAGTACTTACAAGTGCTCCACCTTCCGTATACAAGTTGAATATTGCGCCGGCAAGAACATCTCTTGTGGATGCATCGCGTTTTGTAAGTGTTACACTGCCTACAATCTTCGGATCATCCATTGTAATTGACTGTTCTACTCCATCCGAATTAACAACAAATTCTATCGGATCAGCAATTCCATAGCCACGTGGAGCGGATATCTCAATCAGACGATATCTTTCACCCATTGCAAGTCCCTCAATATAATGAGGTGTTGTTGTAGATGTCCAACGCTCAACTTCAACGCCGGTACTGATTCTGATAAGGGCCATTACTGCACCGGGCAGTTCTGCACCTGTCGAAGCATCAGCCTTACGAATTCTTGTCTTGCTCGGAGTGTTGATAAAGTTAAACTCTCCGTCCTTCTTGGAAATATAACCGTCAAGCGACTCTTCTTCTACACTGTACTTAATAATCTGTCCCTTAGAATCATACTTCTCAAGTTTCTTCTGACCTTCCTTACCAAAGGTATATGTCTGAGAAGTATTCGGAATTACATACGTATCGACAAGTTCATGTGTTCTGTCTGAATCCGTAGCATACAAATTAACCGTTACGGAAGGACGCTTGGAAGCATCACCATTATCGTTCCAGAACTTTGCACCTTCGAGTTCAACGAATTCCTGTTTGATTGTGTTGGTAAGTGCTGCATCGGATACTCTTTCTCCGTTGCTCAATGTCGTAATCTCACCATTGAAATCAACTAACAAACTATAATTGTCCGCGCCCACTTCTTTCAGCGTATATACATATCTGTGACCATCTGCTGTTTCAACTCTGTCATCGGGATCACCAAACATCTTATATCCCCAACCCATGTTAAACTCAAGCAAATTGTCAAAGCTGAATGTATAGTCATCATTCAGTTTTGTGGACTTATAGAACTTACCGTCACGATAAAGTTCAATTGTAACAACAGGATGTTCTGTTCCAATCGGATCAATCCACTGTTTCTTACCACTGATTCTAAACGGATCCGAGAACGGAATATTGTAAACCTTTGCAATATGTTCGCTTACGGAAATCTCGTTATCGTACTTACCTGTTCCGATCGGCTCATCTACACCGTATTCATATTCACGGCCTGTGGTCAAATCATACTTGGGAAGATTATCAAATGTAAATGAAATCTCACCATCCTTATCGACTGCACCATTCTTAACAACTACGCAATCATCCTTACCGTCGCCGTCAATATCTACATGCTTGCCGTCCTGTGTCAAATAAACGATTACATCTTCATAATCCACGCTATGGTCGATATTACCGTCTTCATCTCTGAACAGAAGCCAGAACTTCGTTGCATAAATATCGGTATATTCCTGCTTCAGTCTATTTGTGAAGTTATATCCATCCTGCTCGGCAGTGAAATTAGCCTTGGAAACATCGTCCATATTCTCTTTAACGGTATAAGTATATTCATAATCCACACCGGAACCTGCTTTATACTTATATTTCTCCAAACCGCTAAAGCTGTAATTTGTTGCACCGTTCTTCAAAGTAAAGGTCTTGTATGGTTTCACATCCATTACACCCTTTGCGGAAGAGTCACGATACAATTCAATTCTGATATCCGGATACTTAAATGAAGCAAGCAAGTTACCGTTCTTATCACGAGGAACAATCCAAGTCTTGGTTCCGTCAATCTGAATCTCACCTTCACGTACATCATAGATGGATTCTTCACGAACGTTACCCTCAAGGTCTCTTACTTCATTACCCTGAATTACAATCTGAATATCATCTGCCAAAGCATAACCTTCAGGAGCGGAAACTTCATGTAATACATAAGTCTCACCCTTCAAAAGTGCATGCTTAACAACCTTCTCATACTTCGCTGCTTCAACATCGTCCACGTCTCTTATTGTTACAAGAACCGGCTTGTCGGAAGATTCCCAGGTAACAATCTCTTTCTTATTAGGTGCAATAAGTGACAATGTTGCACCGGACAAGTACTCACCTGTCGTAGAATCTTTCTTGGAAAGCAACAGTTCTAACGGACGGTCTTCCATAACAACCTTTGTAACAGTTCCATCCGTATTAACGGTAAATCTAACATCTTCCGCTACTGCATAGCCTAAAGGAGCTTCCAACTCACGAAGGATGTATGACTTTCCTGCCTCAAGAGCCGTATTGTAAATCATATTGAAGTTCTTATAATATTCAATTTCTTCTGCTGATGCACGATCTGCGGAAATCGATGTAATCAATGTTGCCTTATTCGCATCGCTTGTCCACATTGCTATTGCCTTAGTGTCATCTTCAGCATCATAAATAGCGAGCTTAGCTCCGCCAAGTTCCGTCTTGCCACCAAGAGCAATCTTGGATACCTCTACCTTAACGATATCATCAAGCATCTCAACTGTCTGAGTTACGGAGCCATCCGGATTGGTTCTCTCAAATTCATTGTAGTCCTTAACAACAAATTCAATATCCTTGGCAATAACATATCCAACAGGAGCATATGTCTCATGAACAACATAAGTTCTTCCGACTTCAAGTTTCTCTGAAGGGATCTTCTCTGCGCCACGACCGGTTGATGTCCATGAATGAACTAATTCCTTAGTAAGCTTGTCATAAAGTGCAAGTTTTGCACCTTCAACGTAATCCGTTGCACTACCGGAAAGACGCTTCTTACTGATTTCAACATCAATCGGGCGATCATACATCGTAATGACATTTCCGTTTATGGAACCTTCAGCACCTACCGAAGTAGCAAACTGAACTTTGCCGTCCTTTGTAATTGTAAAGTTGATTGCAGCGGACTTGTAATATCCCTTAGGAGAAGCAACTTCCTCCAATGTATATACAGCACCGACTTCCAATTTAGCCTTAATTACATGTGCGTCTCCGGCATTTGCACTGAGCCAAGGACCTTCGATTTCATTTCCGAGGGCGTCTTTTACGACTAACTTAGCTCCGGCTACAGCACTGCCGGAAATAATATCTTTCTTAGAAACAGATACACCTATCGGAGCATCTTTCATAACAAGAGCAACACCTGACTTACAATCAATTGTTGTACCACCGGATGTAACTGTACCGTCAGCATTTACGGTAAACAGAATATCTTCCGCAACACTGTAACCGGCCGGTGACAAATCTTCATGCAAAACATAAGTATTGCCTGCAACCAAACCACCTTTCAACTCGCTGCCGAGATCAATGAGCTTCGGAGAAACGGTAGATGTCCAAGAAATAAGGGCCTCTCCACTCTTCGCACCATTAACAGCATTGTATATTGACAGTTCAGCACCCGGAAGTTCATCAGCACTGTCAATTGCCTGTTTAGAAATAAACATATGGATGGTATCATCCTTAATTGTTGCTGTCAGCGGAGTCGTCATAGACTCAAATACATTTGCCTCATTCAATGTAATTGTTTCTGTCTGAGGATTAGCAGGAACAGCAAATCCGGCAGGTGCCTTACATTCAACAAAGTAATATTCACCCCAAGGTAAATCACCAACAACAATTCTGTTATCGGAAACATACTGCTTAAGTGTTTCCCTGTTCATGTACAGACTTCCGTCTTTGTACAATTCAAATTCTGCATCGCCAATGGAAGGAGTAAGTTCATTTCCTGCCGAATCGCGACCCAACTTGATCAACTGGATTCTGCCGAGTTCACCATTATTCTTAACACTTGTAACGGGAACAGTAGATCCTTCTGCAGTAATCGTTGCATAATCATCCGCTGTATCACTTGTAATCGTGAAGCAATATCTTGTCGGATCTGCTACATATCCTGCCTCATTGGCAGAAATTGCATTCTCCTTGAAGTAGTAATTACCCATAGGCAATCCAGTCGCTTCAACCATACCCGAAATATTATCGGAGGCAATGCTGTTGATAAGTTTTGCATCCTCAATATCGCTGTCATAGGAATACAAATCAAATACAATACCATAAATCGGCTTACCAACCGCATCCGTCTTGATAAGTTTTGCCTTTCCTCTTACAGAAGAGTTCTTATAGATACAAATATTTGCTTCAGGAATATTATTTGCATCATTGCTCTTGTCAATGGTAACCATCCATTCGAAATCACTTACCGGATAGTCTTTCGACAAAGCAACAGGAACAGCAGTTTCTATAATATAATATGTTCCGTAAGGAAGCTTTCCAAATATATCGGGTGTAATCTCACCGTTAGCATCCGTCTTATGATGTGCAATCGGTTTATGATTTTCATCCAACAAATCAAATTCAAATCCGGACAAATCAGAAGGTTCTTCTATACCGGAGAATTGCTTAATCAGTTTAATATATCCGTAACCTTTATCATTGGTCACACCAACCGTCACATACTGCATCTCATTCTTTGCGTTTGCATTCGATGCGTCAATCGTGAAGACTTTGGATTCAGGACGGTTCGTATCGGAAATAGGCTCATAGCCGGCAGGTGCATCCGTTTCAACAAATACATAACTGCCCCACTCGAGATTTTCTACTTTGATTTCACCAAACTGATCGGTAACAAACTTGCCTTCCGCACCTGCACCGTATTGTGCAGATACATCAGCGCGCTGAGTGCCGTTTACAGAATACAATTTGAACTTTGCACCTGAAAGTTTTGCTGCCGTAGCACTGTCAGTCTTAATCAACTGTGCTTTACCCTTCTTAGGCATATCATTAAATGTGCCAAGGTCTACAACACCAAACTTCTTAAATGTATGCTCTGCATCAATCGTAAATGTAACCTGACGCTTATCAAGTTCATATCCTAAAGGCGCTTCGGTCTCTTCGACATAGTAATTATCCCAAGGAAGATCGGGGAATTCCAATACGCCATCTGTTCTGGATACGGTGTATACACCAAATACGAAATAGTCAGCACCAAAGAGTGATTTAATTGTTTCGCCAACGGTTCTCGGTGTTGTTGAATACAATGTAAACTTCGCTCCGACAAGCGGTGCTCCGTTTCCATCCAATTTCTGCAACTTCGCCTTACCCATATCGCGAGTATTTGTAATTGCATTTTTACCGATATAACTTACAAAATCATTATTCTTGATAATCTCAAAATGAGTATCCGGTCCGTCAAGATAGCCGGCAGGTGTTACCTCTTCAAGAACATACTTACCCTTTTCCAAAGGTCCGATCTTATTATCTGAAGGGTCACCGTTCTGATAAAGTTTACCGGAAGCATTGGTAAAGAGCTGGTCTGTTACCAAAAGCTTGCCTTCATTTGTTTCTTTGTAGAGCTTAAACTGAACGCTTTCCAAAGGTTGATTGGTCTGTTCGTCTTTCTTTTCCAGTTCCAAATATCCCTTAATCTTTTCATTTCGAATAGCGTCAGTACCCTTGTACTCTTTATTCTTATGTGTTGCATCAATCGTGAAGTCACGTCTTACCGTAACATCATCCTTATATCCTTCCAGGAAGGCGGTCTCAATCAGAGTATAATCACCCCAAAGAAGTTCGTCCCAAGTCGCATAACCTGCTTCTGTCTTCTTCTCGCTGATCAATTCCTGATCTTCCTTACCATAATTACGATAAAGAGCAAATGTTACGCCTGTTAACGGTGCGCCGTCTTCATCAACCTTCTCAATAACAAGACTTCCGTTGTCTCTGTCATTTATTGCTTCTACTTCAACATTTTCAAGAACGTTAGCCTCATTTATTTCGAAGGAATACTTCAATTTGTTTCCGGCTGCATCACGTCTGATGCTATAACCTGCGGGAACACTTACTTCTTCAAAATAGTAAGCACCCCATGCCAAATCAGATACAACAATCTTACCGGAAGGTCCGTCAGTTCCGACGATATACTCTCCGACAAGCGTTCCGTCCTCTCTGTAAAGAGCAAACTTTGCTCCGTTAAATGTATCTTTCTTAGTTCCATTTTCAGCATAATACTTAACCAAAGTTACTCTGCCGTTCTTCGGAGTATTGATAACCGTATTATTCGCTGCATTGTCAAGCTTCACAAATTGTCCGACATCGGATTCTTTGATTGTAAATGTATAACGGGTTGTATCAGGCTCATAGTACATATTTCTTGCACCATCGGGAAGATTCTCTGTCTTCTCAATGAAGTAGTACGAACCAACCGTGAGATTCATGGCTTTGACAACACCGTCTTTGTCGGAAGCGTAGTCACTAATCTTCGCATCGGCGCCATTCTCGCCTGCACCGACTTTCCACAATTCGAACCAAATATTCTCAAGGTTCTTAAATGATGTATCCTGCTTAACAAATGATACATTAGCAAATACTTTCGCATTAATACATGTAATAGGTACAGGAATAACCTTACCGCTCTCATCCTTCTGGATTTCCTTTATAGTGAACGGGAACTCGGATGTCTGTATGCTATATCCGGCCGGAGCATTCTTCTCAATGAACTTATACTCGCCGTAAGGAAGACCCTTCACTTCAAGAATACCGGCATCATCTGTATCAAGGAGCATTGCGTCCGCATTTGCATCAAGAGATACATACTTATATTGTCCCTTTGAACCGGATACAACAACAGCTGCACCGCTCTTTGTATAAAGTGCAAACTTCGCACCTGCAAGAGGTGCATCCTTTTCGTCAATCTTTGCAAGACGAACATCACCGAATACTTCATCATTTGTAACAGATGCTGTAATCGGAGCATCAGCAGATTCCTTAACATTATCCGCAGTAATAACCAAATCATCCGTGTATCTTACTGCAGGAAGAGCAAATCCTTCCGGAGCACTTTCTTCATAGAAATAGTATGTACCCCAAGCCAAATGATCTACCGTAATCTTGCCGGCAGCATCTGTGTAATAATAGCCGTTTGTGCCGTTCGGATTAGGAATCTCCGTCACATCAGCGGTTCCGTCGGAATTTCTCATATAAAGTGAGAATGCAGCTCCTTCAACAGGACGATTCGATCCAGTAACGGTCTTAATCAACCCAATGCTACCATCCAAACGCTTATTCTCGGCCTCAAGCTTATTCGTAAGCGTAAAGTCATTGCTGGTTGCATTTACAGTAAATTCATAAACTCTGTCACTTTCCTTTTCGGGAAGAACATAGCCGGCAGGTGCCACTGTCTCTACAAAACGATACTCACCCCAAGGCAAATCGATTGCATTGATCAGTCCATCCGCACCTGTAATGTATTCAACATCATTATAGGCCTTCCAATATTTAATGCCTAAAATACTGTTACGATATTCCAAAGCAAATTTCGCACCGGAAAGAAGTACCTTCACTCCGCCGTCAACGAAATACTTCAAAACCTCAACTTTTCCGTGAATCGGAGTATTATATGCAATACCTGCTTTGCCGTTTGCACTCTTTGCCTCAACTGTCTTTCCGTTGTTTTCAGCATTAATCTCGAAGAAATACTTTGTTTCAATATCAGCCTCATATCCTTCGGGAGCACTGATTTCACGGAAGAAATATTTACCGGCAGTCAAATTCTCTGCCAATACATGACCTTCATCATTAGATACTATTGATTCATATCCCTTAACCACAACAGGTGTCGCAGCATCTGTATATACTGCAAATACAGCACCGGGAAGAACCTTATCCGTATCCTTATCCTTCTTAATAAGTTCTGCATTTCCGCGAATCTCTGTGTTAGCAGCTACAAGAGCTTCGCCCTTCTTATTCGTTGTTACAAAGACTGTTGCATCTTCGCTAACATTTTCTTTTGTAATTTCAAAACTGTATTTCTTGGAAAGATCGGCAACAAAACCATCCGGTGCCTTTGTTTCTTTGAAATAATATGAACCCCACTCCAATTCATACGGCGTATCATTCTCTGCCTTAGGAATAACATAACCGTTTGCATCGGAAACAATATTGCTCATAATCAAGCTGTCATCCGAAGAATAAAGAGCAAATGTTGCACCGGCAAGTGCATCCCCGTTACCATCCTTCTTTAAAAGCTTAACACGTCCCTTAAGCGGAACATTATACACAATACCGTATGTCATATCCGCACCGTTTTCATGAACGGACATGGAAGCGTCATAATTAGCAATTGTCTTTGTCTTGCCATTATCAGCTACAGTAATATTAAAGTCATAATATTCTGTATCTGTCTTCTTAACGTAACCTGTAGGTGCAGATACCTCAACAAATCTGTAATCACCTACTTCCAGATCCTTCATTAAGACAACACCATCCGAAGTAGAGGAGACCTGTCCTTTACTAATTGAATAATTGCCTTGTGAATCTTTCTTATACAACTCAAATACGGCACCTGCAAGTGCATTTCCTGCCGCATCCTGCTTGAAGAATTTAACGTTTGCTTTAACAAATGTATTTACAAAATCATATGTCTTATTATCATTCTGACCGGAAATTGTAAATTCATAAGGAGCCTCATTCTTCTCATAACCGGCCGGAGCATCAATTTCATATACTCTGTAAATGCCATAAGGAAGCATATTAACGGAAAGAGAACCTGCATTTGTAGAAAGAAGCTGTTTCTCACCGGATGCACTGTATGAATACATACCGTTTCCACCGGCGGTCTTTACCTGCGTCTCTCTTCCGTTTGCATCTACTTCGTATAATTTGAATGTTGCACCTGAAAGCTTCTGATTACTTCCATCCACCTTATTCAGGGAAAGAGAACCCAAAATCTTCTTATTAACCTTGGAAATATCATTTGACTCAACCGTTGCCTTAGTATTTGTGGAATTGATAACAACCGCATCGGTTGACCACTTCTCCAAATCTGCTGCAGTCCATAACGCCAGATCATTTACAGGAGGCTGTTCATAACCTTCGGGAGCCTGAACCTCAATAAAATGATATGTACCCCAAGGAACTTCAATCTTCTCAGTATAACCGTCTTTGCCGGTTGTATATACGGTAGAAGCATCCGGGTATCTGTTGCCATCCTTAATCAGGACAAACTTCGCACCGGCAAGTGCATTGCCTTCCTCATCAACTTTGTAAACACGAATTACTCCATTTTCAGGTTTGTTGGAAACATTAAGCTTCCAATCCAACTTAACCGCACTGTCTGTATTCGGGCCAATGGAGAAATGATACTTGGTATCGGGATCGGCAACGTATCCCTTAGGAGCTGTTTTCTCAACGAAATAATAATTGCCCCAAGGAAGATTGTTTACGGAAATCTTACCACCGTTAGAGGTTGTATATGTTCCATCACCGTCAGCCTTATACAGGAAGAATTCCTGACCAAAGATCTTGCCAAGATTCTGTAATCCGGATGCCTGGTCACTATATAAAGCAAATACGGCACCATCCAGTTTCTCATTTGTTGTTCCGTCTTCTTTCTGCAGTTCAACGCTACCAAGCTTACGCTCATTAAGTACTTCTACCATAACGGTTTCATCCTGCGTACTTACTGTAAACTCATAATGCTTAGTATCAAGCTTATATCCGGGGATTGCCTCATCCGGAACTTCAGGATTGGAAGGAATCTCAACAAAATAGTATTCGCCGAAAGGAAGTTTTCCTACCTTTTCTTTTGCAATAATACCGTTTTCGGTAGTATATGTTCCGACAAGTTCGCCGGACTTTTTATACAAATTAAATTTAACACCGTTCAAAAGAGACTTGTCGTTGGTATCCTTCTTGGTAAGCTGAACATAACCAAACGCAAGTTCATTAACAACGGACTTATATGTTCCGGTAAGACCGGTAAAGCTGACTTCCAATTGCTGTTCGTTAAGAACAAACGGATATGACTTATTCTCATCTACCTGAACACCATCTGTAGCATCAGTCTTAACTTCCTTAAAGGAATATGTTCCCCAAGGAAGATTTGATACAGTCAACAGACCTTCAGCACCATATGTAACAAGAGCTGTTGATCCCTGCTTGCTTTCACTGTATACATATGCTCCGTTACTTCCCGTAGCATATACCGGCTTGTTATTTGCATCAAACAAATTGAATGTTACACCTGCAAATCCTTTGGTCGTATCATCATTCAACGATACCTTGCGAAGTTTCTGAAGGGTAACCTTACCAAGAGTACGTTCATTTGCTACATACGCAATGCCGTCCTCAATCTTCTTATATCCATTCTTAAGAGTAATCGTTGCACCATTTGCTGTTCCAACCGGAATATCAAATGCGAGATTCTCTGAAAGAACTTTGTAACCTGCGGGAGCACTCTTCTCCTTGAAGTAATATGATCCATGTGCAAGGTTCTTAGCTTCAACGACACCACCGTTTGCAGATGTAAATTCACCCACTTCGGTTCCGTCCTGCTTAAAGAGCTTAAATACTACACCATTCAATGCTGCATCCGTTGCATCGTCAATCTTGATAAACTTCACGTTAGCCGCAAAGTCACTGTTCGTTACTTCACGTTTAACATTATCGTTATCATTAACAATAGCAAAACCGGCTGTCTTAACAGTTGCATCATAAACATACTGTGAAGGCGCATATGTCTCCTTAAAATAGTATGTTCCCTTCGGAAGATTGGTAATGGAAATCTTACCGTTTGCATCAGTTTCAAATTCATATACCATTCCGTTTGCGGAATATACATATCCGCCGGCAACGAGGTTGGCTGTAATCGGCTGGGAATTGCCTTCTGCAAATAACTGGAACTTAACACCGGCGATAGGTTTCTTATCATCATCTACCTTCGTAAGTTCAACACTTCCTGCGATAGGCTTATTGTTTACTTTGTAAGTAATAATTGCATCATTCTGAGTAAATACATCAGAATCCGCATTTATCTCGAACCAATCACATGTAGAATCGGACGTCATTGTATATCCATCGGGAACCGATGTTTCTACATATTTATAGAAGCCGTAGGGCAGATCAGCAAATACAAGTTCACCTTCACCTGCGGTTATACCACTCTTATATGCAATTGTCGGATCTGAATCGGCAGCGTTCTCTTTATAGAACAAATCGAATGCTGCGCCATTTAAGTATTCTACCTTACCGCTTTCGGAGGTATATACCTTCTGAATCTTCAATCTAAAGTTCTTACGTTCGTTCTTAACCGTGTAACGAATACCATATTTACCATTTGCCACTGCAGAAATCATGGAAGAAGTTGTCTTATTAACAATTCCGTCCTTTCCTACAGTAAATGCCATGGCAATTGAAGAATCATATCTGTATCCGTCAAGTGTTGCCACCTCTTTTAATACATAATCGCCCCAGGACAATCCCTTAATGGTAAGCTCACCGCTTGCATTCGTTACAATATCCTGTGCACCGGAAGTAGCTACAAGATACTCACCGTTATTGTTGGAAACATATACCGGAGTTGTACCGTTCTTGTACAAATGGAATTTCACGCCCTGTAAAGCCGCGCCGGTCTTGGCGTCAACTTTCTTAAGTGATACAGCTGCTTCCTTCGGTGTATTCGTAATCGTCACATCAGCTTTATTTACAGATGACAAATTATCAACAACCGCTGTCTCGGGTGAATAAGAAACTTCATATGCAAATGTCGAAGCATTAATTGCATTTCCGTTTGCATCACACTCGGCAACCGTATATGTCTTCTGGGGATCCAGATCTTTTATGGTAACTACTGCACCATTCTTAATGGAATATACTGTCTTACCGTTTGAATCAGCAACCTTCTTACCGTTATTATCGATAACTGTAAAGTAGAAGGTATCATTTGTATCCGATACGCCTGTTACTACCTTATGAACAGAAATCTCACCAAGTCTCTTGTTATCGAATGTCATTGCATCAACAATTGAGCAATGGCTGTCGGTATAATCATACTGCGCGTATTTCTTGCAGCTTACATCGTTAGGATTATCGAATCGGAAATACTTATAACTTGTAGTATAATTCTTGCCATTCTTTTTCACTGTAACCTTGGCAATATATGCTACGGGGTCATATGTATATTCGGAGTCAGTCGGCAAAGGTTTCTCGACAATCTTAAAGAAATAATGTGCTTCCGTTGCATCGGCATGATATGCAACATTACCGGCATCATAATTTGTTGCTTTTGCAAAATCGAGTGTCATTTCCGGGAACGCAAATGCACTGCCATCATTAACAACCGTTTCAACAACCGGTCCCCACTGATCATTCTTGGTATACCACTGATATGTGAATTCAAACTTCTCGTCACCGGTAGGAACTCTTCCGTTTACAGTCTTAATACCCTGTAACACAGCTTTGGGAGGTTCTGCATAACTGTTATAGAATACAACAGGTTGCTCATCACCCGGCTTACAGATAGTATCATCGGCAACAGATCTGGCTGTCTTAGGGTCAACCGTAATATTATATGAATTATCATAAGCTCTATGTGCAACATTTACCCACAATTTTACAAACCAGGGTTCTCTATCATATGTAACACCCGGCATTGGATTCTCGGGAATAACTTCTTCAATCTTATACATATAGCACTTGTTATGATTGTCATATCCCCAATAACCGCTGGAATCATTACCATTCTTATAAATTGTTTCCGCATCAAAAGTAACGGTACCGAATGAAGCCGAATTACCGTTTCCTTTATGAATTGTCACATAACCGTAGCCATCTTTATCAACTGCACACGGCATCGGAGCATTCGGATCAACGCCCGTATTATTGCTGTCACCGGGATATGCTTTGATACGGAAAGTAAATCCTTCTTCCGGCCAAACATCTCCATCATATTCCTTATTAATTCTGAATGTATATGTCGTTTTATCAGGTCCGAACGGAGGAAGCTTACCGTTTAAGAAATGCCATTCAGCATCACTTATAGCAGTATCGCACACAAGCCATCCGCCGCCAACACCATGGAATGTAACCGTTGCCTTCGGCGCAAGGAAAAGACCTGCAACATCAGACATATCAAGCGAGGTTGCATTCGGGAAATTGAAGATAAAATCTTCTACAAGCGGATTCTTCGCCGTAGACATATTCGCCATATCCGTACTGTATGTAATATTTTTATTGGACTTATAGTGATCCATGGAATCGCATACATCAAATTTGTTAAGTTTCACAGAATAATCTCTTGATGTAAGCACGATCTTCTGGTCCGCGCACTTAATAAAGTGTGCCTGTCCGTTATTCGCCAATGACTTTTTCAAACCGGCAAACTTATCCAAATCGATATAATATGTTCCGGGACCTGCATCCGTAATATCAACATAAATATGTTCCCCATTCGTATCGGGAAGCTTGCTGTAACTCGTTACGGAATCACAAGAAGCAAGTCTGTTGGATACATCACTGACATAATTACGCATCTTATCAATGGAGCTGTTAATATCAGACTGACTCTTGATAGCGAAATTAATGCCATTGTTCAGTTCATGCGAAAGTTTTCCTTTTTCGGATTGCGGAATAATAATTGAGGCGGGGTATCCCTTTATTCTGGTCCATCCGTCAACCTGTCCGACCATAATATACTGTGTGGTACTTCCTTCGGCCTTACTGCTATTTACACCGGTCTGGCCGCCACCTAACGGACCGTTCTTGCCGGTCAGTTTCTTAACAGCAAAACTTGTTTCGGCCTCACCGTTAAACTTCCATGTATTGGCAGTAATACCATAAAGCCATGCATCACCCAAAACATCTTCCGAAGATTCATTGCCGGGGTTCTTTACATCAACTTTACCGACAGCAGTTCTATTCTGATTATAAATCGTAAAAATGGAGAAATCGGAGGCTGTAAACTCTACGCTCTCTCCGCCTTCAACGGATACGTTTGACGCAACTACTTCAACTATGACATCATTCTCGGAGATAGCTGTTGCATCTGCAGTCGTCTCAACAGACTCTTTTACTTCTTCAATCAAAGGAAGATGCATAACCATAATATCTTCTGCTTCTTCTGCTTCGATATCTTCCGTTAACTGATTACTCTTAAAGTTAATGGAAATACGAACCGTGCCTTCCTTGGGCTGATATTCCACCAGACTTCCGTCTTCATCCATTAAAAATGCAATATCATACATCAGAATGTTATCATCAGTAAATGCATCTTCTTCGGGATCAACTTCATCAAGGATAGCTTCTGCATTGTTGTTCAAAGCCTGCATATATGCGTCGTAATTATATCCGACTGTTGTTGATGTAACCTGTTTAACAGAGAACTGTGCGGAATCGGGAACCGCATCGGCATTCTGCAAAACAGCTTTAACATAAACCTGTCCGTCTTCATACTCATATACAGTCTTCGTAGCAAGTTCGACATCGTATGTAAATTCAACAGATGCGCTTCCGTCTTCTTCGGATACGAGTGCATAAGAAGCATCCGCCTGCCAGATTTCATCCTTTTCAACCGGAACCGCATAAATTTCAAAATATTCTTCATCCAAGCCGTCGATAATCACATTGTCATATGTATCATCCAGGCGAATACCGGAAGAAGTAACTGCCTGACCATTCACATAGGCATCGGCCAATGTATCCACAAACAAATCATACTCAAACAAGCCTGTTGTATCCGGCGCTTCATTTTCATCGGATTCATCAAGGCCTGCCACATTGGCAAGATATGCAAGAGAAAGATCAATCTTGTCATAACCGGAACCTATAATACCAAATTCATTTACGGAAAGTTTCTGTACCTTTTCGGCACCGTCCGCTTCGGATACGGTAATACGAACCGCACCGTTTTCTTTGGAATCGATAGCATAAACAGCATTTATATAGTCAACATTTTCGCCGACAACGCGAAGAGAGAAGGAAGAAAAATCCAAATTATTCAAAGTAACAGACTGCGACTGATTAAACAGTGAAGTAACCTTACCATCGGTAAGTCCGTATCCGTCACAGGTAACATCTGCTGCGGAGTTCACAACAAGATCAAAATATACATCGTCCGGAAGGTCTTCGGTCACAAAAGATACGGTAATATTCTCATAACCTTCACCGATAATCTCTGTACCGGCTTCCGTAACAAACAAATCCTTTGCAATTTCAGGATCAGGTGCGGAAATAAGAGTAATCTGCGGATCGCCGTCTTCGCGAACTGAATACTCAACGCTCATTCCTTCAGACATATTCACACAGAGATTGAGCAATTCCTTGTTCAATCCCGAAATGTAATACATACCGCCGTTTCCCTTGTTCATGAAATTAGTAAACACGGGATCGTAAGTAAGCGCACTACTTCCTGTCCAGATTACCTCATATTGATCACGACTGTTCATCTGATCGGTATTAATATGCAATACAAAGTCATCCGCATTGAGGATCTCAATACAATCATCATATGCATTCACCGATACAGGTAATGAAGCCGCTTCCGGCCAAGCATCAGCAAGCGTTTCAGTTTCGTACGTAATATTCATGCCCAAATCGGAATTCTCCTGAAAATCAGGCTGTTCTACAACAATATCACCTGAATTCTCAGTCGAAATACCATTGTCCGTTTCAGGAAGTACTTCAACAGGCACCTCCACAGGAATATCTGCAGGTGTCTCAACGGGAACATCGGAAACCACCTCAATTGGGCTCTCAAATGTTTCTCCCACATAATCCGACGCTACTGTTGCATACGCCTCATAACCGCTTTCCATAAGCATTGATACAAGCGCAAGCATTGCAACTGCAGCCTTAAACCATTTCCTTCTACTCATATTTTCTCTCCTTTACGATATATTCGGGCATATTTTGCCCATAATTCTCGTTACTATTTAAGACGAAAAAAGGGCAAAAAAGGGCTCAAATTTCTATTATTTTTTTCGGATTTTTTTGCAAAAAATAATGCACAAAGTTTTTTGTTGTACTTTGTGTATTATGTCTATTCGTATAAATACCTGTCCTGAAATATACCGTGAACAAAGAATCTTTTCTTGGAGGCTCCCGCTCCGGAACACGTAACAAGAGTAACCATATTATCCTCTTCCGTCGCTTCGACAGCGCAATCTCTTTCGGACTTTGCCAGCGCTTCACGAATATATTGCCGATATTCCTTCAGACTGTCGCATGTATAATACATCTTGGAATCGGGAGGATCTATATAATAGGAAAAGATCTTGTACCTATAAATACCGTCACGCAAAAAAATATAAATATACGGGTCTTTATCATATGTTCCGCCATTTCTTATGAATTTTTTCAAAGAACCGAACATGGATCCGTTCTTCATATTATGACCATAAATGAATGTATTCCAACTGGTCAGGTCCGTATTAACCTCCCAATCCATAATAATACATCCGGTTGCATTCTGTTTTCCTTCAAAAGTCACATGCAGATATTCGTCGTTATCCTTTCCCTGAACTACCGGATAGCTGATACCGACAGCACCGACATAGAGCCACGCAACGACATCGGGATTAATCTCATATAAGCTGTCAAAGTCAACTTCCATATCCGGAAAATCATCGCGATTATAATTTCGTCGCAACGCTTTCACGGCTTCGGATACCGTTTCCTCACCGGAAGCCGTATCCGCACCGGATTGCGCAATCGTCTGTTCAGACACATGTGTCGATTCGGGTGACTTTGCATCGGATACATATTGTGTCAAATCAGTATACTCATCCTGTGCTATTTTATTCTCGCGGGCTGTTTTAAATATCATACCGGCACCGATTATTATGCCGCAGCACGCTATCACTAACAATAATATCTCTTTCTTGGTCATATACTATCCTTTATACAATCTCAAATTCGGATACTTCCGGCATCTGCGCCAAAACCTCAACAATCTCGCGACGCTCATACTTTTTAGGGAAAGTCAGTTGACAATGAACCACCATTCCGGTCTTCCCTTTCTTGGCAAAACGCCATCCGGATGTAGCAATCTCACGGGATGCCAATTGTGCCTCGACAGGTTCCAGTTCCTTCATCCCATCCTCGGATTTAAAAGTCACAAGAACGTTTGTCGGATGACGGTAAACCTTCAGGTTATGATGTAAAAGCATCTGCACAGCTTCCACCAGAAGTACGGCAGTGATTCCCAAAAGATACATACCGGCACCAAGGCACATTCCGATTCCGATTGTCGCCCATATACCTGCGGCCGTTGTAATACCGCTGACATTTCCGCGTTTCCCGATAAATATAATGCCGCCGCTCAAAATACCAACACCTGTAATAATACCGGCAGCCACACGTGAAACATCACATGACAGACCGGGTTGCCCCATTACATCAATAAATCCGTATTTTGAAATAATCATCATCAGAGCAGCCGACATTGAGATCAGTATATGTGTTCGCAAACCGGCCATTTTCACTCTTTGCTGACGTTCGTACCCTATCACTGCGCCACACACAATAGCCAGAAGTATTCGAATCAAATATACACCGTCTTCAACAAACAGTTCTGTCATAAACGTTCACTCCTTCCCATGTCATTCATTCTTTTTATAAACAACTTTGGAAGATATTCCCGGCAGCATTCCGATTTTGCCGGACAGGCTGCTGATCACATCCTGCGGAGCATCGATTGCAATACTGATGATATGAACGCCTCTGGACATATAAGGAATACCCATTCTTCCGATAATATATTCGCCGTAGGCAGAAAGTAACTCATTCAGTTGTGCCACATACGATGTATCTTCCACAATAATACCTATCAATGCTACTCTTTTCTCCATATAAAGACTGCTCCATCCGAAATTCTCATAAATTATGAGCAAATTGGTTATATCCGAATAAGTTTATATACGAATAAGCAATATTCCAATAAGCTATATCCATAGTCAAAACCTATCTGCACCACCTATCTGTGATACATATCATCTATACCTATCTGTAATTCCTATCTGTAATTCCTATCTGCCATACCTATCTGTAATAGAAATCATCTGCCGGCATGGACCCTCCTACCGATTTAGGATCCATATCAAACAGAACCTGCAAATACCCTGCCAAAGCTTCCTGCATCTCTTCACCGTCAATATAGGTTACGTTACAAGCCGGAATTGCTTTTTGTGCGACAGGTTCCTTTTCAATAATACCGTTTTGAACAACAAGTGTTGCCACTTCCTCCGGATTATCCGAAACATATTCAACGGAAGATTTATGCTCCTCCATAAACGTGGAAACAGCATCCGGATATTTATCCGCAAACGCTTTGCTTACAACAGTAACACCGGTCAGAAGTTTTCCGTTCCCGTTTAGTCTCTCCCATTCTTTTGTCAGATCAAGAACCGGACTTAACGAATCATTCTGTATGCAAGCAGCCGTTACAAACGGTTGCGGCAGAATACCGACCGCATCGGGATTGGCCGACAAAAGTGCGGCAACTTCGGTTGCTTCGGACTTATACTCAATCGTAACATCCGAAAGTGATACTCCCGCGGATTGAAGTAAATATTGTGTGACATAATCAGGTGCCGTTCCACGATTTGTTATGTAAACCGTTTTCCCGATCAGATTCTTAACTTCGGTAATCGAATCATCACCACTGACTGCATATAAAACACCAAGTGTATTAATATCAATGACTTTTATAGCGCCCTGTGACTTTGCATACAAAGCTACGGCCGCATTTGCCGGAACAAGGGCAATATCCAGATCATTTGACAACAATCTGGGCAGAAGTTCATCTGCCGTAACAGCCATTTCAAAAGTATACCTACCCTTTACATCTTTTGACTCATTATCCTGCATCATCTTCATCAATCCGATGGATGTAGGGCCTTTCAGCGAGCCGACCCGAACAGGGATATCCGCCTCTGCCGTTTCGCCGCATCCTGCAAAAAGCAGTGTCGACAGAATTCCGACAAAGCAAATAGTAAAGCATAAAAAATGAGAAACAACGCGTTTCTTTGCAACAAAAAATGATTTTACCATACAACTCTCCTTCTCCCGCAGTACCTATAGGCCTTTGGGGTTAGCAACAGTATTTTTTCATATACATTTTAACACAAAAAAGAGAATCTGTTGCAGAAATTGCAAACAGATTCTCTTTATTACAAAGGGGATCATAAAATAGTGTCCCCTGTCTGCGCTCCGCTTCGGTCCGTGATAAGGGGCCATGACCCCCTAACCCCGTCCCCAAGGGGCCACTAGGCATTAACGATCTGGCCGAAGTCAGGCTTCAGGGAAGCGCCGCCGATAAGTCCGCCGTCAATGTCGGGCTTGCTCAAAAGTTCGGCTGCATTTCCTGCATTCATGGATCCGCCATACTGAATACGAACAGCAGCTGCTGTATCTGTATCGTACATCTTAGCAATCAAATCACGAATAAGTTTGCAAACTTCTTCTGCCTGATCTGCTGTAGCTGTTTCACCTGTTCCGATAGCCCAGATGGGTTCATAAGCGATAACAAGATTCTTAACCTGATCAGCTGTAATACCATCAAGATCCCAGGTAATCTGTCTCTCAATCCACTCTTTGTATGTTCCGGCTTTACGAAGAGCCAACGACTCGCCGCAGCAAAGGATGGGCTTCAAATCGGAAGCAAAAGCTTTCTTAACTTTGGCATTAATCAAAATATCGTTTTCGCCAAAGATATCTCTTCTCTCGGAATGACCGATGATGATATACTCAACACCTGCATCCTTAAGCATGGGTGCGGAAATCTCACCTGTGAAAGCACCCTTATCTTCGATGTAGAAGTTTTCTGCACCAACATGTACATTTGTGCCCTTTACAGCTTCAGCAACGGGAACAATGTCAATTGCGGGAACACAGTATACAACATCAACATCATCATTCTTAACAAGATCTTTCAAAGTTGCACATAATTCAACTGCCTCGCTGGGAGTCTTGTTCATCTTCCAGTTACCGGCAATAATACGTCTTCTTGCCATTTTGTTTCTCCTTACTATTGATTACTTATCATCTGCTGCATATACACCGGGAAGTTCCTTGCCCTCTAAGAATTCAAGAGAAGCACCGCCACCGGTAGAAATATGACTCATCTTATCTGCAAATCCGAGCTGGTTGCATGCTGCAGCCGAATCACCGCCACCAATAATTGTTGTTGCGTCTGTTTCTGCAAGAGCCTTTGCAACAGCAATTGTACCTTTTGCAAGTGTAGGATTCTCGAATACACCCATAGGTCCGTTCCAAACAACTGTCTTGGCAGATGCAACAGCATCAGCAAAAAGAGCCTGGGTCTTCGGTCCGATATCAAGACCTTCCATATCAGCAGGGATCTTGTCCGAATCAACATATGTTACATCAACAGGTCCGTCAATGGGATCAGGGAAAGATGCCGCAATACCTGTATCAACAGGAAGTAAAAGTTTCTTGCCAAGCTTCTCTGCCTTTTCCATCATTTCCTTACAATAATCAATCTTCTCGTCATCAACAAGAGACTTACCGATTTCATATCCTTTTGCCTTAAGGAATGTAAATGCCATACCACCACCGATAATAAGTGTATCACACTTCTCCAAAAGGTTATTGATAACATTCAACTTGTCGGCAACCTTTGCGCCACCAAGAATAGCTACGAAAGGACGTACGGGATTCTCAACCGCATTGCCTAAGAAATCGATTTCTTTCTGCATCAAATATCCGACTGCATTGATACCACCCTTTTCGGTAATATACTTTGTAACAACAGCAACGGAAGCATGTGCTCTGTGTGCGGAACCGAATGCATCACATACATAATCATCAGCAAGATCTGCAAGTTCCTTTGCAAAAGCTTCACCGGCCTTAGCGGGTTTGGTCTCTTCTTCCATACGGAAACGAGTATTCTGAAGAAGAACTACATCACCGGGCTTCATGGCAGCAACTGCATCTGTAGCAGCCTGGCCTGTTACGTTATAATCAGCAACAAATACAACTTCCTTACCAAGTTTCTCGGAAAGACGTTTTGCTACGGGAGCAAGGCTTTCCTTCTCATTGGGTCCTTCTTTAACCTTGCCGAGATGAGAGCAAAGAATAACCTTCGCGCCGTCGGCAATCAATTTGTTAATTGTGGGAAGCGCAGCAACGATACGTGTTTCGTCTGTAATCTCACCATTCTTAAGGGGAACGTTAAAATCACATCTTACCAGTACTCTCTTGCCATTTGCGTTAAAATCATCTACTGACTTTTTGTTTAATGACATGTAAATTTCCTCCTAATAATTAATAATTAATAAATTATTTTGCGGCTTGCGCATTGCCGCAAAATTCAATAGAAAGGTCGGGCTAAGCCCGACCTCTCCAAATTTCTGAATTCAAATAAATTATGCAAGCTCAGCGAAGTACTTGATCGTACGAACCATCTGAGATGTGTAAGAATTCTCGTTATCATACCATGAAACAACCTGTACAAGATTGTCCTGGCCAACCATTGTCTGTGTTGCATCGAAGATAGAACCGAATGTGGAACCAACGATATCGGAAGAAACGATTTCTTCTTCATTGTAACCGAAGGACTCTGTAGCAGCAGCCTTCATTGCAGCGTTGATTTCTTCCTTAGTAACGGACTTCTCAACTGTAGCAACAAGAATTGTTGTAGAACCTGTAGGAGTCGGAACACGCTGAGCGGAACCGATGAGCTTACCGTTAAGTTCAGGGATAACAAGACCGATAGCCTTAGCAGCACCTGTTGAGTTGGGAACGATATTGATAGCACCTGCACGAGATCTTCTAAGGTCACCCTTTCTCTGAGGACCATCAAGGATCATCTGGTCGCCTGTGTATGCATGAATTGTGCTCATGATACCGGACTTGATACCTGCAAGATCGTTAAGAGCCTTAGCCATAGGAGCCAAGCAGTTTGTTGTACAAGAAGCTGCAGAAATAATTGTATCTTCAGGCTTAAGTGTCTTGTGGTTTACATTGTATACGATTGTAGGAAGATCATTTCCGGCAGGAGCAGAAATAACAACCTTCTTAGCACCGGCATTGATATGAGCCTGAGCTTTTTCCTTAGATGTATAGAAACCGGAACACTCAAGAACTACGTCAACACCAAGTTCGCCCCAAGGGCAGTTGTTTGCATCGGGCTCTTTGTAAATCTTAAGAGTCTTTCCGTCAACTGTGATGGAATCTTCACCAGCGGAAACTGTATCAGCCTTAGCATACTTACCCTGTGAAGAATCATACTTCAAAAGGTGTGCCAACATCTTAGGGGATGTCAAATCGTTGATAGCTACAACTTCGTAACCTTCTGCACCAAACATCTGTCTGAATGCAAGACGACCGATACGACCAAAACCATTAATTGCTACTTTTACTGCCATGTTTAATTCCTCCTAAACATTTAATATTAAAATAAGCACAAAAAGTGCTAAATAACCAGCACTCATATTTTACACACTTACATTTTAAAATACAAGCAACATTTTTATAATGCCAATTTTTCTTAACAAACTGACAATATATCTCTAAATATGAAAATAAATATGTGCATTTTGGATAGATATAAACCCAAATATATCTAGCAATCGCCGCAACTCTTTATGACAGGTGAAACAGATTATGCTATGATGAGAGCGAATTGTTTGAATATAGTGTGATGAACAATCCGTTTATTTTTCAGAATAATCAAAGAGCAGGACAAAATTATGATTACCACAGATTACCATATGCACTCCTCTTTTTCGGGAGATTCAGACACACCCATGATTAATATGATTAATTCTGCCCGTCAAAAAGGTTTATCAGCCATATGTTTCACAGAACATATGGACCTGGACTTTCCGAAGGTGCCGGATAATGTGCCCAACCGTGAGGACATCTGTTTCGAAGTCGACACCCCGGCATATCATCAAATGTATGAAAACATACGCAGTCAATACGACGATATTCAAATCCGTTTCGGGATTGAACTCGGGCTGCAGCCGCAACTTGCAGAAACACACAGGAATTATGTAAACCAATGGCCGTTTGACTTTGTAATCGGATCATCTCATACATGCCATAAAAAGGACCCCTATTTCCCGTATTTCTACGAAGGTCGTTCCGAACAGGCCGCATACCGGGAATACTTCGAATCCATTGCAGAAAACATACAGTCATACGATGACTTTGATGTATACGGTCATTTTGACTACGTTGTTCGATACGGTCCCAACAAAAACAAAAATTACAAATACAGCACATATGCTGATGCAATCGACGCCTCACTTAAATTGCTCGTTGAAAAAGGAAAAGGGCTCGAAATAAACACTTCCGGTTACCGTTATTTACAGAGCACCCCGCATCCATGTGCGGAAATATTACTGCGCTACCGTGAACTCGGCGGCGAGATCATCACCATCGGAAGTGATGCCCATACAGAAGACGGAATCGCAGCACACTTTGATCAGGCCGAAGAATTTCTAAAAAATTGCGGTTTCAAATACATTACCGTATTTTCAAACCGCAAGCCTTCATTTATTAAGCTGTAATAATCCCCGATGCATACAACAGGTCATTTTCATAGAAGACAATGGCCTGACCGGGGGTGATTGCCCGAATCGGCTCCGCAAAGTCAACCTGCAGCAGGTCTTTATCCATTACATATACCGTGCAATCCTGCAAGGAACCCGCATATCTGATTTTGGCACGAAGTGCCTTTCCGTCTTCAATACCATCCGACATCATGCACACCAATTGATTACACATCAAACCGGTTGAATATACATCCGACTGTGTAGAAATTACAACACGGTTTGTATCCGGTTCGATCTTTTTAACAAATACGGGGCGGTTCAGCGCCAAATTCAATCCTTTCCGCTGACCGATTGTATAATATGCATATCCCTTATGTTTTCCCAACACGTTACCGACTTCGTCGACAAAGTCACCCTCCGTAAACGCATTAACCGCTTCCGGATGAAGTGCCTTTATAAACTCGGCATATTTGCCGTTCTCCACAAAACATATATCCTGACTGTCAGCCTTGTGGGCTACGGGAATACCAACGGATTCCGCTATCATACGCACTTCTTCTTTTTCCATTCCCGCCAATGGCATAAATGTTGATTGCAACTGTAATTGCGAAAGACGACATAACGCGTACGTCTGATCTTTTCTTCCGTTATCCCTGCGAAGCGTCACTCTACCATTATGAAGTTTAACAATATCGGCATAATGCCCGGTAGCCAAACGATCCGCACCGAATTTCGACATGGCCGTATACAGAACATCCCATTTCATTAAGGGATTGCAGAAAATACATGGATTCGGAGTCCGACCGCATAAATATTCGGAAGAAAAATATTGTATAATCTCCTGCATAAACCGATCACACACGTCCGTTACAACATGCTCGATTCCCAAAAACTCTGCTACTTTTGCGGCATCGGTAACGATATTTTCGTATGAAGATGCATCCTCGGCATATTGAAGCATTGTAACTCCGATTACTTCGGCACCTTTTTGCTTTAACAAATATGCTGCCACCGCAGAGTCCACTCCACCGGACAATCCCACTACATATTTCACGGTCATTCGTCTCCCATATATAATCAAATTAACATACAAAAATCGCCGATAATAAGAACACGACCGGTCGCAACCGGTCGTATTAATCATAACATATAATAATGAGCATCGAATACTGCCAAAATATACCGAAACCAAAAGAGTCTACGTCTCATCCTCTCGGATGCGCTTTTGCATATACCTCACGAATCTTATTATGATTCATGGATGCATATATCTGTGTCGTAGAAATATCGGAATGCCCGAGCATTTCCTGAACAGAATGCAAATCCGCGCCATTCTCCACCAGATGCGCTGCAAAAGAGTGGCGAAGTGTATGCGGCGTAATATCCGTAACAATACCGGCTTTCTTGGCATAATACTTGATCAGCTTCCAAAATCCCTGTCTGCTCATCTTCTGCCCGGAACAATTTGCAAACAGCACCGTCGATGTCGCATCTTCAACAATAGCGGAACGACCGCTGTCCAGATACTTAACAAGTGCGGTTCTTGCCTGACGTCCGAAAGGAATCGTACGTTCCTTATTCTCATCTCGACAAATCACGCAATTCATCTGCATGTTCACGTCACTTATATCCAAATTCATAAGTTCCGTAACACGCATACCCGTTGCGTATAACAATTCCAGCATTGCTTTATCACGAATATCTTTAGGTGAATCGCCTTTAGGTTGTTCCAAAAGTCTGGCAACCTCATCCTGTGTAAGAATTTCAGGAGCCTTCTTTTCTATCTTGGGTGCCTTCAACTTACCTGTAGGGTCCGCTTCTACTATCCCTTCATTCAGCATAAAATGGAAAAATGCCTTAGTGGATGCGATACTTCTTGATACAGTTGCGGCTGCACACCCCGTGTTATTCAGTTCCTCAACATATTCGTCCAATATTTCCGGTGTAACATCCTTCAAATTGCTAACACCGTTTGTTGTCAAAAAATCTTGAAGCTTATTCAAATCTCGCTTATAAGATAATTCAGTATTAAGCGACTTTTTCTTAACATTATGTAAATATGTTATGAATCTTTGGATTTCCTGTTCCATAAAATGCAACAGCCTTCCCACGCGCTTCAGATTTCCCCTCAAAAGACGCGTTACTCGATTATTATAGACATAAAACGCAAGAAAATCAATGCCATTTTCCCTTGATTTTTCAACGATTATTTAAGTTTGAATTTTATATACCATATCTCGTTTGCGGGCAAAGAGGACATTACAATATCTTGTAACTTGTCATAAAAATTTGTCATAAAATGTTCACATAAAATAATAAAAAAATAAATGTTATGTCAATATTCCACAAATCAAACGTTTGGGTGACATAACATTTATTATGGTAACCTCTTTATGGCATAATACTTAATTATTCAACGTTGAAGCATATGTCATCAATCCGGCAATTGTCTTGGAATCAACAATTTCTCCGGACATAATCATTTCCTTCAGTTCATCCAGGGTAAAAGCATACGGTTCAATGAATTCATCATCATCCAAATGCTGCGACGTCTTTACCAAATTACGTGCCACAAATATCTCTATTCGCTCATTACAAAATGCAAATGTAGTAAATATTCCGATTAAATGTTCAATATCAGATCGTTCCGCATGATAACCGGTCTCCTCTTCCAACTCACGATATGCGCATTCGCTCATCGGTTCATCCGCACCGTTTCTTCCGCCGGCCGGGATTTCCCATGTATATTGGTCTACGGCATTTCGATACTGACGCACCATTAGTATTCTGCCGTCGTCCATAATCGGGATAACTGCCGCAGCACCGTTATGTTTAAAAAAGTCAAACTTCTTATGTGTTCCGTCCGGCAAAACCACATCATCCGAATACACTTCACATATAGCGCCCTTGTGAATAAACGTTCTGCCTACTCTTTTGGGAAACGGAATCTTGGAATCATCTACAACCGTTTTCATATCATCATTCCTCGTCTATCTTATGTCCCCATTTATAGCATTCATCGATATATTGGGGGGGCTTAAAAGCATTTATCGTTATATCACTTACTTCATATCCAAATACTTCTTACAGCTTACGAGCTTAACGCACAACGTAAACAGCAAAGCGGCCTGCTTCAGGTCGGAAAGCGTCGGATATGTCGGTGCTATACGAATATTGGAATCCTTCGGATCTTTCTTATACGGATACGTTGCTCCGGCACCGGTAAGCTGTACACCGGCTTCCTTACATTTTGCGACAATTTCTTTTGCACATCCTTCAAGACTCTCAAACGAAATGAAATATCCCCCGTTTGGCTTCGTCCATGTACCTATCTCAAGTCCGGAAAGGTTTGTATCAAAAATCTGAAGTACTGCTTCGAACTTCGGACGGATAATGGCAGCATGCTTACGCATATGCGCTTTCATACCGTCGATATTCTTAAAATATCTTACATGACGCAGCTGATTCAATTTATCATGTCCGATTGTCTGAATAGTAATAATACTCTTAATATAATCAATATTCTTCTTAGACGTACCAAGAGCAGCTATTCCGCTTCCGGGGAATGTGACTTTGGAAGTTGAACAGAATTTGTAAACCATATCGGGATGTCCTGCCTCTTCACAAGCCTTCAATATTTCCAAAAGATAATCCTGATGATCGTCATACAAATGATGAATACAATATGCATTATCCCAATATATTCTAAAGTCATCCGCCGCAGGATTAAGCGCTGCGAAACGTCTGACTACTTCCTCGCTGTATGTAATACCGGAAGGATTGGAATATTTGGGAACACACCATATTCCCTTTACCGCAGGATCATTATTTACATACTTCTCAACAAGATCCATATCCGGTCCGTCAGAGTTCATCGGAATCGGAATCATTTCAATACCAAACTGTTCGGTAATCGCAAAATGACGATCATATCCCGGGACAGGGCAAAGGAACTTCACACTGTCAAGTTTGCACCACGGAGTGCTGCCGCAAACACCCAGAATCATGGAGCGACAGACCGTATCATACATCACATTCAGACTGGAATTACCAAAAACAATGACATTATCCATCGGTATTTCCATCATATCTCCCATTAATTTACGTGCTTCCGAAATACCAATCAATTCACCATAGTTTCTGCAGTCAATTCCTGCATCCGATGAAAAATTCGCATCGGGATACAGCATATTGAAAAAATCCGCTTCCATATCAAGCTGTTCCGCACTGGGAAGTCCACGGGCCATGTTCAATTTCAGACCTTTTGCCTTAGTGTCCTCATACTCTTGTGACAGTTGACTGTACAACTGTGATAACTCTTCCTTTGACATTTCAGAATAAGTTTTCATAATAATCTCTCCTTCTATATACAATCCACAAAGTGAAAATGCTTTCGTCCTTCGGCATAATCTCCTACGATATTGCCGGCTCCTTCAAGCATATATTTATAAGTCATCAGCCCCTCCAAACCTACAGGTCCTCTGGCATGGAACTTACTGGTAGAAACGCCCACTTCGGCACCGAATCCGTATCGGAAGCCGTCGGAAAATCGCGTACTGCAGTTTCTGTAAACATTTGCAGAATCGACAAATTGCATGAAGATGCGCGCCTTATCATCATCCTCCGTCAAAATCGAATCGGTATGGTGTGAACCGAATCGATTAATATGAGAAATTGCTTCCTCAATACTGTCAACAACTTTAACGGAAGCGCACAAATCCAAATATTCCATATAGCGGCCGTCGACAAGATCGGAAGCAGAATCCAAAATTGCACGCACATTCTCATCACCGCGAACCATTATACCATTTTTTGCAAATTCGTCACCTATTAATCGCAAAGCTTTTTCGGATATATTTTTGTGTATCAAAATAGTTTCGACCGCATTACAAGCTGAAGTATATTGCATCTTGGCATCCAAAAGAATAGGAATTGCTTTTGAAAGATTAGCTGATTCATCCAAATAAATATGACAAATACCATCGGCATGACCCATCACGGGGATGCGTGTATTATCCATTATATATCGTACAAATGCATTGGATCCTCGGGGAATCAACAAATCAACATATCCCTCACATGTAAGAAGTTCATCAATCTCACAATGTGCTTCCAACAGCATCAAACACTCTTCCGGAAGTCCGGCACGTGTAAACGCCTCTCGAATTACAGAAAATAGAATGCGATTGGAATGAAGTGTCTCTTTTCCGCCTTTTAAAATAGCACAATTACCGCTCTTAATACATAAAGAAGCGATTTGTACCATTGCATCAGGACGCGCTTCAAATATGACACCGATAACACCGATCGGGCATGATACGCGACGCAAATGCAAATCGCTGTCGAGTTGCCTGTCGATAGTGACTTTTCCGATAGGATCCGAAAGATCGATAAGCTGTCTTATTCCGTCGCAAACCGAAGAAAGCTTTCCTTCGTCAAATTTGAGACGTCCCTTCACGGCTGCACTGATTTCATCCTCCGCAGCCTTTTGCATATCTTTTGCATTTTCGGCAAAAATCAAATCCTTTTTCTCTTGTAACGCATCAACTATATAGGAAAGCGCTCTGTTTCTGTCCTCATTAGTGGAAGTTGCAAGTATCGGAGCAACTTCCTTCATACGCATGATTTCTTCTCTGATATTCATACTATTCTCCATTTTTCTTACGAAATCAGGACTATTCCTCGTCTTTCGAATCGATTTCGTCCTTTACCTCGGCCGGTATTCTTGTCGGCAATATACCGCTCTTTTTCACATGATTACCGATAATCTCCGATACATCGCTAACCGCAATAAATGCCGATTCATCAACCGATTCAATAATATTCTTCAATTCCTGTATTTCAAAACGAGTCAATACACAGTAAAGAATGACTTTCTTACCGCTGACAAGTCCCTCGCCTTCAATAATCGTAACGGTTCTTCCCAAACGCTTGTATATCTGATCAACAATCTCCTTGGCATCGTTTGTGATAATCATCGCTGACTTGGTCTGTTCCATACCGGATTCAACAATATCCAAAACCTTCGATGTAATAAAATAAGTAAGCAGGCTATACATCGCACGATCAAATCCAAACAGGAAACCGGCAATTGTATATATTGCCACATTAAAAATCAAAACCGTACGGCCTACCGGCCATTTAAACTTCTTGTTCAGCATAATAGCCACTGTTTCGGTTCCGTCCAAACAGCCACCAAATCGAATAACCAAGCCGACGCCGGCACCCAGAATAACACCGCCGAAACATACAGCCAGCAGATATTCGTTTGTAGCATTTCCCATCGGCTCGAAGACATCCAAAAAGACAGAGAATACAATCATCGCAAATCCGGATTTGATAATAAACATCTTACCCATTTTGCGTGACCCGATAATCAAAAACGGAATATTAAACAGAATTGTCAGTAAACTGAGGGAAAAGCCTGTCAGATTATTGATCATAATGCTGACACCGACTATTCCGCCATCCAGTATCGTACACGGAACAAGAAATTCCTCAATGGCAAATGCGGCAACCATCGCACCGACTGCTATCAACAGGAAGTCCAGAATTTCATTCAATACCTTATTCTTTAACATAAGTATTCACTCTCTCCATTCTTTCAGGCAAATGTACCATATTCTATTTATCATAACATAATTTGCGATTGGCGGATATACTTCCTGTAATTCCGGCTGCGAAACAAATGACAAATAGCAAAATAATGGGAATTACCAAATCATAATAATCCGTATACACAAATTTCACAAAAGAAAAAATGTAAAACGGAAGCCGTTTTTCAAAAACAAACAAAGATAAAATATCCGGTGCCAGTACAAATAACGATGCAATTGATATTGCGGAAACAAGCGGATGTTTACCGACAATCGAAAAGGAAACGGTCAGCTTTGTTACCGCAAATACACATAAACCGTTCAGCAAAGCCTGAAATACGGCATTTTTTAATCCGCAATCATCCGGTAATACGGAAGCAATCAATAAATAATACAAAATGTACCCTACAATAACAGGGAGCGCAGCAGCAACCGAATATACCAATGCTTTGGAAACAGTAAACATAGCCCCCGTGTATCCGTTTTCATGCGGCAAAATCCAACTTCCCAAATCTCGTTCATCCGGAAGAAGGCGAAAAACATAGAATACAGAAAACAGTAAATAGAACACCATCAAATCTGAAGAAAAAATACCAAGATTTCCGATCACCGTCTTCGGGAAAAACACATCCAATACATCATAAATCGGTCCCGCATCGGAAATAAAGCCCGGTGCTGTTTTCATAACATAGTCCAACACCTTCGATAAAAACATCGTGGAAACATACGTTAATAATATCATTCCGACAACCAGCAACCAGAATGGCAAATATTTTTTCTTACGAATAAGTTCCAAACAATCTTTTTGAATACAACATTTCATCAATTTCATAATGTCAATATTCCTTCCACTATGAAAGCAAAGAGCCAAACGACGCATCCAGGGAATTATCTTCATTGGTAACGCTGACAATATCCCGATAATTCGCGCACAGGTAGGCAAAAATCTTCTCTCCTTCAAACACATTCGTTTGTTCGGGAGTTAATCGAACAGAGCGTTTTGATACGTTCACAACCGAATATCCAGGGATATGTACATCCGTACCATTGACATCCTTGGCAAAAATCACAAGCCAAGAACCGTTTCTTTCTCCGGATACTTCATTCGGACGAAGGAGACGACCGTTTTGCAAAAAACCGTAATCATCACAAATACGCTCCATATCTCCCAATATATGCGTAGAAAACACAATCGTCCTGTGTTCCTGTTTCAATTGAAGCATAATCTGCATCACATCCTCGCGTCCGACAGGATCAAGCGCAGACATCGGTTCATCCAACAACACAATTTGAGGATTCTTAACCAATGCAGCCGCAATACCGAGCCTTTGTTTCTGACCGCGAGACATTCCTTTTATGGCCATCTTCGGCATAATCGATACGCGGTTTAACAGATCATTCCGCCTTCCGGAATCTTTATATCCGATCAGAAAGTCAATGTACTCGCCCGCACTCATATAATCAAAAAACATAGGAATATCCGGGAGATATCCCAATTTTGTCGCATCACACTGCACTTTACCGGAGTCATAAGGCAAAACGGACGCAAGTATATTCAGAAGCGTTGTCTTACCGGCACCGTTTTGGCCTATCAAGCCGAATATTGTGCCCTCGGAAACATTCATATTTACCCCGCACAGTACTTCCGGACCATTATATGATTTGTGTAAGTCTACCACCTGTATCATTAAAATTCACTCAAATTCTTATCAATTTTATCTGCCATAATCTTCAAATCACCGGCTTTATCAAGTGCTTCGTCCATTATGCTTTTGGACTTCTCGGCCCTTTGGGTATAACCTTTTGCATCATATACTTTATACAAAAAAGCATTTTCATAATACTCGGAAAGAGCATAATACTCAGTAAATTCCGGTTTCTTATCTTCCGTAAGCCCCGCCGCAATATTATAATGTCGGGAATGGATCATGTCTGCATAATTATCCTGTCGAAGTTCAAATGAAAACATACCTACATCACGTGTGCTATCGCCAAGATCACGGACAGAATGAGAAAATGCAAGATTAAAAATACAAATTACCAACCAAAATAGCGCTGCTACGATCAATATATCCAAAAACATGTTGATTGCATCATGTTTCTTGCTGCGTTCTCCCACAGTATCACTCCTTTCCCATCTCTTTCAAATGTGAATACAACATCTCGGACAGTTCCTGCTCAGATACGGATTCATCCCACAAAGCATCCCGTTCCTCTTGTGACAAATGAAAATATACCTCGACAATATCCGTTATTTCCGTTCGCAAATCATCAATATATGATACTTTTTTTTCGGTATATCTCTGCGGCAAATAATATTTATCCTGCGAGGAAAATGCCTTGAATCCATTATATTCATTGGCAATGGCAGTCGCAATGTTATTACATCTTTCCTTATTATTCACGGACTCATAATACGGAGACTGATCCACCATCTGGGTAATCTCATCAAAAACCATAACATAGCACGTTGTACACTGCATTATCGAGTAATACTCATCAAAATTACTATCCGAACGAATCATAAAATGCTCGCTTGCATAATGATATAACTTAAGATATTCTCGATTCTGTATCAACTCCTGCAACGTCTGTTCATACTCGTCAGCATGCTCAGCCACATCTGTCGCACCGTCTTCATACATTTTATTATATCTGCGATCAAAATCAGACATATAGCTTTCCACGGCAATCAACACAATACATGCCGCAACCAATACTGCAATAATAATCAGGCGAACGATTCTGCCACCAAATTTACTCTTTTGTGTACGAATCTTTCCCGCCGTTTCGGAAAGTTCCTGCTCGTAATACGCTTTGGCATTTTGGTGTTCTGTTACCTGCTCATTCTTCTGACCGCAAAATGGGCAAAAAGCATCATCAATATTCAAATTATTCCCGCAATACTTACATTTCATAGAATTCTCCGTTCCTAATGAAATCTTTTATAACATTTCATACCGATAATTTCCGCTTTACTGCGCATAATTCCGTCTCCGGCCACAACATCGCCGCGATACTGCGCCAGTTCCTCATCCGTAAATCCCAGGCGATCATACATAATAGGCAAAACATAGTTTTCTCGTATTTCATTCAACACATCCGCGCCATCACTTCCGTACCGCATATAATATAATATGAAACAATGGTACGCTAACTCTCCGGCCTCCATTCTCGTCAATTCATTACTGTCAAGCCGGGGAATATCATATTCAACCATCCTGATATAACTGCTATATGCTTTCGCAAACCTGTAATGCTTATACTCATACATCGCATGACCATCATCTTCCGCCACAATAAAATCCCTTGCGAGCTGATCATAATCCCCCTTCTCATATGCAGCATCCATTTTTTGCTCTAACACTTCCAAATAAGCAATCTCTTCCGGAGAAGACCAACTGCGTTCATTCATCTGAATCCACTTTACCAGACACACAAGAAGAATAATCACAAATATCACAATTGAAAGAATAATCACAAAAACACGAAGTCCCTTTTTGGCCTCTTCCTTCATCTCATTGTCGGATTCCGAAGCATTCACCATCTCATCTTTCAGACGATCCAACGAATCCATATAATTCTTCTGTGCTGCCGGAGTATTAATAAATTGGCAGAATGGGCATCGATCCAATTCTTCCGAAAACTTGCCGCCACAATTTGAACAGATTATTTCTCTCACACTAATCTCCATTTCGCTTGTGAAATCAAAAAGCCTATAAAGTACACTATGTCTGCAATGTAATACATCTGACAACGATTATACTACAAAGTTTTACAAAAAAGCAGAAAAAAAGAAGCCCCGTCAGGAGCTTCTTATTTCTAACGCGCGTAATCTGTAACGCGACTTTCTCTAATCATGCTGACCTTAATCTGTCCCGGATATTCCAGTTCAGCTTCGATCTGCTTACTAATATCGCGAGCCAACAGAACCATATCGGCATCTGTTACCTGCTCAGGAACTACCATAATACGAATCTCTCTACCTGCTTGAATAGCAAAAGATTTATCTACGCCCTTAAAGCCATTTGTGATGTCTTCAAGTTGCTGTAATCTGTTAGTATATGTTTCAAGGGTCTCTCTACGGGCACCGGGTCTTGCTGCAGAAATAGCATCCGCTGCCTGAACAAGACAGGCAATCAAAGACTGCGGTTCTACATCACCATGATGTGACTCAACGGAATTAATAACAATCGCAGACTCCTTGTATTTCTTACAGAGTTCAACACCCAACTGAATATGAGATCCCTCCATCTCATGGTCAACCGCTTTACCGATATCATGCAACAAACCGGCACGCTTTGCCATACGGACATCAACACCGACTTCGGCTGCCAACAATCCTGACAAAAGTGATACCTCGATTGAATGCTTCAACGCGTTTTGACCATAACTGGTACGGAATTTCATACGGCCGAGAAGTTTAACAAGTTCGGGATGAACACCGTGTACACCTGTCTCCAGAGTAGCGGCTTCACCGGCTTCACGAATGACATTGTCAACTTCTTTCTGTGCCTTCTCAACCATTTCTTCGATTCTGGAAGGATGAATACGACCATCCACAATCAATTTCTCCAATGCGATTCTGGCAACTTCCCGACGAATAGGATCAAATGCCGACAAAACAACCGCTTCCGGAGTATCATCAACAATCAAATCGACACCGGTCATCGTTTCCAAAGTACGAATATTACGTCCTTCTCTTCCGATTATACGACCTTTCATTTCATCGCTCGGCAACTGAACAACGGAAATTGTCGATTCGGAAACATGGTCTGCAGCACATCTCTGAATTGCATTAACCACATATTCCTTAGCTTTCTTTGTTGATTCTTCTTTGACACGCATATCCATCTCTTTGATCATCAATGCGGTCTCATGTTTTACTTCGTCTTCAACTACTTTTAACAGATATTCTTTTGCTTGTTCGGAGGTTAATCCTGAGATTCGTTCAAGTTCCTGCACTATCTGGTCGTGAAGTCTGTTTACTTCCTCTTTCTTCTTTGCCAGGGCATCTTCCTTTGATGTGAGACTCTGCTCTCTTCTCTCCAAAGCTTCTGTCTTCTTATCAACGTTTTCTTCTTTCTGCTGCAGTCTACGTTCATTTCTGGACAGTTCGGCGCGACGTTCTTTGGTCTCTTTCTCCAATTCGTTCATCGTACGGATGGACTCCTCTTTGATTTCGAGCATACTTTCACGCTTCTTCGCTTCGGCATCCTTAAGTGCTTCATCAATAATCTCGCGGGCCTTTTGTTCCGCACTTCCGATACGTCCTGCATCCGCTTTGGAACGCATATTGTATCCAATCTTGTACGCAACAAATGCCGCAACAAGGCATATTGCACCGGCAATAATATAACCGATTTGCACAGGGCACCTCCTTATAAAGTTTTCATTGTACAATTATCATCAGAGCCAAAAGACTCAATACAATACATCAAATCATATTCTGACTTCTATTCTACAACATTCTCATTTTAATAGGTCGAAAATGTTATGTCAAGTCCTTGTAAACATTCTCGATCATGTCCATAGAAAAGCCTTTTCGATAGAATGAAGCAAACAATTTCATGCGCTCTTCATATGATAATTCAGCATTTGTCGAAAGTCGCGCTGCCATCTTGCGACGAAGCATATCCTCCTCGGGAGATATATAATCAACCTTCTGAACAGATTGAATCTCCCGATCCTGTTCATATACTTCTGCAATGGCTTCCTCCTGAAGTTCGTCGGAAATTCCCTTCTCGGATAATTTGTGTCTGATAATCCGAATAGGAGAAGAATTCATCTTAGAATGAACAAAATTAACCGCATATCTATGATCATCCAAATAATGAAACGATAAAAGAAAAGAAACCGTGTCCTCAATAACAGTATTCGGATAACCGCCTTCCGACAGTTTCTTCTTCATCTCAGAAACGGAATAATCCCGGGGCATCAAAAGATTCATGGCACGCTTCTTGCATCTTGGAAGAAGCGTCTTGCGAAGAATCTCTTCGTAGGTTGTCTCTGATATCTCTGTTCCTTCTTCTATACCATATGTAGAAAGTTCGCCTTTGTACAAGACAAAGGCGAACTCCTCATCGGTGTAAACATTCACTCTTCCTTTCGTGGAAGAATCAAGTTTCGTAACCAACATATTTATTCCTCATGATTCGTTGTATCAGTCGCATTGTCGGAATTACCGAAAAAATGATCACGAACAATCTGATCAATCTCAGCATATACATCCGGGTTGTCAAGAAGATACTGCTTCGCATTCTCACGCCCCTGACCAATCTTCTGGCCCTTATATGCATACCATGCACCGGACTTAACAATCACATTAATCGATGCAGCCAAATCGAGCAAATCACCTTCGGCGGAAATACCCTTACCGAACATAATATCAAATTCCGCCTCTTTAAACGGAGGCGCAATCTTGTTCTTAACAACCTTAACTCGCGTACGGTTACCGATTACATCACCGCCCTGCTTAATAGCTTCGATTCTGCGAACATCCAAACGTACGGACGAATAAAATTTAAGTGCGCGACCACCGGTTGTTGTTTCGGGATTACCGAACATAATGCCGACCTTCTCACGCAACTGATTGATAAATACAACCGTACAATTTGACTTGCTGATGACAGCTGTCAGTTTACGAAGAGCCTGTGACATAAGTCTGGCCTGTAAGCCAACGTGGGAGTCACCCATTTCACCGTCTATCTCTGCCTTGGGAACAAGAGCAGCAACAGAATCGACAACTACAATATCAATAGCACCGGAACGAACCATTGTCTCGGTAATCTCCAATGCCTGTTCACCGTTATCCGGCTGAGAAATATACAAATTATCAATATCAACACCGATATTCTTGGCATATACCGGGTCAAGTGCATGCTCTGCATCAATAAATCCTGCAATACCGCCGCGCTTCTGAACCTCTGAAATCATATGCAACGTAACTGTTGTCTTACCACTGGACTCGGGACCATATATCTCAATAATACGTCCTTTGGGAATTCCGCCCAATCCAAGGGCTATATCAAGGCTCAACGAACCGGTGGGAATTGTCTCCACATTCATTACATCACCGGAGTCGCCCAATTTCATAACGGATCCTTTACCGAACTGTCGTTCAATCTGTGATAATGCCGCATCTAATGCTTTCAGTTTCTCTTCTCTTTCCATTCTAACTTATCTCCTCTCAGAAAAGATTGGGAACAAATGTTCGTCATCTTGTGTAAAGGATAAAACATTTGTTCGATTTTGTCAACAACAAAAATATAAATTTATAAAACAAAAATTCGACTTAAATCGGGGAATAAAAAATACACATGTTGGGGAAAATAAATAATCGAAATGATGTTTGATTGTACAGAAATTCATCGTGTTTGTCAAGTATTACGCATGCTCATCTTCTTTTTGACAGATACACATCGAAATAATAAAATATAAATGTAAGAAACCTTCAAACGGTATTTATTTTCAATAAGGAAAAATTATGAATAACGAACTGCCGCGGGCACCCAAAATTAACAGAACCTCACCTACACCGGTCAAAAAACAGAAATTACCGATCATTCCGCTTATTATCATTATTATTTTGATGATCAACGTTTCCCTGTTCTCCATCTATTCACGTACCAAGAAAAAGGTACCCGAAAACCCCGAAACGCTTGTCGGCAACTCCGCCGGCAATCTGTATAACGGAGGATACTTCTGCGAGGATGGCGAAACCGTATTTTTCCGCAATCCTCTGGACAAGAACTCTTTGTACCGAATGGACATATACGGTGAAAACATCGAGAAAATGGTAGATGTCCCAATTGCCTATATTAACAACGGCGGTGACTTTCTCTATTTCTACTATGATGATAATAATGAAGAGAAATTTATGGGAATCGCCGGAAGCATGAGCGGCATATATCGATATGCCAAGAACGGCAAGTCTGCCGTTACCTCTTTGGACCGTTGTGTGTCCGGCTGTACTGTTCTGTCGGGAAATCAAATATATTACCAGCATTACGATAACAAAGAGGGGATGTCCATATATAGCGTTTCCACCGAGGGAAAGGATGCACATCAAGTTATCGATGCCATTATTAATCCGTCCTGCATCATCAATACGGAAATGTATTTTGCGGACGAAGCCGGCGGATATTATTTGAATATATACAATCCTACGCAGAATACTGTCGCAAGATTTCTGGATATGCGGACATATTGGCCGATTATTTCCGCCAACTACCTGTTCTTCATTAACGTCGACGACAATTATCGCCTGTATCGTTATGATTTGTCATCCGGCAGTTTAGCAAAGCTTACCGATGACCGTGTGGATTGTTACAATGTTTACGGAGATATGATTTTCTACCAGAAGAACAGCAAAAAGGAGCCTGCGCTTATGCGTATGCACGCCGACGGCTCCTCTCCCGAAGCAATTGCAATGGGCAATTACACCAATATCAATTGTACCCGCACATATACTTACTATACGGAGTGCGGCACCGATTTCCCCATATATCGCGTTCCGACATCCAGTTCGGCAACGGCAAGTATCTTCAATCCGCCCCTCGCACCCGCGGATGATTCGGCGAAATGATTTAAGTTTATCAGACAAATATAATGTATTTATCAAGCCAATAAATCAATTCAGTATATCATGCATGTAGAAAAGATTACTTAAGTTTGGCAAGCAAATCACGTACGCTGCATCCGTACACCGGATGAATGGCATATGGAGCCATCGCGCATAGCGGTTCCAATACAAACAAACGATTATGCATATCGGGATGCGGAACGATCAAATCCGCATCCTGTATTATTTTGTTCTCCCATAAAACAATGTCCAAATCCAATGTCCTCGGCCCCCAATGGACCAAACGTTCACGACCGGCTTCACATTCTATCTGATGGAGCAAATCCAGTAACGCGTGAGGAGGTAAATAGGTCTCCAATTCTATGATTCCGTTTAAAAAGTCATCCTGCTCCACTCCTCCGTAAGGCTTGGTTATCAAATATTCGCCAACACGGACTTTACGAATGGCCGATGTATTCCGAAGCTTATCAACAGCCTCATCCATAAGTTTTCTGCTATCCCCCATATTCGACCCGATGGAAAGATACACGCGTTCCCATCCTGCCGAATATACCGTTGAAACATTTTCAAACGGAAGACCGATTGGTGCATCCGGCTTAAAGACGGTGATACGGGCAGCATTGATCAGCGGATAGCAATTCAGCAATTCCTCACATAAACGGACAGCAACCGTTTCAATCAGTTGAAATGTATTCTGTTGCATATAATCCGTAATAAAGTGACAGACGTCCGCATAATTTACAGACAATGTCAAATCATCATTTACGGCAGCGCGATAAAAATCCGGCTGCAATTCGGCCGAAACATAAAAATACTGTCCGTCGCGCGTTTCGGATGCAAGTACGCCGTGGTGCGCAAAAACCTTCAATTTATCAATAACTATCTTCATATCCGACTTACTCATCCGCTAATCACTTTCCTTCACATTATAAATCATATCAACGATTCGTTTATTCTCAAAAACATCATGAACACGAACAAACGAAGCCCCTCTTTGTGCAACATATGCCGTGACTGCCAGCGTACCGCCCAATCGATCGTCAAACGGTGCATCACATACGTCTCCGATAAATCGCTTTCGTGAATGTCCTACCAAGTAAGGATAAGGTAACGCAGCAAAAACATCTGCATATTTCACCAAAGACAGACACTCCCGTGTATCTTTTCCAAATCCCAGACCGATGTCGACAATAATTTTGTCCCGGCCAACGCCATTATTAATTGCATGCTCGGCAATTTTGCGCAAGTCATCAGCCACATCGCGCGCATACTGCATTCCGTCATTTTGCGGTGCATCATTTAACGGTCGCTGCCCGGATACATCATTTGACGGTCGACACCCCGGCGCATCATTTGACAGGCGCCGTCCGTTATGCATAATCACACACGGCAAATTCGACTTGGCTACAACTGCGCACATGGCATCATCGCAAAGTCCCGTAACATCATTAATTAAATCTATCCCCTCTTCGATTGCCCAACATGCTGTCTGTGGCTTATATGTATCAATCGATAACGGAATATCAAATTCACGGCGCACCGCACGCAAAATCGGCTCCACTCGACTCCACTCCGTTTCCGCCGAGACGGCAACTGCCCCCGGTCTGGTAGATTCACCGCCGATATCAATAATATCCGCTCCGTCCCGAATCATCTGCTCTGCATGAAAAAGTGCTTCATCGACAGACAGAAATAAACCTCCGTCCGAAAAAGAATCCGGAGTGGCATTCAATATTCCCATAATATATGTACGTGAACGAACATCAAAATCCCGACCGCCTATTATCATATTGTCTCCTAATACTTCAAATGAAGATTGCGCTCATTAATCGGTTTGTGACACGTATCTGCCGCATTACAACAGAAACATTCGCGCGACAACTTATCGGCGCGATACAATATGCCTGAAAGATTGCGCATCTTTGCAACATTTTTATCTCTGTGCGATCTGATGGCTTCCAATATTATGTTAGCCTCTTTCTCCGAAAAGTCACACTCTCGAAGAATTCTCTCAGCCACACAGGCACTTGCCTGTTCATGGTCACACCCTTGCGAATACTGTTCCATTCGCCCGATATCATGTAAAAGAGCAGCCGCATAGATTATATCCGGCGAACAATCCATATGTTCGCGCAATGCAATAATCATACCGATTCTCGCAACATCAATAAAATGCTTCCATCCGTGTTTGCAATAGATTCGTTCCTTCTCCGCTTCTTCTATGGCATTGATGTGTAACCGAAATTCTTCGTTTTGTAATATGCGATCAATTCGGGGCATGGATAATTCGGAAGACTTTAAATCAAGCATCTGTCTGCATCGGGCCAAAAACGACAACGATCCGCATACCAACAACATTGTATTCTTGTCGGCACCGGCCATCCGATATGCCTGTTCAAAACCTTCCCGCAAATCATTATACGAATAAACATCATCACAATATTCTCTACAGCACTCAGCCAGCACATCGGCGGGTAACGCACGTGCCGAATCCGGTGTCATAACCGTAATAACAGTCTGCGCCAAGGGCGCAAGTATCGATGTCACCTGTCGATAGTCTTTATCTTTGAACATACCGAACAGCAGAATGACTTTGCGTTCGGAATAATATGTATAATATGAATCCCGTAAAGAAAGTGCCGCATCGGGATTATGTGCACCATCCAGCACGGTAAGCGGATTATCGCACACTTTTTCAAAACGGTACGGCCAGTATGTTTGTAAAATTCCGGTTACAATTGCATCATCCGGCACCTCTATTCCGGCCTTCCGCATAAGAAGAATGGTGCAGACCGCCAATGATGCATTCATACGTTGAAACGTTCCTTGCATGGATACCGAAAGCGGTCGCAAAAAGCCTTCATAATAAAAAGTATCGGCAAGTTCCGACGTAATTATATCCGTAGCGGATACAAACGTAACCTCAACATCATTTTCATCCGCATGACGCTTTATCACGTTCTCCACTGATTCCGTGTTTTCATATGCAGTCACAATACTTCCGGGTTTGATAATACCCGCTTTGATATCGGCTATTTCTTCCAGCGAATTACCCAATATATGCATATGATCCAAGCTGATGGAAGTAAGTACTGCCGCAACATTATGTTTCACTATATTGGTAGCGTCATCTCTTCCGCCCATTCCCGTTTCCAATACAACATAATCACATTGCTTCTTCGCAAAATGAAGAAATGCGACAGCCGTTTCCACTTCGAATCTGGTGGGATGATTACATCCCTTCTCGGTCATACGTCGACAAGCATCCGCAATCGCATCTATCGCTTCCGAATAATCTGCTTCTGAAATCTTTATTCCGTCAACATAAATAATATCCCGTTCATCCGTCAGTGCGGGGGAATTATACTTACCGATTCTGTAACCGGCTTCCGACAGAATGGAAGCCAAAAATGCACAGACCGATCCTTTTCCGTTTGTTCCGGCCACCTGAATACAGGAAAGGGAATCCTGCGGATTCCCTAACTCATTCATCAGTGCTCGCATGGAATCAAGTCCCAACACACTGCCATATTGATCTGTACTTTTTACAAAAGAGAATGCTTCTTCGTAACTTAACATCTTAGGCACCCAAAATAATTAATCCAAATCGGAATCATCCAAGTCATCCGAATCCAAATCTGCATTCAGATTCATTGTATTCAAAGTGCGTCGTTTCATACGCATCACTTCCGACTGCTGCAATATATAATTCTTAACTTCCTTGGAATGCTTAATATGAACAATCTTAAGCACCTTATCGGTTGTATCGCCGGTATAACAGGTAATCGTTCCGATTCCGAACATCCGCTCAAAAAGACTGGCAGACAATTTCACATCCACAATCTTATACATATAACAATCATCCTCGGTCTTGTTAAAAAATCCGCGATCAATTGTCAAAATTTCCTCTTCAATTGTATATTTGGTAAATGTAAACGGAAGTCCGAACAACAGCCATCTCTTTCTCTCAACATATCCCATATTATCATCACCTTTTTCATCAATAATTCATTAATACACTTCCAAATCAGTATAATATAAACAATATGATTTTACAATTGCAAAACAAACAGCGATATTATATACTGATTAAAATGTCAAAGAATAAGGAGGGTCATATGCAAACACTGGAATGTATTCAGACACGAAGAAGTATTCGTAAATTTACCGATGAACCTGTATCTCATGACTTACTTGAGAAAGTCATTGAAGCCGCATCGGCATCCCCCTCATGGAAGAACACTCAGATTGTTCGATATATTGCCATTGAGACACCAGAGCTTAAGAATCGTATTGCCACAGAATGCACAACAGGATTTACATATAATGCAGGTACAATGAATTCCGCACCGATGTTAATAGCCGTTACTGTCCTCAAGAACAGATGCGGTTATGAACGTGACGGATCATTTACCACTTCCCGTAAAGATACATGGCAGATGTTTGATGCCGGAATTGCTTCTCAGACATTTTGTCTTGCGGCTTGGGAATACGGACTCGGAACAGTAATCATGGGTATTTTTGATGATTCACTTTCCGATGTATTAGAGATTCCCGAAGATCGAGAGCTTGTTAATATTATTTGTATCGGTCATCCCGCTGAATCTCCCGAAATGCCGAAACGTAAAAGTGTTTCAGATTTACTTTCCTATAAATGATTATATTAAGAGTTTCCGTTTTACGGGAACTCTTTTTTTAGACTATACTCTACACAAGAAAGGAAATAACAATGCGTCATTTAATGAGTCCCCTTGATTTCTCGGTTGAAGAACTGGATGAACTGATGGATTTGGCCCTTCAGATCAAAGACAATCCTGAAAAATACGCCCATGCATGTGACGGGCGTCTTCTGGCAACGGCCTTTTATGAGCCAAGCACTCGTACCCGTCTCTCGTTTGAGGCAGCTATGCTTCGTTTGGGTGGCAAAGTATTAGGATTCGCTTCCGCGGATTCATCTTCCGCCGCAAAAGGCGAAAGCGTTTCCGATACCATACGTGTCATTTCCGGGTATGCAGATATATGTGCAATGCGACATCCCAAGGAAGGAGCTCCGATGGTTGCTGCAACAAAGTCATTAATCCCGGTAATAAATGCCGGAGACGGCGGTCATCAGCATCCCACGCAGACGCTTACCGATCTGTTAACCATCCGGGCGGAGAAAGGACATTTGGATCATATGACCATCGGTCTGTGCGGTGACTTGAAATTCGGTCGTACCGTTCATTCCCTGATTAACGCGCTGCTTCGATATGAAGGCATTTCATTTATATTCATCTCCCCGCCGGAACTGCGTATCCCGGACTATATTCGGGATGATGTCCTGATTAAGAACAACATTCCTTTCAAAGAAGTAATCAAAATGGATGAAGTAATCGGTGACTTGGATATTCTGTACATGACACGTGTACAAAGAGAACGTTTCTTTAACGAGGAAGATTACGTCAGATTAAAAGATTTCTACGTACTGACAAAAGAAAAACTGGCATGCGCATCGAAAGATATGATTATATTGCATCCGCTTCCCCGTGTTAACGAAATATCCGTTGAAGTTGATGACGATCCCCGCGCACTGTATTTTAAGCAAGCGCGTTACGGCATGTATATACGAATGGCATTGATACTGACCTTATTGGAAATCGGAAAGGAGAATTAATATGCTGAATGTAGGTAAAATTGAAGAAGGATTTGTTCTGGATCATATTCATGCAGGAAAAAGTTTATCCATATATCACGACCTGAAATTAGATCGTCTGGATTGCACCGTTGCTATCATAAAGAATGCAAAAAGTGAAAAAATGGGCAAAAAGGACATTCTGAAAGTAGAATGTCCTGTAGATATGCTGGATTTGGAAATCCTTGGATTTATAGACCATAATATTACCGTAAACGTTATTCAAAACGGTGAAATCGTTGAGAAGAAAGAATTGCACTTACCCAAAGAGGTTCACAATATTATCAAATGTAAGAATCCCCGCTGTATCACCAGTATCGAGCAGGAACTTACACATATATTCGTATTAACCAACCCCGAAACAGAAACGTATCGTTGCAAATACTGCGAAGAAACCTACTCGCGTCGCTAGCACTATTCTTCGTTTTCGATAATCATTGTTTTGGGCAAATGTTTGCGAAGCATCGTTGTAATGGTTTCTTCCGAAATCGGTTTGGATAAAAAGTCCGTAAAGCCTTCACCGATATAGTAATCCCGAACATCGCTCAAGGCATTTGCGGTTAACATAATTACGGGAACACCCTCGCTCTTATGACGGAACAACTTCATATTATGCAGGGTTTCCACCCCATCCATCTTGGACATTCTGTGATCCAAAAAGATTACATCATAATGTTCTTCTTTGATTTTCTCCAGACATTCCTCGCCGGATAATACCGTATCCACGTGTACCTTGGTGTCTCGCAACAATGCGGTAGCAACAATCAGGTTTGTCTTACTGTCATCAACCACAAGAACCTTCGCCGAAGGCGCCGTATATCCAAGTTTCTTACGCATGGGAAGCTCAATTTCTTTTCCAAGCTCTCCTACCATCTCATTGGCATCCTGAACGGATAACGGAATAATGGCAGTAAAGACGGAACCTTTTCCATACTCACTGTATACTTTTATTTCACCACCCATGGCATCCAGAAGCTGCTTGGTTATATTAAGTCCCAATCCGGTGCCTTCAATTCCCTGATTAATCCGTTCATCCAAGCGAACAAACACTTCAAACAAACGGTCCATATTCTCCTTGGTAATACCGATTCCGGTATCTTCTACAGAAATAATCAGATTTCCCTTATCATCCGCCATCTTTTCAAATGCCGCACGAAGGATTACAGAACCTTCACGTGTATACTTAAATGCATTCGATAACAAATTGGTGGCAATCTGCTTAATTCGTATTTCATCACCAATCAAGTATTTCGGAATTGTTTTGGACACTTTAATATCAAATGCAATTCCTTTCTCATGTCCCGTATTGCGGAATGTTGAAATAATATCCGTAAAGAAACGATTCGCATCAAACTTGGATGTTGCTATAACAATATGTCCGCTTTCAATCTTGGAGAAGTCCAAAATATCATTAATCAAAGAAAGAAGCGAATGCGCTGCATTTTGAATATTATTGGCGTATCCCAACAATTGCGGATCCTTATAATCACGCAATATTACATCACTCATACCGCATACCACATTAATCGGCGTACGAATTTCATGCGATACGCTTGCCAAAAATGCTGACTTTGCCTGATTGGCCGAATCGGCTGCCACACGCAATTCACTCATACGCTCCAATTGGTATTTACGATCCGTTACATCAAACAATATTACGGTTCTTCCCACCATACTGCCGCGATTGGCAACTTCGTTGATATGAACATCGTAAAACCTGTCGCCGATAACGAGCTCCCGTTCTCCGTCCTTACTTAACAGACGATTAAATTCTTCATTCGGAACAGGCTCGCCGTATTGTGTCTCACTAAGTGTCGGGAACAATCTCATAGCGCTCTTATTGGCTTCCAAAAAACCGTTTCGATAATCAAGTACGACAACGGCATCCTGCATATTCAGCATAATGTTTTCATGCGCAATTTCAACAATATCAAATACATTACGTAAAATAATTGCATAAGCAAAAATCATAATACCGATAGCACCGCCGACCGGAGCGGGATCATACGCTCCGACAAGACCTGAAACACCAAGCATATGAAACAGAATGGGGATAATACTACTGAAAAACAACAGCAGATAGTTTCGTTTCATTACCTTATCCGGCGTACGCAATACCGATACCATTGTTACTACTGCACTGACCAGCAACTGAATGTACAATACAATAGCAAAAATCACATAGAGAACACCTTTTCCCAATACAACATGCGGGAACAAACCGCTGTATTCGAACTTAGTCGATGTATAATACAAATTGGTATGTTCATATGACCAGACGCATACCAATACAAGCGAATCCAACGAAATCATTGCTGCAATAACCCATTTGGGTAAACGTATGCGGCAATAACGGAAAACGAAAATGAATAACCAGGTAGCTATATACGCCGAACCGATATACTCAAATCGAACCGCAATCATGGCCTCGGATATATTATTCGATGTCATCTCCATCAGATAACCCGCATTCTGAATCATAGAGCAAGCACAAGTTAAAAGCATGATCTTGGCCAATGTCGTATTATTCTGTGATGCAATAAGAAATACGGAAATCAATCCGGCCAAAAATGCAATTATCTGAACACATAACAAAAAATTAAACATCCCACTGTTCTCCCAAATATATAATAATGAGCAGGTCTGTAAGCCGGGTTCTGTACAAAGGAAGCCTTTGTGATGATCATCTATCTAGTACTGCCGTTACCGACAGTCTCCAGCAACCTACCTGAAACATGGCGGGCAACCATATCGTTTCTGCTTGGTCTTGCTTCGGATGGGGTTTACATCTGCCTTTGCCGTTACCGACAAAGCGGTAGTCTCTTAAGCTGCCATTTCACCCTTACCGCACGAAGCGGCGGTATAATTTCTGTTGCACTGGCCTTGGAGTCGCCTCCACCGGACGTTATCCGGCATCCTGCCCTGTGAAGCCCGGACTTTCCTCTCCCATAAAGGCAGCGATCATCCGACCTGCTCATATCATACTTTTACGATTATCTCATCCAATCATACATTAAAAACACTTCCGCCCACAAATTCACGAAGAAGCGAATTGTTGGGAAGATTTTCGCTTGTTACACCCAGGAAATAATCCAGGAATTTAAGCAATCTGTTTGCTTCCTGATACTGCGGACTGGTTTTGTCGATTCCGAACAGCAACGGTTCTGCAAACTGCTTCAATACGGAAAGTTCATAAATCAATGAGGAATTAAACATCGCATCCGCACCTTCCTGGAACGGGAAAATATTCTCTTCTTCACCGCGTCTTACGGAATCCCACATAGCGAGAGTTCCTTCCGCATCTGTTCCTCTTGTTCGATAATCACGTACCATACGACGAATCAATCGAACATCCGTAGTAGCAATTCGATTATGTTCGTCTACATTCAGAGATGTTAACGCACTGATGTAAATCTTATATTTACTGTCTGCGGGAAGAGCATACGACATCTTCTCATTCAAGCCGTGAATACCTTCAATAACAAGCACATCTTCAGGACCAAGTTGCAAATAATCCCCTTTATATTCACGCTTGCCGCTCTTAAAGTTAAATGTAGGCATCTCGACTTTTTCACCATTTAGCAAGCGAACCATATCATTGTTGAAACCTTCGACATCAATTGCACCCAGACACTCAAAATTATAATTACCGTTCTCATCAAGCGGCGTATCCTCACGATTCTTGAAATAATTATCAAGTGCGATCGGATGAGGTCTCATTCCCTGTGCGCGAAGCTGTGTAGACAAACGATGCGAGAAAGTCGTCTTGCCCGAAGAAGACGGACCGGCAATCATAACAAACTTTCTTCCGCCCTTATTAACAATATCCCTTGCGATCTCGGATATTCTGCCTTCCATCATTGCTTCCTGCACAAGAATAATGTCCTGCAAATCGCCTTTACAAATGGCATCGTTCAAATCACCTACGGTTTCCACACCAAGACTGCGGCCCCATTCATCCATCAGTTTCATTGTTTGGAACAATTTCGGCTGAGGCTCAAAAGGCGGCAGGACATCCGGTTCCTTCTTCGCAGGTAACTGCATCACCAAACCGTCCTCATACGGATACAATTCGTATAATTTCAAATATCCGGTAGACGGGACCATATATCCGTAATAATAATCAATATAATCGCCCAGTGAATATACATTGACCTTGGAAGCACGGCGATATCTGAACAGTTTCACTTTATCCGTCATTCCGACACGATCAAACATCTTAATCGCTTCTCCGCGGGAATAGGATGTTTTCCATATCGGAAGATTCTGTGCTACCAGATCATCCATCTTGGCTTTTACATTGCGAATAAACAAATCATCAATAACCAAACCGTCTTTGGATGTACAATACAATCCTTTGCTGACAGAAAATTCAATCTTAATTCCGGACTCCTTGGATTCACCGATTACATCGCGAATGGCACGCACCAGCAAAAGGCAGCAGCTTCTGACATAGGTTTTATACCCTGCCGTCTCTTTTCTGGTAACAAACGAAATCTCACAATCATTTGAAAGCATCTTGTGAAGTTCTGTAAGTTTGCCATCAACACACGCCAAAACAATATCGGCATCATAACGATCCTGATATTCTTTGGCAATCTTCTCGTAAGCCAATCCTGCTTCGTACTGTTTGGTTTCCCCCTCAATCAATACATTAACAGTTCTCATAAGCATACCCTCCTTATATTGTCCGGTAAGGGCAGTACATCGGTGCCGAAACAACCGCCAATTCCGGAAATTCTCTGTGTAAATATTCATTCATATAGGGAACAAATATCTTCTCCGTGCCGAAATGTCCGGCATCAATAATGCACATATTCTGTGCTGTTGCATCTATTCCGTAATGATACGTCATATCCCCCGTAATCAATACATCCGCATCATTAAGAATCGCTTCCTGCATTTCATCATGTCCGCTTCCGGGACAAAGCGCAGCCACTTCAATCACCGTATCCAAATCACCGTATACGGTAACAGATGGAATATTCAGACATTTCTTTACATATTCGGCGCATTCTTTAAGGTTCATCACTTCCGGAAGATATCCGATTCGACCAATGCCCTCTTTGCCAAGTTCATCTTCATACGTCACATGCAAAACACGACGTTTCTGAATTCTGAGTTCATCCGCAACCGCATCAGCCATTCCCATTACATCAAAATTAGTATGCATCGCATAATAACTGATGTCATGCTGCGCCAACCGCAATACCCGTCTTCCGATAAAGTCATCCGACGAAACACTCTTTAACGAATGAAAGATTAGCGGATGATGTGTGATCAACATATCCGCCCCACAGTCAATGGCTCGACTGATATTATCATCGTCTGCATCAAGCGCAACAAATACTTTTCGGACTTCTTTCTCACTCCGTCCAACCAACAATCCGACATTATCCCAGTCCTGTGCAAAACTTTTGGGAGATAATGTTTCAAGGCATTCAATAATACTTTGACATTTCATATTTGCGCCTTCCTGTCTGATTCAAACCAGTTCCCGCGTAATCTCCACTTCATGCGTACGATCGACATATTCCAATGCTGCCGTACATATATTCAAATCACGTACAACTTCTGCTTCGCGAATAAGCACTCTCTCTGTCTTATCATGCATGGAAAATTCATTCAAAAGCTTTGCAAAATACTGTTTCTCATCCAATAAAAACTGATGCAAAATCGGATGCTGCTCCCGCAAAAGAATCTTACCATACCGAAACTCTGCCGTGTTCTCCCAACACATCCGACCTTGATTGACTTTCAGAATGACGTAATATTTGTGCTCGTCATAAACCATATCCTCGGATACTATTCGATATCCGTTCTCCTGCAAATACCTTCTGAAATGTTCAATATCGGATTGAGGACTTAAAATAAGTTCGGAAGCGCTGTGCGCAATCTCGCTCTGTGCAGAAAGAATAGATTCCATTAGCGGCCCGCCCATGCCGGCAATTACGATACATTGTGCATCACAAGGTGCAATCCCGCATAACCCGTCCGTCAGTCGAAATTCAATACCGTCTACGCCTTCCGCAGCCACATTCGCTCGTGCATGAAGAAGAGGACCTTCATTAATATCGCATGCCAGGACAGCCGGAGCGATATTTCTTTGTCGAAGCGCAATTCCCAGAAGACCGTGATCGCACCCGATGTCCGCGACACGAAGTTTGGGCGTAACCATATTCAAAATAGCCTCTAACCGTAGGGACAATTGATTCATTAATCCAAATAATCCTTTAATTTGCGGCTTCGTGAAGGATGGCGAAGTTTGCGAAGTGCCTTTGCTTCAATCTGCCTGATTCTTTCTCGCGTAACGTTAAATTCCTTACCGACTTCTTCAAGTGTACGAGCTCTTCCGTCATCCAATCCGAAACGAAGTCGAAGTACCTTCTGCTCACGTTCGGTAAGTGTTCCCAATACTTCCACCAGCTGCTCTTTAAGCAAAGTAAATGCAGCCGCATCAGCCGGTACGGGCACCTGATCATCCTGGATAAAGTCACCCAAATGACTGTCTTCTTCTTCACCGATAGGTGTTTCCAGTGAAACAGGTTCCTGGGAAATCTTTAATATTTCACGCACACGGTCCACGGGAAGACTCATTTCCTTTGCAATCTCTTCCGGGGTCGGTTCACGTCCCAGTTCCTGCAAAAGCTGACGGCTGACACGAATCAGTTTATTAATGGTCTCGACCATATGTACGGGAATTCTTATGGTTCTGGCCTGATCTGCAATAGCACGGGTAATCGCCTGACGAATCCACCATGTAGCATATGTGGAGAACTTGTATCCCTTACGGTAATCGAATTTCTCAACCGCCTTAATCAGACCAAGGTTACCTTCCTGAATCAAATCAAGAAGAAGCATTCCTCTGCCGACATATCTTTTGGCGATACTTACTACCAAACGCAAATTGGCCTCCGCCAGACGCTTCTTGGCATTTTCATCGCCTGTTTCCATTCTCTGTGCCAATTCAATTTCTTCATCAGCAGACAAAAGAGGAACTTTACCGATTTCCTTTAAGTACATACGAACGGGGTCCTCGATACTGACGCCGTCCGGAATGGACAAATCGATATTCTCAACGTCGATTTCTTCTTCATCATCAACAAAGACAATATCATCATCTACCGGTTCTTCCTCTTCCTCGGTTATTTTCAGAAGATCGATTCCGTTCTGTTCCATAAATTCGTAAATCTTCTCATAATGATCTTCCGATAATTCCATATCCTTAAAGAAATCGGATACTTCACTGCTGTCCAATACATTTTTTCTTTTCTTGGCGTATTCTTGAAACTCATGAAGTTTCTCTTCGAATTTGGCCTGCATGTTTTCATCCATAGATGTATACCTCGTTTTTCTTTATTCCGACAAGTGAATTGTTATATTATTAAGAGCTTCCAATTGTTTCTTCTCTTCCAGCATCTTCGTAAGCGCATCCATACTCTCATCATCGCTTCCGCTGCTTTCCGACAGGAAACGTGCTTTCTTAACATTCGCAATAATTTCTTTTAATGCCTTTTCGCGTTCCGCCTTGCCACTGACACGTTCCAGGGAAGTATGAAATAATTTGGCTACAACCGCCTGATCATCACCTTCCGGGAACATACTGACAATATAGGCCGGGTTTAATGCATTATTTCGCAGCTGCTCATACAGCATCTCGGCAACTTTTCGATATATCTCCTCCGTAAAGTCATCCGGAGTAACGTATTTCGCAACCTGCTCAAATATCTGTGGCGAATCGCTTAGCCATGTAATAAACATCTGCTGCGCGACTTTGGCTCCGTCATCCGTATTACCCTTAGGCGCTGTTCCGGACTTGGGCGGTGCTTTCACAACAACCGTATCACCCTTCATCGCATATTTCACAACCAGTTTCTGCAATGAATCCCGATTCACTTCATACAAACGGGCCACACCGGAAACATAATTCTCGCGTTCCAAATCATCTTCAAATCGAAGCAAATACTTGGCAACTTCATTAAAAAATCTTGTTCGACTGTCCGGATCGGACAAATCATAATCCCGTTGAAGCATTCGCAATTCATAATAAAATGAATTCTCCGCTTCTTCTATTCGCTTCGCAAACTCATCCGCACCAAGCGCCTTAATAAATTCATCCGGATCTTTATATGGACGCATATTAATGACTTTGGCAGTTATTCCTGCCGCCCGCAGAATCGGCAAAGCACGTAAGGCCGCCGAAACACCGGCGCCATCCGAGTCGTAGCATAACATGACTTCTTTGACGTAACGACTGATTAATTTGGCCTGTCCGCCGGTAAATGCCGTACCGAGTGATGCAACAGCCGATGTAAATCCTGCCTGATGCATCGAAATTACATCCATATATCCCTCGCACAGAATCATATATTTCTGTTTCGATGATTTGCTGTAATTAAGTCCAAACAGATTACGACCTTTATCAAATATCTCGGTTTCGGGTGAATTGAGATACTTCGGTTCACCGCTTCCCATAACACGACCGCCGAATCCGATAATCCTGCTGTTCGCATCCATAATAGGAAAAATCACACGATTCCAAAACTTATCCGTCATCCCGTTCTTCTCAGAGAAATTGAACAATCCGGAATCTTTCAGAATATCATCCTCGAATCCTTTGCTGCGCAAATATCGATATGTCTCATTATTTCCGGGTCGGGCAAACCCAAGTCCGAATCTCTGTATGGTCTCATCGGATAATCCGCGGTTTCTTAAGTACGCAAGAGCATGTTGCCCCGATTCATGGCGTAACAGGGAATAATAATATTTACCCGCTTCTTTGTTAACATCCAGAAGTCTCTTGCGTCTTAAATCTCTCTTTTGATCCGTTTCCGAAGTAACTTTCGGAAGTTCAACACCGGCTCTGTCGGCAAGAAATTCAACCGCTTCCTGAAATGTATAATTCTCATATTTCTGTAAAAACGAAATTACATTTCCGCCTTCCCCGCAACCAAAGCAATAAAACATCTGTTTACCGGGCGTAACGGAAAAAGAAGCTGACTTCTCATTATGAAACGGACATAATCCAAAATAATTACTGCCTTTCTTCGTAAGGCGCACATAAGAAGAAATTACGTCGACAATCTCATTCCTCTGTCGAACCTCTTCGATAAGTGCATCGGAGTAGTACATATATCTTAATCCCTCCACGAATCCGGAAGATAAATATCATTAAATGTTGCTATTGCAAATCGATCGGACATTGCGGATACGTAATCACACACAATTCTTTCATCCGTTGTCTGATACAAATCCTGTATTCTGCGGTACTCATCCGGCAGAAGTTCCATATGATGCAAAAAATATTCATACAAGGTCTCTACCAATCGCTCCGCCTTACCCTCCTCGCCTTTGACTTTCTTGGAGGTGTAAACATTTTCAAACATAAAAGCACGAAGGTCCGCCATGGCCTGCGCAATTTCATCGGATTGACGGATATCATTTATTCCCATACTGTTCGTAATAATGTCATGAATAAATCTGTCATAACGCTGGGTTGTTGTCTTGCCGAGTGTATTACGAAGTTCCGCCGGCAAGTCATTCTCACATAATATATGTCCGCGAATCGCATCATCCATATCATGATGAATATATGCAATCTTGTCGGACAAACGAACAATCTTACCTTCCAAGGTAGAAGGAGTTCCTTTCGTCTGATGGTTCAATATCCCGTCTCTTACTTCTGCAGTAAGGTTAAGCCCTCGGCCTTCCTTTTCCAATACTTCGACAACGCGAACAGACTGCACATTATGTTCAAATCCGTTCGGACACATTCTGTTCAAAGCTCGCTCTCCGGCATGACCGAAGGGTGTATGACCCAAATCATGTCCCAATGCAATCGCCTCCGTCAAATCCTCATTCAAACGAAGTGCCTTTGCAATTGTTCTTGCATTTTGCGATACTTCCAGCGTATGTGTCAATCTGGTACGATAATGATCGCCTTCGGGAGTAAGAAAAACCTGCGTCTTGTCTTTGAGACGTCTGAAAGATTTGCAATGCAGAATACGGTCACGGTCTCGCTGATATATCGGGCGAATATCACACGGTTCTTCAGCAATATCACGACCTTTTGAATCCTTGCTTAAGGATGCATACGGTGATAAATATTCGCATTCTCTCTTTTCCAATTCTTCTCTGATGGTCATAGAAAATCCCCTTGCTTACATAAAGAAACACTCTAATATCTTTTTCTGTAAAATATCGGAATTTCCTTTTTTTCAATCAGATTTTAGAAAAAATAAAACCACGGAAAAAAGCTCTTGAATAATTGGAAAATAATGAATGATTGCATAAAAAAAGACCGACATAAACTGTCGGTCTCCTAAAACAGTCGTGCAGAAAAAGGGACTTGAACCCTCATGATATTGCTATCACACGGACCTGAACCGTGCGCGTCTGCCAATTCCGCCATTTCTGCAGGAGCGTATCGCTTATCTATGATAAACCACACGCTGATTAATATACCTTACACCCAAAGCTTTGTCAACAAAAGATTCATTTATTTGCTTTATCAAGCGCAATAACTCTTTTTAAGCCTTCTACTGCAACAAGAACAGAGGATGAAGTATCTTCACTCTTCTCCTGATCAAGTCCGGCCGCATTTCTCTCCTGATTCCATACAACATGGAAGCAGGATCCGGCACGGCATTTTAAAGCACTGCAAACAACAAACAATGCAGCAGATTCCATCTCTGATGCTTTTACTCCGAGGCGTTTCCATGATTCCCACTTATTTAAAAGTTCATAAGAAACAGGACTGAGTTCCGGACTGTGCTGTCCGTAAAATGAATCCTTACACTGTACCACTCCGACATGTGTACAATTGCCAAGTTCAACGGAAGCATCACGGAGTGCTGCCGTCACATCCAAATCGGGAACAGCAGGAAATTCAATCGGAGCATACTCCATGGATGTATGCTCATAACGAATAGCCCCTGTTGCTACAACAATATCACTTGCCTTAACGTCTATATCTATTCCGCCGCATGTACCTGTCCGAATAAATGTATCGGCACCAAGGTGGTGCAATTCCTCAACACAAATAGATGTAGACGGACCGCCGATACCTGTTGAAGCGGCCGTGACTTTCTCTCCGCACAGATATCCTGTATAAATATTATATTCACGGTTATACGCAATCTGTTTGGCATCATCAAAATACTGTGCGATCGCAGGAATGCGACCGGGATCTCCGGCCAAGATCACGTAGCGTCCGACATCGCCCTGTTTACATTGAATATGATATTCCAATTCTTCTTTAATCATTATGCCCTCTCCTTATTTATAACCAAACGAATTAATAACCTTCTCGAACAACAATATCGATTCTTTCTCGGTATAGTGCAATCCGTCAATATAATCCGTATCCTTAAGTGCGGGTAACTGATAATAATGAATTCCTTTCGGTAATCCGGTCTGCATCAGCGTATTAAACTTCGCAATATTTATATTGGTTACAGCCGAATAACCCGGTCCCATCACGATATCGATTGCCGGTGTGAGCCCCGGAACGGAACAGAAAAAGACATCGGCTCCTTTCTCGGTCCACTCCAGACCCTTGGTCTGCAAAAAAGTCAGGTAACTCGCCGCTGCCACATCCGGACCATAGCGCATCACATCATTTACACCGTACATAATAACGATCTTGCGTTCTTTCAGAGGCTGTTCATCCAAAATAGGTGCATATTCATTATTAAGGCATGCAAAATCCGTTGCACATCGTGCATACCAGTTTGCTCTCGGATCATGGGTATCTGCAAATCCCATTGCCGTACGGGAATCTCCCAAAAGGTATGTCCCAACATTATTGTAGACCGCCGTATCTCCGGGATCATTGCGACCTTCCTCAAATGCAAAGCCGCACAAAAACGTCCAAACGCATATTCCTAAAATGCACAACAATAATTTCTTCATGACGAACTCCGATTATTCCATACTCATACCGTTCATAAGCATCAAAATATCATCCTTATGATCGGATGTTGTAAACACATATAAATATACAACAATTCCTTTGTCTTTTATAGGGATAAAAACGAATTCTACGTTATGATACTCACGAAGCGAATCCGTAAATGTTGTCATATAATAATGATACGCAATATCATCATCGGAAGTAATCTTTTTGGCCGGGAACGTACCAAACGATTCATTTCGCAATATATTCTCAACAATTGCCTTTTCTATACCGGACGTATTGTCGCGATCCTGTGCTATGTTCAATAAATATTTCTCATAATCAAACCAGAACACATAAAGCTGTTCCGGATCAACCTTTGCCTGCCCGGCAATTTGATTCAACTTATACTCATAGCCTTCAATATTCGGCAATTTCTGTTCAACAGATGCAAAAGTTTCCGGAATTCTGTAACTGATCTTCGGACCGATTGTCCTGACAATCGATGACGAAGTATACGTTTTACTTCCGTTTGCCATGCACCGATAAACATCCGCATCATACTCATTTTCGGACAAATCCATGGAAAAAGCCTGTACATAATAATCCTTCATTGGGATTACGGAAGGCTTAACCTTACCGTATACGACAACATCACTTCCGACAGTGAAACGATCCGCTTTAGCCAACAACGTTCTGTCAAGTAATTTCACTTTCACGCTCTTATTAACGGTTCCGTCTGCGGAAACATACACCTCTTTACCGATTCCTTCATCCGATACCGATACAACCTTTCCATAAAAAGAAACGCATTTTTTAGCCGCCGCTCCCTGAGCAAAATCAGTAGAAAGAATATTCGGAGTTGTACTTATGTAAACCGGATTTGAGGAAACATCCAATGTAACAGTCTTCTTTCCGAAACCACAAAAACTTAAAAAAGTTACCGACAAAATAATCGAAGTCAATATTATGTTAACCATTTTCCCGAAAAATCGCTTCATCGTCGTCAATCCTCCGTTACTTCTTCATAAACTATGCCGGCATCGGAAAGAGCACGACAAACTTTCATGTAGGTATGATATTCGGCATAATAGTCCGTTACAACCACATGATCATAGTCTTCCGTCATTTCCGATAGCAACTCCATCATCTTAACAGCATCGGAACAATACTTTTGGTTTACATAAATACTTTTATCCTGAACCCAGATCGTTACAGAAGCTTCCGACGTCACGTCTGCATCGGAAAAAGAGGCGGCTGTATCGCTTCCGTCCCCCAGATCATATGCCACAACCTCAGAAAACAAATCTATAAACGGTTCCTGCGCATTTTTCAATTTTACTTCTTTAATAAAAAAGTCAAAGCCCGTAAATACCGTTGCCACCATAAGCACAAAAATTACGATGCATGACTTTCGTAAAGAATTTTTCATATTGCTGCTCCACATAAAGGCTACTCTATGATTTTCTCATGAAATACAATACCGTTTTGATTCAAATAATCCGCAACTTCATGAAAAACCGTTGCGTCAGCATAATCATCCGTTAAATATATATCGCGTTCATGGGAATCTCCCGAAAATGAAACAAAAAATGCATCCGGATCAGTATATTCACTGCCATTGTAAATAATAATCGTTCCTCGGACCGTAATATCTCCGACAGCCCCACTCGTGACAGCGTCTGTCACATCGGACGCGTATTCTCCGTCCTTACTGTCATTATATAAATTACGATCACCATTCTGCCGCAAAAGCACAATAATTCCGACAACCAAAACAATGATCGCCAGAATGATCATAGCGATAACCGTTCCGTTATGAATATTATCCAAAATAAATTGTATTTTACGACGCCAGGCATAGCAGGCCAAAGCCAATATGCATATCGCCGCTGCAATAATCAGATAGCCGCCGATACTATTCATACAGGTTTTCCTCACCGGATTTCATATACATATTGGGATGTGACTCAAGCATATTTTTCATAATACCGTTCACTGCCTTCTCATCACGATACAGTATCCGACTCGTATCCAAAGATACAATGGCCGGAATATCAGACTTCTGGTCAAGTACTTCCGACAGTGCTGCCGTAAATTCATCATACGCCTTCGCCGCATTCTCGGGAGTAATTGTAATAACAAGCGGTTCCTCATTATTTACAAGCATTGTCAGTTTACGATTCTTGATATCCGTAGGCAGGTAACTGACACTGATTGCAACGGACGTAACATACGTAAACTCATTCTCAAAAGTATCCACCTGCTGCCTGTAAAGTTCTTCCTGTTCCGATGCCTGCGCTTCCCGAATAACGGCCTCATCACGTTCGGCAGAAAGCGTTTCAATCTGCTGCTCATACGTGGACAGTTTCTCCCCGGTAGTTAATTTCTGACCGCACATGACCACGAGAAGAAGAATGAAGATAACATCCAGAAGCGAAGTCAGATCAATATTGGATTGCAAACGATCCGATAATCTGTGTCTCATATCTTATTCCTCAAAATTGCCCATTTTAACGGCATCATCATACTTTCTTTCCTGATCATTCAGCAAAAATTCCACATCCGTAACTTTACGAAGTGTAAATACTGCCTCCACCACTTTCAATACAATCGCAATAATCGTACCCAAAAGAGTGGATGACAGAGCTGTATTAAGTCCGGATAAGATCACATCCGCTTCCATGGCATCCGCCTGAATAATCAACCCCGCTACGGTACCGAGAATTCCCAAAAGCGGGAAAATCGGAATCATATGAGACCATGACAGATACGAACTGCTGAGTTTATTAAATTCTTCCCACAGTTCATCGACATCCTCTATATTCCGAGTAGCAACATCTCTCTGTTTTCTGGCAAGAGTTTTACGATTCACCGACATTCTTGTCTTCGTACCGTATGTTTTCTCGTCAGCCTTATTATACAAATCATTTCCTTTGATTCCGAGAAATATCATCCCTATCAGAACCAATACCCCGCCGATTAATATCACCGGATTAATAATAATAGAAATTATTTGGGATAAACCTGTAAAACTCATACCGTTTCCTCCGATAAACTTTACATTTACATCATGTTCTCAAGAATAGCAGTTATTTAACCGATGCTCCTTCCGGTACCGAAATGCGACGATTGTACGCAATAGGTGCAATCAATACTCTTCCGCTTCCTCGGAATACATTCACCAGTCCTTCTCCCGATGCTGCCGATCCGATTAACGTTTTCGTCGTACGCTCTACCGTAAAGGACAAACCGCTTGACCATGCAATTGCCATATCTCCGTCAATCTTTAACACATCATCCACGATATCCACTACGAACAATTCCTCGGCAGGGGACGGACTCTCCAATGCTACTATGCCTTCACCATACAGTGAAGTATTAAACAAACCTTCATGTCCGAGTACAACGGAAGAAACGGTACTTCTGGCCGTAACCCGCATGGCCACCGTATCTTCACACGCCAAAAACATGCCGTCTTCGATTACCATGTTACCGCCCCAATCCGCAAGATCCTCCAAAATAATATATCGGTATGTCGGTTCCAAAACTACAATGCCATCTCCGATATAATGCGGCTTGATAACCGTCTCACCCGTTACTTTGCTCGACACAAATTTCTTCATCAAATCACCGGCAGACTTGATATTGGTAGATGCATCAATCGCTCCAAGCATTAACTGCATTGCACCGGACTGTACCACAACGCCGCATGCATCATTTAATTCCGCTACAAGCTGTTTCTTACGTATATTCATCTGCGATGCAAAAAAAGCAGTCTGTGCTTCCGCCGGAGATACGGAAATATCCCGCAAAAACTCTATTACGGAAAAGCAGCCCTTATGTCCGATTACCTTATGCGAACCGGTATTTTGTAAAAGATTGGTTGTTATCACGATATTTTCTCTCCGTTATGCTCTAAGGAACGCCCCGCACTTTTCTTTGCAGGATACCAAAATGTTCTCTACGAATCCATCAATTACTTCCGGGGTGAATTCTTCGTCACGCGGTGTGAATACTACAGAAAATGCCATACTCTTCTTATCAAATCCCAGTTGAGCACCCTCATACAAATCGAACAATTCGATATGCGTAATATAATCGCACGCACTTAAGATTGCATTCTCAAGTTGTGCACAAGTAATATCTTTATCTATTACAAAGCAGAAATCTCTCTTCTCTTCCATGTATTTCGGAAGCGGTGTGAAACGACGATCCTTGCCGTAATACTTTGTAAGTGCCTTCAAATCTATTTCGGCAACATATGCCGGGATACGCATATCGGTTTCATTTTGAATTTCATACAGAATCTGGCCCAAGAAACCTACCGTTTCTCCGTTGCAAATAATATCGGCACTGCGATAAGGATGCAAGAACGGCTTCTTTGCTGCTTCATATTCAAATGTAATATCAAGAGCATCCGCTACGGCATCTGCCAGTCCTTTCAGTGAATAGAAGTCCTCATCGGATCCAAAAGCACCGATACAGATTGTTTCACGCTCGTCAGGATATTCCGTAAGCGGCAATTCCTTTGCTATAAACTTGTTACCCATTTCGAATATACGGCCGGACATAACTCCGTTCTTCTGATTACGCGCAATTGCCTTAATCATCTGGGGTACTAAAGATGTACGCATCAAAGACAAATCAATATTAATCGGATTGATAATCTTGATTGCATGACGTTCCGGTGCATCTTCGGCAAGACGTATCAAATCAAAATCAGACGGTGATACGAATGAGTAATGCACACCTTCAAACGCTCCTGCCGCACAAAGTGCTCTCTTGATTTTCAGTTCTGTCTTCTGTCTTAAATTGTATCCGCCGTTTGTGACTTTTGCCGTAGGGATAAACGAAGGTACAATATGATCGTAACCGTACATACGAATTACTTCCTCTGCTACATCCTGATATGTTGCCATATCTTCACGATATGCAGGAATGGCAAGAGTCAATGCATCCCCTGAAAGAGTAGGGGCAAAGTCAAGATTCTTAAGAATTCTGACAATATCCTCCGACGGAACCTCAATACCGAGCACTCCGTTTACCTGCTTTACGCTGACTGTTAACGGAGCGGGTTCGACAGAATTGCCGGTATTTACATCGAAGTGTGTGGAAGAAACCTTACCGCAGCCCAATTCCTCAATTAAATGAAGGGCTCTCTTCATTGCCATAATCGTTGTATATTCATCTACACCCTTTGCAAAACGTGTACTGGAATCGGAAACCTGTCCAAGTGCATGGGAACTCTTACGTACATTGTCTCTGGCAAATTTGGCAGCTTCAAACATAACCGCATTTGTCGTATCTTTGATTTCGGAATTCAAGCCGCCCATAATACCCGCAAGAGCAACCGGCTTTACTCCGTCGCAGATAACAAGGTTATCTGTAGTTAAAGAAAACTCTTTCTCATCGAGAGTAACGATCTTCTCACCCTGAGTTGCCCGTCTTACGCAAATGGCATCACCTTCCAAATAGTTTCTGTCAAATGCATGCATCGGCTGGCCGAGTTCTTTTAATACATAGTTTGTTATGTCAACCACATTGGAAATCGCATTGCATCCGACAAGTGCCAGTCTTCTACGCATCCAGGCAGGAGAAGGAGCAATCGTAACATCGGATACATAGTGCGCAATATAACGGGGACAAATATCCTGCGCCTGTACTTCCACGGAAAAGTCATTCGTAATACCGGATTCCGTATAATCAAGTGCAGGTGCCTTCAGCGGAAGTTCCAATACTGCAGCCACTTCTCTGGCAATACCGAAAATACTCTGGCAATCCGGACGGTTGGCGGTAATGGAAACATCAAAAATCCAGTCATCCAAACCAAGAATCGGTTTAACATCGGCGCCGACCTGTGCGTCTTCGGGAAGAACAAGCAAACCATTGTATCCTCCGCCCGGATACAGATCTTCCGAAACACCAAGTTCTGTTCCCGAACAAAGCATTCCGAAGGAATCATATCCGCGAAGCTTACCTGCATTTATCGTCATAACGCCTTCGATGGTCACATGATCCTTGGCCGTTGCATACACTGTCGCACCGACAAGCGCAACGGGGAACTTGCCACCCGCACATACATTATCTGCACCGCAACAAATCTGCAAAAGCTCGGGTGCACCGACATCTACCGTACAAAGATGCAGGTGTGTATCGGGAATGGCTTCGCAAGTCTTTACCAAGCCAACAACTACATTACTGATATCTTTTCCAACTTCATATTTTTCTTCCACTTCGAATCCGCAGGAGAACAATTTCTCCTCCAAAACATCCGGAGTGCAATTCACATCAACATATTCTTTTAACCAACTTAATGGAACTAACATCTTTATTCCTCCCTTTATCAGTCATCAATCTGATCTAAAACGCGCAGATCCGACTCAAACAGCAACTTAATATTATTGATACCGTATTTAAGCATCGCAATTCTCTCAATACCGATACCAAACGCTATGCCGCTGTAAACATCACTGTCGATTCCGCATCCTTCCAGGACACTCTTGTTAACAACACCGGCCCCAAGTACCTCTATCCAGCCTGTTCCTTTACAAAGCTTGCAACCGCTTCCATGGCACTGGAAACAGCTGACATCCACTTCTACCGAAGGTTCGGTAAATGGGAAATATGACGGACGAAGTCTGGTCTTAACGTTCTCGTCAAAAATTTTCTGTACAAAAACATCCAGCATTCCCTGTAAATCGCAAAGAGTAATTCCTTTATCAACGACAAGACCTTCCATCTGGGAGAACATCGGTGAATGCGTTGCATCGTCATCCGAACGGAATACTTTACCGGGAGAAATAATCTTAATGGGAGGCTTCTGCTCTTCCATTACATGAATCTGACCGGAACTGGTCTGTGTACGAAGCAAAAAGTCAGGACTTAAGAAGAAAGTATCCTGCATATCTCTTGCGGGATGATCTTTCGGAATATTTAACGCAGTGAAATTATAATAATCGGTTTCAATCTCATTTCCTTCATAAATCTGGAATCCCATGGAACCGAAGATATCGACAATCTGATTACGTATCTGCGTATTGGGATGCAGATTACCGTACTTTGTCTTCTTCGAAGGAAGTGTTACATCAATCTTCTCGGAAGCATACAAAAGATTCATTTCTTCTGCCTTAAGCTTCTCATCCAACTGATCCAACTGGCTCTGTACCCAAGTCTTCATCTCATTGACTTTTTTACCGTACTCAGCCTTCATCTCATTCGGGATCTTACCCATTTCACGCATAAGAGAACCGACTTTGCCACTCTTTCCGTCCATTATGGTCTTGCGGAATTCATATACAGCCTTTGAATTCTCAATTCCCTTCAGGTCATCCAAAATCTCCTGTCGAATACCCGACAGTTTTTCGCTCAATTCATTTAAATCCATGACTTTTCTTCCTTTCTGTATTGCATTACTAATTCATCTTTGTTATCGAAAAATTTTCGAAAAACAAAAATCCCATGGCAATAATGCCATGGGACGAATCATTCGCGGTACCACCCATGTTCGGATAAACAATCTATCCGCACTCAAAATGTGCTGTATGCCGCACCCGCATCCACTTAATCAGAATTCATACTCCGTTTTCGCGGAAGGCTCCAATGTTGAAATTCATATATGTACCCCGATATTGTGCTCTCAGCCGGTGACACAACTCTCTGTCATTGTCATACATATACTACTTACGCACCTTCACAGCCTGTAATTGTGACAATTATAAGTTTATCATACCAAAAAGTCAATACGAATAACTCTATTTAAAAAGCAAATATCCGTCCATATTAACGTTCAGCACTTCCTCGGTATCCACATCATACGATAATTCAACTTCGGAAAAAACAATACGTGTTCCGTCATCCAAGTCCAGATACAGATATGAAACATCCTTTATCGTACGCGTATCAACATCATATGCCTCCAAAAGAGTTTTCAATATATCTGTCGCGTCGAATGACAAAATCGGTTCTCCTTCTTTGACATTATATCCTGAAATATATTGGGGACAAGCCAAAACATCAGTACAATCGACCGGCAAATATCTCGAGCCACCTTCCGGCCAATCATGTTCCACTTCCGCACTAAACCGCATAATAGAAGAATAATCGCTTACATCTAAGGAAACCGAATCGTAATCATAATAGCGAACCCATTCCGTCTGCTGCTTACCGCTATTGCTCTGTCCCGTATAATAATCACTCATTTGTACTATCGTTTCGGCTTCGGCCTCGGTATAATTCTTCTCTAAAAACTCATCTCCGTGGTCCATATCAAGAAGATAATCAAAAGCCGATTTTGCGCGTGAAAGCTGATTTGCGGATAATTGTCTGTAATCATCGGAAATAGCATTTCGAAGCGTATTGTTCTGAATAATACGAGATAATGAAATCGCATTGATTCCCGGAATAAATACACTGATCAACGCAGCGGCAACCATCACGAGAAGCATGGTCTCCATTCGGCCCTTCTTCACGAAATACCAAACAATATAGATGATTTCAAACAACACATACACAAGTCCCATGTAACGGGAAGGCGTAACTCCGTGTTGCGCAATGCGCATTCCCATGGAAAGAGCCTGTAAACACACAAACGGTATAAACAAAAGAGGCGAATAATAAGCAGCCTTATACAGAAATGTGCTTTCTTTTACGGCCGTACACATATATGTAAGCGGCACGGAAACAGCAAATAACACACTGCAGATAGAGAATACGGAATTAGACGGAAATTCCCATGTAATAACAATCTTAATCATGTAGATATAGATGATCAAATATGCCGCAAGACATATGATCAGCATGACTTTGCGCACCAGAACATCCATAAATCGCATAACGCTCTCGCCCGCCTGCGATATACAATGCAAAACAGCCATTACCAAATATAGACCCGTAATCGCTATAAGTCCGGGAATAATAAACTCTTCAAACTCATCTGTCAGCAGGACAATAATAATTCCCGAAAGTGCCAAATATCCAATGCAAATTACACTGTACACAACACCTTTTAAAAATATCCCGGAAAAAATACGGAAACAATACTCCGAAAAGGAAAGTTCCGAATGATTGCAATAATAAACATATAAACAGAGACATACAAAAATAATAATGTATGCAAAAAGAATCATCGTACAGCGCTTATCTCCGATTGCATTATGCACATTCAAAAACTGTTTATGCAAAATCACGGAATCATACGTTACCGCCAAAAAGAAGACGGACCAGATACCGAACACCGCAAGAAGGATATTCTTCACAACCTTCTTACCCTTCCACAAGATGCCTTCCAGAAGAAAAGCAACCGGAAGATAAACAACCGCTGTGAATCCACCCTGGGAAAACAATTCCCCCCACCAGGAACGTTGTTCCTGCGACATCGGAAATGGCGCAGAATAATAAAACACCGATATAAGCGTTCCCGCCATAAAAAGCGCGGTTCCTACAATCACCGTCACCGTAGTAACCGGATAATTACGGAACATATCCTTCATATACGAAAATAAACCCGCTAATTTCTCTCTAATTTTACCCATTTTTCCTCCTTTCGATTGTCAGATCCGGAGTACACCGACAAGTTACTTTCTGCGAAATAAAATCTTCATGGACGAAATAACATCCTGATGTTCTATAGAAGTCGGTTCAAAATGCACTATTTTAAACGAAAGCTGCATCGTCGGCCCGACACAAAATGCGCAAATCAATGTGCCTATGCCGATGGGGCCACCAAGAATCCATCCCAGGAAAGTCACAACTGCCAACAAAATAATGCTAATCACGCCGATAGGAATCTTCGTTATTCTGCGTGCCAATCCAACAAGAAGCGTATCCCTCGGACCGCAGCCCAATCCTGCCCTCATATAAAAATACTGGGAAAATCCCATAAGAAACAATCCTGCAACCATAAGCAACAGACTCGTAACAAGAGAATGCTGCAGAGGAATCAAATTCAGATAGTTCAGTAAATCCACTGTTTTGCCAACCAAAAGAGCATCCAAAAACATTCCTATACCGATTTTTTCATGAAGAAAAATATCAATCACAATAATCACAATCGATACGATAATGCTGGCCGTTCCGTACATAATCCCGAAAGTCCCGGACAATCCGAGTTCAAACGCATCCCACGGCGATACGCCGATATTGGCCTGAATTGTGAAATAAACACCTACTGCAAAACATAATAACCCAAGAGCCGCCGACAGTGAATTTTTAAGTATTTCTTTTCTAGTAGTATTCATTATTTATACCAGTCTTTATAAATATTATTTTTACGCACTCTCTCATCCAAAGAGAGTTTCTCGGCATCATCAATCTCATACACACCGAATGTATCCACCATACGAGACACCGGATCAACCTCAACAAACGTGCACCACGGAAGCCAATGATAATTACCCCGATATATCTGTTCACAGAAAAATCCGCTCTCATGCACAAGTCCCGGAATGGCAGCCCCCATACTGCCGTCTATGTCATTTGCCTGCTTTGAATTGATGTAAATAAACCTTGCATAATCCAGATAATGCGGATCTCCCGTATAAAGATATAATCGATAATATACATACCCGCCGCATGCCATATATACATCCGCACCGCCCATGCCTACAACTATATGACTTTGTCCGCTGATATGATTATGATTAAAAGGCATTGTCGGGAAATTCGTTACTACGGGGAAATTCCAAATATATGTAAAGGTCTCAACATAATCCGCTGCGCCTTTTGCCGCGGTAAGAAAACGCTCGTCCTTAATGACATCATACAGTGCAAGGAATGCGAACAGCGCGTATATTCCCGCTTCCTTATCCTGAATATCCGAATTATCACACGTGCCGCCTCGATATTCCATATTCAGATAAAGATTCTCATAAGTCCAATCGCCTGCTGCCACCGCAGCTTTCTTATATTTCTCTTTACCGGTAACCAAATACATTTCCAGCAAAAATCGCACTACGCAGGGTGTATTGGCCTTGGAATCCATACACATGCTTCCGTCATAATTATAGGAACGATAGTAACTTCCGTCATCATTCTGGTGTGCGCACAGCCAATCCGCCGTCTGCATGCAATATGTAAGCCACGCTTCATGCTCTTCGCCCTGATTATGCAAATATACATATGCATCCAGAATTCCTTCAAGACCGTCACCCAACTGACGCGTAAACTGCGGCTGCGGTTCGAACTGTCCCAACCCCAACTGGTACCAAACCTTCGGGCACCCGGTTTCCGTCATTGTCGTATTTACCCAGAAATCAACAATTCCTTTTCCCTTGGTAACAGCCTCGATATCGTTATTAATCATACCATAACGGATCAACTGATATCCGATTCCCGTCTGCTGCCCGACAAATCCCATCTCGGCGGAAGTAGAATTCGGATCAAATTGCGGAAGCATTGCCGCAAACGGTGTCCCCCAAACACCTTTCGAATACTCATTCGTAACTTTCTTAAGAAAGAGCATATTATTATCATATAAAAGCTTATTATCAATATTCGCAAGATCATCCTTCAAACGGTCATACACCGTTCGCCATGTAGCTTTCATCATCTCGCGATAGTTTACATAACTACTTGTAAAAATTCTTACGGAATACTCCGACACAAACCCTTCCTTCATCGGATGGTTCACGCGCATAAATGATTTGCCGCCCCGCTGTGTTCTATTAACACCATTTGTTCCCGGATATATATAATCCACAGACAAGCCATCCGTAGAAGCGTCAATCTCCTTTGACAGTTTGGCTCCGTAATATGTATACAGAATTGTCTCCGGTTTCGGCTTACTGATGCCGAGCGCTCCGACGGTCGCATTGGGATCAACAAAATTCTCACTCTCGGTAACACGATCCGTAGTACCTAAACCGACGTCTGCCTTATCACGGGATATACAGATTGTTTCACCCGAAGCAATATTCTGCATTGCAAACATCGGCAATCCACAGTAAGTTTCTTTGCGCCAGAAATACTGTTCCGTCATATCTTTGCCCATCGCATACTCGGCAGCATACTCATTATGCTTATACCACTCTCCGGGCATAAAATAATTATAGTCCTCTACTTCCTCAGATTCCTTCGTCCACAATCCGATTTTGGTCTGAAATCCCAAATCCCTTTCGGATGCGCACAAAACCTTCACGCTTCGATGGATACACATCTGCTCATCGCAAACTCTGTACTCATCCGTCACATTAAGTCGCGAACCGTTATTTGAAACATATTCTCCCACACAGATAACTACCCCGCCATCATCTGAAACGGAATCATACGGAATATCGTTAAAATAACTGACCGCTGACAAATCCTTTACAGACACATAAATCGGCCGATTGTTATAGTATAAACACTTATTTGCTTTCCATACTCCGACACTACCGTTTTCAAAACGCCATTCATATAAACCGCATTTTTTGACAATCATTGTAATCTCCATTTCGTTAACAAAACCAAGAGTTCGCTATGCCTTTGGCCACACTGTTGTTTCTTTCCATGCAAACCTTACGTGCATGACTTTTTCTTAGAATAAAAAGTCAAAAATCACATGATTCGCCTCATCCAAATGCAAGGGATTCATAAATCGATGATCTGCACCTTCCACCTGATACAGTTCTATTACATTTTCCTCCGAAAAAGCAATGGTATCTTCGATTGGAACAACCTCATCCTTCGTTCCGTGAATAAGAATTATTCGATCGGCCCATTCCATATAATCATATTCCGTAATATCATTACTTCCAAGTTCCGCCAAGAAGCCGGCATCAATATTAATCTTCCTGTCAAATCCGACTTTCGCTTCTCGTCCCTTTTGAAGCAATTCTTTCTCGGAATCCGGGATAATAAAGTCAACCACCTTTCTCATTTGCACTGCAGGGCATCGCAAAATCATTCTTTCAAAAGGCATTCCGTGTTCTTTGGTATATTTAAGGAACAAATATCCGCCGAAACTTGTCGCATATCCGTCAATCCGCTCAATCCCCATATTATTTCTTATATAATCCAATATCAGGGAAATATACGTATCGCAGTCCGTAAGCGTCAGTTTATGCTTTACATCGTCTCCGTGCGCCGGAAGATCAAATGTTAATATACCGACGTTACGATGCTTGTTTATCACTTTCTCGGCAAAATGCTCGGCAACCTTATTATCTTTATGCCCGGCCAGGCCATGTCCATACATAATAATTCTGTTCACTTTATGAATATCTTCACAATAAAGTTTGCAACAGATACTATGTCCCGGTCCGTTTACGTGCAAATATTTCATACTCATCACCATTCTGCCTCCGGCAGTATCCAAAGATTCCTTATCCGTTAACCTCTATATGCATGACTTTATTTCATCGTCTCGCTATATAAGGCGCATCAATTTGCAATTCGGAATTCCCTCACTCCAGAAATCCTTTCGTTCAAAATGTTTTACCTGGCTGACAATTCCTGAGTTCATTGCCCCGTGTCCGACAATCAGTACGTCTTCGCCGTTTTGAATTCTCGGATATACCGCCTCTCGCAGAAAGTCACCCGTCCTTTCAAACAATTCATCCAAGCTTTCTCCTTCTTCTACCGGAGTAATATATTCTTCCGGATTCCAAAAGAATACATTAATCGGACACTCCGGAACGGAAAAACTGTTTTCAATTCCCTCATACACGCCAAACCCCATTTCTACAAGACGCTCATCGTAAATAATCGGAACATTTCTTCCGTCAAGGAGTATCTGCGCAGTTTCCCTGGCGCGCAAAAGCGGTGAAGAAAAGCATATATCAAAGTGAACATCCGCGTACTCCTTGGCTGCCGCATGGGCCATCTGTCGACCTTCTTCATTTAACGGAATATCCGTCCTGCCCTGCAACTTTCTGCGCGCATTCCACTCAGTCTTCCCGTGTCTTATGATATACAATTTTCCTTCGCTATTCTGCATTATGTAAACCTTCTTTTCGATTCTTCCGTTCTATATTCGAAAAGCCTTCCTTTAATGTAAAAAATCAAGCATAGTGATTTTGACCGATATACATTATAATACATATTATGATGTAACACGTTCATTATTACAAAAATTCATATGATAAACAAATTAATATTTGATTAGTATTTTACCGAAAGGACAACCTATGGGACTATTTAAAGCTTTTTCATCCGCACTTCGCGGCTCAATGCAGGATCAATGGAAAGAAATGTTTTATTGCGAAGCAATACCTTCAAACGTTCTTCTCAAGAAAGGACGTAAAATGACTTCCTCGCGCAGTGCAAACAACGGCAGTGATAACGTAATCACCGATGGATCGATTATTACCGTTGCTGATGGCGAGGCCGCAATCATCGTTGTGAACGGCAGAGTAATCGCATCATATACCGAACCCGGAGAGCATACCTTTTCCTGCGATAAAACCGCCGGTGTTTTTAGTGCAAACAGTATTGAAGAAGCTGCCGAAACAGTTGCATCCGATGTTGGAAACCGTTTCGGTTTCGGTGGAATTGCCCCTGTTGTCTGTCGCGTATATTATATGAACACAAAAGAAATTCCCGGTAATAATATAAGTCTTGGCAATGCGATACCATTCCGTATCTATGATGAAAATACAGGGCTTGATATGGATATCAGTATCTCGGTCGAAGGAACTTATTCCTTCAAAATCGTTGATCCGCTGATTATTTATAAACAAATTATCGGAAACATTGAAGCAGAATATTTCACCAACAGCATCACTTCTCAGATTAATTCGGAACTTGCCACGAAACTGCAAACCGTTTTGGCTTCATTCTCCACAAAGCAATTCCGCGTATCAGGCATTCCTGCTATTGCGCCGGTTATTGGAGAAGCCGTCAAGCAATCCATTAATCCATGGTTGCGACAACAACGGGGAATAGAATTGGTTTCCTTCCCCATTTCCGCCATCAATGTCAATCCGGCAGACATGGCAACCGTTTCCGAGTTGCAAAAGGCAGAAGTTCTCAAAGATACGGCCATGGCAGGCGCATATCTTACATCCGCAACAGCAGATGCCTTAAGAATGGCTGCATCATCGAAAGGAGTATCTGATGAACAATAAAAAAATACGCAGTATTTTTATTACCCGCGCATCATTATGGCTCGTCGCAACGGTTGCGACAATCTATTGGATTGTATGGTCTTTCAAAATATATGCCGACTTGGGAGAGCCCGAAACAGGGCTTGTAGATGTTCATACCTATGCATCTATCCTTCGCCCCAAGCTGTACGGCGGTCTGATTATTGCGATAACCGCACTGATTATCAGCACGGTTTTACGCAAAATCAGTGATAAAATCAAACAACAAAACAGAGAATTACCGATTGACGATAATTCGAATTCGTAAATCCGGTCCAAGGTCGATTACGGCTTCTTTCGGCTTGGCATTTTTAGATACAATGTCTTCCTGCGTATCCATAGAATCCAATGCTTCTATCAGTTCCTCTATCACCTCGGGATCATCAATAACGATGTCTGCGGATGTGTCCTCAACATCCGCTTCCTCAATGTTGTCACTTTCTTCATCAGTTATTTCAACATCATCAGATGTGTCTTCCAATTCTTCTGCAAGTTCCTCTTCTTCTGTTTCCTCCTCTGCAGATTCATCTTCTTCCACTTTCTCTTCTACAGGCGCCTCTTCGGTGTGTTTCGCCTCGTCAGATTCATCTTCTTCCTCATATTCAGGTATTTCAACACTGTTAATACGTCCGTTTAAAACGGTAATCGGAATCATATCAGACATTTCGGTAATGCCTAATCCATTACTTAATACAAAGCGAAGAATATATTCTCCGTCATCAACATTCTTCAATGCAAGACGAGAATCCGATGTGCATACAATCGTCTCTCCTTCATTCCAATAAGTCAGATTGCCGTCCTTATCATACTCCGGAATCAGCATTGTAATGGACATCTCGTCCTCAATCTTACATGCATCCAACTCAACAATTCCTGTATTAATAACGTTTGCGCCAACCAGGCCAATGATTGAAAATTCACCCTTGAAAGTATAGTTACCGCCCATCCATTCACTGCCGATACTATCCTTCTCCTGTTCGGTCGGATAATATGCAACTCGCAAATAACACTTACTTCCGTCATATATAACAGGAATGGAATAAACCGTACGATCCTTGGTTTCCTCATACACCTGAATATAACATTGAGCATCATCCAACGTAACGATTCGGCCGTCAAAGTTTTCAATCAGCCACCCATTCTCTTCATCAATTGTCAGATTGCCATTATAATCCAAGCCGATTAGTATACCCTGTTCTTCATCATATTTGAACACCTGGTAATATGCCGAAATCAGATGATCGTAATCTTCGTCAAACGCCAAGGCGCAACGGTCATCTTCTACCGGAACAATCTTATAGGAAAGTCTGTAATCACAAGGGTTTGCTGTTGTGACTTTTGTGGTTTCATCATAAAACGAATCCCTAACGTTCCAATCATACGTAATAGCATCCATAAATGCCAAATAATCCTTATACGGACACACATCCGAATAATCACGAATCATCCTTGCCGGCATGATGGAAGGATAACACATTGTAATACCGCAATTTCTGCGATTATCCGCGTTTGCACGCATATAAACAACCGCTTCCTGAACAGCATTGTATACTTCATTTGCCGTTGCCGCTAAAATTCCCGGAGTATTCTGTACCAAATCGACAACGTCACGCATATACGTATAACCGTAATCACGAGAAGAATTCATTCCGGAAATCATATTGCATATTGCCTCCGGATCATCTATCCTGGTAGACATTTCCAACCCATAATTGTTAATTGCCTCTACCAGTCTGTCCACCTTTGACAAGTCAATCAAACTCATTTCCTGGAAATATCGTTCGTCAAAAGCCCCTTCATTTTCCAGATCATTCATCAATGAATCACACACAAACTTACCATACTGCTCACCATCAAGATTATCCGCATGTTCAATAATATAACGGAGCAACTCACATTCCTGATAATCAACCGCAAGAATGCTCTCCTCCGAGCCGATCATATAATCCGCATACGGAGCCATCGCAGCCGCCACTTCAACCGAAGACATCAAACAACAGTTATAAATAATATCTTCAAAATGAACGCCGCTCTTTTGCAATGCATACGTAATATCCGGCAAGCTCATCATGCACGAATCATATTCATCATCGCGCGTATTCCCTCTCCAAGCGCCGCCGTGGTCGTACATAATAAGCACATACTTATCAGCAGGATAATTCGATACACCCCATGTCAGGAAATCAGCAAATTCAAACGGATCCGCAAAATTACATTTCGGTTTTCTGTACACTTCTGTAAGTAACTGATTGGATAATTCGAATCGTTGTGCATAATTTCCTTTTACAACGTCATTCTTCCACGAATCACAGCCGCCGGTCTCAATCAGAATATTGACATCGTCCGATTCGGGAATATCCAGCATGGATTCAAGATATCTTGTACCAAACCCTGCTTCTTTTTCAAAAGATCCGTCCAAATACAGGAATACAGTGACTTTATCGTTTGTCTGTGCATTGATCTCCTCAGTTTCCTCTTCGGGCAAAGTCACATCCTCACCGATACTGTCTGAAACATCCGCATCCAAGCGAGAGGCATACGGAAGATGCACAAGTTCTTCTTTGGTACTTGCAACAGGTGCAGTCGGTTGCTGTGCAAGTGACAACTTATTGCCTGATAACGACATTGTATATTCGCCAAATGTTTCTTCAACATCTCTGACATCCGTAATTGAAAACGAAAGTATATACTCACCGTCAAAAAGTTTATCAAGTTCAACGGACGTCTCCTTCGAATCATACACAAAAGACGGCCCTTTAATGAATCTTTCCTCGGAATCGACATCTGCAATCTGCGGATATGCAATATATATTTCCATACCATTTTCCAGTGCCAAAATATCTCTGGATAATACATCCATTGCAGAATGTGAATACTCATCAACCAAACCGACAATCTCAAAACGACCATCCGGGTTACTTGCAAAACTTCCGTTCCAATGGCTGCCTTCGGCATCACGCAATACGGCCTTTTCACCGGGATAATAAGCTATCTTAAGAGAAAACGGCGTATATTCATCATCTTCCTTCAGAAGTACCGGTGAATAATAAATCACATGCTCCGGAGTTTCCGATACAACATTCAACACAAGCGGATTCCCGTCAATTGTTGCGGTCATTCCGTCAAACATCGGCGCATAATTATTATTCTTCAAGGCCTTCAGATTCTCAAACTGTCCGATTTGAATCATTCGGCCGTTATCGGCTTCCGTAAATAAACTGTAGGAAATCTCCTTCACCACATGATTGCCTTTTGCGATATGCAATGTGGGCACATTCTTTTTTACGGACGAGTCCGCGGATACTCTAAAATAATCAACATCCACATCATCAAGGTGCGATGTACGATCATAAACATCCATCGGAGCATGCCATGAATAAATATAAGCATCCAAAAATGCCAGATAATTATCTAATGACGTAATTGCTGCATACCCATCCAGCAACTGTTCCGGAGCAACCAGACCCCAGAAAAACGACAATCCGTTATTATAATATGCTTCATTATGCTGCGTACGATAAATGACTGCTTTGCGCACGGCATCTTCCACCTGCAGCACACTTTCCCTGCCGATATAGTCTTGCGCATCTCTGGCCAGAGAAGTCAGATCCTTTTCAAACGGATATGTATATCGCTTGGAGGTATTTAATGCAAACAACATATCGGCAAACTGCTCAGGATCTTCCATTACACCGATCATGGCATCAACCATTCCTGTCACAGCTTCCTTTACTCCTTGCAATTCCGAAGTTTTTACAACAGATAAAGTCGATGTACCGCCAATATTCTGAGCAATCAAATTATCTTCATAATTATCACAGGTATTCCGGCATAATCCTTCCGGTGTGCATTCCGGGTTCTGTGCCAAAAACGATGCCAATCCGGCATAATCCCATCCGCATCCCGGTATTATCTCTTCTGACGCAACATAGTAATCCGAAAATGAAGACATTGCATATGCAACATCAAAATCTGCCATTAAGCAGGCATCAAATCCGATAACATCAAAATGTACATCGGCCTTGGAAAATGCTCTGACAATATCCTCCGTTGTCATAATTGTCGACGCATAATTCTCATCACTTATGGCGCCAATAACGCCTGCACCATGATCCCACATAACAAACATCGACTTATCGGAAGGGAAATTATCATGCCCCCAAGAAATAAAATTCGCCAATGTAGTTGTTTCATTCATCGGCTGCATTTCATATTCCTCAACAAGCTGTATATCGGAACCTTGAATCACAAATCGCTGTGTTTTGTCCGCGTCAACCCATTCATTATTCCATTCTTCGGAACCACCGGTCTGAACAACGTAACGAACATCTTCATTGTAATCTGCGCCTAAAAGAGCCTGTAAATTATCAGATCCGCAGCTTCCCTCTGTCTCCAGGTCGGCACCGCACATATAAATAAATACAGTCCAGATACTGTCTTTGCCAAGAAGGGACGTTTCTTCCTCTTCTATAATATCTTCTGAAGATTCTTCCACAGATTCATCTGTCGGAATTTCCTCATCCAAAGATTCCTCTTCTGAGATTTCTTCATCCGAAGATTCCTCCGGAACAATCTCTTCATCAACAGAATCATCAAATTCTTCTGCTGCATTCTCTTCCTCTTGCGCATAAACAGGTATACCCGCAAACCCTTCCGGTATCACGGAGCACAACATCGATGCAGCAACAACAACCGCAAATAACTTGGCAAATAAGTTCTTAATTCTCATTAACTGACTCTCCAAACAATCTTCTCTATTCTGTGCAAATAAAAAATCTTTCAAACCAAAACAGAATCACTGTATTGGTTTGAAAGATAAAGGTTCAAACTGAATATATTCAATATTGGATACAACAATAAGAAGCAGATTGCCTGCCTCTCGGTTCGCATCACAGAAATCATTACTAAGATACCGCATAACGATAACCTTCCTAAAAAGATTACCACTTAGTAATTATCTACTCTCACTCTCCCTCGAGTATAGCTATCAAAAAAGTAAATGTCAATTTATTAAATCAATATTCTGGCAGACATCTACCCATTCAATATAATCCGAAGCAATTTCCAAATCGGAAATGGATAATCGCACCGCACTGTTAGCGCTTCCGCATGCGGGGTAAACACAGTCAAATCGTTTCAATGATTCATCCAGATACACCTGCACGTTCTCTTTAACGCCAAAGGGGCAAACACCACCGACATCATGTCCTATCAGTTCGTGTACCTCATCATAACTAAGCATTTTCGCTTTCGTATGAAAACGATGCTTATATTTCGAATTACTGATTTTGACATCTCCGGCACATACAATCATGACAGGACTCTCATCTACCATAAACGTCAGTGACTTGGCGATCCGTGCCGGCTCTGTTCCAACCGCTTTTGCAGCCAACTCAACAGTAGCACTCGAAACGTCAAAAACCATAATCCGATCGGCGAATCCTTTCTGGGTAAGAAAGTCCTTTGCAATATCAAACATATATTCCGCTCCGTAAAATATTTATAAAAAGAAAAAATAATGAAAAAAATCAAAAAATAAAAATTAATTAATCGAAATAATATAAATAATAATCAAATAAATATAAATATTAATTTTCATATCATTACTTCGCAAGTTTAATAATACCACTTAACTTCTCATCTTAAAAGCCCGTATTATCAACAGTTTTGCAAATACTCCCATATTCACTTTTTATTAATATCAATTAAATTTATATTTTAATAAAAATACAGAAAATAAATTTTATTTTTTATATCCGCATTTTGAACATACGCCGTTCTCGTCAAGAGCAATCCCGCATAAAGGGCATCGTTCTTTACTACCTTTTACTTCATATTCCATAGAAGCAGCATTAGCTCCGCTTGTAAAAGTAAGCTTTGCAATATTCAATTTATCTTTTAATAATTCATATACTATACCAATCATACCTTCCACCGTCATAGTTTCCTTTGTCACAACCAGCCGGCATTCCGGATATGCCGTAGCGCACTCCGTATGAAATGCCTCACCACACATTGTATTCTGTGGATGTCCGTTTCTGATTCCCTGTTCTTCATATACCTTAAGAATTGCCGGTAAAAGCGGATCATCCGACCTTAAAATAAGCGCATGATCAAAATTCTTTAATACATTCCACGCAGTTTTCTGTATTTCATTACATGGAAAAACCATATTTACACCGGAATTAATTGTATCTTCCACTTCAATTGTCAACGTACCAGTATGTCCATGGAGATATTGTGCCTCTCCGTTAAATCCGTAAAACCGATGTGCATATTGAATATTTAATGTACTAATACTTCGCATAATCTATCCTCCTATTCTGTATTGCGATATACATTATTACCTATATGCATATCATGCATCATCGCATATACCGAACCAATATTACGCAAGATACATTTTATCGATTGAGAAAATAATATTTTATGATGGGAAATACTTTTTGACTTTCTTACAAAATGCACATAAAAAAACACATACGACTTATATACTTTTTTCAAAAATCTGCTAATATAAGACACGAGTAACGAATATATCATTTGATATGTTTCAAATTGGAAATACAAATTCGTAATTCAACTCACTTTTTATTCAACGTACTTAATACTAATACTCACCGGAGAGAACACAGATGACCGCTACTGCAAAAAGCACCCGAATAATAGATGAAAAGACCCCGCTTCTCGTTATTGCAGGGCCCATGTTTATAGAACTGTTTCTGAATATTCTCCTAAATAACATAGATACAATCATGTTAAGTCACTATTCGGAAAATGCCGTCGGTGCTGTCGGGAACGCCAATCAGGTTATGTTTCTGGTAATTATCATGTTCAATATCATTGCAAACGCAACATCCGTTGTTGTCGCGCAATATCTGGGTGCCAAAAAATACGAAAAAATGAACCAGATATATACATTGGCTCTTCTTGTTAATCTTGCATTCGGTATTGTCTTGTGTTCCGGCCTGGTTGCCGCCAACGGAGCAATCATGAATCTGTTGCATGTTTCCGCCGAAATGAGGCCTTATTCCATGACATATATCTACATTGTCGGCGGCGGACTGTTCATACAGGCGTGCTATAACGTTATGCTGCAAATTCTTCGCTGTAACGGCCATACCAAAGTCGGTATGTACATTTCCCTCATCATTAACCTGATCAACATCATTGGCAATTACCTGTTCCTGTACGGTCCTCTGAAATTCCTTGATCTCGGTGTAGCCGGAGTTGCCATTTCAACAGTTGTGGCGCGAATTGTAGCGCTGATTGTCTCTATTGTATTCTTCTACAAATTCAAAATCGGACGGATTTCCATTTCACTCCTTAATCCATTTCCCGGAAGATTACTCATCAAAATGGTCAAAATCGGGCTTCCCTCAGCCGGTGAAAACTTCTCATACAGCTTATATCAAATGGTATTGCTTAGTTTTGTTAATTCCATGGGAAACGATGCCGTAAATGCCAGAGCGTACTGTAACTCACTGATATCGTTCGCCATGGTATTTTCCAATTCATCCGCCATGGCAACGCAAATTATTACCGGACATCTCGTTGGTGCCGGCAAAAATGATGCTGCGTACCGTCGTGTATTTCAGACGTTAAAAGTATCTCTTCCTATTACCGTAGGACTCGCCGGTATCAACTGCATTCTCAGTCCTCTTTCACTTCGCATATTCACAAATAATGAAAACATCATTCATTTGGGATTATACATACTGATTGTTGACATCTTTGTTGAAATCGGCAGATGCCTGAACATGACCTTCGTCAGCAGCCTCAAGGCGGCCGGCGACTATGTATATCCTCTGATTGTCGGATTATTTACCATGTGGGGGTTGGGGGTAACCGTAGGATACAGTATGGGCATTGTGGCAGGATTTGGCGTCGCCGGAATATTTGCAGGTACCGCCACGGATGAATGTATCCGCGGTTTTATCGTAATGCATCATTGGAGAACAAAAAAATGGCTTGGGAAAGCAATTGTCTCTCCCAAACCATCTGACGATTCCATTGAAGATGCCGATTAATAGCAACAATATATTACTTCTCTCGAGTATATATATGCCACTTCGAAACAGGGTTACCGAAATCACCCAGATATATTTCATTCACCAAAAGCTGATCGTCTCCGAAAACATTCATATAGATTTCTTCTTCGGGATTTACTCCTCCGTCAAGCGACACATGCCAGTCTCTGTTTTGAGCGCCATCATTAAACGAACCGTTGACAAAATACATATTTCCGCCATCGAATCCCCAACTTCCATAATCAAAATAAACAGAGTAATCATCGCCGATAATGACTTTATTATATTCACCTTCCTCGGGATAATATACATCACCATCAATTTCGACAGAATAAAGCGTCCATGTGCCGATTAATTTGGCCTTTTCGTCTGCAGGAATAATCATATGATATTCACGCCCCGCTTCATCTTCGGTCAACAATTTCAGCATGCGTTCATCTAATGGATCATATTCTTCATTGCACCAAACATACATATACATATCCGCATAATCAACGGATCTGACGTCCATTTGCTGCAACTTAGCGAATTCCTTGGCGTATTCTTCATGCGTAACTTCTTCGTCACTGTAGAAATAATAATACTTATTATCCTCATCCGAATCAGGTTCAATGGAAAATCTGTCCAATTTCTGCGGTTCATATGGATCGGCAATCGAAATTACGGAATAATCCATGTAGTCCATATTGTCCATTACCGAAATAATAACACCTTCGAAGGGCGCATACTTAATTCCGCCGTAACACCCGAACATTCCTGCATTGACAACATTTCCATCCTGCCAAAAACAAACATTAACGCCTGCAGCATTCACACTGCTCTCAGCGTAAAGAAGTTCTCTTATACCATCATTATTAACATCAACAGTCGTAAATACCAGATCATCCACCAAATCACTTTGGGAAGCAATATCATTTAAATAATTTACGTATAATGCACACAAATCCTCGGTCGATAAGTTTACCGCTTCCTCCTGTTCGGAAGCAGCTTCATTTTCTGCGTTTTCATCTGAAACTTCTTCATTCGAAACTTCCGTCGCAGGAATCATTTCTTCATCCGAAGTCGACGAATCCGCTCCCGATGAATTCTCCGTCTTCTCAACATTTGTCAGGTCCTGGTCCTGAACTTCATCTTTCTTTCCGCAAGCTGTAAACAATAACGCAACCAAAACAATCCAAAAACAAATTCTTTTCTTCATTCTATACCCTCTTTGCTTTACGAATGCTGCAATCTGTCCACTGTCTTCACACATATCTTGAGGATTATATCATAAATTTACTATTTCACATAGTATCCATTCTGATATGTCATTCCTCATATTTTTTATCTGTCCGGCTTCCACACATAACTTTTCGGTAGCAATATTATCAATAAGCTATTGATCATGCGAAACAAAAATCATAGTTCCTTCATACTCCTTCAACAAGGTCTCTATCGCCTCAATAGACAGCATATCCATATAATCTGTAGATTCGTCAAGGATACAAAAAGTCAACTGCCCTCTTCAATTTCATCTTCGTCAACTGTTTTATAAAACCATGTTAAGTAACTCTCATCATGCCTTAAGAAACCACCCAATCTGTCGGCAGTTTCCTGATCTTCAACAACGATGGTACACTTATTGTCACTCTTTCCCCAAATGCTGACTTTTACACCTTTATAATAATATTCCACTTCTTCTGATATCCTCCGAAAACAAGCGCCCAATGATTAATTTCGTAAACCGTAAACCTCACGATAAAAAAATATCGTATGAATAAATTACAAAGCATTCGTATTCACGGTGAATATATCCACGTATAGTCTGCTTATTTCAATAATAAATTTTATAGCACTCACCTTCTACCATATGTGGATATCTGCTACGAATACTGCCTTCATTGTCAAACAAACCATCCTGCTTAACTACAAAGATTGCCTTGACTTTTTCTGTATCCGCGAAATAATCTACCTCTTCTTCTTTCGGATCTCCTTCAAAAAACAGCGAAATTCTCGAATGAAGTTCATCTATCTTATCCTGTCCCAATGAAGCCCCGGAAGTAACCGCATACGGATAGTCACCCATAAGCGAATACCTATTCGCATAAAACGAAAACATATAATTAGGTGTGCCACTGCCCCAATCCGGGAATATTTCCGGATAATCATCTACAGAACAGAGCACTATATCGTTTTCATCAGTATGCTCCTGTAATTCCACCCAGCCATCTCTGATATTTGCAAGTTCCATATGAAGTTCAGGATAATCATCTCTTTGAATCAATATCTGCCCAACTTCTCTATCAATATCCCAGAACGACAGAATGACCAACACCAGCCCCAATGCAACCTTTAACAGTTTTCTATCACGAAGCTTACTGTACACCCTCATCAATAATGAACTGCCAAAGGCTATGCCTATATATTTTGCCGGAATAATGGTTCGCCATCCAAAGTCATTAGAGTAAATTGAGCTGTGAATGAAGAATACAATTACAAAGGATATAATTGCGAATGTAACCAGGCGCATTAAAAACTCATCCCCGGGCTCTGCTATCCTCTTCCTCTTTCGATTGACAAAAATAATAATAAAGCCAATTATTCCAATAAAACCAAAAATGTACTGTACACCTATTCTTATCGGCAAATATAACAGATACATTTTAAGAAACATTATAATAGGGGCAAGCATTCCTTCCTCTGTCGGAATGAACGGCACATATCCAAATTCAAATGTCGGAACATGCAACGCATTTTTAATCAGATCAATCAGATAAGGCAAAGCCAAAAGAACTCCGACTGCCACGGACAGCATGAAATACCAAAACTTTCTTTTGAAATCATCCTTCAGCTTACTATCGAAAATCATATAAACAAAAAATGCAACAATATAAAATAGAACCGCTATCGCCCCGGAATAAATCGAACAATAAGCCGAAGCTGCCGTTGCAAGTCCGATCAGAACAGAAATCATCAATGAATCCTTTCGCGTACTGCTATTCAAGAGTTCTTCTACAAGCAGAATCATTACAATGACCATAGATGCCGCAATACAGTGATGTGGACACCAAATCAGATTATACCAAAAAGGCCAAAACCCGAATCTATCCCCGGCCGGTACAACATTTTCAAATATTCCGACCAAAGCACTTGATGATATCAGCAGAAGAAGCATAAAGTACAATGAATCACGTTTCTTTGAAACAATAACCGCCAAAGCACCTATAAGAAGTATTGTTACCTCTGCAATTACATATTGAACCGCAGAAGCAACAATAAAATTATCTATTTTGGTAAGATCGGCGATATATCCCATCAACACATGTATTCCATAATGATAACCTACCGGAACAAACTCTCCTCCATTTGTAATCCATGGAGCCAGGAGTGGAAGTCCGTTTTTTTCCACCGAATCTACCAATGCTATTCTTGCGTGGTCATACGATGATGGTGGAAAATACAAGCCTCCGTCTATCATTTTGGGAAACACCGCATATATTGTTACAAACGACAGTACAAATGAAATCGCTATATAAAACCATGGAAATTCCTTCGGGGGAGCTATTTTCTTTCTCTTGGGAACAATAATAAGAATTGATAAAAGAAGTACAATAATAGTGACCAAAACATATGGAATCGATAACTGATACAGGAAATTAACGACAACAAGATATGCCGAAAAACCAAGAACAGGTGCAATCATAGCATCTGCCATTTTCTGATTCTTATCTTCCGTTGACCTTGCGGGAATCAATGCCATACCCAATGCATAACTGATTACAGTAAAAATCATTCCCACCAGCATAGCTGTTAACATGTAAAAAATTGTATTTGCCATTAATCAAATTACTCCTAAAGATTCTGTTTATCGGAAATTTCACACACCTTTACTTCCCGAACCCGAATGCCAAACGTAACTTTCATTCCATCAAGAAACAGCTTAATCAGCTTCTTCAGATTATAGCTTGAACTTCCTCCGATCCTGTCATGATGTTCCACTTCGGCATTGCTTACCTTCAGTTTTTCAATAAACACTCTTGAAGACACTGCTTCAAACAATGCATTATATTTTCCCATCTTGCCTGCAGTTTCAGTCGTGCAAGCAAAATAACTGTTAATTTCAAACATATTCCGGGTTCGATGAAACAGATGAAACAATACCCTGTTTATTTGTGAGCCCGCAAGCTTAATCCCATGCTCCCTCTTTTTATAATAAGAGGCAAAAACCAGATCCGAACCCTCACGCACCTTGTCTATCAGCTTGTAACATTGTTTCGGATCACACTGCCCGTCATCATCCAAATTGACAACTATTGAACCCGAGGCATGCTTTATTCCGCAGATAACCGCCCAATGCTGCCCCACATTATTTTTCAAAGTTATAACCTTTACTTTTCTATCAGCAGAAGCAATTTCAAAAAGCACATTTCCAAGATTATCCGGTGAAGCATCGTTTACACATACTATCTCATAATCATCCTTTGATGAAACAGTCTTACGTATATCATCAATTAAAGAGCCTATCCATTCTTCTGATTTATAACACGCTATTACAAATGATATGGTATCTCTCATCAGTTATTACAGCCTTTCCGACAGATCATCCTCTCTATGTTTCAAGATTGCTTTTAGTCTTTCCGAATCATCTATAACAAGTTCATTTCCCTCATAGTCAAGCACACTTATAAACGGAACATCCTCCCTGAGAAAATCATCAAGCGTTTCCTCATCATCAAACAGGAACAATACCGCACCTAAAAGTCGTCTTACATCCTCCGTATCGGGAACCGTGTCGCCTATATGAAGTCTTTCTTCACAAGTAACAAAAAATCTGTTATTTCTGATTTCTTCCAGACCGTTAATCTCTGCTATTTTCCCCGGCTTAAGCATGATATACCATATGACGGGAATTTTACCGTTAAAACGGCACAAGTTTTCCTTAGGTGAGTAATTCAAATTACCCGATAACGCAAAATCTATAAGCATTTCAGCTGCCGAAAATCCAAATTCCTTTTCGATAATTGATAGAGCAAGGCCACCGCCCAGCCGAGATGCCGCATCGTAAAACCTTATTGTATTCCCGTCTCTCTTACCTTGGAATGTACACACTCCGTTTCGCATCCCAATATTCTCAATCAGTGCCGTAATTTTGTTTCTTACAGACTGATGATAATAGGCTAAGCTTCTTTCAGAAGCGGTATGCAAACAATATATTCTTCCGGTTCCATCGCTGTCATTACCGTAATACATATCATCCAACAAAAGTACATATGGAATACCGTCTTTTACAACGCACTCAATGATCAATTCTTTCTTCGTGTTAAGATACTGTTGAATAATCACCTCTCCAGTGGGTGATTCTGCTTTTGCATAAGCAATTGCCTTACTGACATCACTATACCCGAAGCATAATGTCTGTCCCTTGGAACCTCGCGAATCAATCGGTTTAACTATTATCGGGTAATCTCCAAATGACTCTGATAACTTACATTCCGAAAATTCTTGCGGAACATCCAGTCCGACTTTCCTGCACAGACAACTGAATTCCTTTTTATTATTCAGTAATTCGTACTGCTTGCGAGTAAAAAGACAAGGGTAATTCAATCTTTCGCAAAGACGGATATACGGAAGCGTCGGAGCATGATAGAATCCGATAATTGCTCCGTCTATCTTCTCTTCTTTACACAATTTCTCCAAAGCATCAACATCATTAACATCAATGTTATAACTATAATCGGATAATTGCTTTGCAGGAGAATGTTTATCATCATCCGGATCAACCACCCATGTCGTTGCGCCAAGTCTCTTTGCAGCAACCACAAGACTGCTGTGAAGCTGTCCACCGCCAAGAATCAATATTCTCTTTCCATAATATTTCTTTTGATCAATCTTCATATGCTTTCCGGACTAATTCCTATTCGATTGCATAATAATGAACCAATTTTTCTACTGCGTGGATTACGTCCTCCACATCATTGTCACTCATTTTCGGATAACACGGAATACTCAGAATCTCTTTATACAGCCCTTCAGCTGCCGGACATAAACCCTTTTGATATCCAAGTTTACGATAATACGGCATCAGATATACCGGCACATAATGCACCATACAATGAATTCCTTCTGCATCAAGAGCATCATAGAATTCTTTCCTGCTGCAGCTCATCTTCGTAAACTCCGGATGAAGCAAATACAACTGTCTGCATGACTTTGACTGCGGAAGACTCTTCTGAAGAATAAGCTGTGGTATTTTGCCAAAGGCGGCATCATACTTTGCAGCAATCGCTCTTCGCCTGTCAACAAACATATCTATTCTGTCCATCTGGCTCATAATGAGCGCACACTGCATGTCGGTAATTCTATAATTATAACCTAACATGATCTGTTCATTGACCCACGGCCCTTCATGCGGAAGATCCTGCATTTCGGATTCATCATAAGTCACGCCGTGTCTTGAAAGCAGTTTGACTTTTCTGTAATACTCATAATTATCAGTCATCACAGCACCGCCTTCGCCTCCTGTTACGGTCTTCACCGGATGAAAGCTAAACGTTGTCAAATCTGCAATAGAGCCAATTCTTCTTCCTTCATATTCGGCGCCGAAAGAATGTGCTGCATCCTCTATGAATATCAATCCATGCATATGGCAAATCTCAGATAACCTTCTCAAATCTGCCGGTTCACCGGTATAATCTACCGCCAGGACAGCTTTTGTTTTATCTGTGATAAGCTGTTCAACAGCCTCAGGATCAATATTATATGTACTCTCATTTATGTCGGCAAAAACAGGAGTTGCGCCGCAATACAATATCGCATTTGCAGAAGCAATAAAAGTCATTGCCGACACAATAACTTCATCGCCCGGCATAACTCCGGCCGCAAGACAGGCAAGATGAAGTGCTGCGGTACCGCTTGAGCAAACCGCACCGTACTTTGCGCCGGTATAGGATGTAAGTCTCTTTTCAAGCTGTTCGATATGCGGTCCCGTTGTCAGATAATCACCCCCAAGAACCTCATCCACAGCCCGAATGTCCGCATCATTTATCCACTGCTTTCCATAATATATTTTATCTTTTCTGATGGGCGTTCCGCCCAATATTGCCGGTTTTTCCATCTTCTCTTTCATCAATATTTCTTCATCGTACGATAGGCCGATATTGTCATTCTCACACCGTCTTCAAGCTTAACTTTAGGTTCCCAGTCAAGTTCTTTCCTGGCCAAATCAATAGACGGTCTCCTTCTTCTCTCATCATCAACCGGCAGGTCCTTATACACAATCTTTGAACTGCTCTGTGTCAATCGAAGAATCATCTCGGCCACACCCAATATGGTGATTTCCTCCGGATTACCAATATTTACCGGACCTGTAAAGTCATCCGCATCCATAAGTTTCATTAGGCCTTCGATGCAATCGTCGATATAGCAAAAGCTTCTTGTCTGCTGTCCGTTTCCGTATATTGTAATATCAATTCCATTAAGCGCTTGGGAAACAAAATTGGCAATTACTCTTCCATCCTGCGAATGCATCTCGGGTCCATAGACATTAAATAAACGTGCCACTTTGATTTGCACGCCATACTGTCTATGATAATCAAAAAAAAGGCTTTCCGCAATACGTTTCCCCTCTCCGTAGCAAGCCCTCTTGCCTATGGGATTAATATTTCCGCGATATAATTCTGTCTGCGGATGTACATCAGGGTCACCGTATATTTCGGATGTACTCGTAAATAAGATTCTTGCATCATATTTACGCGCAAGTTCAAGCATATTAATTGCTCCCAAAAAACATACTTTAGAGGTATACACCGAGTCCTTCTGATACTTTCCCGGGCTGGCAGGACAGGCAAGATGAAAAATCCTGTCTACACAAATATCAAAGGGTTCTGTAACATCATGCTCAATAAAATGAAAATTAGGATTATCCATAAAATCCGTAATATTCTCAATATATCCCGAATACAGATTGTCCAAGCAGAATACTTCATTCCCCTCCGCAAGCAATCTTCTGCATATTGCCGATCCTAAAAATCCGGCACCACCTGTCACTAATACTTTGTTCGTAATTTTGTTCCTTCCTTTCGCTTATTTTTCTTATACTCACCCACAGTAACAAGAACAGCCCATGTAATAAACAATACAATCCATCTGTACAATAAACGGCTTCCGTCAAATATTTCCACCCAGTATTGCTCAGGAGTCATCTGCCAGCCAAAAACAAACACCGCAATCAAATCTGCAACAAAGAAAAGAGCAAGATGCCACAAATATGTCGGCATTGTATTTCGTCCGATTACACTAAGTACAGATTTCAACTTATTAAAAGGAGAAAGCCATATCAATCTGCAAAACATAATGCCGGCATAAACCAACAGTAATCCGGCAACAAACGAAACGGCCAAGCCCAATGCTCCTCCGTTCCCATAGTAACTGATATTCCAGGTGCCGTTCATATAACCTTTGGCTCCCAAAACAATACCGATTACAGCAGCCGTAACAGATAAACAGGTTTTCGTAATAAATCTGCCCTTATTAAAAATATCCTTTTCTTTAATAATGCGTCCGATAAGCATATACGCTGCTGCCAAAAAGCCGCGACCTATTCCGTAAGGAAGCTGTATCATTCCCGGAATAATCTCTATGGCTCCCAAGAGAATCAATACTATAATCATCAGGAAATCTCTCAGTCCGCTCTCTTTTCTATACCGCAAAACAATGGCGAAAATAAGCGATCCCGAAAACATAACCGGCAAAAACCACAAGGGGCAATTTAGCGGTGTCATAATATTCATAAGCCACGGAGCAGCCAACTCCTCCTGTGGGAATGATTCCCGAATAAACCTGCCAAGTTCACCCACCACTGGCACATTATAACTTGATCCATAAGCCAGAGATGCCAATCCCGGCATAACAATACGCCATGTTCCATACTCAAATAGATATGCCCTGATTACATCGATAACACAATATACGGCACACGCAATCCAATAAGGAACAAGAAGACTTTTCACCTGTTTCAGTGCATATTTTCGTAAATCGGGTCTGGTTTTTGATGTATATCCCGAAATAATGAAGAATGCAGGCATAGCAAATCCCAGAATAGGGATTTTTAAAAGCCATCTATGACACATCATGACCATGAAAATGGATATTGCCTTTGCATAGTCCAAGTATTCTATTCTTTCCGCTTTCTGTATTTGAGGCATAAAACCTAATTTCTCCATTCTGAGTGCCTTATATCTTGCCAAAAGACCAAATAACTATGTAAAAAAAGCAACCACACAACACCATAAATGCCGCGGATTGCTTTTATCATACTTTACAATTTCATACATTGTTCCGTGAACGGCAAATTCACACAGGGAATATGTATGATGGTATATACCGTCGCTGAAAGTTCTCTACGAATGATAATTTTCAAAATCCAACATAACCAAAGAACCGGATCTTCCGCAACTGGGACAAGGTGTTGAATCAATCGGACCATACCAACTGATATCCTGCGCACCGCAAGAACTACAATATCCATAGCATCGCCCGATATCTCCGCCTACAACATTCGCAAGATCCTGTTCATTTAAAGCCACTCCCTCTTGAATATTCAATGCATTACTTTTCTTATCCATCAAATCAGGTACCTCCTTTGATTTCATTTACTTATATTTTATCATCAATTACGAAAAGTTCAATTTATATTCCTAACAGATAAAATGAAAAAATTACCAAACCATACAATGAATTTTCGAATAATTATGGTTAGTACTTATTTAATATATCAATAATATCCTTAGTATATACATTACTACTCAATACATCACCGTTTGGCGAGAAGCAGATCAATCTAATATCTCTTGGATCGACATCATACGGAGTTGAAAACGTAATTTTATTTGTCTTCAAAAAAGTCTTCGAACATACTACCTTCCACTCATTTTCCTCAAAATATCAAACAGGTTCCCTGAACTAAATAGTTTCGTAATTATAAAATTTGCCGCTACAACCGGCAAACCATAATGTATTCTTCTTCGTTTTCATCAACTATTTCAAATCCTACATTTTTATACATTCTCACAGCATAATTCTGTTTTTGAACAGCTAATGAGGCTTTCATATATTTGTTAAATTTCAATTCCGCAAGCATCTTCTTCATCAGTTTTGTACCAATACCATTCCCTCGATATTCCTTTAATAGTGAAATGGCAAACGATGGTGTTTCATCATCGACATGACCATAATCATCCATAATGCGAACCCATACTGCTCCGACTATTGTTCCTTCAGTTTCTGCAACAAAGCATATATCACCATCCTTAGTTCCAAAACCATCTACATAAACCTGAAGTTCCGGTTGATTGATTATTTCCATAGGCGGTGCTTCTACTCCTTCCGGAATAAATATTGCCTCATACAAAAATGTATCCAGTATTTTTACTTCTTTTTGTCTTAACTTTCTTATAGTGTAATTCATAATATTCTTTTGTTTTAACAGTAACACGTAGCGTTGCAATCGGCGCTTCAACAAATAATATGTAACAATATATACCATTCATAAATGGACAAATCAAGAAAATGACCCCATAACCCCGTCCCCAAGAGGTCATAAAAAAACATCCTTTCCATATGTGTCATGTAAAATACATTTTGTATATTCTGCATTCTATACGGAAAGGATATCATTTCAATAGTCCTATCGGTAAGTTATCATTTTAGGAATGTAAATGGTCGAAAAGGAATGTATCTGAATCTACTCCAAAACAAATACGGAAACCTGCGTTGCGTCCCGCATAATAAATCCCGGGAAAGTCGCTTTTCCGGTCGCATCAACCGTTCCCGTCAATATATAAACACCGTCTGTTTGATTGTAACAAACTGCATAGATTACACCGGGTACTTTTATGGAAAGATTCTTCCACGTAAGTGTCTGCAAGGAACCATTCTCCGTGGTCATCAAATCCCGTCTGGGATAAATGCCAAAACTCGCAACAACATGAACCCTTTTGCCATTTTTCGACGCAAAGTCATTTGCCAGAAACAGCTGATTGGCTACATCACGCTCATCCGTCTCATGCGCCTTCATATCAAATGCCTTGTTTGTATCCGAAGCAGCAGTGGCGATAATTGTACCGGAGGGAAGGCATGACTTGTATGTATCTCGGTCGATATACTCGGGCTCATTGGGTTCATCGGGTTCGGATCCATCACTTGGGAACTCCTCCGGACCGCAGTAATAGTAGCACATTTTATAGTGCTCATCATCATATTGACACGGCACTCTTTAACCATAATACCAGCCTCTTCGTAGCGAAGACAAACTAATACCTTCAAAATTGGACGAAGACGGGTAACCGGACTCATTTGTAGAAGATTGATTTAAAAATGCATCCGTATTACACTGGGTACTATTATCACTATTAAAGTCCTCGTGACTTTCATCCGAAAGAAAAAGACGGCACTCAACACATTGCCACTGCTGTCTCTGATAAATTCCGCCTGTTACAAATACATGATAGCCACTATCACCATGTTCACAAGAATGATGACTACTTAAACTCGTCGGGACATTGACCCATTTTTCTGAAGGAGTCGCCTTAACTTCACATACCGAAATAAGCGATGCCAGAATCAACCCAAGCATTCCTATGCATAACATTTTAACTGTTTTTTCATCTTTTCCTTCCCTAAACCCGATTACACAATCAGTATAAGCAGCTGTCGTCATTCAATACAAGCAGTTGTCTCCATTCAATACAAGCAGTTGTCTCCATTCAACACATACAACATATCGTTCGCAAAACATCTACTCACACAATATATACTATATTTTCTATTTCATACTGTCAATCATAATACTTCTTTGCTACGAAATTAAGCTTTCAGAATCTACATTTCCATTCTGAATAAAGTCATCGTAGTTCTTCCGAATCGGCTTTTATCATCAAGAATCCTTTGACAAGCCGCGCCGGAAAGCAAATAATACCGGCACACGGTTGATACGTATAGTAACAGACTTAATATTTTATCACTTGTCCTATAGACAACCTGTCAACATCCATAATTCCGTTCTTATCCGCAAGATATTTGACGGACTTTTTAACCTTATCGGCAATTTGTGACAAACAATCACCGGATTGAACAACATAAGTACCATTTGTAACTGCCGACACTGATGCCGCAGATGACTTATTACCCATAGATGTCAAATCTGAATAAATCAATGAAAAAGCGTAGCCTTCTATATCAAGATTTATGGTAAATGTCTTATCACTTACATCTATATCACTGAAAAGCATGGTCTTACCGAATTTATCGATTCCGATAACAGCAAATTTTCTTCCGACTTTCTGATACTGCGCCGGTATATCAAGCACAAGTTTTCCGACTTTCTTATCGTAATTGTACTTAGATCTTCCAGTCGCATCAAGATTAAGGTTAAAGGAGAATGCTTCAGCATATCCTACAGGAGTCGCAGCCTTAAATGCGGCAATACACAATAATCCCTGCCGTTCTATTGCGCACACTCCACCATTGGCCTTTCCACCAAAGCTTTGCAAGATTATTGGTAAATGATTAGCATTGCTTCCGGTTTGAACATATAAGGGAAATGACTTTTCAGTATCCTTGTGATCATCCTTTTCTTCAGGTATTACCACTTTACCGAGATCAATTACTTTTCCACCATTAATACTTATTATGCCGTCACTTCCGCCGCTTCCACCGCCAATTCCGGCCCCGCCGTCGCTACCCTTAACGGTTACCTGACCGTTATTTATAGTAACACTGTCTTCGACTCTGCCTCCGTGGTTTCCACCGCCGATTCCGGCTCCACCACCATTTCCTGTGGCGGTTACTTTACCGTTTATAATTAATATCGTACCGCCGTCACCGCCGTTTGCGCTATTTACCAGGGGGCCGCCGCCGCCAATTCCGGCTCCACCACTTCCTCCCGTAGCAGTCACATCGCCGTTCTTAATCTCTATATTACCGCCATCCTTACAGGCTCCGCCTCCGATGCCGGCCCCACCGCCGACTCCGGCTGCGCCATCACCTCCGGTAGCGGTTACCTTTCCACCATTTATAATTATCGTGCCTCCGGCTCCGTTATATCCACCACCGACTCCGGCTGCGCCATCACCTCCGGTAGCGGTTACTTTTCCACCATTTATGATTATCGTGCCTCCGGTATCTCCATTTGCACCACCTATTCCGGCATCGTTTACCTCTCCCTTAGCCTCCAATTCGCCCATGGATTCACCGGCACTTTGTGCATAGATTGTTAATGTAGCACCCGAAGCAACGTGTATCCCCTTATTTAAAGTTAATTTAGCATTATCACATAAAATCAAGGATGATGTAACATTAACAACTATTCGACCTCCTGTTTCTATTTCACCACACACACAATAAAAACCATCCGATAATTCCGACAGTTCACCATTTACCAACGTGTACGAATCACAGGACACAAGCATCCCGCTTTCATCCAAATAAGTAATCGAATCATTGGCATAAACACTTTCAACTGTACAAAATAAAAGAACAACGCAAAATACTATTGCACTGATTATTTTATATATTCTTATTTTATAATCATTTTTTGTCATTGTAATCAATTACCTTCCATTAATAACTGTCAAAATTCTATCTACACCAATATGAAAAATTTATCATATTTTTATACACATGTAAATGCAATATCAATTAAAAGCACGATGACAATGCAATACCGCGTCTTACTGTTTCTTAATCAGTAAAAAGCCTTTGGCCATCAGTACCAAAAAGCTGATAATTCCTGCATATGGCTGTCTGACAAGAATAAAAACCGCAGAACAGATAACCATCAATACCATTCCTGTAACGATTATACATTGAATCAAAACAGGCTTATCAATGCCGCATACGATCACCCCGAAAATCCCATTTAGTACCGTAAAAATAATCAGTCCCATAATCAAATACTTAATCCATAACTGAATCCCTGTAAGTGACAGAAGTGATACTGCTGATGGAGAATTCGCCCCGTTTCCAAAGACCGGAATGAACAATAATAGTCCAACAAATATATCCAAAAGGCTGCAAATGAATGCGATAAGTTTATGTAAAGATCTTTCTTTATCATCTTTTGCTACATCCATTATTTCCTCAGCGCATATCAATTCGTCGATGGTTACGCCAAAGAAACATGATATTTCTTTCAGAGAATCGATGCTTGGATAACCTCTTCCGGATTCCCATTTTGAAATAGCAGTCCTGGACACATATAGTGCCTGTGCAAGTTCCTCCTGAGTGATGCCCTTGGTTTTTCTCAATTCTTGCAGTTTTTCATTGAATTCCATTCGAAACCTCCTAATTCTTTTCGGATTTTCTATGCTCTACAAATTCTACCGAGAACTGATACACATCAAAAAGCCCCATACTAAGCATTATCGAACCAACGATATCCGTACACCAATGGACTCCCGAAACCAATCTGCCAATAATCATAAATGTCGAAAATACTACCGTAAGCACATTGGATATGTCTCGAATAGTAGCATTCTTACATCTCCGATCAATCTGATATTTCAAACTTTGCATTACACTTAACACCAAAAGAGTCGTCGAGGACGGATATGATGCCTCCATAAACCTGTTCATAAGAATCGGACGATAGTTTATCGGAATCATTTCAAAAATCAAATATGCGAATATAACAACCAAATAATATATTCCGAGGAAAACTATATCCGCATCCACCTTCAATATACTTTTGCGTATTATTAGTTGCCTCAAGCCGACAATTCCCCAAAACACGCAAATACATATTGGAACTCCTCCAAGCCAATCCGTGATGATATAGATGGTCATGTGAACCCCTGTCAATTTGTGAAACCATGTGTTTAAGGTTGCAAAACCGATTGAAGTCCCGTTTACTCCAACGTCCCGCACATCGATTGATTGAACGAGAATTGTCCATAATACAAAGAGAATAAGTAACGCTGTTCCATTGAATAATTTCTTCCATTTTTTCATATTTCATTCATCCTTTCGCTTTTTGAAGACCAAAGCGAAAGTAACAAATGTATAGAATCAAGGCAAGAAACGCTCTGTCACATGACCGATACGAATAGTAACACATCAGTTTTGCATTAGATTCCTTCGGAAATTTACATGTAGAACTCCATATATCTTAAATGGTTTTTGCGTCAATATTAATTGTCTTATCTGTTAATTTAATTAGAATAAATGCTTTTTTGTCCAAAAAATATATTCCAATCTTCGGCTCGGTCTGAAATGAAAAATGACCCAGACACAGTCTGAGTCATTTTCATTTCATATCGTGCGGAAGATGGGACTTGAACCCACACGATCGCATTGATCACAAGATCCTTAGTCTTGCTCGTCTGCCAGTTCCGACACTTCCGCGTATTCAAGGCCGCACAAATATCTCCGTGCGACCTTGATATATTATCATCATATGATAAAAAAATCAACAACTATTTTTAAACTTTTACCATTTATTCCTCAGCCGATTGTATTACCGCTGCAATTACAGTTTCTTTTGTCCGTTCAGCATCCATTCCCTCCCCAAGGGTTCTCTGAGGAGTTACGGAACAAAATACATATTCATCTCTACAACTACGCCATTCTCCAAACGAACTGTTGTATTTCTATGAGTCATGGGAAGATTGGGATCTCTGTCGGGAAGATCATCCAGAACCCACTTGATCTCGCCAAACTCAAAATCCGTAAGATCTGTAACAACAGCATCATGAGATATTGTCAACTCGGTTGTACCAAGATCAGCGTATGTTGTAATATCATCAAATCCTCTGAACTGGAATGTTCCGCCCGATGTGCTGGGGGAAAGGCTTGTGCCACCCTCTTCCAATCCACCGTTGATATCCATTGTACCGTAATCATTTGTTGAAATAGTCTCAACTACGTAAGAAACGCCATCAACAACCAACGTATCGCCCGGTACCATTGTAGTAACATCTACAGCATCATAGTATTCCTCGACAAACACCTCGGCAGATACCTTATATCCGTCGTCAACAGCGGTATATGTTGACATATCAAGGTCTACCCAATAAATTCCGTCTTCCAAATCAGCAATATCATAGGATATGGGAAGCGGTTCAATTGTACGTCCCTCTGCTACGGGTTCCTCTGCTACTTCGGAAGCTTCCGGAGTCGTAGCTTCAGGCTCTGCAACAACTGCCTCTTCTACAACGGGTTCTTCTGCTGCCGGAGTCAAAGTTTCCTCTGTTCCGCAAGCCATCAACCCAACAATCATTACACCTGCTAACATAACTGCAACTAACTTTTTCATAGTACTCTCCTCCATCATCGAATCTAATAAACAGATTCCAACTTGTACTTCATTTCCTCATGGCTCGATAATATCATAGGTATGTAATTTATTCCATATGATGATTGACCAATTTGTACATTTATTTATGAGTTCATTTATGGCATTTCACCAAAATACTATCATGTTGTGGCTGCCTTCGTAATATACGAATCATCTATCAAATGAGCTACAATATGAGTAAAAGAGGTCTTCTTTCTTATTATTATTGTCGATTCAATTAAGTCAATCAGTCAATCTCGTTCTTCTTCTCTTCTTCGTGATATTCTTTCTCGGTATTTACACTCCATACATTGGTCTTGTCCGTTGTTCCGGATAAAATATTCTTAACCGTTTCAAACGAAGTACACATGGAGTGATCCAGATTATTATATCTGTGCTGACCGTTTCTTCCGACGCAGAACAAGTTATCTATACCTGACAAATATGCAATCAAATCATCCATCTGCGCATAAGTGTCAAAATATGCAGGGTATGCTTTCTTAACCTTCTCTTCATGATAATCCAGCACATCACTACGATCCGCAATCAAGCCCAATTTAATCATATCCGCAATAGCAAACTCGGCGAACTGATCTTCGGTCATATTCCACCATTCATCATTCTCATAGCAGAAATATTCCAAACCAACCCATACGGTATTATCCAAATCCTTTACCATATACGGCGACCAGTTATTATATATCTGGAAACGTCCCATCTGGATACCCTTATCATGAACGTATACCCAGTTATCCGGGATAATATTTCCGATTGTCTGAATCTTGGTCTGATTCTTTAACAAAAGCTTCGGAACCAATACACCGAGCGTAATATAATCACGATACGGCAATCCATTGGCGATATCGGCATATTCCTTAGGAACATCATTCATTCCTGCAACAAGATCCTTCACCGGCATACTGGAAATAACATAATCGCCCGTAAAGATTTCTTCCTTACCGTCATGCAGAACACGTACGCCAGTCAAATGATTATTTGCGTCCTTAATCACGCCGACAACACGATGATTCTTGAGAATCGTACCGCCCTTTTTGATAATCTCATCAGCCGTTACATCCCATAACTGTCCCGGGCCAAGCTTAGGATACTTAAATTCTTCAATAAGTGACGTATTGACTTTACGGTTCTTCACTTTAAACAAGCGACCGAAAAAGTCCTTAATGATTCCCATAATGGAAAGACCTTTTGTACGCTGTGCCCCCCACGACGGATCAATCTCGGACGGGTGTCGGCCCCACAAATTCTCCGTATATTTTTCGAAGAACATGGAATACAGTTTCTTGCCGAAACTATTGATATAGAAATTCTCCAAACTGGTTTCGGGTCTCTTATGAATAACACTTGCCAAATAAGAAAAGCCAACCTGCATAGTTGTGAAAAATCCCATATCGGCAATTGTCTTGGGTTTCAGGCTGATCGGATAATCAAAGAACTTCTTCTTAAAGAAAATTCTGGAAACTCTGTGACGAACAAGCATTGTTCGGTCTTCTGTCTCGGGATTGGGTCCACATTCGGAAAGCGGAACCGTCACCTGCAGTTTCTTATAATCGAACGCCGGAGCTCCCTGCATGGGAAGCATATTATCCCACCATTCATTTACTTCGGGAACTTTTGAGAAGAAACGGTGTCCACCCATATCCATACGATTCCCTTTATATTCGACGGTTTTGGAAATACCGCCCATATGCTCGCTTTCTTCAAACACAACAACTTCAAAATCATCGGATTTGTCGAGCAATTCATAGGCAGCAGTCAAACCGGCAGGTCCTGCTCCAATTACAAGCGCTTTCTTCATAACAACATTCCCTTCAATAAACGTAATAAATACGATCGAATCTATTCAAAAATAACAATATTACTTCGTCTGTTTCTTAAGCGACTGTCTTGCTCCATGCATCTTGCGACCAGCCAGACAATCTTCAACCGCATCCATTCGAAGACCCGCATCAATAAAGTCACAATGCTTACAGAACGGATGTCCCTGTCTGCCGTCTCTGATATCTGCACGAAGTTTCTTATAATTCTCGGAATTCCATGCATCTTTTAATAAAACATTATTCAAATCGGCAAGTGTTGTAACCTCAAGATTATCGCAACAGCAAATACCCATTCGTCCGTCAGGGAAAATAAACATATCCGTATAAGGCATCAGACAGGTCTCTTTGATAACCTTCTCGGTTGCTTTCTTATTCGGAGCACTTCCGGCACGATTGGTAAGAACAGCCTTTGCATAACGCATCTGTACCAGAATCTCAACATCCGCAAACTCTTCCGGATGCTCGGTAACGTAATCATATATGACTTTGACATTATCATGAAGCTTCATATCCTCACAATAATTGTTAATAATCAGCTGATCCACATACGGAATAATTGATTTGACTTTATCAATATCAAGCAATGTTCCGTTGGTTGACATAAATATGAAGGAATCGGGAAGTTTCTCACGACAATATTTATGGAATTCCACAATTCTTGTATCAATCCAAGGCTCATTATTTCCATACAAAGTCAAATGACCTTTGTATCCCCAGTCAGCCAACTGATCAATAATACTGTAGAACAGCGAATCTTCCATCTTGGCAAGTTTACGCTTATCCGCATGACGATTGGCTGTACAAAATGCACATTCACCGTTACAACGATTAATCGTTTCCAAATTAACTATCAACGGAAAGGGCGCCTCTTCTTTACTCTCAAAAAACGAAATATACTGCTGCTGCAATTTTCTTCTTGTAATAAATTGAAGTTTCAAATAAGCCTGGCTCGATAACATCGGAAAAAGTTTCTGCATATTCCAGCCAAAAGAGCCCATGAAGTTATGTAAACGAATCGACATGATTATCCTCCGTCGCAATGCTTAATTTTCAAATATACATACGTAGAAACACAAAAAAGCCTTCAAAAAGGCATACGCACATACCATAAAATTTTATCATTTGGCACGGCTTCTGTCAATGAAACGCTACCTTTTCCCATTACTGCTGCCTTCCTTATTAAGCGGCAATAATGAGAGCAATTTTTTGAACAAATACGACAGAACAAGCGATATGATAAAGCTTACCGGAACAGTCGCAAATATCCACCAGAAAAATCCTACTCCCGTATAAATATGCTGCTTCAGATAATAGAAAATCACTATATCCACGCAACCCGTAAACATATACATTTCAAACGAAACAGAGGATACCAGTTTAAAAAATCCGGCAAGAAAACGATTGGAAACCTGTACATCATACAAAAACAGGAAAATGCATGCAGCACAAACGACTACCGTAATCGTAGAATACCCGCTGTCAGTAGGGCCCAGAATCATCCATTGGAAAGCACCGCCCTTGGCAAATACAAATGAAATCACTGCTTCAGCAATTACAAGAACTGCGGCAATAAGCACAAGAATCCATTTCTTGAAATGCGGTCTGTATTCACGAATAAAGCATCCCAGAAAATAATACAGTAAAGGGTACAGCATCTGCCAATATGATGGTGCAACATACAGGCAGATTGGATACAAACATGCAACAAACGCCAGCGAGCCCAACAATATATATTTCTCTTTCTTATTCGGAATGGCTTTCCACAAATAATTCAAAAAAGGACAAATCAGCATAAGAGACAAATACATTCCCATATACCACGCAATTGAATAATTACCGATTGCCTGCAGTCCCGTTTTCAAATCATATATTCCACCATGAACAACATTGTAGGTTCCAATCTTAATAACGGAAATAACAAGATACGAAATAAATAGCGGTATCAGACTCATATAGTGAGACTTGGAAACCGTCTTATTACATTTGAAATATCCGGTTAACATAACAAATATTGGAACGCACGTTAAAAAGAGCCAGCGAGCCGCCGTCATCACAAACATCTTCTCTCCAACCATCGGTTCGCTGTAATATCCGCAGTTTAAATAGAAATGCACGCTAATTACAAAAATTACCGCAACCGTCCGTAGCACATCCGGACCGGTTTCCCTGACTGTCTTACGATCAGTATCCATATATTCACCACCAAATCTTTTATTTCACAACACTTTCTAATCATATCAAAATCCCGCGAATGCCGCGAGTAATTTTTATCTGCCGCTTTCAATTTTCAAGAAAAACTTTTTTGTATTTTCGCTTGACAACATACCATATTTTAGATAGAATATCTCTTGCTGATAAGCAATCGGGGTGTGGCTCAGTTTGGCTAGAGCGCTACCTTAGGGAGGTAGAGGTCGCAAGTTCGAATCTTGTCACTCCGACACAGAGTCCTGTAATCAGGACTCTTTTTTTATCTTCTTTTTCATGTAAGAAACATCGGCATCTTCCATATCGACGCATCCGTATCTGGCCTTCTCGTACATCTTTGTTGCATCATACACTTCCCATGACAGCATTTCATCAATACCTTCCGCCGTCTGAATCGGTGTATGTGCCTCTTTCCATTTATATTTCTGTTTCATCGCCGTCTTAATCATTTGTCGATAATATTTACGTATTTTCTCGCGGTTTGATAAAAACACTTTACCGGCCAGCGTAGCCTTTCCCTTTGAACGCATAATCTCAACTTCTTCCGTCGGCACATAATCCTCTTTTATTATGACTTTGCGCTTAGCGCGAAATGCGAATTGCAAAAGGAAACGCAGAATAGCACGCAATAAATTCACTGCAACAAATACAAGAATGCCGATTCCGCAAACATAGAACAACAAGTCGAATATCTTCTTCCAAATACTGTCTTCAACAGGTTCCGGCACAAATGCAAATTCTCCCATTCCACCGCTCTCCGTAATTGCAATGGCCTCTTCTTCCGAATGAAACAATTTGGCAAGAAGCCTTAACAGCTCGCGCAAACCTTTCTTAAACAGATCAAACACAAAAGTCACAATCTGCCCAAACGTTTCCGCATCCAAAAACAACAGCAATATCGAAAAGACAAAGATGATCGGAAGTACGCTTTTCATATTCTCGCTCATCATCTCCGCAATGGGCGCAGTTCCGGACAGCTGACGGTTGGTAGAAAAAGAATAGGAATTCTCGAAGAACAGACGCAGCAAAAACAATCCCAAAAACAGTACGCACATGCGGTATGTAAACAACATCAATTCACTGTTTTTGTAATAATACGCCAGAATAAATACAACCAAAAACACCAGAACAAACACCGGATGAATGTATGAATACCCCGTTTCGTTTGAATTCTGCCAATATGCTATATCACAGATCAGCAGACCGATAAATAGAATAAGAAGCATAATGTGCTCGCCTACCAGAAGCGGCAAAATCATAAGCCCGGCCAGTAACAGCAAATGCAACAGAATATATGCCCAAAAATGCTGTACCTGTGTGCGCAGTAAATAGCCGCATCCGTATAGCAAAACAAAGCACAATAAAAACGCCGGGGGCGGCGTGATACCCATAATCGTATCAATAGCATATGCCGGAACATATGCCAAAATGACAATCATGACAATATTCAACAATTGCGCAATAATGTAAAATGTTTTACGATTCAGCATTATACCCGCTCCCTGAGCTCCCAACGAAATACGTCCGGCATTGAGAGCACTTTCTCATCAATCTCGGAATTCCTGTATTCCGGAATAAACCAATACAATCCTTTTGCCTGTTTATGCAATTCGGCATACGCATCACATAAATCCGGTTTACGGCTGTTAGAGATAAATATATACGTCGTAAAGTCACCCACCCGTTTCGTCAAATCTCGCACGAGTGCCTCAAAACTCTCTGGGGTTTCATCCGTATTAATACGCGCCAATGCTATTTCTATCGTGCGAATATGCGAAATATCCGAACCCGGCAGAACTTCCGTTTTGGTTCCTTTTGTGATGTCCTTACCGTTCGAAATTAAGGAAACATGTATATGCCGTGAAATCAAAACAGCCGCATACGACGCCGCTATGCGAATTGCCTCCTCGCGAAGTCTGTCCGCACCGGAAAGCGAATGCGTATCCGTATTAAGCAATATACATACATCCTGGGAAAAGGTGGAATGATATGTGTTAACCATCAGTTCTCCCGCACGGGCCGTTACCTTCCAGTTTACTCCCGAAAGAGGATCATACGGTTCATATTCACGAATACCGCGAAATTCAAACGGATCTTCCATATAGCGAATCTTACTGATTAACTCACCTGTTATATTCGTAACGGCATCCGGCAAATCTTCCTCGGGAATTCGTTTCGGAAGTACCGTAATCGTCGTCGGGGACTGCATACTTTCAACATATGTATGAATCAGCATAAAGTCACGTCCGATTACATCCAAACCTGTAATGGTATAAAAGCCCCTTCGTTCAGCAGTGAAACGATGATGGCGTGTGATTTTGCGTCGGGAACCGACGCGGAAAAAGTCATTCCGATAATATTGATCCGATACCGCACCATTCTCTTTCTCATCAAAGCGAAATGTACGCGTCAAAGCAAACTTCACCTGAAGAACATTCAAGGGAAGCCTCTTGTCATTCGCCACAACCTCACACAATTCACACCGGTCTCCTTCGCGAATCACATCATCGGAAAAGTGAATGGATACGGAAAGGTTGCGATTCCACAATCGATTGTAAATAAATGATTGGAGCCAGTAGAACGCTCCGACGCAAATAACGGCAAGTAATAATTTCATCGCTGCATATTCTCGGTAGGCACCGTTATGGTTAACATAATATTGTTCAGTGTTTTCCGTACACTGCTCTTTTCATAAGATCCGTATGCGACTATACGATGCGCGAATACATACGGAACAAGTTTCTTAATATCCTCGGGAACAACATAGTCTCGTCCGCAAATCATTGCATACGCCTTCGCCGCATGAAGAAGAGTAATACTTCCGCGCGGGCTGACGCCTACCGCAAATGATGAATTCTCTCGAGTTGCAGTTGCAATCGATGATATATAGTCCAGCAAATCTTCATGCACATAAACCTTTTGGGCCAGCTTCCTTATCTCAAGAATATCCTCGCACGTACATACAGCCGAAACTGTCCCCAGCGGAGAATCACAAGAAAAGCGCTTCAACATGGAAATCTCTTCTTCCTTCTTCATGGATCCCATCGGAATCTTGAAACAGAAACGATCGAGCTGTGCTTCGGGAAGCGGAAATGTTCCCGCAGTTTCAACAGGATTCTGCGTGGCAATAACCACAAAAGGTTCCTGCAATGTATATGTTGCTCGATCAACCGTCACCTGCTTCTCTTCCATTGCTTCCAAAAGTGCGGACTGTGTTCTCGGTGTAGCACGATTAATCTCATCCGCCAGCAATATATTCGTCATAACGGGGCCTTCCACAAAATGAAATTCGCCATCCTTCTGACTGTAAATATTCAATCCGGTAATATCTGCCGGAAGCAAATCAGGCGTAAACTGAATACGGGAAAAAGACGCTGAAAGCGACGCCGCCAAAGTCTTGGCCAGCACCGTTTTACCTGTTCCCGGTACATCTTCCAGCAAAACATGACCACCGCAGAAAAGAGCGGTCAACAATAAATCAATGACCTCATCTTTACCGACAATGACTTTGTGTATATTATCCCGTAATGTATTAATTAACTCATAAGCCTGTTTCTGTTCCATCATAACCCTCCGCAAACCTGATTTACTCTGCCAATTGTACTAACAACACATAGATTATTATATCAAAAATACCGATCCAAATGGACCGGTATTTTGAAAACTTCATATGTGAAAATGAACTAATTATGCAATGTTCTTCTTAGCAAGTTCTGCCAAAGTAGCAAAGCCTTCTGCATCATTTACTGCCATCTCTGCAAGCATCTTACGGTTGATGTCAACACCTGCAACCTTAAGGCCGTAGATCATCTTGCTGTAAGAAATACCATTCATACGAGCAGCTGCATTAATACGAGCAATCCAAAGCTGTCTGAACTGACGCTTTCTCTCTTTTCTGCCTGCAAATGCAGAAGTCATGGCACGCATAACGGACTGCTTAGCAATTCTGTACTGTTTGCTGCGAGCTCCTCTGTAGCCTTTTGCAAGCTTTAATACTCTATTATGTTTCTTTCTGGCATTCATGCCGCCTTTAATTCTAGCCATTTTTCTATCCTCCTAAACTAATACACACCGACACATTACTGCATATAAGGTGTGATCTTCTTCATGTTCTGTACGTTTGTCTTATCTGTAATAACGGCATGTCTAAGATTTCTCTTATTCTTTGTTGTCTTCTTAGTAAGAATATGGCGCTTATACGCTTTGTTTCTCTTCAGCTTTCCTGTTCCGGTAACTTTGAAACGCTTTGCTGCGGATCTGTTTGTCTTAATTTTAGGCATCTTTATTTCCTCCTGATTTCTAATATATTTTAACTCGAACGTAATATACAATTAACTACGTTTCTCAGCTAAAAACATGGATAACGAACGGCCTTCCACTTTGGCCGGTTTCTCAACAATAGCTACGTCGGCAAGTGCCTCCGCAAAGTCGTCAAGAATGTACTTACTACTGTTCATATGCGCCATCTCACGTCCGCGGAAACGAAGAGTAACTTTTACTCTGTCTCCCTTCTGCAAAAACTTTCTGGCTGCATTAATTTTGGTATTCATATCATTGGTATCAATATTCGGAGACATACGAATTTCTTTGATTTCAATGACTTTCTGCTTCTTCTTTGATTCTTTCTCTTTACGGGTCTGCTCATATTTGAACTTACCGTAATCAACAATACGGCAAACCGGCGGTTGTGCATTCGGAGCAATCTTTACCAGATCAACACCTGCTTCATCTGCCAATTTAAGCGCTTCTTCAATGGACATAATCCCAAGCTGCTCACCACTCTCTCCAAGTACACGAACTTCCTTATCACGGATCTGCTCGTTAATCATTAATTCGCTAATAGTCGTATCCTCCCGCCTAATGCATACCGATAAAAGACATATCCTATCCTTTATCACAATAAAAATGGCCTGCACACAGAACACGCAGACCGCCACAAATAAAATACAAATGTATTTCATATGAACGCCCGTAAGCCAAATGCCCGGGGTGAGAGCCACGCTCTGCTTTCCTGTACAGTGTCTTCAAACACCTGATATACAATACCACAGCCCTTCGTAAGCTGTCAAGAAATATTTATGAATCTTTGTCATTACAAAACAACGTACATATACAGCATCCCAAAACAATCGCAATCGGAAAAACAATCCAAGAAATATCTCTGTTGTTTCTAAAATAATGCCAATATAAATAAGCAAAATTCGATAACGATACAAACACGGATGCGGTTATTACAATCAAACGTTTCTTGGATGGGGACAGGTTGACATAACTGCATTCCTTCATCATAAGTCTGTACGAATGAATACGATCCGCAGCCGGTATAATAATCGCTGCGCATACGGCACAGCCTACCATAAACATCATTTGAGAAAAGCTTTGGGCAATATCCGAAGGCGATATATAAATATCCAACAGTATGGAGACAATACAAAACAAAAGCGCAGCAGCTACTCCCGTTAGAATACGGAATCGCAAAACAGGCAATGAAATCTGTGCTGCTTCCCGTAATATGGCACCCGAATCCTTATACTCATACATACGATACAAAATGCCGGATGCATTCAGCCTCGCCGCCGAGATAGCCGAATAAACAGTAAATACCGCCTGACATAAGAAGAGTATTCCCATGAAAGCAATAACACATCGACGACTGGCGGCCAACGACAAATTAAATATCCGACCGTGTTGTAATCGAATATACAGGCACAAAAAGACCGCGTTAATCAGAAACAGAGAGACCAGTGCGCACGTAATACGCGACACACATTTCACACGGTCTTGCATATATTCTGATATTTCGCGGTCTAATTCCATAATTACTTATCTTCGGAAAGCTCTGCAGCTTCTTCTCTTCTCGTTCTTGATGCAATCTCCTGCAATACGTCTGCTATAAACGCATCCAGATCCTTTGCACCTTCATCACCCAAAAATCTGCTTCGTACTGCAATATTTCCGGCTTCTTCCTCTTTCTGTCCCAGTATCAACATATAAGGAACTCTTTCAAGTCTTGCTGCACGAATCTTATATCCAATCTTTTCGGCTCTTGTATCGATCTCAGCGCGGATACCTGCTGCCTTCAGTTTGGCAAGAACGGATGCGGAATAATCATAGTACTTATCGGAAATAGGAAGCACCTTAACCTGTACGGGTGCAAGCCATGTCGGGAACTTACCTGCAAAATGCTCTGTAAGAATACCGATAAATCTCTCGATAGAACCAAAGCATACACGGTGAATCATTATCGGACGATGTGCCATTCCGTCTGCTCCGATATACTCGGCTTCAAATCTCTGCGGCAACTGGAAATCAAGCTGAATTGTACCGCACTGCCATGTTCTGCCGATTGCATCTACCAAATGGAAGTCAATCTTCGGTCCGTAGAATGCGCCGTCACCTTCATTAATAACATAATCAAGATTCATCTCTTCCAATGCATTCTTCAATCCTTGTGTTGCAAGTTCCCAATCTTCATCGGAACCCATGGAATCTTCGGGACGTGTGGAAAGCTCAACCTTATAATCAAAGCCAAAGAGCTGATATACTTCATCAATCAAACGAACAACGCCTTTGATTTCATCCGTAATCTGTTCCGGCATCATAAAGATATGCGCATCATCCTGTGTAAAACAACGTACACGCATCAAACCATGAAGGGCACCTGACTTTTCATGACGATGAACCAATCCCAATTCACCCATTCTAAGGGGAAGATCACGATATGATCTGGGCTCGGATTTGTATACAAGCATTCCGCCGGGGCAGTTCATCGGTTTGATTGCGAAGTCTTCTTCGTCAATAACCGTTGTATACATGTTCTCCTTGTAATGATCCCAATGTCCGGATGTCTCCCAAAGAGCCCGGTTCAGCATAATCGGAGTAGAAATCTCTACATAATTCTCACGTGTATGAATCTCACGCCAATATTCAATCAATGTATTCTTAAGGATAAGTCCCTTCGGAAGGAAGAACGGGAATCCCGGACCTTCATCCATAAGTGCAAACAGAGAAAGCTCCTTACCAATCTTACGATGGTCACGCTTCTTAGCTTCTTCCAGACGAACAATATACTCATCAAGTTCGGATGCCTTCGTAAATGAAATACCGTAAATACGTGTAAGCATCTTGTTCTTCTCGTTGCCTCTCCAATAAGCACCGGCCAGTTTCATTAACTTAAATGCTTTAACATTCTTGGTACTCATAAGATGCGGTCCTGCACAGAGGTCCGTAAAGTCACCCTGCTTATAAAAACTGATAACGGCATCTTCGGGAAGGTCCTTAATAAGTTCAACCTTATAAGGCTCATTTGCATCTTCCATAAACTTGATTGCTTCGCTTCTGGGAAGTTCGAATCTCTCAAGGGGAATATCCTCTTTGACAATCTTCTTCATCTCCGCTTCAATTGCGGGGAAACTTTCTTCCGAGAAAGGCTCAGCAAAATCAATATCATAATAGAAACCATCATCAATTGACGGTCCGATAGCGAGCTTAGCATCGGGATACAGTCTCTTGATTGCCTGCGCAAGAATATGCGATGTTGTATGACGGAATGCCGCACATCCGCCTTCTGTATCAAAAGTCAGAATATTCAATGTACAATCTTTGTCAATTGTAGTTCGAAGGTCTACACGCTCTCCGTCTACCTCACCGGCACATGCAACCCTTGCAAGTCCCTCGCTGATATCCTTGGCAATATCGATAACGGACATTGCACTTGAATACTCCTTAACTGAACCGTCTTTTAATGTGATTTTCATAACTATCCTCTTTCTCCCTGGCCATACTAGAGCCTCCGGGTAAATTTATTAGTGAACGGGCAAATTATGCTCTTGCACCGCAACACTTCTTATATTTCTTACCGCTTCCGCAAGGACAAGGATCATTACGTCCGATCTTGGGTCCTTCATGACGGATTGTACGGGAAGCTTTCTGCTCTTTATATAAACGATCCTGTTCTTCTTTGGAGAAAATACCGTCCCACTCTGTCAAGTGATACAACCAGTCAGCATCTGCAGCAACCATATTCTTGTACAGAAGTGCCTTATCAAATGCCAATGAAACTTCGGTATCTTCTTCCATCTCTTCAATCGGATTCGGCGTAATCAAACTGTCATTGATTCCATCCAGAAATCCTGTCATATTCATAATATCAATATCATATTTCTTAGCAAGTTCCGCCACGGTACCCTTTACAACTGTATCGGGATCTGCAAGAAGCTGCTGATAAATAGCCTTTTCCTTCTGAAAATAGTCATTCCATAAATTCTCCAGAGTTCGCTTATCCAAATTCTCGTTATAAGCTGTTTCTCTCCATTTCTCTAAAAGTGCCATACCCACACTTCCTTTCTGTTTATTATATAAATCCGGTTTGACCCTAATATCCTAATATTAAACCATAAAACACGCGCAAACTCAAGATTTTCTTATCAATCGCATTTTGTTATCGCCCAGTCAAAAGTACACCGTTCTACGACTAATATTGCGAGATTTCATCATTGGAATCATCCGTGGATTTGTCTATATCATTAATGATTACATCATACGAAATTTGGTCGTTAACAACTACCGTAATCCGCTCGCCGACCTTATGTCCCATAAGTGCCTTCCCAAGCGGGGATTCGATACTGATTAACCCACCAAGGGAATTGCTGCGAATGGATGTAACGATCTTGTACTGTTCGAGGCTTCCGTCTTCCACCAGCTGAATCGTTACGGTATTATTAATACCGACCTCATCGTCTGCCGATGAGTCATCAATAATATTCGCGGTCCTTACCATTCTGTCGAGATAACGAATTCTGGATTCGTTAATGTTCTTCTCACGCTTTGCAGCATAATATTCGAAGTTCTCACTCAAATCACCCTGTGCCCTTGCAACCTTTACATCCTCAATTAATTTCGGACGCAGTGTAAGTTTACGGTATTCAATTTCTTTTTCCATTTTATCAATATCGGATTGTGTCAGATTATCAAACATTATTACTCTCCCTGATTCTCGATTTCACTGTTTATACTGTCCCATTCTTCCATGTATTCCAGTATTTTTTCTTCCAAAAGATCCGCCTCATCCTGTAAAGACTGAAGTTTTACATAATCGCTGGCATTTTCGGGATTCATAATTTCATCCTTTTTGGCCTGCATCTCTACTTCCGCCTGTTCAATCAATTCCTCCAGTTTTTCCAGACGCTTCTTACGACGGGCAGCTTCCTTCCCTGCTTCATATGAAGATTTGGCATCAACTGTCGGTCTCACATCTGTATCCTGCGGTGAAGGATTGGCTTCCTTTACGGAGGACTTGGTACCTGCCTCGGATGACTTTCCGACAGTACGAACATACCCGCCCTGTCCGGTCTTCTCTTCATAGTCATCGTATCCGAACGGGTACAATACACAACCGGTCTCATCCATCGCAAGTACCTGCGTAGCCACCTTGCGAACAAAATATCTGTCATGGCTGACAAAAATCACGGTCCCGTCGAACCCGATCAGCATATTTTCAAGTGTCTCCTTACCCACCATATCCATATGGTTCGTAGGCTCATCCAGGATTAACACATTCGGTTTCTCCTGCAACATCTTGGCCAGTGCAAGACGCACGCGTTCGCCACCCGATAACATTGAAACATCTTTAAACACATCATCACCCGAAAACAATAGTGCACCGAGTGCATTACGAACTTCGGTCTGCGTCATATGCGGATACATATCCCAAAAGTCATCTATTACCTTTTTGTCGGATGAATACTGTGCCATCTGCTGATCAAAATAACCGATCTGGACATTAACCCCCCAACGCATATAACCGGATAACGCCGGAAGTCTGTCCGTAAGCGTCTTCAAAAGCGTAGATTTGCCGATTCCGTTTCCACCGATAATCCCCAACCGTTCTCCGCGTTTCAAATCCAGATTCACACGCGACAGTTCCTTCGTATACCCGATGGACAAATCTTGTAGAAACAGTACATCCTTACCGGTTGTGAGCGTCGGCGTATAATTAACCTTAAAGCTCTTTGTTTCATATTCCGCCGGCATAGCGACTTTTTCCATATGTTCGATTGCTTTTAACTTGGAACGGGTCATTGCCACCTTTGTCGGTTTGTTCTTGAACCGCTCCACAATCTCCATAAGTCGTGCGATTTCTTTCTGCTGCGCAATATGATCCTTCATCTGTTTCTCATATCGCTCTTTCTTGATTCGCACGTAATCCGAATAATTGCCGGGATAATACAGAACCTCACCATACGTAATCTCATAAACAGAGTTTGCAATACGATCAATAAACATACGGTCATGGCTGATGACAACAACAGCTTTCTTGTAATCGCGAAGATACTGCTCCAGCCATGCAATCGTAGTAATATCCAAATGGTTCGTCGGTTCATCCAGCAAAAGCACATCCGGCTTCGAAAGCAAAAGCTTTATAAATGCAAGTTTGGTAAGCTGTCCTCCGGAAAATTCGGACAGTTTCTTCTGCTTATCCGCCATATCGAAACCAAACGATTTGAGAACGGTATCATATTCCTTCTCGTAATAGTACCCGCCAAGATCCTGGAATTCTTCCTGCAAAGCAGTATATTCGGAGGCCAAACGCTCCGACTCCGAAGGTGACAGCGTAGTATCACTCATTCGTTCCACATATGAATCCAACTCTGCTTTCATAGTCAGAATTCTGACAAAAACTTTACGGATCTCATCATCAAGTGTCACAGACAAATCATCAAACGAAATCTGCTTCAAATAGCCTACCGACACTCCCGCCGGCTGAATAACCATGGCCTCTTCACCATCAATATGGTCCGGCTCCACGTCTTTCGTTATCAATCGAAGCATCGTCGTCTTGCCGGCACCGTTTCGACCGATAACCGCAATTTTATCATTTTTATTTTTAACTTCGAAGTTCACATGCGACAGAACAGATTCTCCGCCGAATGAAACCGAAGCATTCACAATCTGTAAAAGCATAACTGTTTCCTATTCAATACTACTTATGTGCTTCACGAATTGTGCGGATAATAAATTTGGTGTTCGTAATCAAATATCGTTTGAACAGTCTCTTCGGGTCCTGACTTAAGCGATAAAGCCATTCCAAACCTATTTTCTGCATCCATTTCGGTGCACGTTTTGTTACTTTTGCATGAAACGCAAAGCCTGCCCCAACACCGATCATCACACTGGGGTACATACCGGCATGCGACGCCATAAACAGCTCCTGCTTCGGCGCTCCGAGACCAATCCAAATAATATCGGGAGAAGCATTGGTTAACATAACCTGTACTTCATTCTCTTCCTCAGCTGTCAACGGCCGAAAAGGAGGTGCATACATTCCGGCAATTTTCATATTCGGATACTTAGTCTCCAACTCATTCCTAAGTTTACATAATGTTTCTTCGTCTGAGCCGTAAAAAAAATGAGACAGTCCGTTTCCGGCCTGCCCACGGACAAACATCTCTTCCATCAAATCGGGACCGGCAACACGTTTTGCTTCGGCAAAGCCGCGCTTTTGACTAATTACCGACAAAGGTTTCCCATCCGGCAACACGACGCATGCCCCGTTCTGTACTTTCAGATATTCCGAATCTTCGGACGCCATAACAAGCGTATGGGAATTACTTACACAAATATACTGTCCCGAAAGATTCCGTATATTAGCCGTAAGCATATCGGCAACCGCATCCATATTACATACAGCGACATCCACGCCGAGTATTTTGCATGTAGGAAATAATTTATCCATTCCGATTGTCATACCTCCGAACATCGGATTGATTATTTAGCACCGCGCCCGAACAACACTACACCGACCGTCTGCAAAATAATCTTACAATCCAACGATAATGACCAATTCTCAATATATTCCAGGTCAAGCTTCACTACTTCGTCAAAATCTTTAATATCATTTCTTCCGCTAACCTGCCATAAACCCGTAAGTCCGGGTGTTATGGACAATCTACGACGATAATGTACACTGTACTTCTCAAACTCATCAACTGTAGGAGGTCTGGTACCTACCATACTCATATCACCCTTCAGAACATTCCAGAACTGCGGCAGTTCATCGATAGATAGCTTGCGAATGACTTTTCCGACACGAGTAATACGCGGATCATCATCAATTTTAAACATAAGTCCGTTCATCTGATTATCTGCCATAAGCTCTTTCTTACGCTGCTCGGCATCGATATACATGGAACGGAATTTTAATATTTTGAATCGACGACCGTTCTTACCGATTCGTTCCTGTTTAAAAATCACAGGCCCCTTCGAATCAATCTTGATGCACAATGCAACAAACGGTGTAATGATTAAGGTAAAAAGAAGTCCCAAAAGCCCGAAAACAATATCAAACATACGCTTAATAATCACACGACGATAATCCAAATACTGTAAGGTAAATGTAAGTACCGGATAGCCGGCAAATTCCCCGGCCATTTTACCGGAAAGATTCATCTCTGGAATATCCATACTGAAATGACAAACAATTCCCATATCTTCGAACGAAGCGATAATATCGCGTGCTTCCAACGCAGGAGTGGTCGGAAGATACATAAAGACAGCATCAATTGCCGTCTGAGTAGCAGCTTCCATCAGATCCTTCCCACCTGCAATAACAGGAATGCCGCAAACAGACGACGGCCTTTTCTCCTCTTCCACCAACTCCAAATCCACGATAGCTATGTATGACAGATTGTAATACCAGTCACCATGGCCGACGAGAGATTCGGCAATTGGGTTGACATAACGCATCTCTGTTACAGCAAGCACCTTATCACTTCCGCGTCCTCGCTTGTAATAGGTTGACATAAAGTGTTTAAAGAACAGATGGGATATATACGTAAGAATCGTATTAATCACAGCAAAGATCAGAAAAACAAGTCGTGAAAAATAAATACCGTATCCGGCCAAAAAAACAATCGTTGCAATCGCTAACGACAACACTATGTTATATTTCAGGACAGCAACAAGTTCAACATATGAACCCCTTTTGAAAAAACCGCGATTCCATTCGGACATAATACTGTACAGCAACGCAATTACAAGAAGGAATGCTCCCACCGTATAATGGACCTGGGAAAACGCTTCTTGCGCACTCATAAAACGAATAAAAAGAGCGGCAATATAGGACACGACAAGACACACTGTATCTATGAGAATCAGCGCATACGTCTCCAATATTCTGCTCTTCTTATTAATACTTGGCATATATTCTCCAATCCGATTACTTCTCGTTCTCGTGAATATATTCAAACAAACACATTCTCGTCATCGTAAGTGCATTCGCTACCGCACTGTTTCTGACTTTGTTACGATTGCCGCGGAAATTAAATTTCGATACCTTTATATTACCCCGTACACTGACCGCAATATATACCAGCCCCGCATCAGGCTCTTCCTCCGAATCCGAACCGGCATATCCGGTTACCGATACGCCCACGTCCGACTTGGTTAATGCCATAAGTCCTTTTACCATTTCCTTGGCAACTTCCGCACTGACGGCCGAATATTTGGCAAGTGTGGATTTCTTAACACCCAGGCGATCCCTCTTCGCTTTATTGGAATAAGTAATAACGCCTTCCTTAAACACTTCGGAAGCTCCGGAAACATTGACAATACGTCCTGCCAACAAACCGGCCGTACACGATTCCGCAGTCGAGATAGTCATCTCGTTCTTCTCGAGAAGTTCTATTAGCGATCCCTCCAAAGATTCTTCCGCGGAAGTAGCAAATACACTGTCGCCAAATCTTGATTTTAAATCCTTCACAATAGGCTTTACAAGCTTCTTGGCAGTCTTCTCATCTTCGGCGGACGCCGTTACGCGAATGCTCACCTCGCCATCGGATGCATACGTCGCAACCGTCGGATTCGATGATTCAACCAGATCGATAATCAGCTCCTCAACAAGACTCTCACTTACACCGCATATTTTCACCATGGTAGAATAGAAAGACACATCGGTCTTGCCTGCCAAATAAGGTTTTACCTGATCATTCCACATAGCCTGCATCTCACGGGGCGGGCCGGGAAGCAATATCACGATTGCCTGTTCATTTTCAATAATAATTCCGGGCGCCGTTCCGTTCGGATTGTATAAACAAATCGCTCCTTCGGGAACCAGTGCCTGCTTACGATTATTCTCCGTAAAGTCAATCCCACGCTTAATAAAGTACTCCTTTATATCGGAGAGGGCCTTTTCATCCTCTTTCAATTCAAGCCCGAAATATTCCGCAGCCATTTCTTTGGTAAGATCATCTTCCGTGGGGCCCAAGCCGCCTGTCACAATCACAATATCACAGCGATTGGCCGCAGTTGCAATTGCCTCCTTTAAGCGTTTCGCATTATCGCCCACCGTAGACTGATACATGCAGGAAATACCAAGTCCAACACATTCTTTGGCAAGGAATGCGGCATTTGTATTCACGATGTATCCCATCAATATTTCTGTTCCGACACTGATAAATTCGGCTGTCATACTATCCTCCGTTCCGCTCCGCCAAATCACACTAATTCTCCTTCTCGGGGTCCTTTAATACATTCCTGTTTTTAACAATATAATCAACAAGCGATACGACCGTAAGTACAAGAGCAATCCACTTAATGACCTGAGTAGGTATGGAAAGAATCGGCAAATTCACAATCATCAGTCCAACCATAATCATTTGAAATACGGTTTTAAATTTACCCCAATAACTTGCAGCAATAACAACACCGTTATCGCAGGCAATCAAACGGAATCCGTTAATAATAAATTCACGTGAAATAATTATGATAACAATCCATGCCTCTATTCTGTTTAATGCAACAAGGCATATCAGCGCAGAGCATACCAGCAGTTTGTCTGCCACCGGATCCATAAATTTACCGAAATTCGTTACCAAATTATATTTTCTGGCAATCTTGCCGTCCAAAAAATCGGTAAATGAAGCGATAACGAAAATAGCAAGTGCAATCCACTGTACTCCCGGAATCGGTAAAGTAGTCAGCATGAAAAACACAAAGAACGGAACAAGTATTACACGAAATATTGTCAATCTGTTAGGAATGTTCATCTTCATCAATCATCTCTCCAATCAAATCGTAATCATGAACAGCACTCACACGTACCGAAAACATCTGACCCGTCATCAGTTCATACGGTGAATTAACAAATATAAAGCCATCAATATCCGGAGCATCTCTGTAGGTTCGACATACATACGCATGCCCATCTTCTTCCTCATTCGGAAGTTCTCCCTCAACAATTACTTCCAGTGATTCTCCGATATGTGACGAAGCATTATCAAATACAATTGCCTGCTGAAGTTCCATTAACTCCCGATAACGTTTCTTCTTGGTACGTTCCGGCACCTGATCGGACATCTTCGCAGCAGGAGTATCCTCCTCCCTCGAATAAGTAAATACTCCGAGGCGATCAAACTCAATTTCATTTACAAAACGATACAGGCTCTCGTAATCTTCCTCTGTTTCACCGGGGAATCCGGTAATTAACGTGGTACGAATGCAAATATCGGGAATTCTTTCACGCAATTTACGAATAACCGCACGAATCTGTTCCTCATCCGTACGTCGCCCCATCCTCTTTAACACGCCGCTAACGCTATGCTGAATCGGCATATCGATGTAATGCAATACCTTTGGATTGGTTGACATAACTTCGATCAGTTCATCATCTATCTCTTCAGGATATGCATATAGCAAACGAATCCATCGGATACCTTCTATCTCGGAAAGTTTCGAAAGAAGCGTAGGCAACATCTTCCGTCCATACAAATCAACACCATAGACAGTCGTTTCCTGCGCAATCACAATAAGTTCCGAAACACCTTCCTTGGCAAGGAATTCCGCCTTCTTAAGCAGTTCTTCCATCGGATAGGAACGATACGGTCCGCGAATATGCGGAATAATACAATATGTACAATGCTTATCGCAACCTTCTGCAATTTTCAGATATTCATAATGACCCGGCGTACTGATTACTCTCTTGCCTTCTATGGAAGGAAGATACGTCAACGGCTTCATAATTTCCGACACGGCATTCTCGCCCAAAAGATCCGAACAAACCGTCAGAATGTCGTCATAAGAAGCCGTACCCAAAACGGCATCCACCTCGGGAATTTCCTTTTGAATATCTTTACTGTAACGCTGTGCCAGACATCCGGTCACAATAAGTCGTTTGCATGTGGATCGCTTGTATTCGGTCAAACGCAGAATCGTTTCAATACTCTCCTGCTTGGCATCATGAATAAAGCAGCACGTGTTCACTACAATCACGTCTGCTTCTGATTCATCCTCGGTATAACGGAAGCCATGGTCGCAAAGCAATCCAACCATATACTCGGCATCCACAAGATTCTTATCACATCCGAGGGAAACAAGTGTAAAACGAATGCATGCGTTCTCACCTTGTCCCTTAAGGGTGGCACATTTCTTTTCTTGCATAGGAATTAATCGGCAACGATTTTGACCGCTCCGCTTTCAAGTTCTGCAATAGCAACAGACAAAGGTTTCTTCTCATCAGCATCTTCAACCAGGCTGGGAGCACCGTCAACAATCTGTCTGGCACGTTTGGATGTAGCCATAACGATGGAATAACGACTGTTTACTACGGGATGTTCTCCCTCTTCAACCTCACTGTTTACGACCTTCATAAGATCAGAATAAGACGGATGTAACATTATATTTCTCCTTTCAAAAAGACACCGAATTGCTCGGATATAACTTCTATTCTGTCATTACAACGCTCCACTGCATTCTTGGCAGTCTGAATTGTATTGTGAAGCGTAACAACACACTCATCCAAATCATCATTCACCAGCAGAAAGTCATACCGCGGAATGACTTTTGCTTCCAGCGCACCTCTCTCCATGCGTGAATGAATAACCTCCTCCGTTTCCGTACCGCGCTTTTTCAGACGATTATATATTTCCTGAACACTCGGAGGCGTTACGAAAACAAGAAGCGACTCGGGATATTTCTCCTTAATAATCAAGGCGCCCTGCGTTTCAATCTCCAAAATAACGTCCTTGCCCTCCGCAAGCTTCTTCTGCACATAAGCGGCAGGCGTTCCGTAATAATTGCCTACATAAGAAGCATGTTCCAATAATTCGTCTCTCTCGATCATTCCTTCAAACGCTTCTTTCGTTACAAAGAAATAATCTACTCCGTCAACCTCCCCGGGACGGGGTGCACGCGTTGTTGCACTCACCGAAAGAGCGTAATTATCGTACCGCTTCAACAATTCCTTCATCAGAGTACCTTTACCGGACCCTGCAAAACCCGATACAATGAGTAATATTCCGGGACGCATAACGTTCTCCTTTATTCCACATTCTGAATCTGTTCGCGAACCTTCTCAATATCCGCTTTCAAATCAATCGCCACATCGCTGGTCTGTAAATCGGTGGACTTGGATAATATGGTATTCGCTTCTCTGTTCATCTCCTGAGCGATAAAGTCAAGCTTTCTTCCGACCGCTTCACCGCCCTGCAATGCTTTCTTCGTCTGTTGAATATGACTACGCAGGCGAACCATTTCTTCATCTACACAAATCTTATCGGCATACAATGTAACTTCCGACAAAATACGTCCTTCATCAATCTGCGCATCCGCCAAAAAGTCAGCCACCTTCGCGTATAACTTATTCTTATACTCTTCGATAATCTGCGGAGCACGTTCGGCAATCTCATCAACATAAGTTGACATAACATCAAGTTTCTCAAGCAGATCACGACAGATATTCTCACCTTCATGGATACGTGATTCTACAAAACTCTCTGCAGCACCGCGAAGAACCGGCTCCAGCTCGCCCCATATCTCATCCTCATCCTCGGATAATTCCTCCAACGAAAAAACTTCCGGATAACGGGACAATGTCGACACATGAATATCATCTTCCAATCCGAATTCCTGCTTCATTAACGATAAATACTCAAGATACTGTTTGGCAGCCTCTCGATTATATGTAATCTTCACGGAATTCTGTTCGTAATCTTCACAGGTAATATACACATCCACCTTACCTCGTTGGATGTACTCCTTAAGCAAATTACGAATGGCTGATTCAAATGCGCCGAACTTCTTAGGCATCTTAATGTTAACATCAAGATACCTGTGATTCACGGATTTCATTTCCACTGTGATTTTATGCTTCAAATCAGCCTTCTCACAACGGCCGAAACCTGTCATACTTTTAACCATTTTTCACCTTGCGCCAAGTCTCTCGCTCTCATCTCGTACACTTGCGCGCTGTGAATAATTATAGTATATTTCAGATATTATAGTCAAGTAAGAGGACTTATTCTATGGCACTTTCAGGAATTACGGTTGCCGCACTTACGGCAGAACTCAATCAAACCATAACAGGTGCACGCATCAGCAAAATCGCACAACCCGAAGCTGATGAGCTGTTGCTGACAATAAAGGGATCCGGCGTAGCCACAAAGCTTCTAATAAGCGCCAATGCATCTCTTCCCTTTGTATGCCTTACGGATGAAAATATTATCAGTCCCATGGTCGCTCCACCGTTTTGTATGTTACTGAGAAAACATTTACAAAACGGTAAAATCTTATCGGTAACACAGCCCGGATTGGAGCGAATTATCCGGATTGAGATAGAGCATCTCGATGAAATGGGAGATTTGAAACGTAAAGCACTTGTTATCGAGCTGATGGGAAAGCATTCAAACATTATATTTCTGGATGAGAATAACATCATCCTGGATTCCGTAAAACGAATCTCCTCTCTTGTAAGTTCAGTGCGTGAAGTACTGCCGGGTCGCGAATACTTTGCCGTACAAACAACCGAAAAGTTTGATCCGTTTACCATCAGTGAGGCTGATTTTAAAAACGTAATATTATGTAAACCAATGGAACTATCAAAGGCTTTATATACATCCATCACAGGATTTTCACCGGCCATCGCAAGTGAGTTATGTCACCTTGCCGGAGTTGATGCCGACAGACCTGCCTGCGCTCTCTTGGAAGACAACGCGCATTATGCCGACAGCTTGTTTGCACACTTTCAGGCCCTTATGAATACCATACGGGAAAGTCATTTTACTCCTGTTTTATATATGGATGAAAACGGCACACCCGCCGAATTCTCCTGTGTTATGTTAACCCAATATGCCGATCTTACGGCGGAGTACTTTGACAGCGTTTCTACACTTCTGGCGGTATTCTACTCACGCAAGAACGCTATAACACGTATCCGTCAGAAAAGTGTCGATCTGCGCAAAATCATTCAAACCATACTTGAACGAAATACCAAGAAATACGACATTTTCCGCAAGCAGCTTGCGGATACGGATAAAATGGTCAAATACCGCATCTACGGAGAAATGATTAACACATACGGATACGGAATAGAACCCGGGGTCAAACAAATGACCTGCAACAACTATTATACAAACGAAGACATCACCATTCCTTTGGATCCGCAGAAGACTCCTCAGGAAAATGCGCAGAAATACTTTGAAAAATACAATAAACTGAAGCGTACCAAAGAAGCCGTTACCATTCAGATTCGCGAAACCGAAGACGAAATTCAGCATTTGGAATCTATCGCGGCTTCTATAGATATCGCTGAATCCGAAGCAGATCTTTCTCAGATTCGCGATGAAATGGTTGAAAGCGGATACATTAAAAAACACAAATCTGCTTCCAAAGATAAGCGTTCGCAATCCAAACCGATGCATTTTATTTCATCTGATGGAATCGATATTTATGTAGGGAAGAACAATTACCAGAATGACTTTTTGACTTTCAAAATGGCCGAAGGCGGTGATTGGTGGTTTCATGCCAAAAAAATACCCGGAAGTCATGTTATTGTCTGTACGCACGGTCGTGAACTTCCGGATGCAACATGTGAAGAAGCTGCTGCTCTCGCCGCATATTATTCCAAGGGACGTAGCATGGGTAAAGTGGAAATTGACTATGTTTTGAAAAAAGAAGTGAAAAAACCTGCCGGCGCCAAACCCGGTTTCGTTGTATACTACACCAACTACTCCATGGTCGGGATCGCCGACATTGATCACATTAAACCGGCAGAATAAATTATAACTTGTTAATGATATTCTTACGAATCTTAATAAAGTAGAACGTTGTTGCCGCCGCGGACATAATTTCCGCAATGGGGAATGCCCACCATACATAAATGACATCTCCCAAAAGAGACAATAGGTATGCAGCAGGAAGAAGTACGACTACCTGTCTCATGATGGAGGTAACCATACTGTATGTACTCTTACCAAGCGCCTGGAATACCGAACCGGTAACAATACAATACGCCGCTACGGGGAAATGAACACCAATAATACGCAATGCGGGAACACCGATGGAAATCATAAAATCCGACGCATCAAAAATAGATAACAACAATCCGGGAATCAATTCAAAACAAATCGTACCAACAAGCATAATCGCTGTTGCATACAACCAGCCGAGCTTCCAAGTCTTGTTCACACGTTCCCTGTTCTTAGCCCCGTAATTAAATGCAACAATCGGAACAAGTCCGTTGTTCAAACCGAATACCGGAAGGAAAATAAAACTCTGCAGCTTGTAATATACTCCGAATACCGCAACCGCAGTCGTTGTAAAACTTCCAAGAATACGATTCATAATATAATTCATAACGGAACCGATGGACTGCATGATGATTGAAGGAATTGCAATTTTGTATATCAATCCGATCATCTCACCATCCGGTCTGAAGCCCTTCATCCCGATATTAATTTCCTTATTTACCTTAACATTCAGAATAATGGCAAATATCGCTGCCACAACCTGTCCGATTACCGTTGCAATGGCAGCGCCTTTGCAACCCATGGCCGGAACACCGAAATATCCGAAAATAAATATCGGATCCAGAATAATATTAATAATTGCGCCGGTTGCCTGCGTAAACATCGTACAAATCGTTCTTCCGGTAGATGTCAACAGTCTTTCAAACAAGAACTGTGAAAACATACCGAATGAACACGATAACACAACGGTCAGATAATCAACTCCGTGAGAAATGATTGCCGCATTATCTGTCTGACTGCGATAATACGGTGCCACAACCGTAAGTCCGACAATCAGAAACAAAACATAACTGCAAAGGGCCAGAAAAATACCGTTCTTGGCGCAACAGTCTGCCTTTTCCTGATTCTTCTCGCCAAGTGCTTTGGAAAGAATAGCATTAATACCGACACCGGTACCGCCTGCAAGAGCAATCATAAGTGTTTGCAGCGGAAACGCCATCGAAACAGCGGTAAGTGCATCCTCGGACACCCTTGCCACAAACATACTGTCAACAATATTGTATAACGCTTGTACCAACATCGATATCATCATCGGCACAGACATTGATATCAATAATTTGTTGATGGGCATAACACCCATTTTGTTCTCACTTGTTACTTCCATATATCCTTTACTCTCCGTTATTTATTTCAAATACATAATTCGTATCATATGTACGAACATACAATTTGCCGTCCTGCTCATACAGATAACTCGGGCCCGTCTTGACTTTGTACTGCTCCATTATATTTCCGGTAATTCTGTCAATGGCATATACATAATCCGGTTCATCGGTAAATCCGTAACCGGTAAATATCGTATCATCGATTACCACAAAATTATTTGCATTGGAAATCTGAACGCAGGTCTTCCACAATACTGCATAATTGTCCATGGAAATGGCAACAATATACGCTGTTTCGGGTTGATCGTTTGCATATGTATTATGTCCGAGCGAAACATAAATAATGCTGCCGTCGGCATTTCCGTATACATAATGAACTTCCACATCCGTAAACTCCGATTGCGCATCGGTCGGATTAACAAACTCCGAAAAGTCAAGATCAACGAGCGTGTCAAATTCCTTATTATATACAGTAATTCCGGAACGGTTTCCATCGGTAATATTCGTACCCGCACGATAATAATAGTAATTACCGTCATACAAATAATATCCTTCCTGTGAACCGACTCTGCAATCTTCAAACCCATGCTCATACAGCCATCGATCTTCATCAATAATCTCATTTGCTTCGGATGAAATCTGCGTTAATGTATGATATTTCGGTGAAGCAACCATATGCGAATAATTCATATCCGACATATAATATCCGCGACCGGGATATTTCACGATATGCTTGCCGGCATACAGAGACTCTTCTGCCTCTGCTTCCTCTCGAGACGTATCTTCCCCGGCAGACTTATCTTCCGAATCATTTATACCGGTATCATCTGCATCTGCAGCTCTTTCATCAGGATCTGCGTCTGTATCTGCAACTTCTGCATCTGTATCTGTAGTTTCTGCATCTGCAGCATCGGCATCTTTAATCTCTTCGTCTTCCGTACCTGCAACAGCATTATCCGCATCATTGGAATCCGTGTCCGTCTGATCTGTAGAAGCATTTGTTCCTGCATTCGTCCCGTCCGTTTTAGGGGTTTCTGTTTTCTTACCGCAACCGAACAAGCATACAACACATAAAATTAAAATGCAAATTACAGATAAAAATTTCCTTACGCGTTCCTCTCTCATATGTTTCCCTCTCATATTCACCCAAAACAGTTCTACTTCAGTAAATACTTTGCCAGTACTCTTCGTACGATGCGCGGATCAACCGGTTTGGCAATATGCTCATTCATTCCTGCCAATAATGCCGCTCGACGATCTTCTTCGAAAGCATTGGCTGTCATTGCTATAATGGGAATCTCCGACAAAGTCACATCCGAAAGCATTCGAATTGCCTGTGTTGCTTCGTATCCATCCATTACCGGCATCTGAATATCCATCAAAACAATGTCATACGGATGTTTGGTCGAAGCCTTCAGCATGGATACGCCGATTTCACCGTTCTCGGCCATATCTACCTTTAGTCCCATATCTGTCAACATTTCTTCGGCAATCTCACGATTCAATTCATTATCCTCGAACACCAGTACCCTCTCGCCGTCAAAGATCGGCACATCGGAAACGGAAAACATATTTTCCTCGCTTTCCTGCATTTCCGTCACCATTTTGAATTCAAGCGCTACCAGGAATTCCGAACCCTCGCCCAAAATAGAAGAAACTTCAATTGTTCCGCCCATCATGTCAATAATATTCTTGGTGATTGCAAGCCCAAGACCGGCTCCCTGCACACCGGACTGCGTCGATGAATGCTCTCTGGTAAACGGGTCAAATATTGTTTTAACAAATTCCGAACCCATTCCTATTCCCGTATCGGAAATATTGAATTCATATCTTGCATAACCAAGATGGGAAACTTCCGTACGCGAAACATTAAAGGAAATACTTCCGCCCGGATTAGTGTACAACACAGCATTGGTCAACAGATTAAGAAGAGCTCTGGACAGTTGTACTTTATCGCAAATAATATGATCGTTTTGAACGCTCTTGTAGTTTACATAACAGCTAATATTCTTGGCTTCGGCATCGGGAGAAATAATATCGCACAATGTACTGATAATATCTCCCATGCATTCCGCATGTTCCGTAAGAGAAAGCTTGCCCGACTCAATTCGACTCATATCCAGAACATCGTTAATAAGCGCCATCAAATGTTCCGATGACGTCCCGATTTTACCGAGACAGTCTCGTACTTTTTCGGTATCCGAAATATTCTTCATTGCCATGGATCCGAAACCGATAATAGCATTCATCGGAGTTCGGATATCATGAGACATATTATTAAGGAACGAAGTCTTGGCGCGATTTGCGGAACGCGCCTGCACAAGTGCCTGTTGTAATTGCACCTGATATTCCTTGACTTTGCTTAAATAGCTGTCATTATTCATTATGCCGAGAATAAATCTCGGTTCATTCTCCCAGTCACCATATCGAACGAACTTAGCCTGATACCAAACGGGATGCTCTCCGTCCGCCATACGAAAGTCCTGTGAATACGAAATATCCCGCGACAGCACGTCGGCTATTCTGTCCTTCGAAAGCACGGCCCGCATCATTTCCTTATCCTCGGGCCAAACCTTCTTATCAACCCATTTAATCAAATTGTCATAAAAATACGATTCGCTTTTCGAACCTATATTTACAAGTGAGTGATCATCCTCGGATTTGAAGAACACGGAATATTTACCGGTCACATAATCAACATCATAAATGAATTCATATTCATCAGCCAATGTCATGATTCGGTTAATATTTTCCCTGGATGATGCACTGTCCATTTTCATGAAAGTCACAACCATCGTCTTAGGGTTACCGTTCTCACGTTCCAATACCTGCCATACACTTCGGCGCCAGGAATTTGCAGCATTCTCATTCATTAACTGATATGTAAATTCTCGAATATCTTCATGAGCAAAATAATCATTCAAAAAGTCACGATTCGCAAAACGCTCCCACATCTTACGCTGCGTTGGCGAAACATCCGTCGCAAATGACTTTATGACAATATCATACGGTGCTGTATCAAACCGGCCGAGCACAGTAGATTCGGAATCCTTATACGCACGCACAATATTGGCCGATAAATCGCAATAATAAATGGACTCAAATTCATTCGTCAATGAAGAATGAATATAGTTCTCCAGAATCATATCATCATCATATGAGTATCCGACTACAAAAGACGTAACTTCCTCCGACTCGTCTCCGGTCTTAACAAATGTAACACTTCCGAACCGCAACTCATCATGAAGAGTCAGTCTGTACAAAAAGCTGAAATACTTGCGATTACGAAGAGTTTCACAAACCGCACTCATCGAACACTTTTCGACATACATATCGTAATCTTCCGGAACAACATATTCTCGGGCGTACAATACATTCATCTCATCGTAAGTCATGGGGGAAGAGCGGAGTGCTTTAAAGGAATCATCCAATTCATCAAACGCTCGGAAATTCAGGAATTTGCCGGTAAGTGCATCAACATAGTTAACACCGTCATACTCCAACGTTAAGGCGTCAATAATCTGGTAATCTCGATTCTGCCGTTTCTCCAGTTCCTTTCTGCCGCGAATCACGGAATCGACATTCGCCATTCCGATAACCAGTTCGTCCGTGCTTCCCTGCAAATAAGAGATCTTACATTCGCAATACTGATTCCGGTCATTTCGATATTCCAAACGATATACGGGTTGACGACTGAGAGAAACAAGTATACGCGGCAAAGAAAGATGACCCGCAAACATATCGCGATCATCCTCATGAACACATTTCAAATACAAATTAACTGCTGCTTTAATACCGATGTGATTAAGAGAATTTTCAAATACAGTTCGGTAATGGTCATTCATTGAAAAGACCGATATAATATCCTTCGAAATATCGTAATGAAACACACATGAATATTCCGACGCCAAACTCATAACAATACGATTATCAACATCATTAAATGTCTGATTGATTGCCATTCTCACTTTCCTCTTCTAATTTGGACAACTCATACTCTTCAAAAAACTCATCCTTGCAGTTTTCAAAACACCGCAACAATTTCTGCGAGAATACACCGCATTCACCGCCAACAATCATTTCAAATGCCTTCTGGCAGGAAAATGCAGGTTTATAAACACGTTTTGTTACCAAAGCATCAAAGCAATCTGCTACAGCGACAATTTGGGCACTGATAGGTATATCATCACCGACAAGGTGATCCGGATATCCGGAACCGTCATACTTTTCATGATGCCAACGGCATATTTCCATACTGGTTTCGTAATATCCTTTCGACCAATCCGACGGTGCCTTTTTAAGAATCTCGCAACCGCGAACGCAGTGCGTTTTCATCAGGTCAAACTCTTCCTTTGTAAGTTTCCCGGGCTTTAGAAGAACGGAGTCCGGAATCATGATTTTACCGACATCATGCATGGCACTTGCAGTAGCAATCAGATTCACTTTTTCGTTTGTCAATTTATATTCCGGCATATTAAGCAATACATTGCGCGCCAAAATACGGGTAAAATTCTTTACACGACGAATGTGCTGCCCGCTCTCCAAGTCTCTACCTTCCACGACATTGCCCAAAAGTTCGACAACGTCTTCGTTCATACGGCTTAGTGCTTCATTCTTCATTCGAAGTTCATTTTCCTGATACTGCTCTGCAAATACACGTTCATCCGCATTGGAAAAAGCGCACAAGAAACCTGCTCTCGCACCGCTGACCGATTCATCATCGTGAAGATATATAAACTGCAAATCCCAATAATGCGGTTGCTTACCCAGTTTATCAGCAAAAGTAACCGAAAATGTATCACGCTTTGAAAGTTCATTCCGCAGATACTCTATATCACAAAACTGGAACATTTGATCTGCATCATGTTCACATACACAATTAAGAACGAAGTGCTTCGCAACTTCCGAATATATTTTATTACCCTCCACAAGGGTAACATACGGTGCAAACAATTCATTCTGTGAGGCATCGGCATAAATAAATCGTTCCGTATCCAGATCCACCGCCAATACACAATCGTGATGCGACACAAGAGCTTCGGACATTTCCGTCTCGAGGCGCATTTTATCCACCGTAACATTGTCTATACCGATAGAAGTAAAAATCAAATTGGATGGTCTGCCGTTCTGACGGTCAATTACCTGCCATGTTCCGCGACGCCATGGTCTGTCCGCTTCAGGCATCTCATAAATGAATTCACGTGTGTCATTATCCCCTAAAAATTCCATCAAATATTCATCATTTGCAAAGCCTTCCCACATCTTGGCATATTTCGGAGCTACACGCGATGCAACATTCAGGCATACTTCCGTACGTTTTGCGTACTGGGAAAAATAGGAGGAAATCTTCTGCGCTTTTCTGAAAACGTACAGGAATTCACCGTCCAAATTATTGAAAATAACAAGGTCAAAGAACCCCAAAAGTTCACGATTGATATAATCCTGCAAAACCTTCTGATCATCATATTGGAAAGCAACCACAAACGCCGTTGGCCGCTCATTCACTTCTTCCAACTTCACGTAACTTAATTTGGCATAATGAAGTCCCACCATACCTTCGCGGCGAATCAAAATATCAAATCGCTTCTTATCCGCCAGTTCCCGCATTACATGCTCAAAAGAACCCTCATACAAAAACTTTTCACGATCATTCTCATGCACATATTCCGTTGCATATAATCGCACTCCCTCATCGTAAGATAATCCCATCCGAATCAGTTCATCAAAGTCACTCGCAACCGTTGATCCCATTGCATATGGAATCAATTTGCGATTGGAAGCCGAAACCAGATATACCGACGCATATTCCGAAGCAAGTGTTTTGATAATATCAAAATTCTTCTGAAGTAATTCCTCTTTCTCTTTACGATCACGAATCTGAACATCACGATTGGCAAAACCAAAGACGATTGAATGATGAGAAGCATCGCCAAACATCATTTTGCATTCGCAATAATGATTTCGCTCATTCAAATATTCCACCAAATATATCTCTTTATTGTATAGTTCATTCAATACACAAGGCATGGACCATAATTTACGGATACGTTCCTTTTCCTCAGGAGCAACGGCTACCTCAATCAAAAAGGACAACGCATCCTTATACTTCATACTGGCCAAATCCTTAGGCAACATGTCTCTGATATGATCGTTCAACGCATACGGAACAAGATGATCCTTTTGCAGGTCATATAAAAAAATACAGGAATAATCGGCCGAAAGCGCGGAAATAATCTGCGCCTTCTCTTCTTCTTCCTGTTTTACACCTGTGATATCCGAAAAAGCCACAGCAATATGATCCGAATCGCTCCCTGCAAATACTTCATACAGAAACCAGCGAACCGTATCTCCGGATGTATCACGCATGGAAGCCGAAATATATCCGTCTTCCCGTAAATGTTTACAAATATACTCGGGTTGTGTAATCTCATACATCAAAGAACGATCATCTGGGTGTACGTCTTGCGAAATATATGCTTGAATTGATTCCAAAAAATTGTCGTACGAACCGTAAGCCTCATCCAAATATTTCTCTCTGTTGAAGCTCGAATACGACCAATCATTCAGGTTTACATGATATGTAGATACATAATTTTGAAGAAACAGCTGCGCAAAAGTCAGCAGTGCGTCATTTTCAAAAACACTCTTTTTGTCCTGAGACATTCGGTACCCCACCATTCTTTCACGAAATCTATGAATCGGATTTAACAAATCCGTGTTTATCATTTACCTTTCCGGTAACTTCTTCTCTGTGTTGTTCTATCTTACGATCCATAACGCAGCCGGCAAGAACTGCTGCCACAACACCAATAACAAAACCAACAATCATGGAACTTAAAAGTACACCAAGCGCCAATCCGAAGAATACTCCGAGAATCAGGTACAAGCCGGTCCATGCACTCTTCGCCTTCATAATGGAATAGAACTCCTTCTTCTCCATAGTTTCGCCGATTCGTTCACTGCTTCTATAAACAAAACCTGCTTTTTCAAGAACAATTATTCCGGCATCATTGTCGTTCATCACTCCGGCTGTAACTTCATAAATATCTTTCTGCGAAAATATCCACTGTACAATAAGCTTAACTGCCTGCGTTGCATATCCTTTATCCCGATAGGGCTTCTCCACTGAAAAATCCATGGAAACCACGCCCAATTTCGCAGGGCCAAACACACGCACCTCACCGATTAATTTGGGTTCGATATCTTCTCTGGACAATACATCCCACTTAATTATTACCGCTTCACCCTCCTGCTGCGGATCTTGCTTTTGCAACAAAAGTTCCGGTGTTTTGATAGTATATTTAGCCGATGCCTTCATTTCTATATCCTTATTCATTCACAGAAATACTCTGTTTGCCACCCTGAAAGATTACAGTATTACCTTTTGTTCCGTACGGCATAGGTTTACCGGATGCTATCTTAATGGTCAAATCAGTCTGTCGAGCATTGATAATTGCCTGCTCATCAGCTGTTCCGATGCCGACAATCTCATTTCCTTCGCCATGGAGATTCACAAGCGAGCCCTCCATAACAATCGAAAGTGCACCGAACGGCGCACCGATCAGATATAATTGCGAACCGTTTCCGAGAACAGAGACTTCACTGTTCTCCATACGGATTTCTCCCTCTGTTTCGGTATATGAACCAATAGGGCTGATACATGTACCTGCCGAGATAATATTCACTTTGGAATGCTTGATAAGAGTATTCTGATTACCTCCGGCGCATCCGATTCCGATTCCGCGCTCCGTCTTGATGTCCAATTGCAACTGACAATCTTCTACCATAATCGGCACAGTTCCATTCGGCGAACCGACAGCCACACTATGGCTGCTTGCAGGTTCAATACGAACGATTCCGCCTTGCAGTACGATTCCTTCCGTACCGCCGAAATGACCGCCGCCGATTCCGATTCCTTCATCAGCTTCCACTAGAATATCCATGGAGCCGGTACCTCTCCAGCATATATCGCCAAACTGACCATCCCATAAACTTCCGATAGCATAACTTTGAATTCCCTGCACACGGAGTTGTAAATCTCCATCGCCTTCAATAATAAGCTTACTGCTCTCAGGAACATATATTCCGTATTTACGGAATCTGCTCATTCCCTGCAGTTCAAGCGTCAATTCTGCGTTCTTTCCAATCTCGATACAAGGAAGCTGCATAAAGCTCTCCAAAAAGACATCACGTATTGTCATTCGGCACTTGCAACCGTCTTTAATCTTGATAGACATCTCTGCGCAATACTTTGTATTACCGACAAGCGTAAATTCCTCGGAAGCAACGAGAATACCCGAATACTGTTCCAATGCCAGACGCATCAGAGGAAGTTCCTTCTCATTCATAACCGTATAAATTTTTCTTGTATCGGATGTTTGATTTTTGACATTGGCAGACGCAATCTCATTGCGAATCTCAATATCAATTTCATCAATTATTTCAAAGGACGGACGTCCGGTATAAAATCCCTGAATCAAATCAACGTCCATGCCGATTACCGTTTTCAATTCTGCTTCGGTCTCAACACCTTCCGCCAAAATCAAAATACCGTTGGTATGAGCAAATTCAACCATACCTTTTACAAAATGTTGCTTCTTGGTATCTTCGTTAATGTCGGTAATAAGGAGTCGGTCAATCTTAACGCAATCCGGCAAATACGACAAAACACTGGATGTATTGGAATATCCGGTTCCGTAATCATCAATGGCCAGACCGAATCCGTCCTGTTCGCTTCTCTCAAGCAGTGAATACAGTTCCGTACCTCGAAATTCCGTATTCTCTGTTATCTCTATACAGAAATTGGAAAAATACTGACCGTATTTGGATTTCAAATCTTCGTAATCCTGCTCGGTAAGCTGATATCCCGGAAGCGAATTAATAAAAAGCTTACGGTTCTTAATCTCAAACAAACCATTCTCATAACGTCGCATTACATTAAACAACGTAAGCTTTTCTATATCGTACATATAATCATGCTTCGCAGCATAGTCCAAAATTGCCATGGGCGAAATCGGTTTACCGTCACATTCCGCACGCATCAAAGCCTCATAGCCGTATATTTCGCCCGATTTGGCATCAACAATCGGCTGGAAAGCATAAGAAAACATATTTGTAGTAATAATCTTATTGAAAATATCATCTTCAGGAACAATACGGTCCGAGCCTTCTATCTGAATATCCGGAGAAAACATAACCATTTCCTTACATACCCATGTAGTCCCGAGGATCTCATATTCCTTTGTCTGAGACATTTCCGTAAAACCTACGGACAAATATGAGCGAAATGCCTGCAGATTCGTTTCAAAAACACCCAATGTTATTTTGTTTGCCGAAAGCATTTCGAATGCATACTTCTGAGCCATCTTCAGCATAGCCTTACCGTAACCCTGACTACGCTTTTTCGGATCCACAACCACAAGACCGAAACGGACAACATCCTTCTCGTCCGGTAAATAACGCAATACCATAAATCCGAAAGGTCCTTCTTCGTCACACGCAACCATTAAAAATTTACGCTCGTCCTCATCGGCCTCGCGAAGTTTTGATTGCAGTTGGTCCCCTGTAAGCGGGTATTCCCCCAGTATTCCCGCACTCCAAAGATAGAATTCCGTTTCTGACGTAATCCAACTGATAATTGCATCCGCATCCATGCTTTTATAAGGTCTGAAATACATACTCTTCTCTCTTTCCGTCCGTTTATATACCTCCATGTGCAAACAGACCGTTATATTATAACATATAACAGTCTGTTTGCACCACTTTTTTTGTTTACATAATGTGCGTTTTTATGCCGACATCAAATACAATAATCCCAATACATTCATGCAATGCAGAAATATACCATATTCTAAAGAAAATATACACACGATACATATATAACCCGTGGTATAATAATTTAATCAGCATATAACTATTGTGAATTATTATAAAGGAGATAACAAAATGAATGCATCCAAAGTTTATTTTACCAGTTTCAAAGCAACCGGGAACGAGAATCTGCTGCAGAAACTTCATCGTTTAATGAAGAAAGCAGGATTTGAATCGATTGACTTTGAAGATAAATTTACAGCAATCAAAGTACATTTCGGTGAATACGGCAACCTCGCATTTCTTCGCCCGAATTACTCCCGCGTAGTTGCAGATTACGTCAAAGAGCTCGGTGGCAAACCGTTTCTTACAGACTGTAACACTCTTTATGTCGGCAGTCGTAAGAACGCATTAGAGCATTTGGACACAGCTTATATGAATGGATTTACACCCTATGCTACCGGCTGTCAGGTCATCATTGCCGATGGGTTAAAAGGAACAGACGAAGCACTTGTTCCCATCAATCTTTCCTACGTCAAGGAAGCCAAAATCGGACGGGCCATTATGGATGCCGATATCTTTATTTCGTTAAGTCACTTCAAAGGGCATGAGCTCGCAGGCTTCGGCGGTGCCATCAAGAACATCGGTATGGGATGCGGATCCCGCGCCGGTAAGAAAGAGCAACACTGTGACGGCAAACCGAAGGTAGACGCAATCCGTTGCGTAGGTTGCGGCGCCTGCCAGAAAATCTGCGCACACGATGCACCGACCAAAAAGGACGGTAAAGTTTATATCGATACAGAAAAATGTGTAGGATGCGGACGCTGTATCGGAGCATGTGCACGTGATGCCGTATATGTTGATTTCAGCAATACATCCACAATGCTCAATCTCAGAATGTCGGAATACGCGTATGCAGTCTGCAAAGACCGTCCATGCTTCCACATTTGCCTGATATGTGATGTTTCTCCGAACTGTGACTGCCATTCCGAAAATGATATTCCCATCATTCCGGATATCGGTATGCTTGCTTCTTTCGATCCCGTCGCTCTTGATCAGGCATGTGTTGATCTGTGTATGAAAGCTCCGGTTATTGCCGACAGCGAACTTGATGACCATATCAAAGCACATGTATGCGGCGATCATGACGCCGATCACTTTACCATGGTTCATCCTGATACGGAATGGGAAACATGCTTAAATCATGCCGAGGAAATCGGTTTGGGAACAAGAGCATACGAATTGATCAATATCTGATGCCCTGATTCATCTTTTGGGCAACATCTTCTTTTACCAAAACGGGGCAAGGTCCTTTGACCTTACCCCGTTTATCTTTATATCTTCACATATATTATTTACGATCTTATAACATCATTCTCGAATTATTATTTATAATCCTGTATCATCATTCTCCTGCTCGGAGCCTGCATCTTTCGTAATGCCTTCGCCTCTATCTGACGGATTCGTTCACGCGTTACACCGAATATTTCTCCGACTTCTTCCAACGTTCTGGCACGATTATCATCCATGCCGAAACGAAGACGGATTACCTGTGCTTCTTTCTCGGTAAGCGTAGACAAAACCATCTCTAACGATTCACGAAGCATAATTGCCGAAACCTGTTCCACCGGACCGGCCATTGTAGTATCTTCCAAAAAATCTCCCAGAAGCGAATCATTTTCATCGCCTACCGGACTCTCGAGAGATACCGTATCCTGCGCATTCATCAATACTTCACGCACCTTTTCGATTGGCATGTTCAGATATGCCGCAAGTTCTTCTTCCGTCGGTGCATGATCTGTTTGCATCGTAAGTTCACGCTGTGCTTTACGCACACGATTCATCGTCTCCACCATATGGACCGGCATACGAATGGTTCTTGCCTGATCGGCAATTGCTCTGGAGATAGCCTGTCTGATCCACCACGTTGCATAAGTAGAGAATTTGAATCCCTTCGTATAATCGAATTTATCAACTGCCTTAAGTAATCCCAGATTACCTTCCTGAATCAGATCCAAAATAGATAATCCGCGATTCATAAATTTCTTGGCATTATTTACAACCAATCGAAGATTTGCATTTGCAAGGCTGTCTTTGGCCTTCTTGGCTTCCTCACCTCCGGCTTCGATAATCTTAGCCAGTTCCACTTCTTCTTCCTGCGTCAGCAAAGCATATTTACCTATATCTTTCAAATACGCCTTTACACTGTCCGCAGCATAAAAGTCAGATAAATCTTCATCTGATTCCACATCGTCGGAAACATCATCCGCATCCGTTTCTTCAACAAGTAATAAGTCCTCGTCGGAAGGAATCAGTTCATCAAGTTCATTCATTACATCAGTCGCCAAATAAGAATTAATTGCCATTATGTCCTCCGGTTAAAAAGCAGTACATTGTACTTATTCGGCACTCCCTTATCATTTCCTTTTTTTATTTTTTCTTTCTTGTTTTTCTTTTTTATTTTTTTTTTATTTTCTTTTTTATTTTTTGCAAAATTATTCACTGCAAAAGAATCCTGCCCGCCATCTTAAATATCCCGTAGAATCAAATCCGTAATTCCCTGGTTCGATCCCGGCCGAACACCCTTCACTTTCGGAACACGGCCATATGCAAACTCGTCCGCAATTGCATTTTTAATACGTGTTCCTCCATGGAATCCATGAATCAGGCGAACAATATATACACTTCCGGAAGCGGTCGCAACCGCACGCTTTGCAGCTGCAATTGCCTCTTCCACATTCTTACCGTGCAAATCGATTTCTATAATTCCGGTGGATACAGCCATATCTTCTCCTTCAAGCTCAATGCCTTACCTTTATAATCAATGCATGCTTAACAATTTACACAATTCCCGTCTGCATTCGACGGTCAAATTTCTTTTTAACAATCAGATAACAAACCACATGAGCCATAAATGTAACAGCCCAGGATGCCGGATAAGTTAAATAAAGAGTCATCGTAGAATGAAACTGTGGCAATCTGAAAAACGTAAATATCCAAAACAAACGCAAACCGCACGCTCCGATTAATGAAACAATCATCGGCATAATTGCATAGCCAAGACCTCTTAACGCCCCCACCATAACATCCATCATACCGCACAGCAAATATGGAACAGAGATGTATAAAAGTCTGACTTTGCCTGCGGCAACCACTTCCGCAGAACCTGTATACAGCGACAGTAATGCATCAGAAAACAAATAAGCAGCATTTCCGAGAATCAATCCTACACCCATAACGCACAGTTCCGCGCGCAACACAATCTTGTTAATACGCTCATACTTCTTGGCGCCGACGTTCTGACTGACAAACGAAATATTCGCCTGATAGAACGCATTCATGGATACATATACGAAGCCTTCCACATTCTGCGCGGCCGAATTTCCCGCAACAATCGTAGCGCCAAAGCCGTTAACGGACGACTGAATAATGACATTTGATATGGAAAAAATCATTCCCTGAAAGCTGGCAGGAAGCCCAATCTTCACAATTCTAAGAAAAATGTCCCGATTAACCGCCAACTGATGTAAATCAAGTTTCAATGCACCTTCCGACTGCATCAGGCATCTGACAATCAGATACGCGGATACAATCTGTGAAATAACGGTGGCAATTGCAACTCCGGCAACATCCATGTGAAATACAATGACAAAAATCAAATTAAGAACCACATTTATCACACCGGCAGCAGAAAGGTAATACATCGGCCTTCTTGTATCTCCAACCGCTCTAAGAATCGCACTGCCGAAGTTATATACCATCGAAGCAGGCATTCCCAGAAAATATATCTTCAGATATAATGCGGCAAGCGGGAGCACCTCGGGAGGAGTCTTCATAAGTGCCAGAATCGAAGCCGACGCAAAGAACCCGATAATTGCCAACAACACTCCGCTGATTGCTGCCAGTGTCATTGCGGTATGAACCGTTAATGACAGCCTGCGTTCTTCCTTTGCACCATAGAATCTGGCCACTAATACATTGGCACCTATCGAAAGGCCCATGAAAAAATTCACCAATAAATTCACGAGCGAACCGGTAGAACCAACCGCAGCAAGCGAATTGTCGCCGGCAAATCGTCCTACCACAATAACATCCGCCGCATTAAACAGCAATTGAAGAATGCTCGACAACATGAGCGGCACGGAAAACATCAAAAGTTTTCCGACAATCGGCCCCGAGCACATATCCATTTCAAATGACTTTTCCGAAGGATTCTTCATTATACTCTCCATCCCGCTCCGAAATATAAGAGCACCACTGCATCAAATTGCGTTACGATCAATGCGGGAAAGAATTTGCAACCAGCTGCTCATACTGCGCATCTGTTAATTCACATCCGTAGAACAACCGATAGAACTGTTTTACTTCATCAATTACATCATAATCGCAATACTGCGGATACAGAACCGAGGGCAGCCAGATTAATCCGAGGTATCTTTGTACCGCCGGCGGCGAACCCATCCAGTTATGCGGTCCGTTTGGTACCTTCACATAATTACCGGCCGCTATTGCCGGCATTTCCTTCCATACAGGCGTGGATGCAACATCCTCATATATACTGTCCGGAGCAAAAATCACAAAGTCAGGGTTCCATGCCATAATCTGTTCGATACTGACAGCATCACCCGTTCCCTTTCCGGAAGGATTATCCATAACGGCAACATTATCCGTCATTAAATCAATAATGCCGGACTGGTATGAATCCTTCGCAAGCACATGGGCTCCGTCTGCGCCCAAAATATACAGTGTACGTACTTTCTCGTCTCCGACCTGTTCCATGATCTTTTCCGTACGCTGATATGTCTTCTCGCAAAAAGCAGCCAATTCTTCTGCTTTTTCTTCGCGATGGAGAAGTTCTCCAAGCTTTCTAAATGCATCCGGCATGGTTTCCAAAGTTGCATCAATATGTACGGAAGGAATCGTTGTTACTTCCTGCAAATAGTCCATATCTTCCACTACGGACCCCTTCGCCTGTCCAACATCAATAATTATATCCGGGGCAAGCAAAGCCAGTTCCTCAACATTCAGATTCGCCTCACCGTATAACTGTCCCAGATAAGGAAGTGACAAATACGTCTCATCAATGAACGGCGTCGCCTCATCAATCCATTTGGATGCCAATGCAACAAACATATCGGGAGCAAGCGCGAACAAAAAAATCTGTGATAACGGACCCGAAGGGACAATACGTTGAATCTTTGCCGGAACAGTAACTTCTCTTTGGCAGTCATCCACATACACAGTTTCCGAATCATTTGATGTCACAGTTTCCGAATCATTTGATGCCACAGTTTCCGTAATATCGGCTTCTGCATTTTCCGTAATGTCTGTCTGATCATCTTCCGGCCTGTCAGCCTGAACAGTTTCTGCTGTGTCTGATGTCGTTTGAGCCGAGCATCCTGCCAATCCGACAGTAAGCAATATTCCGGAAAAAATAATTGCAAAATATTTTTTTACCATTTTTCTCATCTGTATCATCAATCCACCTTTCTTTGAAAATTCAACATTTTCTAATTTTCGGTATATTTATTAAAAAATGTCGGAAAAATTATTTATATTATTTATTATATAAAAAAATATTTATATTTATATTATTTATTATATGAAATAAAAGGAACATCTCATCAACTAATCCAATATACCACTTTTGTGTCCTTTATCATATAATATAATTACTTTTGAGATTATATCACATTTTCAACCCCATATATCATGTTCAAGAGGAATACATATGATTAATACTACTTTATGCTATATTCGTCAAAACAATCAGTACCTTCTGCTTCACCGCAATAAAAAGTCAAACGACCTCAATGCACAGAAATGGATTGGTGTCGGCGGCAAATTCCTTCCGGGTGAAACGCCTGCAGAATGTCTGGTTCGCGAAGTCTATGAAGAAACCGGACTGACGCTTACCGAATATACGTATGTGGGATTAATCAAATTCATTTCCGATACATGGGAAGACGAAGACATGTACCTGTTTCGCGGTGATGCCTTTACCGGCGAACTCACTGCGGATTGTCCCGAGGGAACGCTTAAATGGGTTGATGCAGCAGATGTCCTCTCCCTTCCTACCTGGGAAGGCGATAAATACTTCCTTGGTCCTCTGTTAAAGGGTCAAACCAACCTGAATATGACCGTTTGCTATACCGGTGATAAACTCACCGCATTTACGGATTCAACCGCAAACGTGGAAATTGATTGCGCTGACAATATCATCTCCCCGCATGGATTCAGCACACGTATCGGCGGTGTAAGCGATGGCGATTACGCATTCCTCAATCTCGGAATGAACCGCGGCGATTACCAAGAACGTGTATGCGAAAACTGGCGTCGTTTTCTTTCCGCTTGTAATATACATGAGGATAAATTCGTATGCGGTCATCAGGTTCACGAAAACAATGTGCATATAGCCACATATAATGATGCGCGCATAGCATATGGCGCAGGAGAACTCATTCAGGCTGACGGATACGTAACAAATCTTTCCAATCTTCCGCTTGCGATTTTTACGGCAGATTGTGTTCCCGTTCTGTTGGAAGATTCTCTCCATCACGTTATCGGCGCCGTTCATTGCGGTTGGCGAAGCACCGTAGCCGACATCGAAAAAGAAGCCATTGAGAAAATGATTTCTCTGGGAGCTTTACCATCATGCATTCAAGTAGCTTTAGGACCTGCTATTGACTTCTGTTGTTTCGAAGTCGGCAAAGAAGTAATAGATGCGGTAGAAAATCTCATCGGGCGCCTGGAAGCAGAACCATTTATAACGGCCAAGACTAACGGCAAATACATGCTGAATCTTCGTGCGGTCGTAGCATGCCGTTTTATGCAGCTCGGTGTTCCTTCTGAAAACATTACCATAAACGCCGGATGCACCATGTGCCATTCCGACCGCTATTTTTCACATCGAAAAAGCAAGGGATCACGTGGATCCCTTGCCTCAGTCATCATGCTTGATTAACTGCACACGGACAGTTAATCAAGAAACAGTCTAATTAAACCATAATCCTCGAAGAAGCGCATTTCCCGTACCGTGATAGCACAAATATAACGGCCATACACCATCGGGAATGGTTACCGGAACATCGTAACGATCCCAAATATTATTGGAATCTATCTCTATTTCACCAACTGCTTCACCATCCCAGGCTGTTTTAATCTCGACCTTGCCATGAGAATATCCATGAAGCGTAAAGCTTACGGTCTTCACATCCTTATAGTCAAAATACTTAAATCCTACAACAGCCCCATCATTAAAGTTGGATATATACGCCTCACACTCTGTTCCGTCTGCACCGTCCTGAACGACTTTGACCTTTGTACTATCCGGCAGAATCGCCATATTATTCTCACGAACAAACTCTTCGCTATTCGGATAGAACATATTACATGCAATATATGTCGGATAATATCCCTTTGCGGGAATCGGTCCGTCATTCAAACCGCAACTGGTAAGTTCTGCCTGCTTAAATCCACCGTCCGGCAAAACAGTAAGCTTCTCGGCGCAAACCTGACGCGAATACCATGTTCCGTTCGTGTGGCGATGATAAAATACATACCACTGCCCGTTAATTTCAATAATACTTCCGTGGTTATTCGCACCAAATGAAGATGCCAGCATCTTCGGCTTATAGCTGTCTATTCCAAGGTCACAGTTACTGATTAATACACCGCCGAACTTAAATCCGCTATCCGGTTTGTCGGAAACGGCATAACACAATTCATGCATAACGATAGATGAATATACAAAGAAGTACTTGCCGTCTTTCTTACGAATGGAAGCAGCCTCAAAGTATTCATGTCCTTCAAAACCACTACCCTCGGAATACATGCAACCGGGCACAACAACTACGGGATCCTGAATAATTGTTAACATATCGGGGCCGAGAACCGTGCACATTGCTCCATGACGTCCCTTATCTCCATATCCACAGAAACCGGTATACAAATATGTCTTATCACCTTCCGTAATAACACCGGGATCGAAATGCGGTTCATCCGTGTCCTTGGAACCCAACAGTGTACCGTCCGCATAATGTACATGACCGTAGAACTCAAACTTGCCGGCCGGAGTATCACATACCGCAACCGATACGTTTCCGGCATTGGAAATAACATAGAATAAATAGTATCTTCCATCAGGACCGATTGTCATATCCGGTGCATACAGCATACCGTCGCCCTTCGGATTCAACGGTTCATCCATCTTATCAAAGATAACACCTTCGTATCTCCAATTGCTCAAATCATTAATCGGAGCAGACCATCCTACATAATTGCCCATGCAGAATACGTCACCATTATAAAAGTCATGTGAACCGTATACATACAAACGATCATCGAATACATACGGTTCGCCGTCCGGTACATATTCCCATGAAGGAAGGTACGGATTAAATGCAGTTTTCTTGGAAAGGAATGCACGTTTCTCGTCCGCAATCTTGCCGCGAAGGAATGACTTGTATTCACGGGATGTTTCCTTCCTGGATACAGGACCGTACGCTGTAAATTCCATTTCAAAGCCATCCTGTGCAGTATACGGATTCCACTGCTGCATCGGTGTTCCGTCAGCATCAAGGCCGTTCGGATCGCCGCACTTAATAAAGTTTGCCCAATAATTGGCCATCTGTCTGGCAAGATCATAATGTCTGCCGACAAAAGGACGCCAGCATTTTGCAAGGGTCTCAAAGAAGAACCATAAGTCAACCGAATGGAATGTTCCCGGATTATCATATCCCGGAATATCCGGATTAAATCTGTAATAGTACATATTCTTATCCGAACCGTTCTTCTTCATGATTTCAAATAAGAGCTTATCAGACAATTCAATACCGCTTACTTCACCGAATCTCTTACCATCTTTGGAAATCCCTGCTTCGGCAAATTGACAATACTTCTCACCGTCACGCTCACCAAATATTGACTTTGCTTTGTCGGCAAGATCCTGCTCGGAATCAACCGTAATCGCATTCAGGAATTCGTCCGTTGTATTACCGGCCATAATGGGAATATCCAAAATATTGCCTGCCATAGCCAGTACCATCGGATCACCCTTTACAAATACATCATCCTTGGCTGAAAACAGACGCGGATGGTTCGCAATATACTCATTATATTTATCAAGAATTGTGTCCTGATCAATGGCACGAGCTTCATCAAGACTCTTCACACCCAATAATTTAAAGAAGCCTTCGCCCCATTTCTCGGCATCGGAAAGTTCCATCGGAGGCGGGAATCCTCCATCACGATACGGTGTGCCGATAATACCGGACATAACAATAGCCTTCTTTATCATATCCTTGTTATCCAGATTGGTAATCTGGGCCATTACGCTGCCGCCACCCGCAGACTGACCGGCAATTGTAATATTCTCGGGATCTCCGCCGAATGCGGCAATATTCTCATAAACCCAGCGTGTTCCTGCCTGCTGATCCAAATAACCGAAGTTCGTCGGCTTCTTGGGATCTTCTGCAGTAATCTCCGGATGTGCAAGGAATCCGAATACGTTCAGACGATAGTTAACGGATACAACAATGATTCCGCGGCGGGCCAGTCTCTCACCGTCAAATTCCATTTCGGAAGGATAACCCCACTGCAATCCACCACCAAAATACCATACCAAAACAGGAAGTTTCTCATCCGCTCTCTTGGCAGGTGTCCAAATATTCAAATACAAATTGTCTTCACTAATCTTAACGTCCGGATCAACATGCCACTCACGGCAGTAAATATCCGTTCCCATTGCCGGACGATCCTGTACGGAGATCGGTCCGAACGCATACGCCTCCAAAACACCGTCCCACGGTTCAACCGGTTGAGGCGCTCTCCATCTGTTCTTGCCGACAGGCGGAGCGGCAAACGGTATACCTTTGAAGCTTGTAATTCTCGGATCTGCTGCAGGCAGTCCTCTTACAACACCATACTTGGTAGTAACCTCTCTTAACATATATAACCTCCATAAAAAAGTATTTCTTACTGTCGTTCATTATAGCAAAAATGCCCTATTTTCTCAACAAGGGAAAGCAAAATATCATGCTTTCCCTTGTTTACATAACTCTATTTTAGTTTACATAATTTCGTAATTGGCTTACATAATTCTCACACGATTAACATCAAATCGCGGAAGACAGATAACTCATAATCTGCTTTACCACAGTAAACCGCTTCTCCGATAGCCGCTGTACGCATGCCTGCCGCTATTCCGGCATCAATCCCGGCTTCTGCATCTTCAACAACCAGACAATTTTCCGGATCTTCATGAATATACTCCGCGGCCATCAAAAACACTTCGGGATCCGGTTTGGACTTGGTTATATTCGTTCCGTCCGATATGGCATCAAACGGATTCAGTAAATCTACCTGCTTTAATATAAACTTCGTATTTTTACTGGAAGAACCGATAGCCATTTTATAGCCCTTTGCTTTAATCAGTTGCAGCATATCACGCACTTCCTGCTTTACATCCGCAGGTGTCATTGTCTGCAAAAGCTCACGATAATAAGTATTCTTCCTTTCTGCGAGTTGAACCTTCTCTTCGTGGGAAAAAGGTTCTCCCATATATTTTTCCAAAATAATATTCAAAGACTCCATACGGCTTACACCGCGCAGGCGATTATTAATAAATTCATCAAAATATATTCCCAATTCGTCCGCAAGTCTTTTCCATGCCTGAAAATGGAACTTATCTGTTGACACAAGCACCCCATCCAGGTCAAAAATAATTGCTTTTATCATAACAGTCTTTCTCCAACTATCTCAATTTGACATTTATCTTCGAATCAAGCGAATATATGCCATCATATACACCGATTTTAATTGCATCACCTTCCAGCAATTCAACACAAACGCCTGAATTATCTGCTGAAATCTGAATAAGACTTCCGTGATACATAACATTAAAACGATATCCTTCCCATTCTTTGGGAATTCCCGGCGCAATAAATATTCCGTTTTCATTAATCCGCAAGCCGGCAAATCCATTTACAATTGCCATATAGCAACCGCCCATATTAGCAGTATGAATGCCATCTTTTGTATTATTGTGCGTATTCTCCAAATCCAGTTTCGCCGAATCACCGAAATATGCATACGCCTTATCAAGCATTCCCAGTCTTGCAGCTACAATACTAAACACACACGTTGACAACGAAGAATCGTGGGTCGTGATTTTCTCATAATATTCATAACTGCGACGCATCACATCCCGGCTCTGTTTATCCTCAAACATAAAGTACGACAGTACAGTATCCGCCTGTTTGCAGACCTGATATCTATACAAATGCAACGGATGATAATGCAGAAGAAGCGGAAAATCACTCGCCGGAGTCTGCTTTAAATCCCATACAGGTTTCGAAAGAAATGAATCATCCTGCGGATTAATTCCAAGTTTCTCATCGTAAACAAGAAGCATTGCATCGGCTGCCTGCTGCATATAAAACAGTTCTTCATCGGATGCCGCAAAACTTTCCTTGCCCGTCAAACGACCGCATTCTTTAAGCTGCTTATATAATTTCACAGCCCAATGCATGTTATATTGCGCAGCGCAATTCGTATAGTAATTATTGTTTACCATACATGTATATTCATCAGGACCGGTTACCGCATTAATGACAAAGTCACCGTCCGCATTGTAACAACCAAGATCCATCCATAATCTTGCCGTCTCCAAAAGGATTTCTTCACCCATATTTACAATAAAGTCGGTGTCGCCGGTTGTCAGATAATAATTCACCACAGCATATGCAATATCAGCATTGATATGATATGCAGCCGTGCCTGACACGAAATATCCCGAGCATTCTTTACCCGCAATTGTTCTCCACGGATACAATGCCCCTTTCTTATGGCCCAACAAGGCCGCATTTTCACGTGCTCTGTCAAGCGTCTGATAGCGGTAAGCAAGAACACGCTTTGCAAGTTCCGGATTGGTCAGAACCAAAAACGGTAACACGAAAATCTCCGTATCCCAGAAATAATGGCCTTCATAACCCTCACCGCTCAGTCCTTTGGCTGCAATACTGCACTTGTCATCTTTGGCCGCCGACTGAAGCAACGCATACATATTAAATGCCACCGCCATATTCATGGAGGTATCGCCGTACACATCCATTTCGGATTGCTTCCAGAACCTATCCAGGTATTCCTTCTGCGCCGCATAATAATATGCGCTGCCGTGCGTCAACACTTCTCGTAAATCGTCCTTGGCTTTTTTAACAACATCATCGCAACGAAGCGAATCTGAAATAATCGTATATTTCTCCAGTACGAAAGAAGCACCTTTCTTCATAGAAAGATCAGCCTTGTAAACTGCCTTTCCCGGTTTTATGTCAACCAAAGTTTCGGCAGAATTTATACTTACCAAATCATTATCCTGCACAAGGCATTTATTATAGACAAGCGAGCACATACGCAAATCACTTTGTGCGGTGCGACTCACTGCACAACTTTCATCACCGGAAACCGACATTTCCTCTACAACGAGATTACACAGGCTCTCGGCTGCCAAACGGGGATCGGCAGGATCGCAGAAATTACGCACATCCGCATCATGACCGGATCTAACCTGTACTTCTCCCGCAAAATCAATCGCCGTTACCTTTACTTCCATCAAAAACAATGACAATTTTTCGAAAGAAGTCATACGTGTTATATCAATTCCAACCGTTTTACCCAAAGGGCTTTTCCACACTACATGTCGTGAAGTAATACCCTTTTCCATATCAAGCTCACGTGTATAACTTATGATTGTCCCTTCGGACAGATCAAATTGTTCGCCCGCGAAGCACAATTCAATCGACATGGTATCGCACACATTCAGCATGGTGTCCTTTTCATCAACAAAATTGCATAGATTCTCCGCCTGTTTCATCGGAATCACATCATAAAATCCGTTGATGTACATTCCGCGCATTGTATGAAACTTCTCGGGAACGCCCTCTTCCAAACTGCCGCGAACACCAATATATCCGTTTGCATTATGAAACAATGTTTCACACAAACTGTTTTCACTTTCATTAAATTCCGAAAATGATTTTCTGATTATTTTTTCCACTTAAACTGCCCTCACAAGAATCAACCCTTTACTGCTCCTGCTGCCACACCTTTAATGATATATTTCTGACATGCAAGGTAAAATATTGCTACGGGAATAATGGTAACAACAAGTGCAGCCATTGCTTCATTCCAACTGATTGTGTATTGTCCGAAGAACTTCGCCGTCGAAATGGGAATTGTACGATTAATCTTTGCCTTCAAGGTAAGTGACGGTAACAGATAGTCATTCCAAATCCAAATAACGTCCAAAATAATCACTGTCATCGTTGTCGGCTTTAACATCGGGAAAACGATTTTCCAGAATACCTGCCATGTATTGCAGCCGTCTATTATGGCTGCTTCTTCCAGCGAAACCGGAATGGATGTTATAAATCCGTGATATAAAAAGACTCCCATACCTGCGCCAAAGCCGATATACATAAATACCAGTCCCGGAATGGTATCCGTCATCTTGATTCCCAGATGATTACCGATCCAGTTCATCTCCTGCATCAGCGGCATCATAATTGTCTGGAACGGAATCAGCATCGTAGCTACCAGAAGAGCAAACAGTCCTTTACTGACTTTGTTATCATTTCGAACGAACATCCATGCCGTCATAGAGCAAAGCACAACCAGAATGGCAATGGAAACAAGTGTAAGAATCAATGAATTACGCAACGAAACCGTAAAGTTCATCTTCGAAAGCGCACTCGCATAATACTTCATGGATAATTTGCTCGGCAGAGCCATCATATTCTCATACATTTCGGAACGATTCTTAAATGAGTTCGTAAGAATCAGGTAGATTGGGAACAGATACAACAGACAAAAAGTCACAAGAGCAACATTTGCCACAATTTTCTTGCCTAATGAGTTTTTCATCACATTGATACCTCCCTCTTCTTCGTAATGCTTACCTGAATCATCGTAATAATCGCAATAATCAGGAAGAAAATGATTGCCTTCGCCTGGCCATAGCCAAAGTGGCTCAAATCAAAAATTTCGTTATATATATTCAGAGAAAACATTTCCGACTGATAGTTCGGGCCTGCTCCCGTTAACGCAATATTCACGTCGTATACCTTAAAACAATTTGATAAAGTCAAGAACAAACAAATCGTAAAGGACGGCATCAGCAAAGGGAACTTGACTTTGAACAGAGTCTGTAAAAATGATGCTCCGTCAACCTGCGCCGCTTCCAAAACATCATCGGGGATCGCCATAATACCGGTGATGTAAACAATCATTACGTATCCCGCCATCTGCCATGTGGTAACGATAATCATTGCCGCCATAGCCTTCACGTTATCTGTCAGCCAGTTGCCCCAATCGATGGAAAGAAAGAATTCCGAAAATACGCTCTTCCAAATATATCCAAGGATCAATCCTCCGATCAGATATGGTACAAACAGCATTGTTCTTGCCAGATTTGCGCATTTAAGTTTCGTAGTTACAAGCAAAGCAAAAATCAAGCCAACCACATTTACCGATAACACGCTAATCAGCGTATAAATTGTTGTTCTAAGCGCAGAATGCAGAAATCTGGAATCTGAAGCAATAGCCTTATAGTTCTGCAATCCGACAAACGTCATCGCATGTTTGGACAAGCCGTCCCACTCAACAAATGACAATCCGATACCGATTACAAACGGAACAATAACCACTACCGCGAATATAAACATAAGAGGCAATGTAAATAAGGTGTACCACCCTTTGTTCGACTTCATAAGAAACTCCTTCTTTAAAAGAATGCTGCCGAGTGTGCCTCGGCAGCACAAATACATATCTGATTATTTAGCAGCTTCAACAAAAGCATCATTCAGCTGGTTTACGAGTTCTTCACCACTCATATCCGATACGAAGAAGTCCATAACGATCGGTGCAAGAGAAGAAGAAATACCTGCCGGCCAATTAGCCATGTTCCAAGGAATCGTATTTCCTGCTGCTGCAGCTGCTGCAACAGATGAAGAAATAGGATCCAATTTATCACTTGTCATACCTTCAACAACAGGAACAAAACCAAATTCATTCATCAAATAATTCTTACCTGTTTCAGATGTATACAACCAGTTAAGGAATGCCTTTGCGCTTGCCTGTTCTTCAGCCGGAGCATCAACATTGATGTACCAAGCTGCAGGAACGCTGACAGCAACCTTGTTATTACCGCACAAAGGAAGCGGAGCAATTCCCATATTGAAATCTACATCATAATCGGCAAACATTGAGTAGCACCAGTTACCCTGATGAATCATAGCTGTCTTTCCTGTAGCAAAATCACCGCAGTTGTTATCATATGTAATGTCTGCAGGGTTTGTGCAGTTTGTACGAATAGCTTCCATAACAGATGCAAATTCCGTAAATGCCTTCTCGTCAATCATTCTTACGCTTCCGTCAAGAACCGAAGTAAGATATGCATCAGGATCAGCCTGTACAGCAAACGGTGTATTCAGAATATGCATAATAAGGAAATAATCTTCCTGTGAAAGTCCGAGTCCGTTAATACCTGCTGCATTCTGCTCTTCCAAATAAGAAATGAGTGCATCTGTGCTCGTAAGCTTTGAAGGATCTGCAAGGCTCTCATTATATACAAGACCAAAACCTTCCAATGTATAAGGAATACCAACTACTTTACCGTTTACTTCATCAGCCATGCCTGCGCTGACTTTATCAATGAAGGAAACATCAGATACATCTGCAAGGTAATCAGCCATCTGAACCGATTCCGAACCGGGTGCCAATGAGAACAATGTAGGACCGGCCTCTGTAGACAAATCTGTCTTCAAATCTGTGAAGTAATTGTCACCGGTTGTCTCCCAAACTTCAACTTCAATTCCTGTTTCGGAGGAAAAATCTTCCGCGCAGCGATTTAATGCATCCATAATTTCTGTCTTGGACTGGAAAATAGTCAATTTGCCGTACTCACCTTCAGGTGTTTCCGCAGTAGCTTCTGTTGTCTCTGTTGCTTCTGTTGCTGCTGCCGCATTATTTCCTTCTGATACAGGTGCTGCAGCGGATCCGCATCCTGTAAGCATCAAACCAAGTGTCATAGATGATGCAAGTAACAATGATACTAATTTCTTCTTCATTATTTCGATCTCCCTTAATTAAATGTGTAATATCAATTATTAGTATATTAGGTTGTTGTGTTCATCGATGTAACAACAATAACGATCCGTTTTGTGTCTAATCAATCGTTATGCCGAAATCTTATTTTTTTTACTTTAGGTTGTCAACACAGTGCCCTTTTTCTTGCAATTTATACTATTCCATGCAATGCAATTTAGGCACATTCCATAAGTCGTTTTGTAAATTTACCGAAAGTAATCGATTACTTTACTTTGGTTGATTTTACTTTATGTAAAATTAATGGTAAAACATCGTTGGTAAACTTAATAATTTTATTAAAACTGATGGATTCGTTCTCGAAAATGTGCTAAAATACAAGCAAAACTACAAAATGAAGGGATTATCGTTATGGTCAAATTAACCGATGTGGCAAAAGCCGCCGGAGTATCTCCCGCAACCGTATCCAATGTATTGAACGGCCGCAAGAACGTCGGCGCTCCTACCCGCAATGCAATTCTGAAGTTATGCGAAGAAATGGGCTACGTTCCCAACCGGACAAATTCGCATACGCAAACCAGACAGAACAAAACAGTCCTGTTTAATTTCAGTGACTTTGACCGCAAATTCTATTTAAAAATCATTCAGGGAATCAGCGACTATGTATATTCCGAAGGATATAATCTGTTAATATGTACGAACCGCAATTCGGACAAATATATGAACAAATCCATGACATGTGGATGTATTATGCTTGATGTCAGCAGCAGTGATGCTCTGATTACACGACGTGCCAATCCGGACTATCCCATCGTCGTTTTGGATCGTGAGTTAAATAATCCCAACGTCATCAGCATATTGGTAAACAATTATGCACCGCAAAAGGAATTAATGGAAACCCTCGTCGAGCGTGGCTACAAAAGATTCGCTTTCGTCGGTGGATTGGACAGTCTGGATACAAGAGAACGTTTTAACGCATTTCGAGATGTTCTTGCCGAACATAATCTCCCTTTTAGACGTGAAAGTTATTATGCCGGCGATTATCGTGAAAAGAGCGGTTATCAGGCAGCGCGTCTTCTAATGCTGGCAGACAATCTGCCCGATGCGGTAATCTGCGCCAACGATGATATGGCATTCGGAGTTATGCGTGCCTTTAAAGAGAATGGAATACGAGTTCCCGAAGATGTTTCCGTAACCGGTTTTGATGATTCGGAGATGGCTCGCACCGCCGGGCTCACCACCATCCAAATCCCAAATTACGAGCGTGGCTACATCGCAGCGCAATATCTTATTGACAGCATTGAAGGCAATCGTGAAAACGATGGTTTCAAAATATCTGCCAAAGTGAAATGGCGCCGCACCACGCGTTAATACATATTACAAGGTCACAGTCCGGGGAGCAGCTGTAAATGATGAAAATGTAGCTACAGCGTCCGTAAAATACAATACTTCCGTATTATCATCGTCTTCCGAATACATTCCGCGAAGATTCGGATATTCGTCAAGCATATGCTTCTTGGCTTCTCTTCTGTCATCCCTTACAAGTTTGCCCGCCAGACGAAGCCATGTTCCATCCGGAGCAAAACAACATAATTCAACCTTGGGATTGTTCTGAATCTGTTTGGAACAATCTTTCTTTTTGCCGGTCTGAATATACAATTTGTCCTCAAAAACAGCAATTGTGCCAAAAGGACGTACTCTGGGCTGATCATTATCAACCGTTGCCAAATAATAGGTACCACACTTCTTAATAAATTCATAAACTTCCTGCATAATTAATTCCTTTCCTCAAATAATCATAAAACACACCCTTTTTGCAAAATGACATTGGCATACTGACTCGTTTCCGAAGTAGCAATAATACAGTACGCTTTCTTAGCTTCCTCATAAAATGCAAATCGCTCCAATTTGCAAATCACCGATGTTCCTCGTTCATCCGCGGAGGCAACAATCTCATCATACTTTTTCCAAATAGAGACATCTGCCAAATCTCCCTCACAACGTTCCATCAGACTAACCGGTTTATCAATATACTGATCCAATGGGAATACTTCCAAAATAGCCTGTAGTATCTCGGGAACGCCATGTCCCATCTCACACAGCACTTTCAGCAAATCCGGTGTCAACATCGGATTAATTCCTTTTAACATACCGTATCTCCCATAATCCATAATTTATTGTTGCAAAACAAAGTAAAATAGTCTCATTTGCATATACAATTACATTATATCTAAGAATATTGCAAAAATCTACGAAAAGTTATGTAATCCTAATATATAAAATGGTTTTGATTTATGAGAACCTGTATATTATTCGTAAAAAGGCTCCCCATTTGGGAAGCCTTTCATATCACATATAAAACACATCTCTATTCAATTGTAAAATTTGCACCGCTATAAAGCCGAGCCTCGAACAAACTCTATTACCTGACTAAATATGCATATCATAGCACCTAATTCCCATATCATACTAACACTCTCCCTTCTGTAAGGACGAATTACTTATCTGTAACTTACATTGACAGTATAATATGAAGTGTATTGCAAAAGTGTTGCACATAAATCAAATAATCATCTTGGTTCCGCCGACATCAATAACATTCGCCTTAAACTGCTGGAATGAAGCCTTCTCATTGCCGTTTACCTTATATACAACACATTCAACAGTTTCTCGCCCAGCCTTCAAACGGTTAAACATGTTAAGTGCATCATCAATTGCCATCAACTCTGTTGATTTCTTCTCACCGGTCAACGTCTCATACTCCAGCATATACAACTTATCTGCCGAAATTGTAGGAGCCCCGTTATCCCAAAAATGCTCATCTGCCATTTCTAACACCTCTCTCCAAAAGAATTTTACGAGCAAAGATATTATATCACATTTCGCAATAAAAATCACTCAATCATTTGATCTATCAATCCAAAGGTTTTCATCCTCGGCAAGCAGATCCTCATCAAATTCACCGTTCGAGATAATATCCTCAAGTAACAGATTAATCTTGTAATACATCGACATAGAATCAACACCCACCGATTCATCCGGTCGACTCGTATCATGTTTCGCTTCTGACAAATACTCTTTTATGGAAAATGACTCTGCATAATACACATAAAACGCTTCATCATGCAAAGACGTATATACAATAACGACATGATCATCATTCATTTCCCAGGCCAGGCAGGGCTCCTTGGCATTAATCATCATGGCGCGGCGAACATTTCCAAACGGAGTCATCACATTCTTCACGCAATCATACAGATCATCCAAAGTCATATGTTTGACATTATCATACATAGTGATATTCGAAGAGCTCTCGTTAAAGCTGTCAGGATTAGACAACTTAATGCATGCTATACCGAGAATCAATATTACTGTTCCCACACCAATCAAAAGCGGTGAAAACATACAAATAATAATAATTGCCAATCCACCAAGAGAAAGAATGATTCCGCCAAACGCCAATAAGAAAAAACGCAACCTCATCTTAGAACTCATATCCCGAATCATATCAAACCTATCAACAAACCATTCACCAACCGATTGGATAAATGTCACCTCCCAAATCGGCTCATTATCCGGCAACGGTTCTCCATGAATAAAATGGCAAAAAATATCACGCACGGCACGCCACAATGCCCAGATAAGTGAAATGAACCACCCGGGGACAAAAACAAACATCACTAATGCTGCCCACCACCCCGGCATCTCCTCAGAAGAAATAAAGAAAAATGGAATAACTATCACTAATACAAAATACAGCGAAATACGAAATCTCTTCCAAATAGCAATCATTACAGGACCTCCCTCAACTTGCATTCGCACAATCCATCTTTACAAATATATCACATATTTGACAAAACAAAAAGAATGCCCCTGTCAAAATTTGGCAGAGGCAAAATATAAACACATTTCCAGAGAATAACACTTAAATCTTTAGTAATTTTCGGAATGAACTTCAAAATAGCTCTGCGGATGCGCGCATACGGGACAAACTGTGGGAGCATCGGTTCCGACAACGATATGACCGCAATTACGGCATTCCCATACCTTTACTTCACTCTTCTTAAACACTTCCTGAACTTCCACATTATGCAGAAGTGCACGATATCTCTCCTCGTGACGCTTCTCAATCTCCGCTACAGCTCTGAATTTCGCCGCAAGTGCCGGAAAACCTTCCTCCTCGGCAGTCTTGGCAAAACCTTCATACATATCAGTCCATTCATAGTTCTCACCATCAGCAGCTGCTGCAAGATTCTCAGCCGTATCACCGATTCCGTTCAATTCTTTGAACCAAAGCTTGGCATGCTCCTTCTCATTATCAGCTGTCTGTAAAAACAAAGCAGCTATCTGTTCAAAACCATCCTTTTTAGCCTTTGAAGCGAAATATGTGTATTTATTTCTGGCCTGGGATTCACCCGCGAATGCTGCCTCAAGATTCTTCTCTGTTTGTGTTCCTGTGTAAGGATTATTGCTCATAAATCATTACCTCCTAAATAAAATAATATACTCATTTTGCCTTACCAAAACATACACTTACATTCTAATAATAAATCTCAAACAATTCAACCAAATTCAAAGAATGTCTGATAAAGTCCGATAATGTCTGATAATAATCCGATTACAAATCTCAAAAGCCACACAAAATACTACCAAATCCAATTAAATTAAGATATAATTTAAAACGATGCCGATATAGAATATCACACTTCCCCGGGAGGTTATGTATGTCAGAGAAGAAACCCTTTAAACCATATATCAGTCCTGAAACGAAAATGAGAGAACTTACATTAAGAAGTATTATTCTCGGAATACTTATTGCAATTATCTTCGGAGGCGCCAATGCATACCTGGGATTGAAGGTTGGCATGACGATTTCCGCATCAATTCCGGCTGCCGTTATTTCCATGGGCATTTTCCGATTATTCAAATGCAAGGATTCCATTTTAGAGAGCAACCTGGTTCAGACCATCGGTTCGGCAGGCGAATCACTTGCCGCCGGCGTTGTATATACCATGCCGGTATTCTTCCTATGGGCCAAAGAGGGGGTTATGCCCTCTCCCAATATTCTGCTGATTATTCTCCTTGCAATAATTGGTGGTATTCTCGGAACACTCTTTATGGTACCGCTAAGAAAACCGTTAATTGTTGATGAACACGAAACACTTCCTTATCCGGAAGGCACTGCATGTGCACAGGTTCTTCTGGCCGGAGAGAAGGATGATTCTTCTTCTCGATCCATCTTTGTCGGAATAGCAGCCGCAGCAGCTATCAAATTCATCATCGATGGCGTAAAACTCATTCCGGAAGCCATATCCGTCAAACTAAATTCTCTCAAAACGGAATTGTCTCTTTCTTCAAATCCCGCACTGTTCTCGGTTGGATATATTATCGGAAGCAAAGTGAGTAATTCCGTATTTGCCGGTTCTGTACTTTCATGGCTTGTTCTGATTCCAGCCATATATTTATTCGGCCAAGATGCAACTATCGCACCGTCTACGGAATCCATCGCTTCCCTGTATGCATCGGGAGGAGCTTCGGCTATATGGAATTCATATATCCGATATATCGGTGCTGGTGCCGTTGCCATGGCAGGAATCATTAACCTTATCAAATCTCTTCCGATGATTGTCAAAGCTTTCTCAACATCCGTCGGTAATTTCAATATCCGCAAATCCCGCGAAAATGATATTCGCACAAACAGGGATCTGCCGTTTATTGTTATAGGGATCTGCCTTCTCATCTCCCTATTAATGATATGGCTTCTTCCCGCTATTCCCATTAATCTGCTCGGTGCAATTCTGGTGTTTGTATTTTCATTTTTCTTTGCAACCGTCGCATCAAAGGTTGTCGGCATGGTAGGTTCAAGTAACTCTCCCATATCCGGAATGACCATTGCTACACTACTTATTAGTACGCTGCTTCTGAAACTTAGCGGAATAAGCCCTGTAGAAGGAATGAGCTGTGCAATTGCCATTGCCTCTGTTGTGTGTATCGTTGCCGCAATGGCCGGGGATACATCTCAGGATCTGAAAACCGGTTTTCTGCTCGGCGCAACACCCATAAAACAGCAAATCGGCGAATTAATCGGTGCACTGTTTGCAGCTACCTCCATCGGGGGAGTTCTTATATTATTGGATAAGGCATGGGGATTCGGTTCCAACGCCTTGCCTGCACCGCAAGCCAATTTAATGAAAATCATCGTAGAAGGCGTTATCAAAAACGAACTTCCATGGGGGTTATTGGCCATAGGCGCTTTTCTCGCCATTGTATTTGAATTATTAGGTCTGTCATCACTTACAATTGCAATTGGCTGTTACCTTCCTTTAGGAACAACTTCATGCATATTTATCGGTGGATTACTTCGCAAATTGGTTGATAAAAAGCATCAGACATCCGACTCGGATGACGGAATAATGATATGCTCCGGAATGATTGCCGGAGAAGGATTAATGGGAATACTGATGGCCGTTCTTGTTGTCACGGGAATCGCAGATAAATTGGATTTATCACACTTTATTAATTTCGGCCAGATTGGTACAATAATCATTATCCTGGTGATACTTGCAATAATTGCCAAACAATTCATTTTTCGACGCAAACAGTAAACATACGTAAACAGTAAACATACATAAACAGTAAACACATGCGCCGATGGTACACAAAGTTAAGGCGTCTGACTTTACAAATCAGGCGCCTTAACCATTGTACTTATCTCATAAATAACGCACACTCGCGCAAATTGAATTAAGCTTTATAAACTTCTTTACCCATAAATACCGTAATCAACGGTTCTACGTCATGAAGCGTTTCTATAGGAATCTCATACAGGTTCTTATCAAGAACAACCATATCTGCTGATTTGCCAACCTCAATGGAACCTGTCACATTCTCCCATGAACACTGTTTTGCACCATTGATTGTATATCCGGTAAGTGCCTGATCCAAGGTAAGCTTCTCGGCTTCATCATCAACCCATTTCTCATCCATCTCACCGATAGCAAGACGTCTGATACCTGTTTCCATTCCTACAAACGGTTTCATGTAACCGTCACCTGCGAGGCTCGGAAGAACGGTACAGTCGGATGAATATGCACAATTAGCTCCGGTCTTCCAATAAGAGTTGAATCTGTTTGACTTCATTCCTTCAGGAAGTACGGTAATATCACTGCTGTTGTACATTGCCTCATTGTAAGCTGCCCAGAACGGTGTCAGGTTCAGATAAATATTATGCTTACCAAGTTCGGGAATATAGTCATCCAATATTAACTGCAAATGTGCAATTATGAACTTAACCTTAAGTTCAATACCATCTGCTTCCATTTTCTTGAGTGTGTCAATAATAAGCTTCGATGTAGCATCACCGATGGTATGCATATGAACATTGAAACCGGCTTCGTTTGCATCCTTAAACAATGCATAGAGTTCATCCATAGTAAGCAGGCAGCCGCCCTGTCCCGTCTTACCGTTAACGTACGGTCTCGTCAAGCCCGCAGAAGCCTCTGTAATTGTTCCGTCCATGAAAACTTTAATGGTATCAAGAGTAATAAGGTCAGATCCGTATTGGGCCTGATATTCGCGCTGTTTCTCAACCGCTTCCTTGGCTCTCTCCGGAAGGTATACACAGTAACTTAAGGAAACACGCTGAGATAATCTGCCTTGTTCTTCATACTTCTTAAGGGAATCCAAAAATTCAATATCATCAAACATAAATCCGGCATCATATGCGCCTGTGATGCCTCTTGAAATATTGTAATTTACAATTTCATCGATATTATCAATGATATCATCAAACGGAACCGTATTAACTACTTTCTGCGCTGCAACCTGTACGAACTCAGCCCCTAAACCTGTAGGCTCACCGTTTTCATCTCTCTGATAATATACAAATCCGGGAACCGGATCCGGAGTATCCTTTGTAACATTCAATATCTCCAAAAGTTTTGAATTACCGTAATATGAGTGTGCGCCCATATCGATTACAACCATCGGCTTATCGGCACATACCTTATCCAGATCATATCTGGTAAGTGTTCTTCCCCAATATTCCTTCTTACCGGCCATCATTTTATAACGATCAAAATTAGGATTGGCATTTACAAATTCGGTCATCTGAGCAAGAGCTTCTTCTATTGTTTCTGTAATGATAATCGGCATGGGATTGGCATTCTTGCCACCGCTTGTGGAAGGCAATGACCAGTGCTGATGAGAATCGATAAGTCCGGGGATTACAAACTTGCCACCAAGATCAATAACTTCATCATCTGCCTTAACGGTATAGCCGTCTGCCTGTCCTACAAAAGTAAATTTTCCGTTTTCGATAACTACGGTATCAGCCTGCGGATTCTTCGGATCCTCTGTGTGAATAACGGCATTTGTATAAACTTTACTCATTCATATAACCTCCTGTTGGTAATAAATAATTATCCCTCATAAATATCATTGCGATATATAATCTTCTCGCGTCAACTTACTCAAGAGTTCTGATAAAGGATAAATCAAGGTTCCTACAACAAGATTACCGGCACCATGAATTGCATCCCACGGAAGGCCGGCAATAATCCACGCTACGGTTGACTTTAAATTCATCCCCATCACAAGTGCCTGTACAGGCGCATATAATGTTCCGAACAGTAAACCATGCAGACAACAGACGCCGGGATATACTATGTACTTTAGCCTCTTAGGCATACTGCGAGGCAATGCCATCGTGACTGCCCACAAAACAGTCCAAATATACAAGTATGGGATCCACCACGTATTAAACCCGGCATAGATTCCATTTAATAGAACATAAACATATATTGGAATCAATGCCTTCTTTCTGTATACGACTGTATATGTCATCGTAAGCATTCCGAGCAGATGAATGTTTGGCAAAGCTTCCATAATAATCTTCGAACAAAACATCACTGTGCCAAGCATGGCAAATATAACCAATTCCTTTGTTGACAGCGATTGTTTATTTTGTGTATGCAAGCCGGTATACCGCCCCTTCAGTTATTTCCGTAGTATCAACACCCGAAACTGCATATTCGCCATCAATGTAAAATGCCCAATAACTCTGATCAACATCATAATCTGCGGTAATACCGTTTACTTCCTTAATGTATAAACCGTATTCTCCTTCTTCGCCGGCTATCAAATCATTTTCAAGAAGTGCTGCACCAACCGTCGTTTCATCTGTATGCACGGTAAATTTAACGGTCCTTTCACCGGCCTCCACTTCTACAATTGCCATACGCACGCCTTCACCGAATTCGGTATCGGCAACGTAAGTTGCCTGCTCCCACAACCCCGACCTCTCGTCCTTTTTACCGCAAGCCGCAAAACATAATACAAAAGCTGCCGCGAGCAATATCGTAAGTAATGATTTTGATTTCTTTCTCATAATTTAAGTCCTTTCGTTATTAAAAAATGTGCAAACGGATAAAATCATCGCGATGACACCGATAATCATCAAAACAGCATATAAATACTGTCTTTACTAATCTTTTCATAATGGGAACATAAATCTATGAGAATAATCAATTTATCCCTTTATGAAACTGCTCATAGCCCGGACATTTCAAGTTCGGATTAGCCATCTGGGGCGGATTCCATCTGCAGTAATTATTACACCTTAAGCATTTACCCGCTTTTTCGTTGTTAATGATATGGTTGGCAAAGGCAGGGTCTGTAAGGCATGCCTTGCCAACATCCACCATATCAATTCCCGTTTCCAAAGCATTTATTACATCTTCACGTGAATTAACATTATGTACGCCGAAAATTGGCATATCCGGATATTCTTTCTTTAGAACACTTGCTCCGTAAATAGCTTCGGAACACAAATATCCTTCCGGTCTTGTTCCCCGGCACTCCGTTCCATACGAAACATCGATAAAATCCGTATAAGGTACTATTTCTTTGGCATTTTCAAGCCCGTCTTCAAGCAGCGGCTCAAAAATACCAAATCTGATTCCGACAACAAAATCTTCCGAAACTGCATCTTTAATGGCTTTGAGTGTCTCAACCGCAAACAAAGCTCTGTTTCTGCCGTATTCGTCCGTTCTTGTATTAAAATTGCGATTGCAGAAACACGAAATAAGATACCCATGACATCCATGAAGTTCAACACCGTCAAACCCTGCCTTTTCGGCTCTCAAAGCGGCTTTAACAAAATCATCCTGCGTTTTCTTTATACAGTCACGACTCATTTCTATACCCTTATTTCCCCATCGATAGTCCCGTGTACTCGGAGCATCTGCCATAGGATCAATTCCGTTTGCTCCCGCATGTAGCAATTGAATAAAAGCCTTTGCCCCATTTTCATGGATCACATCAACTATCTTCTTTAATCCCTCTATCTGACCGTCTTCCCAAATACCGAGCTCTGCCTCATGAAGTCTGCTTCTTGCAGTAATTGCTGTTGCTTCAACAATAATAAGTCCTGCGCCGCCTTCTGCCAGTTCACGATAATGCTGTATGTTTTTATCGGAAACATATCCATTCTCCTCCGGCCAATAGAAACACACCATCGGCGGAACTGCTATTCTGTTTTTAATTGTAAGATTCTTAATCTGAAACGGTTCTGTAAACATTCTTATTCTCCTATCGATCATATGTACAATATATTACTTGACTTTTTCAAAAGAAATCGGCGCATTGTCATTAAATTCCGGCACACATAGAACAATCCTGTCCTCATTGGTCTGTGTAAACATGTTTGTAAAACTGTATGTATTGTCTCCGATAAATATGTCAAACTCATCTGCTTTGTCATATCTCCATGCTTTATGGTCAAAGAGAAATACGTACGTTCCTTCCAGCTCTCCTGTCTGACAATTCAATGCAGCAGACAGTTCCTCCGAGAAATTCACAACTATGCTTTCCCCATCCCCCGTAAAATGCATTGAGCCGTATTCTGAAGTGTATTCACCGGCCAAATTCTCCGGCCAAGTCGTGTCATCACCGGGCGGACCATTCTTATATCCGCAGGACATCAGCATCAACACAGCGACCAATAAAGCGATCGCCCATACAACGTTACCTTTTCTCATAATACGCATACCCATTCCCTGTCATTCTTCGCATTCTCTGATACACTTTGTTATGCTCTGTTTCACATTATCCCTTTACTTTAGCTGTATCCGGGATCCTGGACTTAATATATTCCACGACAAAGTCATAATCCTCCCCGTCCGCATAAACCTGGTTATGGTTTAGAAGGGCAGCTAACTTAATTGTATGGAATCCACGAAGGACTTTCATTTTCTTAACCTTTGAAAACTCGGATGCCGTTTCCTGCTTGGTTGCTGCCAAAAGGCCCGTTCCGGATACTCCCGGGCTGTTTGAAATCGCACCTGCCAAAGCCGTAAGCCACCCCATCGCTTCAGCCTTCTTAAACTGCTTAGCCATATGGATGTGTCTGATTCCCTCTTCATTCATTTCAAAAAGAACAATATATTTCCAACCGTAAATTCCTGCAAGAATCAGGTATGACACAATTGACAGACCAAACAAAATAATCGCCGGAAGAAGCAGTGCCTTTGCTTCGTAAATATATGCACCTAGCAGTCCTTCATCTTTAATTGAGAACAGCCCGAAGATCAGCCACATACCAATCAAAACAAGCGCAAATATCTTCAAAACAGTCAGCAAAATAATAGGATTTTTCAGCATGCTGAATTCATATATCCATCTGTATGTTCCGTCTTCACACTTTTTTATTTCTTTTAAATTATTATCCGACATAAAATGCTCCTCATAATATTCAACACATCAACAACTTCTACCACAGCCGTCAAGCGGCATTTCCTACTCTCCCACAAATTCAAGGTGCACCCAATAGTCTCCCAAGATTTCATTGTTATAATCTTTTATCGTGGTATCGCCAAACGTATCTGTTTCCTCCCAATGCGAATCTTGATTAAGCCTCGGTGCAACTTTAAGTATTATATGCATAACATAGCATTCTCTGCCGTCAATCTCTTCTATGGCAAGGTATGAGTCATTTCCACCCAAAGAATGTTTATTGTCATCGAAAAGTTCGCCCGAATATGTGATTGTCCTCGAATGTCTTCCGTAATCGTCCGTAAAGGTAAACTTCTCACATCCGCCACCGTTGGCATGGAAAGAATCAAGATCTATATGCGCGGATGTTCCGCAATCGCTACTGAGACTTCCCTTAAGTTCAACATCTGATACATTCCAGTCTTCTTCATATGCGATAAGTTGATCCTCCGAATCAAAATCAAATCCATATGCTCTTCCGTCGGCAATTGCTCTATTCATTTCTTCCATTCCAATATGACAGTTGGTATCAGTTCCTCTTATGGTGAAAGATCCCTCGGAAATATCCACAGTGCTTCCCACAAATGAATCGGCTACAGCCTTCATGATATTTTGATATTCTTCATTAAGTTCCCTGTCAATATTGTCCCTGTAATATGTAAAAAGTACCGGCCGCTTAAATTCACCGGATGAAGTATCCTCTTCCGTCTCGTACGAATAGTCTTCGGTTTCAGCAAGAACATCCTCCGCCGGCTGACTTTCACTGTCATCATAAAGCATCAAAACAGCATAAAGCTTAGGGTATCTTCCGGAATTGTCGGTTTTGAAACAAATCTCACAGGTATCGATTATCTCTTCGGAATCGCCATTCATTTTAACTACTTCCAAAGTAGTACCCGCGTTTGCCATAAGATGCCCCAGAAAAGTAAACCTGATTGCACCTTCTCCCTCACCATTCAGAGTGGTCTGCCACTTTTGCGGATCATCAACCTTACCGCCTATATCCTTAAATCTGACTACGCAGCCTTCATACTTTGAACTGCCTTCTCCCGAATAATCACAACAGATTCTTACCGTAACAACCTGATTCATCTGCATCATAAAGTCATCATATTCCTGCTGATATCTTTCAAGAAGTTCTGTCCTTTTCTGCATATTGAGAACCCTTAAGATATTGGGGATTGTCTCATATAATGTGCATTTAAAATCGTCACTTATCTTCTTTCGAAGCTCATCATTAAGGCCACCCTGCGCTGCCGCACCGAATGCCGCTCTGTCGTCATCGGTCATGATACTGTCAAGATATTCGGGGCCCATTTCGTCGGCCTTAACCCAGAACTCGTTGACATAGCGGTCTATCTCCGCATCCATCTCTTTCTGCCCACCGCCGTTATTAGTAATATCTTTGAATATGGTTAACCAATCGGCTGCACTACGATATCCGCCATCCGTTCCCTTATTCTGATAATACTTATGATAAGCCGAGAAGTATACCTGTTCCCGTCCTTCGATTGCCTCGGTATAAAAGGCATCAAGTGCATATTCAAAAAGCGAAATTCCGATAAGATATATATTAAGCGCATAAGAACCGATCTCAGCCGATTCTCCGGCCAACATAAGCGCAGTATCAATAGTGAGTTTTGTTGCTTCTCCCGCTGCCTTTTGGGATCTCCACCCATTGTTGGCTATGGTATTTCCAAGTTTAAGGGCCGACACACCAAAATTAAGACGATTCAATGCCTTACCTGCTTTCTCAAGGAAAGCTGACGGGTATTTTGAAGCAAACTTGTCTTTGATACTCGAAGCCTTAAGGGCCGAACCGTACTTCTGCTCGCCCGGCATCCAGGTGCCCGCCTTGCCCCAGTTGGTATTCATAATCTCACCGACGGTCCCGATATTTCCCTTTGTAAAGATAAAGTCACCTGCGCCCTCAGCAACCGTACTCACAGCGCCTTCGTATAATCCGGCTGCACTTACCAGATTTCCTGCCACGAATCCTCCGTTGCTTAATCCGTTGGCAATATCCATGGCCATACTCAAATCGTCTCCGGCCGACTGTGCAGCTTCCATACACGCAATCAACTGATTGAGATCAACGTTTTCATCATCATTGACCATATCATCGGCAAAAACATATGCAAGCATCGCATTACTCATTCTTTCATTGTTCACGGGGAATCCGCAATACTTGGAAAGATGGGTTGTATAAATGGTCAGGATTCCGGTCTCCCAGTCATAATAATGGGGAATCGGATGCATTTCACCTTCCTCATCTATATAACCGGCTCCGGCTATCTCATTTTCGTTAAGTTTCAACGGCATATTGATATAAATCATTGAATCAGAAGTAATACCGTCAATTTTGCAATCCACAATAGTGAGCGGAACATCAACTCCGGCAAAATCACAATTAACAGTGTCTTCTGACTTTGATATATATCCCATATGACTTTCGTCCAGCAATCCAGGCTCCAAGGCCATCGAAATACCCTCTCCGAAAATGATATTATTATCACTTCCAAATGCCTCTTTTGCTACCGGCATAAGCTCATAATCATCAATTGTAATCGCATAGTCGCCGTCAACTATCCTAAGATCGTAATAAGGATCTTCATCTAATGCACCATCATCGTATGAACCGTTGCTGTCGGATGAGCCGTTATTGTCTCCCATCGAACCGGTTACGTTAGAGATCATAAAAGAAGTATCTTCCTCCGGAGTATGCTTTTTACGCAAAAATCCCGGCTTGAAAAATGCAGTAACAATAAGCGTAATCACCATAAGAATTGCTACTGCGAGAAAGAACGATTTCTTTTTAGGCTGCTTATATTCCGGATTCTTTACAATTGCGCGCTGCGCTTTTTGCTGTTTATTCACAATAAATTCTTGCGTTTTATTAACCGCAGGCTTTGCAGCCGCATTATCCGCAAGTTTTGTGCTTTTGCTTATCTTTGCTCCGCATTCCGGACAAAATTTAACAGTATCATCAATTTGGTTTCCACACTGGGCACAATAAGGCATATTTTTCCTCCGTATCATTCAAACAAACAACAGCTTTCCAACCTGACTATACATAATGTCCATTTGATGCAATTGCCTCGTTTCTATGATTTTATCATATGAAGAGTCTCTCTGAAAACCCACAAGGAACCATAAGTCATTTTATCTTTTTGGAAAAACACATACCAAAAGTTTCAAAAAAAGGTTCCTGCAGTGTAAACCGCAAGAACCAGCATATTTCAGTTCATATGAATAAGTATTATATCTGATTAAGAATATCCGCTATGGCATCCATATATCCTCCCTTAACCATGGTGCAATACAACAGATCTCTTTGACACAAATATTCTCTTTCCGGTACCTGCCCTGCAGCAACAGCCTTCGGTAAGAGCACCGCATTTGTTCGGCATACGCCGCCATGACAAATATCCCAGTTACTGCATTTCTGACATTCCTCGGATGCATTATACACATCTTCCATGGTTATTCTGAAATGTTCACGATAGAAATCACCATATACTATATCTTCAAGACTATGCTTTAACAAATTTATATCATCACAATACAAACCATGGCGCTGAATGAGACTGTCTAATGTAACGCAAGGCGAAACATGTCCGGCAAAAGAAATATATACTCCGTTCTCTGCTTCCGGACACCAGCCACTTGTATGAGAAGGCGCAGCAGTCATTTTAGAAAAAAGACTCTCGCCGATAGTATACCTGTCGAATACAATTTCATTAATAAGTCCAAACTCAACTCCATTACGAATATCAGGCAAATGCTTATTAACCAAATCTACTGTAAAATTCGCATAATCATCCACTGAGATTGACAGATTATCGCCCAATTTTTGTTGTATTTCAAGCCAACGCGCAGATTCCATTGTGCGCAAAAGCCTGAAACTTTTACAACCCACTCCAATAAAGTACTCTATTGTTTCATCCAAAACCGGCAATGATTTCTTATTGACGTTTATACTGATTGTAGTAATAGCCCCCCTATTTCTGCAAAGAGCAATATTATTTTTGACCTTTTCTTCACAGCCTTTTATGTTACGAACCCATTCATGAACTCCCAGACCATCAAAACTAATTATCCAAGTCGGATATATCTCCATAGTTTCAAACTGATCCAGCATCTTTTCGTCTATCAGCATCCCATTTGTAAGAATCGCTTTTATTCGAATTCCTGCTTCATGTACCAATCTTACTATTTCCATGAAGTTGGGAGACACAGTTGGCTCTCCTCCGGTAAGCGTAACAGATTCAACTCCGTAATCCAGAAGTCTTTCAATAATGGTCTGAGCTTCCTTCAACGAAATATCCGATTCGTGCTCTGAAAGTGAGCCTGATTTATTATAACAATGAAGACAGTTCATATTACACTTTGATGTTATTGCCCATTTTGCATGAGCAATTCTCTTGTGATTGTATTCACGGTAAGCTCTGTGTGCCACCAATGGACAAGCTTCATTCATCTCCTGTACGATATTTTCATCGATCATTTTCCGCAAAAAAGATGCCTCTTCTCCAGACAGGTCACTGATACTGAATTCATCTACTCCGGTGCATCTTTTAAGCACATTCATTTCAGTTTCGGAAACCCGAATTATCCCGGCCGAAACTCCATATTCAACTACAAACGGTATCTTATTTGTATACTTTCTAAGTGCATACTTATCATTTATTCTATAAAAAGGCATCAATATCTCCGATATATGATCTTACAAATTACTATTTGTTATCTTCCAGTTGCTCCCGTATTTTTGCAAGGAGAGCTTCCCTATATTTACAGTCCTTTTCCACAGGGCCTGCTGCTTTGCATACTCCTCCGCAATAATAACGAACCTCACAGTTCCTGCAAACCGGGTCATCGTCAACGCCATGATTTGCCAAAGCAAGAAATTTATCACTTGTTATAATTTCATTAAGTGTATCGGTTTTAAGATTCCCAAGCCTGTCACAATGTTTACAGACTGCATAACAAGGGAACACCGTTCCGTCCGGTTCCACATACAACAAATGTCCAAGTCCGCAATTCTGCATAAATTCCGGAAGATTATAGCAATTGCGCTCATATCTGGTGTAATAAGAAGTTTCGGTTTGTTTGCCTTCCATTTCGCCAAGGGCCTTTATAGGGCGAATCGACAAATAATCCAAATTAAGTGAATCATAAAGATCCAATACGTTTTTACCCTCAATTCCATCTTTCTGTTCCCTTGAGAGCACAGCCGCAATACCTATCTCGCAATTATCACGATTAAGTGCCTCCCTTATATTTTCAATTGCCTGTTTATAAACGCCTTTTCCCCTTATTTTGTCATGGTTCTCTTCATTTCCATCTATGCTTATCGTGATTTTATCAAACACCCTGCAAACCAAATCCATCAAAGAACTGTCTATCGGAAAGCCAAAAGATGACCTCAATGCCAAAACTGTATTACCAAAATTCATCTTTTCATACAATAAGAGAAGTTCTTTAAAATGTTTATATGAAAACGGTTCTCCGCCGGATATGATGACTTTCTTAAAACCTGCATCTATAGCATCCTGTGTCACTTTTGCAAACTCTGCCGGAGTCATTTCATCAGTCTTCCTTCTCCCGCCTTTTGCAAAGCAAAAATAACAACGCAGCGGACAATCAAAAGTGAGATAGATATATATATTATTTAAAGTATTGTTTTCCGCAGTGATTTTTTCACTAAAAACATGACCAGAACAACCTTTTTCAAAGATTTCTCTGGTCATATCAACACTTCTTCTATTTAGTTTATCAACATACGAAGCAAGGTCTATAGGTTTGCCTATCATTTTTTACACATTTTCTGTGGACACTGTTTTTGGCAAGTGCAACAGCAACCGCCACCGCTTATAGCGTCAAGATCCTCCCGATCAAGTTCTTTCTTTACTTCATTCTTTATACTTGCAAGCAATTCTTTGGCGTTAACGACAAATCCTTTATCACCAAGAAGCGAAGCAACTTCTGCTGCAATTTCTTCGGGAAGTTTTCCCTCAGCACATTTACTTTCAATAAATTCATCGATTTCTTTCCTAAGATCAACATTACTTACCAATTCATTCTTAAATTCTTCAATTCCTTTAGCCATGTAAACTTCCTCCTTCCACAGACCAAACTGATGAAAATATGTTATTACAATAACATACCCATGTCAACTTTTTATATATGTGAAATATGATATAATAACTTTATTGACATACCAATGTAATCAAGAAACGGGGAATATGTTATGAACGTAATACAACCAAAGGCAAACATAATCACGAAACTTATAGAAGATATAGATTATAAACAAAATATCAACTATCGATTAAGTCATTATACAATCGAGAAGACAACACCTCACGGTACACTGTTATACAATACATTAAGTTGCGAATTGATTCTTCTGAACAATGAAGAAGCTGCAATTCTTGCCAAACTTCCCTGTCCTGTACCGGATTGCCAAAAAGAGCTGGTTGAAGCTCTTTTCCTTGTCCCATCGGATTGTGACGAAACCCGATACTGCAACCAGTTAAAATCAAAATTACATTTATTAACATGGGAAGAGGACATAACAGAATATTACACTATATTTACAACAATGGATTGTAACGCCCGTTGTTTTTACTGTTTTGAGCTCGGAAGAGAACATACCTATATGACTGAAGAAACTGCGAAAGAAACTGCAGACTATATAGTATCACACTGCAAGGGAAAACCTGTGGGACTATCCTGGTTCGGAGGTGAACCACTGCTCAATTATAATGTCATTGATATAATAATAAATGAACTGAAACGCAGAAACATTACCTATTCGTCAGAAATGCTCACCAATGGATATCTTTTTGACGATTTATTGATTCAAAAAGCCAAAAACGATTGGAATCTCGATGAGATACAGATAACTTTGGACGGCACCGAAGAAATTTATAATAAGCGAAAAGCTTATATCTACCGTGAAGGCAATCCATACAGGCGAGTTATCAGCAATATCGGGAAATGTTTAGCAGCAGGATTTACTGTTAGTATTCGTCTGAATGTAGATAGCAAAAATGAAGCTGATATGTATATGCTCATCGATGAACTGGCAAATACCTTTCCCGAAACCAATAAACCATTTTTATATACCCACCCGATCTTTGATAGTTTCGGGGAAAATATATCAAATGAAAAGTATAAAAAGTTACTTAAAATATGCTATGCACTGACCGCGCATATACACGATCTGGGTCTGGCAAGAAACACACTTCCTGAAATTGTTCCATTAAGAAATTGTATTGCCGAAAATGATAGAGGCATTACTATTACTCCTGATGGATTTCTGGGAAAATGTGAACATTATACCGCAGAGGAATATATGATTGGCGATATCCGATCGGACAAAAAAGATGCCGAAAAGATTCAACATTGGAAAGAAAAATTCCCTATGCTTCCGGAATGTTTATCCTGTTTCTACTACCCTCAGTGCATCCGATTAAAGAATTGCCCATTTATTCCAAGTTTTTGCGATGCCGAATGTCAAGAAAACACCAAACTAAAACTGCAACAGCTGATGATTCTTGCTTACGACGAATGGCAAACGAGTAAATCATCCGGCACGGACTAATTAAAAATGCCCACCCTAACTCCGTCTCCAACTTGACAGCACCTTTCGGGAAACAAGAAGTGTTACCAACCCCTGTCCCAAAACATATGCTCCCCAAATATATTGAGGTTTACATAACGTCGTCATAATCACCATTGCAACAATAGGCATAATGAAGAAATTAAGTATTGTTAAAATGTAAGCCTCTATCTTTCTGTCTGTGCATAAATCATAAGCTCGATATATGCCATTTACAGCATTAAACGGCATGCAGAGAGAATAAAGACTAATGGCCATTACACCCAGATGAAAAGTCAACTCCGATTCCACATGAAATGCTTTTACGATGACACTTGCTCCAAGAATGCATATTGCTGTCAAACTGATGTGAATAAGTATTGATGTCTTCAACATACGGTTTAAGAATTGCCTTAACCCAGCATTGTCATTTTTGCCAATCCAATAGCTGCAGAGCATATTTGTCGTATTATTTGACGCAGATGTAAATGCCTCTGTTACTAAAGCAACATTGCTTAGTATTGCATTTGCGGTCAAATAATTTTCTCCTTTGGCAGACAACGTTTTTACAAAAGCAAAAGACAATAATGCCGTGCAGATTTTATATACAAAATACATGTTTCCATATTTGAACAAGTCTTTGATAAGTGACAATTCAAATGCTCTGATCTTGAATTTGAACAATCGCACGGATGCCATATTTTTGTCTGCAATACTATAAACATAACTGCATATATATGCAAGAACTGTTGCCAGAGCCATTCCGCGCATTCCCCAATGAAGAACCTTGACATTCAAATAGTTCAAAGCGATATCAGTCAAGCATAAAATAGTTACGGAAATCACAGGAGCTGTTTTTCTTCCGGACAAAGTAAAAAGAGTTGGAAACATGGATGTGGCCATAATCAAGGGAAATGATAATACAATCATCTGAATATAATCAGCGGCCATCTGAATCATTTCTTCATTTACTGCGCCAAGAAGAATTGCCGTTTTACGAGGCATTACCAGAACCGGAATTACAATACACAAAGAGAGAATCAATCCCACAACAGTAGCAGTCGTATAAATTCTGTCAATCTCATCCTGATCATTTCTGCCGGAACTTCTTCCTATCAGCACCTGGAGACCGTTTGATATCAAACCGCAAATAGCCGCATTAATAATTGTTAATGGCACTGTAATGCCGTATGCCGCCTGGGCAGTATCTCCCAAAAAGGTATTAATCATTATCCCATCCACAAGAGAACCGACCAGTACAATAAGTACCAGGATCACCTGCGGCGGATAAACATATCTAATGGTAAATCTGTTTTTTTCCATTCTCCATTCTGCCCTTAAACTTCCAAATATTTTTCACGAAGCAGTTCCACCTGTTTCGTAGAAACATTCACTTTTTCATTCAGATATTTTTCAGCCGTTCCGTATTTGTTTTCCTCCCACCAATGATTCAATTCTGAAATCATTTTTACATTGATACTCAGCAATTCTCTGGTTTTCTCCAAAAATTCATTTGAATAACCATTCTGCTCAAGCATTAGAACTGCACTTTCCGTTAACATATAATATGGAATAGCTGAGGCATAATAATCACTCAATACCTCTTCTGCATTCATGCCAAGAGCATACTGAAGAAGCATTACCACTATACCTGTCCTATCTTTACCGTTAGTGCAATGGATCAGCACACCCTGTGTGTCTTTATCCATAAGTACGGCAAAAACCTTACGGAGCTGTTCGATAGATTCGTCAGATAACAAAACATCACGATAAAGTTGTTGCATGCTGACATATCTCATATATTCTGCGGCATACCACGCTTTTTCTTCCTCTGATATGCTACTTTTTATAAATTCAAGCAAACGTTTCGAAGATTCCTTCGTATCAAGTTTAGGAAGCGGACAATTAAAATATCGAAAGCCTTCGATATTCTGATCCTTTGCATCCGCCATCTCATCTTCCGTTCGAAGATCAATAATAGTGTTTATTCCAAGACTCTTTAAATATTCTGCATCTTTCAACGTCATCTGTGAAATGTCACCGGAACGAATTACTTTTTCCTTTTTAATTTTTTTTCCGGTGATTGTTTTGTAATTTCCCACATCGCGGATATTTTTTACAGAATCAATCTTCAGGCGATGTGAAAGATAAATGTCCATTGCCTTATCAACAATCTCATCTGTCTCTTTCCTAAGACTGTTGTACGCGGGATCTGTAGAACCGCTATTCTTACGTAAATGCTCAATGATATAATCAAAACTGTCCAACAGTCTTTGATCCATCGACGGAAGGTCATGTTCTACACAATATCTGGTCATATCCGCGCACGCCATCAGGATTGCCGAATCCAAATCGGTCTTTCTCCATATCTGTCTTGGATCAAGTCCGAGTTCATTCTCATGATCAATTACATCGGCAAGAAAAAGAATTTTCTCTTCTTGTTTCATTCCGACTCTGCCGGAGTGAAAAGCAATTGCCATCAGAATCTCAGTATCCCGAATGCCAAAATCCTCGTAAGCGATGCAGGCACCCGCAATACCGTGCAGCAAGTGTGCCTGGCTCAGCTCATTTGACGGAATATATCTGTCTGTTCTTTCACATAATCTAAGAATTTCCTCATTACTCAGTCCAGTTGCAATGTCATGCAAAAGACCTGCGATATACATTTTTCTCGGATCAATCAACGTTTTTGTTGCAATCATCCACGCATATTTTGCCACGTTGATGCTATGCTCATATTTATGGGGCGACAGTCTTTCCAAAATGGCAGTCCTGATTGCTTCCGTTCCTTCTTCCGCTTGAAAAGCATCCATATCCATTTTCATTCTTGTCTCCCATGAATGTGCATTTCAAGCGCAAGATTCTTGAGATGCACAAAATCAATTTTACCCGAGGAAAGAATTGGAAATTTGTCAAAGATATAAAAGAATTCAGGAATCTTTTGCTTAACCAAAACCTTGGCAAGATATCCCCTCATCTTTTCCTCATCAAATTCATAGCCGGGTTTCATAACAATACAGGCACAGGGAACTTCTCCAAAAAAATTGTGCGGTACCCCAACCACCTTTACATGCTGAACACCTTCAAATTGTGAAATAGGTTCTTCAATCTCACTGGGAGCAATATTCTCACCACCACGAATAATTAGTTCTTTCAAGCGGCCGGTAATGTGAAGTTGTCCTTCGGAATCTATGTTTCCAATATCTCCTGTATGAATGTAACCCTCACTGTCAATAACCTGATCATCAATTTCCAACTTATAGTAGCAAGCCATCATATTGGCGCCTTTGACAACAATTTCACCGTCTACCCCGCGAGTACATATTTCTCCGGTGCTAGTATTCCGGATTTGCACCGTAATGTTATTAATTGGCCTACCGCACGTATAAGCCAACTGTTCAATCGACATATCATAATCGGTAATACTGACCGGTGCTATTTCACTCAAACCATATGCATTAAAAAATTTCGTATTGGGAAATGCCTTTTGCATTTGTATAAGCTGCGTTTCCGTAGCAGAAGCCCCTGCCAGCACACAGGTCTTTACTGTATTTACTTTGTCCGAATCAAATTGAGGATTGTTGATGATTGCCATCATCATTGTTGGCACACTTCTGAGAGTTGTACACTTATATTTTTCAATAGCGGACAAAATTGTATTCGTACGAATATCCTTTGGAAAAAAAATCATACAATCGCTGATTGCGCACTCACACAAACCCGGACCGAGACCCAAAATATGAAATAACGGTGTAATAAAGCAAAGGCAATCATTTTCCGATAGTTTTTCGACCTGTTTCATCCCTTCGGCACTATTAATAACGTTGAACGCTGACAAAATGACTCCCTTAGGAGTACCTGAGGACCCTGAGGTATAAATCATAACGGACGCATCATCAGGATCAATATTATCCGAAAACAATCCTTCGATAAATGCGTACTCATCCAGTCGGCTCTTAAAATTCACAGCGGATTTGATAGAATAGACATTCCTAACCCGTGTGTTATTCGACAGACTCTTCAGAAAATCTTCCTCATCTGCAGCAATGGAAGGGATATCACCATATACAAAATGTGTGACGTCGCCACCGTTGAGTACTCTGTAAAATTCCGGTGCTGTATACGCGAAATTGAGAAGGCAGGCAATGCCTCCAAGCTTCTGAACTGCAAAAAAAGCCAGAACCCAATTGATTGAATTGATTGAACAAATACCTACATGTGTTCCCTTCCGCACACCCATTCTGTACAAATCAAATGCGATAATCTGAACAGCATGATAAATTTCTTTCCATGTATATTCAACATTCTCATCAAATAGAAACACCTTTTCAGGACTCTCTCTAAACTTCAACTCCAATAAATCCTTTATAGATTTATCATCGAAGGTGACTTTCTCCTTATCCATGGATTCAATATCAATAATTGTATTCATGCCGGTCATCAACAGAATATCTCTGACAACTTCATTAGCATTAATTATTTTAAAAGGCGAATTCCCTGCCTTCTTTTTGGCAATCATCAACTGTCTCAAACCGGCCGAAGAAATGTACAGAACATCTTCAAAATCAAAAACAATACTTCGTCCCATAAAATCCGTATTTTGGATATATTTCTCAAGCTCCGAACATGACACAGAATCAATCCGCCCGCATATTTTAAATATCAATTCATTGTTTATGTTAGAAGAAATATCAACTTCCATATGCACACTCCTCTACGTCATATGTATGCAACAATAGTTGCATTTGTAAATACATTTGACTCATAAATTATCTGCCGTTTCCAAGGAGACCATTAATGTATTGGCATAATTCTTCTTTTTCTCTTTTGTCCAATCTACTGTCCTGTCTGATTTCATTCATTATTTCAAATAAACGTTTTTCTTTTTGTTCAACCGGCATAGTTGAAGAAAATTCTAGCGTAATCATATCATACCAGTCCGAATACGGTCCCAAACTTCCGTTTCCGCCAATCACTTCTTCTAATACCGTATCAGTTAATTTAACTTTATTATCTGTCATATTAATCTCCTTCCAACTGAATAAAAATTTCGCTGTTCACGTAGCACCTTGGTTTTCCTTCTTTATCTTCAACGAACGAAGATATTCTTTCTGCTCATCCGTAATCCGATAACTTTCGATTGCCTTTTGGATTGTCTTGTTATGAGTCCAATTTCCGTCATTAATTCTTATCCTCACTAAGCACGCAACAACCAATACGACCATAGTCTGTCTTCCATATTATACCGTGTTCCGGAAGCTGATGTACATATATACGATTCAATTCATCATTATCAACAAGCTTATGAGATATAAACTCATAGTGTTCATCTTTATACAGCAAGTCCATTATTTCGAGAGCGCAATTATATGCTAATTGAAAATACGCACCGAGAGAATTCTTATCGAGTTTCGTAAATCCGCCATTGGTCAACACTTTTATCATGTATGCAACCAGCTTTCTTTCACCAATAATGACTATTTGGGTAATACTTCCTACATCCCTGCGGTCAAAATCAAGAACATAATACAATGCATCATTAAGGAGTTGTCCCTGATAATGCGAGTCAACTAATGTCGCCTTTACTCCAAACAGATTTCTCATTAATTCGGTAAATTCCAGATCAAGAAGCTTGGCATCCGCCATGTCCGCAGGTTTATTATATCGGCTTAAGGCTGTACCGACAATAGCTCTATCCTCAATCAAAATATGCGAAAACAGCCATCCGGTAAATACCGACAGGAAATATGTCACCGCATCTTTGGAAAAATCCTGCTTCTCAAGGTCTTCTTCCAACGCCGGAAGGACATTTTCTCGCAGGTTGTCATGAATTGCCTTATGCGTAGCATATCCGGCATATCCAATTTGTAACTGATACTCTTCCTCACGGGCAAAATGTTGCACCGTATATGTTTTTAAGAATTTAATAGATTCCATGCATGCATGTTTGGTTTTGGCATAATCCTGCTCTTCAATCAAAGATATCGTTTTGTTAAGGACACTAACCAATTTTTGATGCGCACTATCAATATAGTCAACTTTCAAATTAAATTCGTCTTTCCAAGTCAGTCGTTCCATAATAATCTCCGTTTCACAAATGAAAACATCTCTCTGCCACATTTATATACTTTATTCTATTATAATATTCCGTTTTTGAATATCACCAATCGGTTATGATTACTATTATCATTACAAGGTCGATTGTATTCTGACTTTTAGGCCGTCGAAAAACTACAGATTTGTAACGTCGTTAACACAAATAAAATACAGCCTACCCTTTGTGATCGATTTATGAGATAATCATATGCGGGGTAGGCTGTTTTTATTACATTAGCAGGTTAAAGTGTAGTTATTTTATTTTCTTGGCGGAGATACAATTCATGGAGAATACCTATATATTACCCACATCATTCTTGCCCATACCTGAGCATCCGATTCCTGCGCATCCGAGTACAATCTCACCCCTGTCGTAACTCACTCCTCCAGTAGTTCTTATTTCTCCTCCACGAATCTCAATCGTTCCCAACGCGGGTTGGTTCGCAGGCGCACTCCCGTCACCATTGTATCCGCAGTTGCCCGCGCCGATGCCTGCCGCACCGCCTCGGCCGTTACCACCTACCGCTTCAAGTGTACCTCTACTATTCTCGGTAATAATCAATACATTATCATCCTCGACACAGATGCCTGCACCGCCGTATGAATTATTACCAATTAATCTGTTACTGCCCTCTAATGTTAATTTAAGTTTTGAACCATTTGTTAAACAGATGGCGTCACAAGAATAATTGCTACTCCCTTCCTGCGTCCTGTCTATCACAAGATCCTTAATTGTAAGTTCTACTTCCACACCATCAATAACCAAGTTTGCCTGTGGCCCTGCATTTCCGATTATTGTTTTCCCATTATAATCCGATAAATTATCACCATTAATCACTAATCCATCGGAGTAATCCCCAATATTTATCTCATCATTAACAGGAGACGCGCCCAATAATAGCATTGTCTCCAATTCAGTCGATTCTTCTGCAGCCCCGAATTCAACATCAGTCGCATATTATACTAATTCAATTCAGGGTCAACTTCTACTACCCTTCGGTGTAGTCTTCCATATGTATACATCTGTACTGCTCGTTTCCTTCTTCGACGATTTTCACGTTTATAAGAGGAACTCATGGAATTTTCTCACATCACATCGTATCCATTCTGATTTCGGCAATAATGTTTCTGTCCCGTTCTCTTCCCATTTCAACATATGTAATACACATAACCGTAACCGTCACAAGAAGGATTCCAAAGATAATATTTCTCCATGGAATATGGAACAGAATGGGAAATGCCCGGCGAATAGCCAAATTCACTCCCCAGGGAATCAGCAGGCCAAAAGTCAATCCCGGCAGAATTGCTTTCAAAAGACAAAACAGACTCTCGCAATATACCATTTTCCGAAGCGATTTTCCGGTCATCCCAACACTTCTTAAAACGTCAAACTCCCTGCTTCTTATTCTGATATTTATTATCATCGTACTTATGACACTTGCAAATCCGATAAACATAAGTAATATGACAAATCCGTACATCACAAACTCCGCCAGCACGAAAGCCATGTTAAGTGCCTTCACCATATTGTCTACTCGACTGATTCGCACGGTATAGCCCTGTTCAACATAAGAATCTTCGGTAAGAATCGGATAGTATTCGTCCATTATACTTCTTGCATACTTATTAAAGCCTTCCTCATCATGTGTTGCGCTATACCAGTCAAAATATCTGGCCTTTGCGTTCGGAACAACAATACGTAATGAATCCGGCATCGCCTCGCCAAATCCTGTTTCCGGTATATTTTCCTTTGTCAGAATTCCTCCGATATAAAGGTCTGTTCGGCTTCCTTCATCATCGATTATTACAATCCTGTCAGTATTATTCTTATAAGGTACGAAAGTTTTCCAAGCGCCTTGATCATTGTATCCGAAAGTATTGATAAGCAAATTACTGCCTATCGGAGCATTAGCTCTGTCACATAATTTTTCATAAAAAGCATCATCCGCAGAAATAATAGATATCTTTCTAAATCCGTCAGCATCAACCAATCCGTCAACCGAATAAAGCTCTTCATTTATATATTCTTCGTCTATGAAACCGCGATACGAAACACTGTCATTTCCGATTCCGTACACCTCATTATCGTCAAAATCATTCAACTTGTCACAGATTTCATTATATGTATCGGAATAAATCGGAACCCTACATGTTTCCTTTTCCGATCCGTCAGGCATTATTTCATAATCTATTACCGAACTGTAATCCACCATCATCTCCTTTGATGAAGGTGTCATCCATTCGGTAAAGTTTTGGGCCTGAGAAGTCAACCCTCCGAGCATAATGAATAAAACAAGGCCCAGAGTCAGACTTCTGACGGAAGCTTTATATCCCGCCTTGTTTCTCGTTAAGTTAATCAGCCCTATGGTTCCTTCATAACCGAATATCTTTTCCACAAAGCCACTGCTGCTGATGTTTTTGCCAACATTGGCTCTTTCATTGGTTCCCAGCCCTTTAATGCAGGAAATGACAGGCAATTTGCTCACTGCCTTGGCTGGTTTTCCCGCAGAACCGATAACAATTGCCATAGAAACCAAAGAAGCAAAAAGATATGTCCAACCTGAAATATGAAAAGACAATGAAGCTTCAAAGGGCCGCATAATAATGCTTCTGGACAGATTGTTAAAAACATCCACATAATGAGAAGTAATGCCGACACCCATAAATCCCACCAGTGTCCCCATCAAAAGACCAAGCGGAATTCCCAAAGCACTGAGCCACAGGCCTTCGAAAACAACCATTTCTTTTATCTGCTTTTTAGTTCCGCCTACACACTTAACAATTCCGAATTCCTGAATTCTCTTATTTGCACTTGCGGCAAAAATATTCGAAATACAGGTTACTGACATAAATGCTATCAAAAGGCTCAGAAGTCCGACCGGAACCACTATCATAAGCGTGTATGCTGCACTGTAATCTCCGTAATCATCCCCCAAGAATCCGGTTAGCATATGATTGGCGCTTGTTGCAAAACACATAAGTGCTGTCACTATCGTTGTGGATAATGCTATGGCCAAGACGGTTCCTATTGATCTTTTCCTATTTATTTTTATTTGTCGAAGTGCTATTCCGGATGTGGCTTTCATTTCTTAATCACCTCATCCTTCACTATTCTTCCATCGCCTATCGTAATGATACGGTCCGCAATAAGTGCAACCTTTTCATCGTGTGTAACCAAAAGAATGGTCTGATTGTATTTTTGATTTGCCATCTTCAGAACATCCATAATCTCGCCGCTTGTTTTGCTGTCCAGATTGCCTGTCGGTTCATCCGCCAAAATAAACGCAGGCTCATTAATCAACGCTCTTCCGATAGATACCCTCTGCTGTTGCCCTCCGGACAACTGTCCCGGAAGATGATTCGCGCGACCATCAAGGCCCAAAACTTTAAGTATCTCATTTAGTCTGTCTTTGTCTTCCTTACGGCCGTCCAGTTTCCACGGAAGTACTATATTTTCCATCGCCGTCAATGTGGGAATCAAATTATAAAACTGGTATATGATACCAAGATTTCTTCTTCTGAAAATGGCCAGTTCGTCTTCACTCATGTCCGAGATGTCTTTTCCGTCAATAACCACCCTGCCGCTTGTAGGTTGATCGATTCCGCCGATTACATTCATAAGAGTTGATTTGCCCGACCCTGGTGCTCCGATAATAGCTACAAACTCTCCCCTCTCAACTGAGAAAGAAATATGATCGAGGGCCACTACCTCAGTTTCATTTTGACCATATTTTTTTGTTAAATCCGATATAACTAAAACAGCCATTTTGTTCCTCCTTGTGCCTTAATATACACATAGTAGCAATCCAAAATGACTGTTCGGTGACAAAAATATAATTTATTATGACTTTTTTGTCATTTATATGCTTATGACGATGGCGTCACTTAAAAAACTTCATCGTAAAAGTCGCTCCCGTTCCGTTTCCTCCGAAGTCTACGTCAATATCTCCGCCCTGTCCCTTTACAATGGAAAGTGCCAATGGCATCCCTATTCCGTATCCGTTTTCTTTTGTTGAATGTTCAAATCTTTTAAACATTGAAGCATAGCTGCTTCTGTTAAGTCCGACTCCCGAATCTTTAACGGAAATCCACCAGTAAAGAGGATTCTCTCCTCCATCAATCCATATTTTTCCGCCGGCCGGTGAATGCTCTATTCCGTTTTTGATCAAATTTGTCAAAGCCTCAGCCGTCCATCTTTTGTCACATACCACAGAGTAGTCATTGACAAGTTCCAACGACTGACTGTTTATATCTAAAAGAATATCTACCGACGGCCTTATTTTTTCAAGCAATTCATTCAGCGTTACAGTTGATTTATTAAACTCCACCGATTTGGTATCAAGCTTGGCCATCTTCAAAAGCGATCCAACAAGCCATTCCATCTTATTAAGCGAAACCTTGATATTATGAACAAACTCCGACCTTTTTTCAGGCTCTGCACCTTCAATCAAATCTGTCATAATCATCATTGATGTTATGGGTGTTTTGAGTTGATGCGAAATATCTGCCATATATTCGGCGAGCACATCTCTTTGCTCTTCAAGGTTTTCTATTTGTCCGTCCTTTTGATTAACTAAAGTATAAATATCATTTTTCAGAATGCTGAAAGCACCTTCCTTATTATCCCTGATATCTGCATCGGAAGATATTCCCCTTACATATTCGGATAACCTTTCCACTTCCTTTTTACTGATCCACACGGTATCCCATCCCCCTTACAGTCTCTATGTTTAAGGCATCTCCTAATTTCTCGCGCAATCGCTTAATATAAACCGTAAGCGTATTATCCTCAACAAAGTTTCCGTCAATATCCCAGATATTATCCAAAATCTGCTGCCTTGATAAAAGCATTCCCCGATTATTGGCAAAAATCAGAAGCAGTCTGTACTCCAAAGCCGTAAGCGTAACTGACGAATCGTTAATATATACCTTTGCCTCATCGGTATTGATACTGATTTGTCCCATACGGATTATACTGTTTTTCTCCGTCCGATTACCCCTGTCGGATACAATTCGTTTTACTCTTGCCAGCAATTCCCTGATTCTGAACGGCTTGACAATATAATCAGCTGCACCGTTATCAAAAGCTTTGACTATAGTGTTCTCATCATCAACCACCGTCAGAAAAATGAATGCCGTATCTGTGTTTTCCACTTTTTTACTTATATCAAAACCGCTTCCATCCGGTAGCTGCATATCCAAAATAATTAGGTCAAAATCACTACGACTTATCTCATTTTGCGCCTCATCCACATTTTTCGAATGAATCACATTGTATCCTTCGTTTGACAAAGCATATACTATACCCGATGCAATCATGGTATCGTCTTCAACCAAAAGAATTCTATTCTGCATATCTTTTCCTGCCTCACATTTGTTACATATGTTTTTTGATTAATTCAAACCCATGATTAATTATTCTCCGCTCCGCCAAGATACGACTTTGCTCCGTTATTACAAAAATACACGAACCCCAAAAGATTCGTGTATTCGTATATATCTTTCCGTTCAAGGCTACAACTTCATAATTAAGGTTATCTTACAATACCTTTAAGCCAGCGGGCGACATCCCCGATAAATGTCATATCGCCGCAATTGCTACAACTCCAGAAATCACGATTATTACCTTTTCCCAACCATTTACAAGCTTGTCCGCAATTTGGGCAAGCACTTGTGAACAAATCAGCAGCGCCGCCGAAGACCTGCTGTAGCTTTTCGTCGGTCAGTTCCACTCCCCGTTCGAGGACGGCTTCTGCCTGCTCTTTCAAGACATTCCGTTCTTCTGATGTTTTCATTATATCTACCTCCTTAAAAGAATATGGTTCATTTACATTATACACCTCAATTATACTGTTTCTGTCAGCAGACACGCTTTGATGCACCGTTTCCGAGCCGCTGGGCCCAGGCCATCATAAGGTCTTCTCTTCTGCCGAGAATATCTTTCTGCATACCGATTTCATCGGAGAACACCATGGTACGGCGATCATCACCGGAGAACTTCGTCCATTCATGTTTCATTGAAGACGGGTTGCCGGTTCTGGCAAAGTTAACCCACATCTCCTTGATTTCGTGCCGAAATTCACATTCAGAAGGCATGAATATTTCACCGCAGTGATTAAGCGGAGTATCAAACAGATAGGGCAACTCGGCTCCGTGTTGTACACCAACAATTTCGTTCAGCCCCGGCTTCTCAACATAATACATATATGTATTCCCGCCGGCTGCTGAATGCCGGATTGCCATATTCGTATTCCCTGCCCGGAAGTTCATGTCGTTGCAGTATTGCTGCAGTCTCTCCATCTCATCTTCGTGAGCCAGCGTTTTCATGAATGCATCAAACCGGAGTTTTTCCTCGTCATTCAGGTATGTCCTGTCTTTCCGAGCAATCCAGCGCAACGTTTCCAAAAACGTTCCCTGTCCGCCTTCCAGAGCCATAAAATACTTTACCTCATCGCGATTGGAGCCAATCAGCATGTCTATTTGTGCACGTGTTTTGTCGCCCCACATGTCGTACATAACAGCCCGATCCTCCGGAAGGGTAACGCCGTCAAGAAGAGGGAAATTGGCAGAGCCCAGCATGTTTTTCATATCCGTGGCAACTGTCTTCATTGTGGCTTCCAGAAGTTCTTCTGTCGTCAACTTAAGCAGGTCGTCCATTGTTTCACAGCCTGTAGCATTGAGAAAGTTCTCAGTAACGTGCATGCCATGCTCCATGGTGTCGCAATAAGCAACATTGGCACTCTGAGCAATAATTCTCCTGAAAAGTCCCGCGCTTCCCTCAATCAGCGGAAGGAAGGTGCAACTTGCCGAACCCGCAGACTCACCAAAAATGGTCACGTTATCGGGGGCACCGCCAAACCCTGCAATATTCTTTTGAATCCACCGCAGTGCCTCCAGCTGATCCAGCAGGCCCAGATTTCCGGCCTCCTTATAATTCTCGCCACCGGGTACTTTTTCAAAGTTCATAAAGCCCATAAAGCCGAGCCGATAATCAATACTCACAAACAATACATCAGGGTAGAGGGCGGCAAGATTTGACATATCATAAAGGGGCTGTGCCTGAGATTCCGTCACAAACCCGCCGCCATGGATCCAGACCATGACCGGCTTCTTCATACTTTCACAAGACTTATTACAATATATATTCAGAACAAGACAATCCTCGCCGAATTCAGCCTTTCCTTCCGAATCATTATCCGGTCCTAAAGGAATATGTCCCGGATTTATTGCTTCATAAATGCTATCGTCATCTGCTGCGGGAAGTGACTTTTTCCAACGGAGGTTTCCGACCGGTTGCGTCGCATACGGAATGCCGCGCCAGACAATCAAGTCTCCCGCTTCCTTCCCTATGAAACGACCATTATTGCATTTAACAATATTTGTCATCATACTATATCCTCTTTTGCTACCGGAATGACTGTTTATTCATTTAAAATATTATATAATATTCCACGCTGATATGCACTATAGTTGATGGTCATTTCATAATAGCCATCCCCTTTAGTACATTTTCTATATCTTTAACAGAAACCGGAATCGACGCACTTTCATATGTGAAAAATAAATTCACTCCCAGATATATTCCGTTTTCCTTATACTCATTCAGTTTTTGAATATTTCTCATCACATAATCAATGTCTCCGAGTTTTCCCAAATGTTCTAAATACAGTTCGCGTCTTCTATACACATCAAGAATGGTGAAATCAGGATATACTATTCGCCCACTTTTGAAAGTAATCGGCTTTTCATATAAATATGGAATTTTATTATGATTTAAGCAATTTGCTATAATGATTTCACTTTTGGATCGTACTCTTTCGCCCTTATCAGTGTAATGTTCGGATTTGTCTGTGGCATCAAACCCCAGTCCTTTGTAAGTTTGTGATAGCCATATCTTTGTATATGTTTCGTCATCCATAAGAACAGGATTTACTTTACACTTAATTCCTTCACTCAATGAAGTATATGAAGACAACAGGCTGTCGCCGACATACTTCCTCATCAAATTCTCAAGTTGTTTCAATTCAAGTGAACTTCTTCTCAAAAGGTCCTCATAATATTTCTTCTGACATAAACTATTAATTTTCTTCTCCTGCTTTTTGCTGAGATATTCTCCGGTCTTGTCGTAAGCGCTCCATAGTCGGTACTCCGACAAAATAAAAGCTGCTCCGGAGAGCAGCCGGTATGTTTTATTTGTAGCATTCTTTCGGAAGATTTTCCGACCACGGTAACAGATCTTTCAAGAAGCTTCGGTCTGTATCATCC
>JAZLJS010000014.1:0-1812 GCA_045617945.1 Lachnospiraceae bacterium
TGGATTCCGTCAAAGCTACATTGGTTTCGCTCAACGACTGTACGAGCTTGGTGAGGTTCTTATTCTGTTTTGTGATGTTTTCTATAATGATATCCTTACTATCCATGGAATCGCTCCTTTCCGGAGGCAGTATCCATAAGGATATCGCAAGCCTTTTTCATGGATTGCGTGCAGGATTTGTAATTACTCTCTGCAGCAGCAAGCCGGTTTCGTAAGTCGGCTATGAGGGCATCCTTTTGCTTTATTGTTGCAAGGGCACCTTCGTACAACGTCTTATAATCCGTATCACTATGATTCGGAGATGTTTTAGTAGTTTTTCTTCCGGTAGGTACAATTTCTCCTGTTTCCGGATCAATACGTCCAATCAGCTTACGATGCGAACGAGGCTGTTTAAGTTCCTTATCCCAATAGGAGATGGACTCATAGACATATGTAATATTTCGAGCTTTATTATGAACTCTCACGATAGCCATGACCGCATCTCCTTCCAATAGTGTTACCATTTACTATATTGTATCACTATTAAGGAGATTGTTCAATAGTTTTACACCAAGTCGTTGTAAAACTATTCCATTATAGAGGGTTCTGAATAGTTACCAGAAATCTTAAAAAGGAACTCAAATAATTTGAGTCCCTTTTTCATCATCTTCATCTATATGTATTACAAATAACAACTTACATCATAAATCATTTACGCACTTTCCAATAATAGAAGCCCGCTCCGATAAGCGACCATATGATCAGCATGATGTATGATTCCTTGCCAAAGTGGACTCCCGACAACCCCGGAATGGGAATAAGCTGCAATATCACAAATATTACTGAAAACGCGGTGCCAAGTACTGCCATAAACTTAAGTAAGGCCGTTCCGTCTTTATCATTTTTCATGGTAACAAGCGTTGATGCCGAAGTGAAGAAATATCCGATAGATGCACCAATAGCAGACATATCCACAAACCATCCGAGTGCTTCTCGTCCAAGTACAGGGCCTGAAAGTGATACAATAATGCAGAATATCATAGCATTCTTCGGAGTTCCGTGCTTGGCATCAATACGACCGAACACTTCCGGCAGATAACCGTCACGGCTCATAGAGAACATAAGTCTCGATGAAGCAAGATAAAAACCCATAATTCCGGATAATACCGCGCAAGATACACCTACACCGATCAATACCTTACCAAACGTGCCAAGAAGTTCCTCTGCCGCAACCAAAAGTACCCACTCTCCGGCCATGACTCTGTCAGGCCAGTTTTCAAGTGCAGCAGCGGCTACAGTATTGTTTGATGTATATACAAAGCATCCGAAGGCAATCGCAACAACCATTATCAACATTACCTTTTTGTAAGAGAACTTGAACTCTTCCGCAGCCTGCGGAATTGTATCGAATCCAACATAAGCCCAGGGAGCTATGGCAAACGTTGCCAATATAGCCGACAATACTCCTGATGTTCCGACATGTGCATAATCGGAAACAGCTTCTCCCGAAGCTTTCGCCGCTATGGCAGCGCTCTTATCAAATCCCCATATAGGAGTCATATTTACTCCCTTAGCTTTGGCAGATACAACAGCCGATATGCACAGAATAAATGCGCAGACTGCCAAAAGCGTAGCCAAGATGGTCTGAACGGCTCCGGCCTTCTTAACGCCAAGAATATTCAGTACACCGAACAGAATGAGAATAGTCATCGCAAGAATAACCTCTCCCATCCATACATCGAAATCTGCAATCTGATAATGAAATCCCCATTTAAGTATGTCCGCATCACCGTCTATTCCGTCTACAATCAGTCCTATTGCTGTTGAATTCAT
>JAZLJS010000015.1:0-1003 GCA_045617945.1 Lachnospiraceae bacterium
CCGGAATCCCTATCCTCAGTTTGTGAATCTTCCGAACTCCCCAAACATATCATTATCGCCGACATCAAATCATAATTCACAACATTTTCCTTAACTGACCCTACGATATTCTTTTCTGTCAAGTCATAGGAAGTAATCGTATTCTTTCTGTTCTCCGGTGGGTTTAAGCATATCCATACCGAATAAACTTTACTTATCTTCTCATAATGTGACTTCGTAAATACCGTCCCGTACTGCGACGATATCATCCGACTACAATAGTATATCGAACGCTTGATAAGCGGATACCCCGGATAAAAATCATTTTGAGCTTCTATGTTTATAATCAGTCCGACTATTTCTTCAGTATTCGGAATTAAAGCTCGAAATCGAATGTCAAAGGTAACCGTTCCCTCTGATATCGTCGTATCCTCTACCCCTGTCCCGACTACCTTACTTGCTGCGCCGGTATCCTGCGGCATCTGAACTCTACTTGCCGCATCAACATCCGACAGCTGCGAAAGCTTGCTTGCCACGTACGTATCCGGCAGCACCGGAATCTTCCCAACCTCTGGTGTATCAATAATGTACTTGTCTGCAATAACCTGCACAGGTACATCCTTGAATTCCTTCATCGTATGCTTCATTATCCATGCAAGAATTATCTTCTCCGCAAGAATCTGCTTACATACCGCATCGTATGAAGCCTTCTTATCAGCCGCCTCAATACTGTTTGATAATGTTGTGTTAATCTCCATCTAGTTCCTCCTTACAAAATAGAATTTTTAGAAATATCTCAGACATGAATAAGTAGAAAACACAGAACTAATAGAATGTGGGAACTACAGATTGTCCTAAGAAATATTTACTTGCGTTAATGATATACAGAGGATTAACAGAATTCAAGATATAGTTTTAAGGTGCAAAAATATCTTCGTCACCTTGCACAATACAATATGTTGTGGTTTTACAATCATTACACCTCCATAATGTATATATCCGCCCTTACGCAGTTAATTGTGTA
>JAZLJS010000016.1:0-93435 GCA_045617945.1 Lachnospiraceae bacterium
GAGAGTCTTTCGGGAAGTGCCCCGGGCAGGTCTTCCATAACCTGCTGTTTGAATTCTTCGAAGTTCATATTCTTCGTCCTCCTTTAGTGTTTTTTAGCAAACAAAAAGCAGCCGAATCTCACAAATGAGAAAACGACTGCCAAATATCCGCTATGTAAAATGAACCCCAAACCAGTCCAAATCTATTCAAAAAATTCCTTCAAAACTCAAAAATCAAGTTTGTAAACGACCATAATTAACACCCAAATCAACGCCCAAAAACGCCCAAACCGACGCCTAAAAATCTGATAAACAGCAATATCCAACCCCAAAATCTGATACCCTGGGGATTTAAAAAGGCCCGCAGGATAAAACCCTGCAGGCCGCATATTTACTGACTTTTCTCTAGTTTTTATTACCAATGGCTTCGACATCATACGGCGTGGCCTGATAAACGTAATAATTTAGCCAATTGGTATATAGCAACTGTCCTGCGGATCTCCAATTGACAACCGGTTTCTTTTGCGGATCGTCATCCGGGAAATAGTGCTTCGGAATGTTTGGATTCAATCCCTTATTCAAATCACGATAATATTCGTTTGCCAAAGTATCCGGATCATATTCTGTGTGACAGGTTACAAAGAACTTACGAGAATCTTCTGTCTTTACAATCGTAACACCCGCCTCCTCGGAATATGCCATCAATTCCAATTCGGGAATTTGCTCAATCTGCTCCTTTGTTACATATATCTCACGTGACTGCGGCGCATAGAAAACATCATCAAATCCGCGGAATAACGGTGATGTCGGCTTCAAAACACTGTGAGGGAACACACCTGATAACTTCTCGTCATAAAACTTGTGCTCTATTCCGTAAAAATAATAGAACGCAGCAAACGCACCCCAGCACAAATAATATGTGCAATGCACATGACTTTCCGACCATTTCATAATCGTGCACAACTCATCCCAATACGCTACATCCTCATAACGAACATGCTCAAGCGGTGCCCCTGTAATAATCATTCCGTCAAATTTGCGGTTCTTCACCCGATCAAATGTTGTATAAAATGATTCCAAATGATTGGCATCGACATGCGTCGGAACATAACTGGCCGTCTGCAAAAGTTCCACATTTACCTGCAACGGAGAATTGGACAGTTTACGAAGGAGCTGAGTCTCGGTTACTTCCTTCGTCGGCATCAGATTCAAAATCAGCACATTCAAAGGACGAATATCCTGGTGCATTGCACGGAACTCCGTCATTACAAATATATTCTCATTTTCCAATACTGCCTGTGCCGGCAACGAATCCTGAATCTTTATAGGCATAATTCTCTACTCCTTCTACTGTAAAGTATCGCCCCCACGATATCCTGTCTCCACATATGATAACACCTTATCACAGTATGTTATTATTTCAAATAGGTATTTACAAATTCTTCTTCCGTCATAATAGGAATCCCCAATTCTTTCGCCGCTTTATTCTTGGAAGAATTGGACTTAATATCATTATTTACAAGCACAAATGTTTTGGCTGAAACACTTCCTGCCATCTTGGCACCTTTCTTCTCTATCTCAGCCTGCAAATCCTTTCGCGAAGCGTACATCATCAAGCTTCCGGTAACAACAACCGTTTTACCGGCCAATTCACTATTCGTATCAATTGCCGCTTCTTCCTTTATTCTTACGTGTGAAAGCACCCTACGGAAAGTCATCAGCTTTTCGGGATTCGCAAAATAATCCGTAACCGATTGCGCGATAACATCACCAATATTATCAATAGCGGCCAATTCATCCGATGAAGCGGCAATTATTGCATCTACATCATTATGATATGCACGACACAACAGCTTCGCATTTGCCAATCCGACATTTGCAATTCCCAATGCATACAACAAATTCGGAAGAGCCACATCTTTGGCCTTTTCTACACCGGCAATCAAATTATCATAAGACTTTACGCCAAAGCCATCCAACGTAACAATTTGGTCCCGAAACCGTTCAAGCATAAATATGTCTTCAAAACTCTTAATAAATCCGCAATCGACAAACTTCTCAAGTGTTGCTTCCGACAAACCGTCAACATTTAATGCGTCACGACCGACAAAATGGTCGAAACTTTTAATCTGTTTTGCCGGGCAAGCAGGATTCGGACAATACAAGCTTTTTGCTTCCTTCACAACCTTAATCTCCGTTTTGCCCCCACAGCATGGACATATATCCGGAATAAGTAGATTATCACTATTGGTCAGATTTTCGGCAATCTGCGGAATAATCATATTAGCCTTATAAACGGTAATTCTGTCGCCGATTCCCAAATGCATTTGCTGTAATACACTGATGTTATGAACACTGGCACGCGATACCGTTGTCCCTTCCAGTTCAACACTGTCAAAAATCGCAACCGGATTGATCAGGCCGGTACGAGATGGGCTCCACTCAATCGAGCGCAAAACAGTTTCGCGTATTTCATCCGCCCACTTAAACGCAATCGCATCACGCGGGAATTTGGCAGTCCTTCCAAGACTCCTGCTATAAGCAAGATCTGTATATGTCAATACCAGCCCATCGGACGGAATATCATTCGTCTCTATAGATTTGGCAAAGAACTCGATGCGATCAAGTATCGTATCCGCCGTAACTACATAATGTTCCACAACTGCAAAACCCTGCTTCGCAAGAAAGTCAAACTGATTCAAGCGACTGTCTCCAAAGTCAACATCGTCGGCCGATACAAGAGAGAACGCAAAAAACTTAACATGCCTTTCAGCAGTAATTTTACTGTTCAGCTGACGGACACTGCCGGAGCAAAGATTTCTCGGATTCTTATATTTCGCATCGGGGTCTTCTATTCCGGCATTTATTTTCTCAAAATCGGAATAACCGATCACCGCTTCTCCACGAAGTACAAGTGAACCCTTAAATGGAATTGTCAAAGGTATATTCTCAAATGTTCTGGCATTTTGAGTAATAACTTCACCGATTTCACCATTACCACGTGTTACTGCTTTGGTAAGTATCCCGCCTTCATAAGTCAGTACAATCGTTAAGCCGTCGAGCTTCCATGACAAAATTGCTTCGTGGTCTCCTACCCAATCACGAAGCGCCAAACGATCCTTGGTTTTGTCCAAAGAAAGCATCGGTGATTCATGCGCTTCCTTCGGCAACGAATCCACGGATTCATATCCGACATTTACAGTCGGTGAATTCGAGAGCAAAATCCCCGTCTCTTTCTCCAACGCGACAAGTTCATCATACAAACGGTCATATTCGTAATTGCTCATGATTTCTTCGTCATTCTGATAATATGCCTTCGATGCTTCATTAAGCACTTTGCATAGATATTCCAATCGCTCTCTCTGATCCATAATGGTCCCTTCCGACAATTGCACAGCTGCTATATATTCATCAGCCGTTCACCCTTTTTTTCAATTCAAACAGTTCCTGTTCCGTAAGTTCACGATAGGAACCCGGATCCATATCACCCAACTGAATATTCTCTATTCGAACTCTCTTCAAAAATCGAACATGATAATCAAACGCTCTGCACATCCTTCGAATCTGTCGATTCAATCCCTGCGTCAATACAATTGTAAAAGTCACATCCGAAAGCTGTCGAATCGTACATTTTCTGGTGGTTACATGCAAATCCTCCAGGAATACACCCTTTTGCATATTATCTATGAATTCCTGCGTAAGGGGTTTATCAACGCGAACCAGATATTCACGTTCGTGTCCATTACTTCCCTTCATCAGTTTCTGCATAAAGTCACCGTCATTAGATAACAAAAGAAGACCCTCGGAATCTTTATCCAATCGTCCGCAATATGTTACACGAACCGGATAATCAATATAATCCATCAGATTATTTTCTTCCTGCTTTTCAGCAGTACAAACAATACCTGCCGGCTTATAAAATGCAAGATATACCTTCTGTTGCGCACCACTCAGCTTTTTACCGTTGCAAACGACTTCATCGCCTTCTTCGACTTTGTCACCGTTCTGAGCAACTCTCCCGTTCAACAACACCTTTCCCTGCTCGACGAGGCGATCTGCTTCTCTTCGGGAGCAGACGCCTGCCGATGCAAGAAATTTATTTATTCGAACACCCTCACTCATCTTCTTTTTCCTCAGTTTTCTCTTCTAAAACTTCCGACTTCTCCGAAATTTTCTCTTCCGATACATCCGACTTCTCCGGAGTTTCCGCCACATCCTGTTCTTCTGAATCCTTTGCCTCTTTCGAATCTTTTGATTCTTCCGATGTTTCATGCACTTCTGTAGTCTTGGATTCTTCCGATGTTTCGTGCACTTCTATATTCTTCGATTCTTCTGCTGTTTTCTGATGTCGAATCTTTAGCAGTTTCTCCGGATCCGCTTTTCCACGTTTCTTATGTTCCTTAAAGTACAAAGGAATGCCTCGAACAGCTGCAACGAAATCTTTACGGAATGACTTTCCGCTCGCTTTATGACGACGTATCAATACAATCACATAAATAACCAATAACGTAAGCGGATATAAAATAAGCACAATCTGTATCAAAAGGAAAAATCCCCGCATCGTTTCATATGTTCTTGCGATATTCTCCCAGTACGGATATGCTACAGCCGTATTCTGCATGGAACGAACGAACAGATCACCAATAATTCCAAATGTAGCCGCAAGGGAAAATCTTTCGGAATTATCCACCATGACCAAATCTTCCTTTTTCATATTGATCTTGTCATGAATTGTGGAATACAAATAGTTCTTAACAGGGTTAAGTGCGATAACCTCATAGCAATTTATTCCGTTTGTTTTACCGTATGTTTTGAGTGAATCATACGATATAAAGACCATACTTCCGGTTAATCCGGCCGCCTCGGATATGGAATCCGTATCTCGTTCATACACTCCTTTTACATAATGCGGAACATCACCGATAGTGACCGTCATTCCAGCTATGTCACAGGAGCCAAACAATAACCATGCAGTCAAATCATCCAGAATAACCGAGTCTTGCATCAAATCCGCACCTGAAAAGTATTGTCCGCTTACAAGCTTAACCGGATGAAATGTAAAAAAGTCATTCCCTATTCCGACAGCCGGAATGTCCGTGACTTTGCCCAATTCCGAAGTAATGGAAACAAGACCGTCTGCACTGTACGAATCCACGAACAGCGGACGATCATTCTTCCCATCATCGTCTTCATCCGGATCAATATAAGCCGACAATTCTTTCGTCAATACACTCTCCATGGAACCGATTGTAAAATCATTAATATCGGCCCCTCTGGAAAAGAAGCATGTCACCTGCGCGGTCTTGCCTTCAGTACTCCAATGCTTATATGCATTCTGATCAAGCAACGTACCGGTTTTAACATGCATAACTATGCCAATAATTGCGCACACAATCAACGATAGGACTGCACTTATCAGTAAAACAATATCCGTTTTTCGAAGGCTCTTCTTTTGTTCAAAGAGACTTTCTTTACTCACTTAATCGAACCTGCTTTCCTGCCTCTACCGGCTTACTCGAAGTGGTAACAACATATTCCCATGCTCCGATATCACCGGATATCGCCGTATTATTATCATCAGATGCAAGCGGAGTAATATCAACACGTCTCGCATAATAACGATTACCCAAAGGACTGGACTTGGACTCAACCTTCAGAATGAACTTACCGTTACTATCCTGTTTAATACTTGCATTCGGTACAACAACATCGTAATCGGCACTCTTACTGCCTACAGACAGAGTGATTGTCTCACCGGCATGTATATTGCTGCCGTTTAATGTAAATGTTAATATCTGCTTCTTTCCAAGATTCTCGGAGTCCGGCATAATGCTGTCCAGAACAGCAGTTGCATCTTCATAATACCAAGCGTTCTGGAATTCACCCGCATCGCCTACACGAACACGTTTTGCCTGCTCATTTGTAACGGAAAACGAAAGATTGAATCCTTTTCCGTCAGGCTGAACAACAGCCATGGACGCATCCGGTTTGGTTGTCTCACCCGAAACATATGACAAAGTTGTCACCGTACCGGTTACAGGTGCCACAATAGCCGCACCCATGGACTTAGCTTCCAGTTTCTCAATCTCTTCCTTTTTCTGCTCAATATCCAACGATATCTTCGGAATCTCAATCATTGCCGTCAAATCGGCCTGCAATGTCTTCTGCTCATTCTGCAAATCAGTTAAACGTTGCTTAGCTGCCGTTTGGTCTGCGGTTGCCATTGCAACATAATTACCAAACAATGCCGTATAGAAGTTCGTCTGCTGCTTATTGGCATGCTGGACATCAGAAAGAGCCTGTACAGCATTACGCAAACAACATGTCGCATTGGATTCAGCCGTATACTGACCTTCATTATTGTTGTATGTATATGCGGTAATACGATCGATAACAAGCTGTAATTCAAAAGTATCATGACCCGCAGCCTTCTCTCTTGCCAATTCTTCCTTCTTTTCTAAAAGAATATTCGTTTTCCAGTTTTCAAATCCTTCCTTGGAATCCGTAACAGCATAATCCGCATAAGTCTTCTGCAATTCATACTCATATGTATCCGTAAGGCCAATTCCGTTTGATAAATTATTGGTTGCAATAGACTGATTCTTCGTAGCCTCTGCCAGATTGGCATCACACTGTTTTACAACAGCCTCCGCAGAATCGATTTTCTTCTGAAGATCCTCAATCTGCGCCAACATAGCCTCATAATCATCGGGAACACCGTTATTAATTTTCTCAACAGCTTCCGCACTGACATTACTTCCGAACAAACCTTTCATATAATTAACGTTCAGAACCTCCAGATCTTCGCGTGCTTTCAAAAGCTCGGCCGATTCCTTATCTTCCAATTTGTAAATAACATCACCGCGTTCAACGTGATCTCCGACTTTAACGGCTACAGATGCTATGACACGACTCTCATCCGCTTTCATATCATATGGATCCGCAGCGACAACCGTTCCGGTTCCCCTGACTTTTTCCGTAATTGTACCGTTCTGCGTATATTGCGTTGCAACCTCCGGCAGAGAAAAAGTCATAATCGTATTGGAAAAGAAAGTCAATATCAACATGATTACCAGAAAAACGATAATCGCATTCTTAATCCAATCCCGCTTTTTATTAATATCTTTCTCGCTCATAGCACATCTCCGTTCTAATCTCTGTATGTAAATTAATGTACACAATCCTATGCGATAAAACTAACCTTTGACACCGCCCTGATATGATATTCCGTCCACGAGATAATCCTCCCCGTATAAGAAAATCAGTAACGGAATAACCATATAAATCGTTGCCACGGCAAAAGCCAGGCCCATCTCGCCCTGATTAATCTTTGATAAAAATACCGACAGCGGATGTTTGTCCTGATTCTGTAACAGAATGATTGGCTGTTCAACCATATTCCAATAGTCGATAAACAGCAATATTCCGACCGAAAACATACCGCCCTTACAAAGAGGTATCGCAATCTGCCAAAATATCTGCCACTCACCGCAACCATCCATGCTGGCCGCTTCCATAATACTGTTCGGAATACGACGCATATATTTGGTCAGCATGAACACGGCGAAAGGTGAAAAAATACCCGGCAACCAGATAGCCCAATATGTATCAAGCAAATGGAGTTTCTCCGATACAAGGTAGTTCGGAACAAGCGTAACCTGATACGGAATCAACATAAGGATAATATACATAAAGAATATCATCTCTTTTAATCGACTTCGGTATCGCGATAAGCCGTACGCTGCCCCCATGGCGACAAGAATCTGAAACAAAACAATCGGTAATACCAAAATAACGGAATTCCAGAATTTCAGCAGATAATCGGGGCTCTTAAAAAGCACCGTATTATATTGGGAAAACGTTACAATATCGGGAATCAGTTTCAAATTAATCTTCTCACCGATATATGTCTTGCCTTTCTGCTCCGATTCATTCCTGTTCGAAAACACCTGTCCGTAATTCGAAGATATTTCCGACGCAGACATAAACGAATTGGTAATAGTCAGAATAATGGGCATCAAAAACAACACCGCAAAAAAGGCAACCAGCGTTGTCCGTAAAACAACGGAAAGCGACTCCACTCGTTTCTTTCGTATTTTATTTTTCTTGGCTGCATTTGCCTCATCGGCGCCTGCCAGAAGTTGATTCATTCTCCTTCAACATCCTTTCCCAAGTGACTTTCTATTGTAAACAAAATTGCGATGATAACAATCATTATCACAGCCATAACAATAGCCGCTGCCGACATTTTCTGATAATCCAGAGAGCGGAATGTATTGTTCATAAAATGCTGCAGCATATACATCGTATCGTAAGGATAATCACCTTTCAGCAAATATACCTCACGGAAGATCTTGAACGAATTAATTAACGACATAATCGTAACAAACAATACCGTTGAGGAAATATAACGTATCTTGATATGCCAAAACACTTGTAAAGGTGAAGCATTCTCCAAAGATGCAACTTCCAAAAGTTCCTTTGGAATACTGCCTAACGCCGACATAAACAAAATCATGTTATATCCAAGATTCTTCCATAAAAAGAGAACAACAATAACAACAAGAGCGTACGGTGAATTCAGCCAATCCACATGATCCTTTCCGAAGAAAGTCAATATCTCACTGGCCGTTCCGTCATAATGAAAGAGCACCTGCCAAATCAATACAACCGAGGCAATCGGTACCATCATAGGGGATAAGAAAAATGTACGGAATTGACTTTTCCACGGAATCTTCTTATCCAACACGAGTGCCAGCCACAGTGATAATACGACCGCAAGCGGTACCGCCGTTGCCGAGAATACAATCGTATTATGCGATGCCTTTCGAAAAGCCATATTACGGATAACATTAATGTAATTCTTCAGGCCGACAAACTGTGCGCTGATAGGATTATTGATAAACGAATAATGAATAACAATAAAGAACGGAATGACAAAAAACACCAAGACGCCGATGAGGCTTGGCAGCAAGAACAATGTTGATTGCCATTTTCCTTTAGTTTCTTTCATTACATATTCTCCGATACATAAATACTTAATCGATTCTCAATGATTCGGGCACATTCTTCTGCCGACTTGTTGCCATTGAAGAACGGTGCCGTTTCTTCGGTAATAATATCGAAAATCTTCTGAGGATACGTATTATTCGGACGCAGGTTGCGAATCAATGCATCCAAATTGGCAACATCCTCTTCCGATACGGAATATATTTCTCTGGAATAATCACTGATTCCAAAGTATTCCTTAACAACCTTCTCTTCTTCTCCCGTATCCGGATTAATAACGGTTTCCTCCTTCATTGCCGAATCGTACATTCTCTGCAATGCGGATTCCTTAATCGGGAAACCGGAATATTCACCATCTGCAATATGATTCTGAAAATCGTCTTCCAAAAACATACGCAAAAACTCCCAGGCAGCATCCTTATTCTTCGTTTGAGAAGACATCGCAAGGGCCCCCTGATAATTCACATCATAATTTCCATGACAATTCGCATCGGGATATCCGATAAAGACGACATCACCGTTAAAGAATGCATTAAGTCCACGATAAGCGGTTACTGTAGAAATTGTGGTTTGAACAAGATACAACTTATTATTCATAATCTTGTCCTGACTGCCAAAGTCATCCGAGAAATAGAATGCTTCGTCATATTGATTTGCGAAGTGCAAAAACTGAATAAATGCTTCGCTGTCAAAATGACATTCACCTGTCTCCCAATTAACGAATTCATCCAAATTCTTATAGAGACAGTTCTCAAACATCATGGATCTGTTACCGTATTCGAAAATATTCTGTACAGGCACATCTTCAAAATATTTCACAAAATCCGCAAGCGTCCAGCCCTCTCTGCCTTCCGCATTTGCTCCGCGCATGCATACCGCATTAATTCTGAAACACGGATAAAATGCAAACATTTTATCATCAATCGAAAATTCATTTATCAAATTCGGAAGATAATCTTCCTTGGGAATACCGTCATCCTCCATATAAGGGGTCAGATCCTCAAACAGACCTTTCTCTGCATATTTGTCAAAAGCTATATTCAACAGATTAATAATGTCGGGAGACTTGCCACTGATAATATCCGAATTCAGCGCATTAATTGCATCATCATAGGAAATATCATCCGAACAATATTCCTTAACGGAAATATGCACATCACTATGAGACTTGTTAAATGCCAATATCTGACGTTTATATTCATAATCAAGCCACAAACAGCCGTATGTAAGCTCTTTTACCGGTTCTGCCTCTTCTGCCGGAATACGCTTAATAAACACAAGCTGCAACTGCTCGTCCTCGCCCTGAACACGCTCTTCTTCGTCCGCATTGGCCAAGGCAAAGTAACGACCGTCAGGTAATTCTCCGGCCAATACCAAATCACTGCTGTTAACGTTCAGACCAATCCAATCAAAGTAATTTTCAAAATGACCGTCAGCCAATGTTCCTCCCCAGAATCCGGAATCATTGTATGCAAATAAATCATCCGTATAACCCATAGAGACATTCATGTAACGGACGGTCTGAAAGTCAATTCCTGTAGTATCGAGAGTACGTGTACGGGGATTCACAAGCTTTAACGGTGTTCCGGCACCGTTCGTATAATAAATATATACATTGCCATCCGGTGCATGGAACATGCCACCCAGCCACTCCTCAATCGGAATCATGCACAATTTCTCATTATTCGGGGAAATAACACCGATGATATTTTCCCCGTATATATAAACATTATTATCCTTGTCATAGGAAACGCTTTCAATTCCCATCAAATTCGGAAACAACCCGTTGATATCATAATCGACAAGAACATGTCCGTCCGATGAATCAATCATACATAATCCGGGTGTACCTTCCGGTTTAGAATAATAAAGGAATAGGCGATCTCCCGGTGCTTGACAAATCTTATAAATATCGCATCCATCATCAAGATTCGGATGCAAATCTCTGTAAGACAAATCTTCCAAATCAATACAACGAATCATCCGCTTTGACGTCATTCCCTGTTCGTCGTAAGTAACACCGAAATAGTAAACATCATTTCCTGTGACAAAACCGCAAAATACAGAACTGCATCCACCATCAACATATTGATATTCCGGAATGTAAACGTACGGATTCACTTTTTCTTTCTTGCCGCATCCGGTAAACATACCGAGACAGCAAACAATGACCGTCAAAACCATTATTCGGTTAATAAATGATGGTATTCTCATCACAGTACACACCTTTCCCACAATATATGAATTGTAACACACAAAAAAACAATACACCACAAAATTTTGTGGTGTATTGATGAGAAATAACTATATCTTGTTTTATGTAAACTGTTTGAGCAACCTACATAATAATATTATACAATACCCTGAGCCTTCATAGCATCAGCAACTTTCAGGAATCCGGCAATGTTCGCACCTGCAACATAATTGCCTTCCATACCATACTTCTTGGAAGCATCATCCAAATTATGGAAGATATTAACCATGATATCATGAAGTTTGGAATCAACCTCTTCAAATGTCCATGAAAGACGCTCAGAGTTCTGGCTCATTTCCAATGCGGATGTAGCAACGCCGCCTGCATTAGCTGCCTTACCGGGAACAAACAATACCTTATTCTCCTGGAAGTACTGTGTAGCTTCCAAAGTAGTCGGCATATTCGCACCTTCACATACAGCTGTAACACCGTTTGCAACAAGATTCTTGGCATCTTCAAGATTCAATTCGTTCTGTGTTGCACAAGGAAGAGCAATATCTACTTTAATAATCCACTGATTATTCTTCTCTGTAGCCTTATCATGATACTGTGCCGAAGGACGCTTTGCAGCATACTCTGTAAGTCTTGCACGCTTTCCTTCTTTTACTTCTTTCAAGAGAGCTACATCAATTCCCTCGGGATCATAAATCCAACCTGTGGAATCAGAACATGTAACAGGCTTTGCACCAAGCTGCTGTGCCTTTTCAATTGCATATATAGCAACATTACCGGAACCGGAAACTGCACATGTCTTGCCCTTAATATCAATACCGTTACATTTCAGCATTTCGGCTGTCATATATAACAGACCATATCCCGTTGCCTGTGTTCTTGCAAGAGAGCCACCATAGGAAAGGCCCTTGCCTGTCAAAACACCTTCGTACAGTCCTGTAAGTCTCTTATACTGTCCGTACATAAATCCGATTTCTCTTGCACCTGTTCCGATATCACCTGCAGGAACATCGGTATCTGCGCCGATATACTTGAAAAGTTCTGTCATAAAGCTCTGGCAGAATGCCATAACTTCACGATCGGATTTGCCCTTGGGATCAAAATCGGAACCACCCTTACCGCCGCCAATCGGAAGACCCGTAAGAGAATTCTTGAAAATCTGTTCAAAACCAAGGAACTTAATAATACCAAGGTTAACCGAAGGATGAAGACGAAGGCCTCCCTTGTAAGGTCCGATAGCGGAATTAAACTGAATACGATACGCATTATTCACCTGAACCTGTCCCTTGTCATCTACCCAGGGAACACGGAACAACAATTGTCTCTCAGGTGTTGTGATTCTCTCAAGAAGTGCATCTCTGCGATACTCTTCTTCATTTGCCTCAATCACTACACGAAGTGACTCCAGTACTTCTTTTACTGCCTGATGAAACTCAGGCTGAGCGGGATTCTGATCCACTACTCTCTGATAAACCTCATCAACGTAAGACATGTCTTTCTCCTCCTTAATTAAACAGCCCACTGTTTATATATAGAAACACACCAAATATGTGTCACTATTCAACATAATCCGCTTTGACGTATGCTTCCTGACCTTTGTAATTAATCTTACACCATCCGTCTTCTCTACTGATCAAATCATAAGTCTCTCCACGGGTAGCGGTATTAATAATATCCGACTCCTGATTCGGGCCCTTACGAACATTAACATTCTCTTTGATGGTAATTGTACCGCCGGCCTCGGCAGGTGCTGCAGTACCTGCATCGGCAACATTATCACCGGACTCCTCGGGAACATCTTCCAGATAGTCTGACTTGATGTAAGCTTCTCCGCCATCATACTCAACTTTACTCCAGCCGTTCTCCATCTTCTCGTATCTGGTATAGATGGCACCCTTTGTCGTCTTTCCGAGAATCTCGGCATCCGTACTTGCGCTGGATCGAATATTAACATTATCATCGGTACAACGAACCTTCGTTGCAGCCGCTGCCATAGCTTCCTGCTGTGCAGCTGCTTCTGCCTGTGCCGCCGCTTCCATCTCTTCCTGCTGTTTGGTCGTAAGAATCTGTTGAGCAGCACGATTAATCTCGTCCTTAATTCCTGCTGTAGCCGTGGCAAGACTCTCATCCGCTTCAATTGCCGCATTATAATCAAGATCAACCTGATCAATCAAATCGGCAAAATCCTTCTGAGCTACCAATTGCAAAATATATGTTTCTTCATCGGACGACAAACTCTCATTATTGATATACATGTCACCGGACTCATTCTTGCAGACATACAATGACAAAAGTGCCGGCAACGGAGTCGCAATATCCTTCACGCGCAAATTATATGTAGCAAGCAAAAAATAAGAGTTCTCGGCAGGTCCCTTCTTCGTATAAACCTTATAATCCGAATAGTTTTCCACATATTGTGCCTGTGCCTGATAAAATGCCTTCTCATCATCGGAAAGAGAACTGCTGAGGGATGCCATCGTATCGGTATCACCGTTGGACATTGCATCCAAATAATTGCTGACAAGCGTATTTACTGCAGGATAAGCGTCTTCTTCATACTTGTCTTTCGGAACCTCAATTGTAGTATCCATCTCGGGAATCGTTGATACATTTTCCTCATTTACATCTACGCTGTCCTTACCTTTTATCAAAAAAATAATAAGAACAACAACGAGCACAACAAACAAACCGCCTACAATAACATAGCGATAATGTTTAGCTAAAAATTCTTTGATATTCTTACCTGACATATAACACCAACCTTTTTATTTTTGCCCATGAATATTACGGGTACGATGCACCCGAGAGGATTCGAACCCCCGGCACGCGGCACCGGAAACCGCTGCTCTATCCACTGAGCTACGAGTGCACAAACATACACCATAATATAACACATAATCTGCAAAAATACAAATCAAACATTCATGCAGACACCGCTCCCTTTGCGGTACAAATACGCATGATTGCTTAAAATATCCGTGACAGGAACCTCCTGTTCATTTACTTCACGAACCATATTATGCAGTTCCTCGATATCCATTCTCTTATCATACTTTACAAGAATCAATTCATGCACACTGCTTGGAAGTATATAATACTGTTCCCCCAATTTATTGCCGAACTCTTCCAGCACCTCCGAGAAAATCAAACATGCTGCAGCGAACATACGCCTTCTGTTCATTACCACATACATTCCGATCGATTCATTCTCCAATTCTGTCACAAATCCCATTTCAGCCAATACTTTCTCTATCGGCACCATGGAATATTCAACAAAATTTCTGGTATTTTCTTTTGCTATAGACAAAACTTCCTCAGCACTTACACCCCATAGTTCCATATGATCCTGTTTCACCGTAACGCCGTAATCTCCAAAAATCGAATCCGTCCTGCAACAGTACGGGATAATGGCCAAATCCATAAAACGTTCGTAGGGAACCGATTCTAAGTAATTCCGATTCGCCTCAAAATTAATGACTTTGCAAAACAAATACTCCTTGGCAGAATCAAAATCTTCATAGAAGCTCATATCAACCGGCGTAGAAATTTTGTAACGATCGTACCATTCAACCAGGCTGTCAACAATTGTCGAAATCTCGGTCCCCTCTTGGTAATCCTTGTAGAAATCATCTACATAAAATGTCGGTGCAACATTGGAATCGGGAGATTTGAACAGCAATCCCCTCAGAGCCGTATCATTGTTCTTTAATACATTATTAACGGAAATCTCAACGTGATCTCCCATTTCTTCTTTCAATAACTTAATCAGTTCTTCCTGAAATTCATCCATTTGCATTATTTGTTCTCCTTTTGATGTGATAAAGATATGATTGGTTAAGGAGCATAATCCATGCGGGAATACCACCTGCACAGCAAACGGATTATTCTGTAGAAACAAAAAGGACTGTCCCTTAAGGGCAGTCCTTTATCAAAATTCAAATCAAATCTATTATACTCTGGACAGATATTCGCCTGTTCTTGTGTCGATCTTGATCTTGTCACCCTGATCAACAAACAAGGGAACATAAACTGTAGCACCTGTCTCAACAACAGCGGGCTTTGTAGCACCTGTAGCCGTATCACCCTTGAAGCCGGGCTCTGTATCCGTAATCTCAAGTTCAACAAACAAAGGAGCTTCTACTGCAAATACGTTTCCGTTATGTCCGCAAACCTTAACCATTTCGTTCTCTTTAACAAACTTAAGAGAATCACCGATCTGTTCTGCGTTCAAAGCAATCTGCTCATAGTTCTCCGTATTCATGAAGTAATAAAGATCACCATCAGAATACAAATACTGCATATCGTTTCTGTCGATACGAGCTGTAGGGAATTTTTCCGTAGGACGGAAAGTTTTTTCTACAACACCGCCACTGATAATATTCTTTAATTTTGTTCTGACAAAAGCCGCACCTTTACCGGGCTTAACATGCTGCAATTCGATAATCTGGAAGATACCGTTATCCATCTCAACAGTAATACCGTTTCTGAAATCACCTGCTGATATCATTCTATTATTCCTCCTAAAATAAATCCAAAAATTATTCCGTTTAAGTTTATACTACACAAGAAATGATTTCAACCACTTTTTTTCAATTTGGCAAAATATGTTACACATTTTCTATTTCTTGTAATTCTGTACCAAATAATCAATCGCTTCCAGATATCCGTTCAAACCATGTCCGTAAATTAAATGATCACTTGCCTGCGCTGTTACAAGAATCTTACGCCACTCTTCTTTTCTATTCATAATATCGGAGATATGCACTTCAACTTTCGGAATCATATGTAACGCTTTCAACGCATCATGAAGCGCATAGCTGTAATGTGACAGAGCACCGGGATTGATTATGATACCATCGGGTTGGTCATAGAAACACTCCTGCAATTTGTCGATCAATGCACCTTCGTGATTACTCTGATAAAGTTCTACCAGCACATCCTCCTGCGATGCCTTCTTCATAATCATCTGACGAAGTTCGTTATAATCATGCTCACCGTACACATCGGTTTCACGTATCCCCAAAAAATTAATACTCGGTCCGTTCATTACAAGAATCTTCATTATGTGCCTCCCTTTTAACCTTTCTATCATAAAAGAATAAAACGATCGCCTCTAATCGGCGTTTCAATACGATTTGAATTTCTTCCTTGGGGTGAATCGGTTTGACAAGAATGCTTTCAATTCCGACATTGTTGGCTCCCCATACATCCGTAAACAACTGATCTCCGATCAAAATCGTGGACTTCGTATCCGTGTGCATAATTTCCATGGCACTTTTATAACCTTTGGATGACGGCTTACCGGCCTTGTACAAGTAGCTGCCCCATGGTGCTGCTTTCTCCTGAAAACTCTTCACACGCGGTTCCTTATTATTGGACAAAAACAATACGGCAAACCCGATATTCCTAAGTCGTTCCATAAGTGCCACGGCACGTTCGTCTGCCGGAAATCCATGTTCTACAAGCGTATTATCGATATCATATATAATACCTCTGATTCCATCGGCATACAATTGTTCATAATCAACATCATATGCGGATTCTATTCGTCTCGTTGGATACAGATTACGAAACGGATCCTTCCAAGTCACTTCTATAATCACAATCGCAATAAACATTAATACGCAACCGAAAAACATGCGGGATGTGACTTTTTCTGAAAGAAAGAGCACGGAAAACAAAACTCCGAATACCGATTCCAGCCCCATGAGAATGGCGCACGGACCGGGAGGTGCATATTTCTGACACACATTCTGTAAAAGGAAACACAGCATTGTAGAAACAAGTCCCAAATACAAAATCCCACGAATCATCGAGGTTTCCCATACAGATAACTGTTCCAATCCATCCACCGGAATAGCCGTAAGCCAAGACATAACCGCTGCAGCAAGAATCTGCAAAATTGTAAGAACGACAGGATCCTCATCTGCCGCATAACGCGCAATAAGAACAATCTGCAGTGCATAAAACAAACCACATACAATCGTCAGAAAGTCACCCAATTGAATGGTAAACTGCTCCGTAAGCGAAATGAATCCGATACCTGTAAACGAAATAACCGCTGCAATCAGACATTTGGGCTGTGGTTTCTTCTTATTAAATATCCAATGCAAAAACGGAACCAAAATAACATAAATCGTTGTTAAAAAGGCATTCTTACCGGCTGTTGTATATTTGCATCCGTAAGTCTGCGTAACTTCTGCCAGATATAACGAAAATCCGATCAATGTACCTCTAAACAGAACTTTCATTCCCCGTTCTTTAAACGCACGGATAAGTCGCGGCAAAAAAATAAGCCCCAGTACAACGCCGCCCACCGTAAAACGATAAGCCAACATATACATGGGGGTCACAAAGTCCAATGAACTTTTTACTACAACAAAAGCCAGCCCCCACAGCATTGCCACAAACACAATACCTATAAGAGCCGCAATTTCTATCTTTTTAGAGCTTCCCGAAATCTGCATAATAACCTTTAAAAACCCCGACGCAAAAGCGCCGGGGTAAAATATTTTGTTTAGAACATATCTGTTGCAATCTTTTGAAGAACAATTCCGTCTTCATCCTGTGACAACATTGCCGAATCTCCGATGAAATACTGATATTGTTGAAGGACTTGATCCTTCTGCATATCAGAAACAGCTTTCTCAAGATCCAATGATTCGATATCGCTGTTTCGTCCTTTCATTTCAAACGAAGGGCTGGTAGAAAGGCTTAAGGAAATATCTTCTAACGGAGCATTCTCGCGAGGCTTAATCGCAGAAAGGTTAAGGTCCATCTCCTGAACGCCGGATGCAGCAGCCGCAACTTCCTGTTGAGGTTCCTGCACAGGTGTTTCTACCTGTTGCTGTCTGATATTGACATTCGATATTCTGTTGTAGATGTTATAAAGGTCGTAAGGACCACCAATTCCATTCATCATATTGTCCACCTACATTGTTTACATAATACCTGCAACTACATTATACAAAAGGTCTTTTACCTTTGCAATAATATTATCGTCAAAAATTTCAAAAAATTAACTATTTATTCAAAAATTTTTCAAACCTGCACTGGTTAACAATTCCTGTGTGTATTTTTCCTTGGGATGGAAATAAATTTCTTTGTCCGTTCCGTTCTCGACAATCACTCCATCCTTCATAACCATGACACGATCGCACAGTTCATATACAACCTTCAAATCGTGCGAAATAAACAAAATTGCAATATTAAACCGCTCGTTCAGTTCCACCAAAAGCTTAAGGATTTGATCCTGCACAGTCACATCAAGTGCCGACACCGGTTCATCCGCGATAATCAATTTCGGTTCCTGCATCAATGCCTGTGCGATACATACACGCTGTCGCTGTCCGCCGGACAATTCATTCGGGTGACGGGTTATATAATGCTCATCCAAACCAACCAGACGAAGCATCTCAACAACACGCACTTTTCGCTCTTCTACGGTTAAATGATTTTTGACCCGAAGGGGTTCTTCCAGAATCCAACCGATTGTCTTGGCCGGATTAAGTGATCCATATGGGTCTTGGAAAACCATCTGTGGGCGTTTCGCATAATGCTTTACGTTTCCTTCACAATCGGGGATCATCCCCAGAATCGCTTTACCAAGCGTAGACTTACCACACCCCGATTCGCCCACGAGGCCACGGATTTCTCCTTCTTTCATAGAAAAAGTCGCATCTTTTACGACATGTTTGCGCGCCTTTTTACCCGACAATAAACCTTGTTTCACCGGATAATACACATTCAAATGATCAACTTCCAAAAGAAGCGGTGAACCCGAATAATCATAACTGGAATCCGGTTCCGTCTGTTTTTCAAAGCCCGGGATGGCCTCAATAAGTCGCTTCGTATATGACTGCTTCGGATGATGAAAGACCTCCGATGTAAGCCCACTTTCAACAATCTCCCCATGATTCATGACAAGTACACGCTCACACAACGAATCCACAACGCTCAAATCATGTGAAATAAAAAGAATAGCCGTACCGTACTTCTTATTGATCTTACGTAAGAGTGTAAGTATCTGTGCCTGAATCGTAACATCAAGCGCTGTGGTTGGTTCGTCGGCAATTAAAAGCTTCGGATTACATATAAGCGCTGCCGCAATCATGGCACGCTGGCGCATACCGCCCGATAATTCATGCGGATACTGTGAATACACTTTCTCAGGATCATCAAGTTCACAGTCAGCCAATATCTGTAATGTCTTCTGTCGCATTTCTTCTTTGGTCATCTGTGTATGAATACGAAGGCTCTCTTCAATCTGCCAGCCGACAGTTCGAACCGGATTGAGGCTGGTCATCGGTTCCTGAAATACCATACTGATTTCATTTCCCTGTATTTTACGCAGTTCTTCACGCGGACATGTCAACAATTCCTTGTCCATAAACATGATACTGCCCTTTTTCTTCATATCCTTACGGGACAAAAGTCCGGCAATGGCCAACGCAGACATAGATTTGCCCGAACCCGACTCGCCAACAATTCCGACAATCTCTCCCTCATCCATACGAAGGTCAAAATCATTAACAACCGTTTCCGGAATAATATGATCCTCTATTTCAATATGCAGGTCACAAACCTCAAGCATCATAATAATTCAATCTCCATTTATTTAACCTTCTTAAGACCTTCGCCCAAAAGAGAAAACCCCAAAATCAGAAGGGATATGGTAATACCCGGAATAAATGCATACCCCGGTTTGGTAAACAAAAACGACTGTGCATCGGAAAGCATCATTCCCAAAGAAGATTGAGGCAATTGCACACCGATACCCAAAAAACTCATTCCGGCTTCCGCCAGAACAGCATTATTAAATCCGATTACTATTGATGAAAACAGGATTGATACGGTATTGGGCAAAATATGAACGAACATGACACGCATATCAGTTGCGCCGACAAGTTTAGCACATCTGACATAGTCCAAATTCTTCTCACGCAAAAATTCCCCACGCATAATACGTGCAAAACTCGGCGCAAAAACAATTCCCAATGCAAACATCACCTGATAAGTTCCGCTACCGAAAACGCTGATAAACACAAGTGCCAACAAAATGCTCGGGAATGCAAGAACCGCATCCGAAAAGCGCATCAAAATTTCATCAACAAATCCGCCGTAATATCCACAGAACGCGCCGATCACAATACCCAAAAACGTTCCGATAAGTACTGTACCCGTAGCAACAAACAACGTGGTTCTGGCGCCTACAATCAATCTGGCAAATAAGTCACGGCCGAAATTATCGCACCCGAAAATATGCCCCTTCATAGGTCCGGCCAATTTCAACGAAGAATCCATGGCATTTGGATCCTGTAACGGAAAAACAGTACCAATCAGTACTACCAACAGTATAAACAGAATAATTCCGCCTCCGATAAGAAGGGAATAATTCGACTTATTTTTCTTAAAAAAATCACATATTATACGCATTACTCTTCCCTAATTCTCGGATCCAGGAACCGATACATAATATCTACCAAAAAGTTAATAATTATAACAATCAACGCAATAATCGCAATAATCGCCTGCACAACAGGGTAATCACGATTGGAAATGGACGAAATAAGAAGTCTGCCAAATCCCGGTATCGAAAAAACCTGTTCAATGATCAAACTGCCGGCTACGATATCTGCCAAAGTCATTCCCAAAAATGTAATAACCGGAATAAGCGCATTCTTCAATACATGTTTATACAACACCTGCGTTGTGGAATTACCGCGAGAGTATGCTGTTCGTACATAATCCAGCTTCGCTTCTTCCAAAACAGACGTTTTAAGCATTTTCTGATTCATGGCTGCCTTAGGAAGTGCAATTGCCAGCGACGGGAATAACAAATAGAACAAAAAACCGCCAAAATTCACTTTGTAATTCACAAATCCGCCCGGAACAAAAAGCTTCAGAATCAATCCAAAGAAATACGTGATTAAGATACCGATAAAAAACGGCGGAACAGACATTGTCAATTGACTGATCACATCCATCACTCTGGCAAATACGCCATCTTCATGCTTGGCTGTATATAAACCTAACGGAATGGAAATAAGCACAATCATGACAAATGACATCAGTGTCAGAAACAATGTAATAGGCAGTTTATCTATCAGCATGGAGCGAACGGGTAATCCGTAAGAAATAGACTTGCCCATATCTCCGAAAAAGAAATCACGCAGCCAAACAAAATAGCGCACAAAAAGAGGGCGATCCAGACCAAGTTCATGGCGGAGCGCCGTCAATTTCTCCGGTGTGGCATTCGTACCCAGTTTTGCGGTAGCCGCATCACCGGGTATCAATTCAAATGCCAAAAATACAAATAAAGTCACGATCAAAACAGTCAAAAGACATGTCCCGATTTTCTTAAGTATATATTTCATGATTCATCCGATCGATTATTCGATAAACGTATTATTTCTCAACGATATAGAGCTTAGCAATATCCTGCACATACAACGGATAGAACTCATAACCGCCAAACTTATTATTCAATGCAACAAATTCAGCCATATCCTGCAAATAAACATTAGCGGCACGATCTGCAAGAATCTGCTCCATCTCTTTGTAAAGAGCAACCTGCTTCTCATCATCCGTCTCTTTGATAGCCTGTTGATACAATGCATCATAATTGCTGTCAAAGAAATTAATAAAGTTCTTCGGAGAATCCGAATTAAATCTCTCCAACAATGCTCTCGCTGTCAGTGACGATGCATCCAGTCCTACAACAGTTGCCTCAAAATCACGTCCGCTGTATACATCCGACAACCATGAATTCCACTCAATAAGCTGAATCTCGGCATTGACACCGATTTCCTTCCACTGTTGTGAAATAACAAGTGCTGTATCAATATGAGGCTGATAGTTGGAAGGAACTTTAATGGTAAATGTAAATCCATCGGCATATCCGGCTTCTTTTAAAAGTTTCTTTGCCTCATCGATATTTGTTTTATAGGTGCCGGAAAGATCGGTATAATACTTTCCGAACGCCGGGAACATCGAACTACCGATCGGAGTTCCTTTTCCATCGCTTGTCAAATCAAGCATATTCTGTACATCACAAGCCAGGCACAGAGCTTTTCGAACACGTTCATCGTCGAAAGGCTTAACGGCATTATTCAAATATACTGCCTGAACAAGATTCATCGTACCTTCAAGTTTCGCAAATTCATCGGAAAGCTGACTAACCTGCGTAGTAGTAAGATGCGCATACATATCTACCGCACCACCGTTTAAGTTCATTACAATCGAATCTACATCAGGAATAATCTTGAAGGTAACATTTTCAATGTGCGCAGCTTCACCCCAATAAGAATCAAACCGCTTCAGGACGATATTCTCCTGGGGCGAACGCGAAACATACATATAGGGACCGGTACCGATCGGATTGGTATCCGGTGTAGTATTACTCTTCGGAATAATACATGCATTCATATTCGCAACATACGTCGGAAAGTCAACATCAATCTCAGAAAGCACGATATCCACCGTTTTCTCATCAATAATGTTTACTTCCTTAATATTGGAAAATGCCGCTATGAGGGAATCCGAACCCGTCATACCGGCACTTTTCTCGATGCTGTATTTAACATCTTCGGCCGTAACGGGTGATCCGTCATGGAATTTAACTCCTTCGCGAAGAACAAACGTATAAGTAAGTTTGTCATCGGATACGGAATATTCTTTTGCTACAGCCGGAACAATATTACCTTGTGAATCAGGCACCAAAAGGCCCTGAAAAATATTGAATAAAACTTCCTTAGTTCCTGCCGCAACTGCTTTGTGTGGGTCAAGACTATCTTCCAGATCCTGGGGGATTCCAACAACAATAGAAGAATCACTTCCTGCTTTACCACCTGCGCATCCGCACAGTGCAGTAAGCATCATTGACGCAACACACAAAAGCAACATCATTCTTGCTTTTTTCATAAATGTGTCTCCTCTTTTCTGATACGAGCATCTGTCGTACCTGTATTGAAAAACTCCGCGGCACAGGCAGCGGAGCATTCCATCTGGATAATTATTCAATTGAAAATGATCAATTAAAATATTAATTCAAAAATTTCTTAAGCTCCGTCATAAATGTATTGACGTCTTTGAATTCACGATATACCGAAGCGAATCGAACATACGCAACTGCATCCAATTTCTGAAGTTTGGACATAACCATCTCACCGATCACAGCACTCGGAATCTCTTTATCTTCATATCCGAACACTTCTGATTCAACTTCTTCGATCAGTTGAGAAATTGATGCTGCAGAAACAGGACGTTTATGGCACGCTCTCAGAACGCCCGCTTCAATCTTTCCTCTGTCATACGCTTCACGATTATTATCTTTCTTGATAACAATAATCGGAATCGTTTCGACTTTCTCATAGGTAGTAAATCGTTTATCACATTCATCACATACTCTTCTGCGACGAATGGAATTGTTATCTTCAGCAGGACGGCTGTCTATTACTCTGGTATTTTCGTGACCGCAAAAAGGACATTTCATATCAGCAGCCTCCTTTATTTATGAAGGAAATCCGGAATCTTATAGGACTTCACTTCTACTTTGCTCTCAAGCGGCGAAATCTTGGGAATTCCGGAAAGAGAGCTCTGAGGTCTTGCCTGGCCGGATACGGTCGGTGTAGGAACAGGAGCAGCTGCGGGTTGCATACCGGGTTGAACCTGAGGCTGCATTCCGGGTTGCATAGGAGGAACCTGCGGCATAGGAGCCGTATATCCATTCATGTTCGGAAGCGGTGCCGTCATCTGGGGTTGCTGATACATTCCACCGGCAGGATTCTGATAACCGTTCGGTGCCTGCTGATATCCATTCATCCCGGGTGCAGTCTGAACCAAACCGCCGGGTGTAGGATAACCGTTCATATATGCAGGGTTAATTGTCGGGTTGCCATTCATATCAGGACGAACAACTCCACGATAGGATGATGTTACCTGTGACTGTTTCTTGGGAACCGCATTCTCATCGATTCCTGTTGCAATAACAGTAACCGTACAAGTATCCTGTGCACGATCGTCACACATAGCACCCATGATAAGGTTAACCTCATCACCGGTAAGATCACGAACATAGTTAACCGCATCATCGGCATCAAGCAAAGTGATATCACCGGAAATATTAACAATAACATGTGTAGCACCCTGAATTGTTGTTTCAAGGAGCGGGCTGTTAACAGCAAGTTTAACAGCTTCAATAGCTTTATCATCACCTGCAGCCATACCGATACCGATATGTGCAATACCCTTATTCTCCATAACTGTACGAACATCCGCAAAGTCAAGGTTAATAAGTGCAGGAACATTAATCAAATCAGTAATTCCGCGAACAGCCTGCTGAAGAACTTCATCTGCCTTCTTAAGAGCATCCGGCATACTGGTTCTACGATCTACGATTTCCAAAAGCTTATCATTCGGAATAACGATGAGCGTATCAACATTCTGTTTCAATTTCTCAATGCCACCGAGAGCATTCGTCATACGTGTTCTCGCTTCGAAACGGAAAGGCTTGGTAACAACGCCGACTGTCAAAGCCCCTTGTTCTTTGGCAATACGTGCAATAACAGGAGCCGCACCGGTTCCGGTTCCGCCACCCATTCCGCAAGTAACAAATACCATATGAGCACCGCGAATTGCATTAGCAATATCCTCGGCACTTTCTTCTGCCGCCTTCTCACCGATCTCCGGTTGAGCTCCGGCTCCGAGTCCCTGTGTCAGCTTATCCCCTATCTGCAACAGTCTCGGTGACTTACACATCTGCAATGCCTGTTTATCGGTATTAATGCCGAGGAACTCAACACCGCAAATTCGTTCTTCAACCATTCGATTAACTGCATTATTGCCAGCCCCGCCGACCCCAATGACGAGAATCTTGGCTGCAGCCTCGACTTCATTGTTTTTAATTTCCAGCACGATTTACTCCTCCTTCATCTTGTGTATAGATAACAACACAAATACATCATATATAATTTTATATGAAATATCAATACTTTTTTATGTAAATCAGTTGATTTTTCAGTATTTTTTAAAAAATCAGTGTGATTTTTATTGTTCTGTTAACGTTTCTGCGTCTTCTTCCACCGTAAACACCTCTGCGGCGGCATCTTTTTCAAATGAAAATCTGGACTCGGTTCCGCTGTAATTTTCCATATGCAAAACACCCGAATAACCCACCAGTTTCGGCAACAGCAGATGCATTTCATTGATTTTTTCATCAATATAATCCCCTGCGCCGAGCAAAACTCTTGCCGTACCAAAATACAAAGTTATGTTACCCATATTATCAAAATAAATACGATCGGTCATGATCTCATATTTATTAAGCAATTGTGTAATATTCAAAATCATCAAAAATACATTCGGATCTTCAATCGGAAGCGGTTCATACAGTACAACATGATCAAACTCAAGTCCCGTTACAAATGGAATACCGTCAATCTGTCGATTGGAACTTTCAACAATAATACCGTCTTTGTCAAAGTACATGTAGTGATTCAAATATTCCACATATCCCGCAACCGCTTTCTCATATACCGTAATAATAACGGAAGTCGGCGAATCAATCTCGACATCCATCTGTTGAACAAAGGGAATATCTTCTATCTTTTTGTTGTGATATTTCAAATACAAAAATACGGAATTATGCCCAAGCGAATCCGACATAACAAGATTCTCAATCTCTTCGTCCGTATAATGTGAACTTCCCACAACTGTAACAGACGTAATTGCACACTTTTTCTTAATAACAAGTAATGCAATACAAACAATCGCAATAAATGAAATAAGAATAATGAATAACCGTAAAGATTTCTTCGAATTGCTGCCGAGAGAACCGTTAATTGCCATAAATCAATCACCGTCCTCGGTTCTGGAGAATTTGGAAATATTAAGTACAATTCCCATTTCCGCCATCAGAAACAGAACCGACGATCCTCCGTAACTGATAAACGGTAGTGTGATTCCCGTATTCGGAATCGTATTCGTAACAACGGCTATATTAAAGATCACCTGCAAAGAAATATGGGCCATAACCCCGACGGCGACAAGCGCCCCATACATATCCGCAGCATTATTGGCAATAATAAACAATCTCCAAATAATCAAAATAAACAGCAGAATCACCGCAAAAGCACCGAACAGACCCAATTCCTCACAGATAATAGCAAAAATCATATCATTCTGTGCTTCGGGAACATATCCGAGTTTCTGCATACTCTCACCCAGTCCTTTACCGGTTAATCCGCCGGAACCGATTGCGTACAGAGCCTGTAATGTCTGATATCCGTCATCACCTGCATAGGCTTCCGGATTCAGCCAGGTTTTGACACGTGCATATCGATAATGCGCCGATGCATCCAAAACATCCGTTTTGATCAAAAATACATACAATGCAGCAATCGCAATAACTGCCACAAGGAAAATGATATATTCTTTGTAGTTAGGAGTAGCAACGAACGCCAGAAGTACAACGATACCCATTACGATAATTGCAGAGCTTAAGTTATCCGTCACAAACAGAATAACCAGTGTATGCGGCAATGCCAATCCCAAGAGCAATACCAGACCTTTCAGTGTTCGTACCCGATCACCCATTTTTACAACCAGTTCGGCAAACACCAAAATAAGTGCCACCTTCGCAATTTCCGCAGGTTGTACGGAGAACAGGTCATTATTAAACGGTCGGAACCATCTCTTGGCACCACCGGCCGAATATCCCCAGGACGAAAGCACCATAAACAACATTCCCAGTGAAACAAACCATAAGGGTACAATCAATTTCTCCCATACATGGTAATTAATTGTCGCGCACAGGAGCATTCCGACAAAACCAATACCCAATGCAATTGCCTGTGTTCTCAAATAATGTGTTGCATCCCCCTGGAACTTTATGCTCGCCTCGTACGAGCTGACGGAATACAGCATAACGAGTCCGAACAGATTCAGCAAAACGATTGCGAACAAAAGCGTATAATCGAAATTAAATCTGTATTTTCTTTTTTTCTTTTCAACAACTGTCGAGTCCAAGAATACTCTCCCTACATCAATATGCTATATAACCCAAAATACAAAACAAAATCGTAAATATCGTAAAAATCCCGACAACTTTCGTTTCGGACCAACCGCACAATTCAAAATGATGATGAATCGGTGCCATTTTAAATATTCGTTTTCCGCCGGTAAGCTTAAAATAATTCACCTGCAAAATTACCGATAATACTTCCACAAAATAAATAAATGCAACAATAATAATGAAAATCGGCATATCCAGCATATAAGCCATCCCGACAACAAAGCCGCCCAGAGCAAGAGAACCCGTATCTCCCATGAATACTTTGGCCGGGTGCAAATTAAATACGAGAAATCCTAACAAAGCTCCCAGAAAAGCAAGTGCAACCATTGCGCTTCCATGATTATTCAGCACTGCAATAAATGCAAAAAACGCAGCAATTACAGCAGTAACACTGCTCGCCAGTCCGTCAAGTCCATCGGTAAAATTGGATCCGTTTACCGTTCCGAGAACCGCAAAGAATAAAATAACAATTCCCAAAACAGTGCCTGCATTCCACATCATTCCGCCGGCAAACGGAATTCTCATGGAAAATTCAGGATTATGCTGATATACGTAAAACGCAAAGACTGCGGTAACAACAATCTGCAGAAGCATCTTCTGCCAAGCACGAAGTCCCATGGAACGTTTCAAAACAACTTTGATATAATCATCAATAAATCCGATAATTCCGAATCCAAATACCATAATAAGTACCGGAATTCCCTCAGGATATTTCGGAATAAAAATCACACTTGCAAGCAATACCCCAAGTAAAATCATAATTCCGCCCATTGTCGGCGTGCCATTCTTGACCAAATGGCTCTTGGGGCCGTCTTCCCGGACAGTCTGCCCACATTTAATCCTTCGAAGAACAGGAATAATAAACGGACCCGATGCGCAGGAAATCGCAAATGCAATAAAAAATGATAAAAATACAAATTTACTCATAGTCTACTCCTTATCAATCAAAGGGCTGAAACAGTTGGGTCTACCGGTTGTCCGGTTGTCGGGTCAAGTAATACTCCCGTCGAAGGGTCTATCGCATAACCGGTCTCGGGATCATATTGAATTTCCGGCGGAGTATATGTCTCTGCATCGGTATTATTATCTCCAAAAGTAATAACCGAATTGGTAGCAGCGCCGCCTTCACCGGTTCCTTCCTGCGTCTGTGCTGACGCATCCGGATTATCGGTTTCTTCCGAATTATCCGCATTCTCTTCGCTTTCACGATTCTCATTTACACTCGAAGAGAACAAAAGTTTCTTCTCTTCAAGCTCTGCCTCTTCTTCCTCGGATAATTCTTCCGTCTGGAACACGTTCAGATAAGGCAAAACTTCCGTAAGGATCTCACGTGTAAGAACGGTTGCGTATCTCGCACTCGCCTGACTCGGGACATTCGGTTCATCAATTACCGTATATATTACTATCTGTGGATCATCTGCAGGGGCAAAGCCAATAAACGAAACAACGTAATTACCTTTATCACGAGGATACTTTTCGGCAGTTCCCGTCTTGCCGCCGATACGATACCCGGCAGGGCGTGCCGATTTACCGGTACCTTCCGATACAACATTTTCACACAACTGTTTGATCTTGTCTGACGTTGTTTCGGAAATGACCTGTTTCAATATACGCGGTTCCACCGTTTCAACGGTTGCCCCGTCCGAATCAAGTATCTTCGTAACTATATGGGGTTGATAATAATAACCGCCGTTAATGAGGGCAGAGAAACCGGTTGCCATCTGAATCATGGTTACGTTAAAGCCCTGTCCGAACGAACTGATGGCAAGGTCGGTAGGTGTCATTGTACTGACATCGAATACAACATTGTTTGTAAGGGTTTCACCGCTAAGATCGATATTCGTCTTAAGACCAAAATTGAATATCTGATTGTACTTTTGGAACGTGGTCTTGCCAATTGCCGCACCCATTTTCATAAAAGCGATATTGCACGATTGTTCAAGCGCCCCGGAAAAAGTCAACTCACCATGTCCTAAACGGTTACTGCAGTGAATCGGATGATCACCGACAGTCATAACACCGTTACATACATAAGATTCATTACCGGATAGAATACCTTCTTCCAAACCGCAGGCCATCGTAAAAGGCTTCATGGTTGATCCCGGTTCGTATGTACTGTTAATACAGAAATTCTTCCACAACGCATTGAGAGCCTCGACTTTGGCATCATTGTATGCCTGTTCGTAAGCTTCGGCATATGACTTTTGGACTCCGTCCGATTCGGCAAGAATTCCCATATCGGCATCCGGTTCGGCCACAATACCGATATCCGCAGCCGTACCATCAGACTCACCGGCATTTTGCTCTGCAGTTTGCGTGTCGTTATCCGTAAAAAGATTGGTTACTATTCCATAATCTGCGGGATTAACACCCTCGACCTCAATCTTCAGATTATCTATATTACGCGGATCATTCAGATCAAACACCGGATAACTGGCCATTGCATATACTTCACCGTTATTCGGATTCATAATAATCACACCGGTATTGGAACTTCCGTCATCATCGGTCCTGTACTCACCCTTATGTTCATCATTAAATGCCTGAATATGCTTTTCAACAATACTCTGAATATTTACATCAATACTTGTCACAAGGGTTTGTCCGTCTTCGGCAGGTTTGACGGTTCTTTCGAGCTGTGCATCATCATTCAGATATCCGTATTCACGTCCGTTGGTTCCGGTAAGAATATCATTATAGTACTCTTCCAAACCATAAGTACCACGACTGTCACCCTGTACAAAGCCGATGGTATCGCATGCCAGGGAATTATACGGATACGTTCTCTGATAATCATCTTCCAGCCAAACCCCCTTAAAATCCGGATGCTCGGACGGGTTGTTCAGCATATCCATAATAGGACTCACTGCATCATAACTCTGTTTCTTCGCCACAATCTTATATTGCGAAGAAGGATTATTCATGACAAATGAATACAAATCATTCTTCTCAATATTGAAATTAATGTCGCAATTATACAATGCCGATAACGTCGGATTAATATTCACTCCTTCATTGCCGTTCATGGCTTTGGCATCAACAATGACATTATAAACTTTCTGGGATAAAGCGATTTTGGTTCCGTTTCGGTCAACAATTTCACCGCGTTTTGCGGGAATAACGACACTGTCGTATTTCTGCTGAGACAAAACCTGTTTCTTATATCGTTCTCCGTCATCTCGATTAATCAAAACCAAACGAATACTCAACAAAACAAAAGCTAACAGAACCCCTAAAAAGAGGACCGCCAGCTTTCGTTGCATTCTCAGAGAGAATCGTTTTGCGTTCTGCTTGTTCCTACGCCTACTCAAATCTTTGGCACCGCCATTTCCGCTTCTACTCGTCTATTGTAATAAATTGACGTACATAATCCGTACCGTCGCTGTTATACTCAACAATTTGATCTTCTCTCGCATATGTCATGCCAAGTTCATCCATTGCACGGCGCTTGATTTCTTCCAAATCAACCGCCCCTTTGATTCGGGCTTCCAAATCATCGTTCTCCGCCTTCAGTTCGGATAAATCCATCTCCATGGCAGATATTGTCTTAACATGACTAACGATTGAAGATTGCAACTTAATATAACGCATACACATAATACAGGTTGCGGCAACAGCCATAATCAAAAACATAACATACGGAAGATTCATTGCACTGTGTCTGGCTCTCTTCTTATGGGAAGGAGCAGGTGCAATCTGCTTGGAGTTTTTCTTTCTGACTTCTGTTTCCGGTGCAAGCTCTCTTGCCGTATTATCGTATATATATCTGCTCTCGCCTCGTTCTACCGCTGAAAGAGATCTCGCAGATCTCATATTACCGTTATGCGTATCACGTATTTGATTGTTTGTTCTCATGTGGTTTGCCATAGCCAAACCTCCCTCATTATACTATATCTTGTGGTCGTGTGCAACTTACCTTAATCTGTTGTCTCTTCTTAGGCATCCATGCGTTTTTCAAAGATACGTAGTTTTGCACTCTTTGATCTGGGATTAACCTCCATCTCTTCCTCGGAAGGAAGAATCGGCTTGTGCGTAATAACCGTCCCCTTTGACGGATTATTGCAAACACATACCGGAAAATTGGGAGGACATGTGCACGGGTTCTCATTCCGTTTAAATGCATTCTTTACAATACGATCTTCCAGTGAATGAAATGTAATGATGCATAACCTTCCGCCCGGCAACAACAAATCAATCATTTCGTCCAAAGAATCGGACAATACCGTCAGTTCACGATTCAATTCAATACGAATTGCCTGGAAAGTCCGTTTAGCAGGATGTCCCGCAGCCTTTTGGACTTTCATCGGAATAGCGGCTTTGATAATATCTACCAGCTGTCCCGTTGTTTCAATTCTGTGTTCCGTTCTTGCCGCAACTATATGTTTGGCAATATTCTGTGCAAATTTGTCTTCGCCGTAGTCCCTTATGATACGGAAAAGATCATTCTGCGAATACTCATTTACAATATCCGCCGCCGTGCGACTTTCTCTCTGATCCATTCTCATGTCGAGAGGCGCATCGGCCATATACGAAAATCCCCTCTCGGGTGTATCCAATTGATACGAGGACACTCCCAAATCCAACAAGATTCCATCGACGCCCTTTACGTCGAGTCCCTTAAGAATCTCGCCGATGTTGCAGTAATTACTGCGTACAAACTCTACATTGCGAAACTGTTTAAGACGTTCCCCTGCAGCCGCAAGTGCCGCTTCGTCCTGATCTATGCCTATCAATCTCCCCAGATCGTTAAGCTGTCTGAGTACTTCATAAGAATGACCGCCGCCTCCTAATGTGCCATCCACATAGGTCCCTTCAGGCTTAATATGCAATCCTTCTATTGTTTCCTCCAGTAGCACGGACTTATGATTGAAGTTCATATTCCCTCCTATACATTCAGTCCCAAGTCAGCCATACGTTCCGCGATATCGTCCACATCATCGTAATCCATCATATCTTCATACAACTGCTTGTCCCAAATCTCCACACGCTTTGCAGCGCCAATCAGTACAACATCCTTATCCAGTTTGGCGTACTCGCGAAGGTTCCCCGGAATCAGTACTCTGCCCTGCTTATCCAAATCTACGGAAGCAGCGCCGGCACAAAGAAAACGAATCATACGACGTGAATCACGTGTGGGCGGAAGCTGCTGTAAACCTTCTTCGACGCTTTCCCAGGTTTTCTGATCGTACACATACAAGCACCCGTCAATCCCCTTCGTAACGATAAACTCTTCCCCAAGAGCCTCTCGAAACTTTGCGGGTATGATCAGTCTACCCTTTGCATCAATTGAATGGTTGTATTCACCCATGAACATGAGATTTACCACTCCCTACCACTTCGTACCACTTTTTACTACTTTTCTATTATATTACCCTCATAAATCAGCTTTTGCAACACTTTTTTCCAAATTTTATAAAAAATCACACATTTGACAACATCTTCGCTACATCTTGTATCAATGCCCGCAAATATACGCAAAAAGACAGTATGGAAAATAAAATTCCATACTGTCTTTTCTATAAAATGCATATATTAATTTAATAAAACCGATAATATGAATCGGTGGAGGGAAATCCCAAAATATTATCTACACGTTGAAACGGAACAAAATGACATCGCCATCCTGAACTACATAATCTTTTCCTTCCATTCCCACAAGGCCCTTTTCTCTGGCCGCTGCAAGTGATCCCATTTCCAACAGATCTTTGTAATTAACAACTTCCGCCTTAATAAATCCGCGCTCAAAATCCGTATGAATCTTTCCTGCAGCCTGCGGTGCTTTCGTTCCAATCTTTATAGTCCAGGCACGGCACTCATCTTCTCCGGCGGTCAAAAAGCTCATCAGATTCAGCAAACGATAGCTGGCTGCAATCAGTTTATCAAGACCGGATTCCGAAAGACCCAGGTCTTCCAAAAACATTGCCTTCTCATCATCGTCAAGTTCGGCAATTTCCTGTTCAATCTGTGCGCATATCAAAAACACTTCCGAACCGCTTTCCTTCGCATATTCACGAACAGCAGCAACGTGTTTGTTTCCCGCGCCGTCATCAGCCAAATCATCTTCCGAAACATTTGCCGCAAAAATAACCGGTTTGGCAGTTAACAAATTATATTCCTTAAACAGCTTAGCCAGATCTTCATCATCGGGAACATCGAAAGAAATAGCAAGCTTGCCTTCTTCCAGGTGCTTCTTCAAATCAATCAGCATAGCTTCTTCTTTGGCCATATTCTTGTCCATGCGGGCAGCCTTGGTAACTTTCGAAAATCTTCTCTCCAAAACTTCCAAATCGGCAAAAATCAGTTCCAAATTAATTGTTTCAATATCTCTTAACGGATCAACGCTTCCGTCCACATGGATAACATTGGAATCCTCAAAGCATCTTACTACGTGAACAACAGCATCCACTTCACGAATGTTTGCAAGAAACTGATTGCCGAGGCCTTCACCCTTGCTGGCGCCCTTTACCAGTCCTGCAATATCAACGAATTCAATCACAGCGGGTGTGACTTTCTTCGTATTGTATAATTCACCAAGCTTCTTGATCCTGTCATCCGGAACGGCGACAACCCCCACATTCGGATCGATTGTACAGAACGGATAATTCGCCGACTCTGCTCCGGCCTTTGTTAATGAGTTAAAAAGTGTTGATTTACCGACATTCGGAAGTCCAACGATTCCTAGTTTCATAATATATCCTCCTTAGGGACAATCTTTATCATACCGGTGTCAATGCACGGTATCCGTCCCTGATTTCTGATTCAACCCGTAAATGCTACCATAGAAATTTCAAAAACTCAATGTGATTTTACATCTACGTCTACAAGTTCCTTCGGATCGGCAACGCAGAATCTCCTGCATTCGTCCGGATGCATACGTGCGACTTTCTTGCCTCCGCAATCCCCGGTAAGCTTCATAAGTTCCGTTTCAAATTTGCGGGCAAAAATCACGGGATTCAAATCATCGATGCCGTCAGACGCACATAAAATACCTTCGGGATGTTCCTCATACGTTCGCAGAAAATCAATCACCGTTTGTTCGGACAAATACGGCATATCCGCCGTAAAGAAAGCAACCGGAGCATCATCATCCAAAAGCGCCATAAGCCCTGTGCGGATCGATGAGCTGATTCCCTCCGCAGCGCATTCATTCCAAACAGGCGGAATCGGACAATCCGGCAATCTGCCCGGACGTGTCACCACTGTTACATCAACAGACACCGCCTTCGTATCACGAATATGCAACAAACGATCCACAATATGGCGATACATTTCCTTACCGTTCACGACATATGTCAGTTTATCGCCTTCAAACCGACGACTGTAACCTGCTGCCAACACAATACAATGAATCACGGTTATCACATCTTTTCTGTCTGCGTAAGCATATACATTGCCACATCTTCACTTCGAATCGGCAATGTCGTTGCACGGTAACCCGTTGCTGCATAAACCGCTTCCGCAACAGCCGGCGTCGACGTATTGATCGCTACTTCTCCGATTGACTTCGCACCAAACGGTCCCGTAGGTTCATAGCTTTCACAAAAGCCAACGCGAATGCTTGGACAATCCATTCGGGACGGAACATCATATGTAAGCAACGAATCATTATACAGTTTTCCTTTGGGCGAATACAGCGCGTCTTCCCAAAGAGCCATTCCGATTCCCTGCAGTATTGCACCTTCAGTCTGAACCGTAGCCAGTGCCTTATTAATTACTGTACCGCAGTCAATCACGCCTACATAATCTGTCACTTCAATATCACCGGTCAACGGATCAATCACTGTCTGTGCCATTCCAACCATAAACGGTGACGGTGAAACATCCTGACTGTTCGCCCGTGTTTCTGACAAAACTATTGTATTCCCTACCAGTGCATCTTTAACAATTTCTGTAAGCAATAACTCTTTTCCGCCGCCTGCAATCTTGTCTGGCATATATTCAAGTTCATCGGAAGGTACGGAAAGTTTCTCAGACGCATAAGCAATCAGTTTTTCTTTCAGTGCTTCACAGGCTTTCACCACAGCGCCGCCGGTTACATATGTCGTGGAAGAAGCATACGATCCCGTATCATACGGCGATATATCCGTATCCGCCGAAAACGTATTCACATCATCCACGCTGCAATTCAGACACTCTGCCGCAATCTGTGCAAGGATTGTATCACATCCGGTTCCCATATCCGCAGCACCGATTTTCAATCGATATGTGCCGCCCTCCAACAATTCTATCGTTGCAGATGCCGTATCTATCTTGGCGATACCGCTGCCCTGCATTGTCATGGCTACACCTGCACTCTGTATTCTTCCGTCCGGCAAAACAACCGTTGTCTTCCTGTTATCCCAGTCAAACATCTCTTTAGCTTTCAAAAGGCATTCCCGCAATTTACAACTGCTCGCTGTCTGTCCGTATGCACGCAGCGGGTCACCTTCTTCTACCACATTCTCCAAACGTAACTTAAGCGGATCCATCTTCATCTGATGTGCCAGTTCATTAATACAAGACTCTACTGCAAAGCTGCCCTGCGGTATTCCGAATCCACGGAACGCTCCGGCAGGCGTTGTATTGGTATATACTACCATTCCCGTAAAGTCATAATCCTCCACGTAACGATATAATGAAAGCGGTTGCCTTCCCGACAATCCAAGTGTTGCAAATCCGTGTTCGCCATACGCCCCTGTGTCTGACAAAACGTTCTGCTTAATCGCACGTATATGTCCGTTCTCATCCGCTCCCACGGTCGCCTGAATCACCATTGCATGTCTCGGATTTCCGGATTTCATCGTCTCCGTCCTCGTATACACAATCTTTGATGCGCGTCCCGTCCTCATCGTAACAAACGCAGGATACATCTCCACCAATGCCGTCTGCTTTAATCCGAATCCTCCGCCGATTCTCGGTTTAATAACGCGAATCATGGATTCATTCATCTCCAACGCTTTTGCCAATATTCTGCGCACATGGAAAACAATCTGCGTTGACGTAGTAACGTTAAGTCTTCCGAAAGAATCCAATTGTGCAAATGCACATACCGATTCAGCCGGAGACTGCTGTACCTTCTTTGTATAAAACTTTTTGCTGACCACATATTTACATTCGGACAGCATACGATCCACATCTCCACCCTTTGTTCCATCCGTTGCAACAATATTGCGAGTCGGATCATATCCTAATCCTATCGGCAATACGGCATCATCTTCCGCATGCACACGAACAGGATGATCCAATGCTTCTTCGACATCAAGAACCGCCGGAAGTATATCGTACTTTACCTTTATAACGGATAGTGCACGATTCACCGCGTCTTCCGTTTCTCCGGCAACAATTGCAACTGCATCACCCACGTATCTGACAACAGAATCAAGTATTAAATGATCATACGGACTTGTTTCCGGAAATGACTGTCCTGCTATGGTAAATCTTGTCTTCGGAACATCTTCATAAGTATATATGCCGACGATCCCCGGAATCTTCTCGGCAACGCTCTTATCAACGGATACTATTCGGGCAGATGCATGCGGTGAATGCAGCAATTTAACTATTAATGCATCTTTAGGCGCATAATCATCCGTATATACCGGTTTCCCTTTCAGAAGAGCCATTGCATCCTTTTTTCTGACTGCTTTATTAATCTCTTTCACGTTTATCCCCTTTTATGCATCTGCAAATACTTCTTGATTGCACGCATCTGACTGACATATCCCGTGCAACGACAATAATTACCGAGTAAATATTTTCGAATCTCTTCCTCCGTCGGATCGTTCAGTTCACGCTCCATAGCCAATACACTCATCACAAAGCCCGGATTGCAGAAACCGCATTGATCGGATCCTTCATCTGCCATACAGGATGCAAAGTCATCCGCCTCTTCCTGTAATCCCTCTAATGTAGTTACTTCCATTCCGGATACTCTGGGTGCCGGGAAAGAACACGAGAGCATCGGTTTGTTATTAACAAGAACCGTACACATACCGCACTGCGAGGAATCGCATCCGCACTTAACAGACATACATCCTAACCTGCGCAACAGGGAAAAGAGATTTTCTTCCGGACCGACTTCTGCGTTTACTGACTTTTTATTCAACGTAAATTGTATCGTCATGCCATAATCCCCCTTTCCAAAAATACTTTGGCCAAATGTCTGCGATATTTCGCCGAAGCAAATATATTACTTCCGAACGAAGTCTGCTCCATAATACGTTCCTTAAATGCCGCCTTGTCTTCGTCCTTATTACGGGTATAGCATACCGTTCCGGCAGGTCTTGCGCTGATACATACTCTTTCGCCGAATTCATCCTTGGCAATGCTAACCGCAGATATCGGTAATGACTTTTTCGTATTACGTTTGGAAAAATATGTAAGTGCAATCGGGCAATCGGGGATATACACATACATCAAAATATCCCGATCGCGTTTTCTTCCGACATATTCCATAATAGGCATTCTTCCGGCCTTATACAGTTCCACATCCGCACGAAGAGCCGCAAGAATATTCACGACATCCGAAAAACCGGCCTTTTGAACAACACTTCCGCCGATTGTTGCGGCATTTCGAAATTGCACGCCGACTATGGATGTAAACGCATCACGCACTCCGTTTCCGGCACAGGCGTTAATATATTCATTCGTTTCAAACTCCCGAAGAGACACCATCGCCCCGATACGAATCTCACTCTTCTTTACTGTTGTATCTTCGCCGGATATTTCTACACGTTCTATTGCATCCAGTCCCAATCCGCTAATATCGATTGCAGTGCCGACAGATATGTTCTGAAGACGTAACCACATATTCCCCGCAATTACACGATTTGATCGTTTTTGATTCAATTCATACGCTTCTTCCACCGAAGAAGGTTTCACATAAGAAGAAAATCTCATTTTGTTCTCCGTTTCCCTTATACATGACTCATAACTTTTTAAGACATTCACCTAAAAGTTCCATCTCCTCGGGTGTATTAAAATACCCGACACTGATACGAAGCGTCCCCTGCGGGAAAGTCGCAAGCGCACGATGTGCACATGGAGCACAGTGTAATCCCACTCGAGTCATTATTCCGTACTCTTCATCCAGCCTGTATGCTGCCTGCGCCAAGTCACCCGACATACACTTAATGGATACTACTCCAATCCTGTTTATTATATCATTATGCCCGACAATCTGCCATACATCGGAGATATGTGGTGAATGCAGAATTTGAATAAACTGCTTCGTAAGATTCTCCTCATGTTTGCGAATCGTCGGAATTCCCACCTCTTGAATAAAAGAAAGACCTGCCGACAATCCGTATATACCGGGAATATTACATGTTCCCGCTTCAAGCGCATCCGGCATCACTTCCGGCATCGTCAAAAGATGCGAAAACGATCCTGTACCGCCGTACACAAGCGGTTTCATATACGGAAGCATTTTGTCGGATATAACCACACCACCGATTCCCTGCGGTCCCATCAGTCCTTTGTGGCCGGCCCATACAATGGCATCCGCGCCGCACTTTTTCATGGATATATTTAGAATTCCGGCGCTTTGCGCAGCATCCACAACAAACAACAGATTATGTTCGCGACAAATCCTTCCTATATCATCGATTGGCATAATCGTACCGCACACATTGCTGACATGAGTTGTAATAACGGCTACCGTATTATTGCGAATAAGAGACGGGATTTCTTCTGTATTCATATCACCATTCTCATCGCATCCGATTATGCTGCAATGCTCCTCAAACTTCTCCCCGTATATCGCATACAAGGTACGCATCACCGCATTGTGTTCCATCGAAGACACTATTACATGATCTTCCTCATGCAGAATTGCGCGAAGCACCATATTGATTCCATAAGTTGCCCCCGGAGTAAAAATCACACGATCCGCACTTTTTGCATCAAAAAGCGAACACAGTTTTTCACGGCATTCATATACAACTGTTTCGGCGGAATAAGCGCTTTTATAACTTCCGCGATTGATATTGCACCCGTTTTCGGTCATATATCGGTACACGGCATCCGACACCATATGCGGTTTCGGAAACGAAGTAGCTGCATTATCCAAATAAATCTTACGCACCGGGCTCATCATACACTTTCCTTCATTATGCGTTTTCATCACGTTTCCACACAATCTCACAAGACTGTTTATCCATTGCTTCCTTATCAATTCGAACAATCTGCTCGGTTTGACTGTTTCGCAGATCACATATCCGTGCATCTGATTCGGCATCCGATTCTATCTTTGCACATGTTCCGCAGGAAGAACTCAAAAATCTCGGAACCGGCATCAAAGTCACCTTTATATTCTGTTTGGCACATGCATTGGAAAATGCAATCGCGCCAAAATGTGAGTCAAAAGTAATAATATATGTCATATCATTTTCCCGTTTTCGGATTTGATCAGCCAACGCATTTTGTTAATGTCATGTAAAATTCACCGTTCTCTTCCCGAACATCTGCCGAATATCCTTCACGTGCAGCATATCGTTTAATATTCTCTACCGAAACAATCTGATCCGACAACACTTCATACGAATCCTCATGCGATTGCATGACTTTCATCATCATCAAAACCGGTTGCGGACAAGATAAACCTCTTACATCTGTCATTTTTCTTCTGCCCCTTTTCTGATTCTGCAAACTCATTCCTTTTTTGTATTTGCGATTCCGATAAAAGCAATCACAACAATACTTATGCATACTGCAATCTTTCCCGCATCCGTCGGCCCCGCTGCGCTTGATGCAAGCAAAAAGTTGTGCGCAAAAGCTGCGCCGAGAGCAAGTCCGCCGATACATGCCACACTGTCCGTATTACCCTCACCTGCGAGTACAAGCTGTCGAAGCGGACATCCGCCCAAAAGAACCGAAGCCATTCCGACCGGAAACATTCCGACAATATTCCAGAAAACATTCGTATGTGCAATACTCTGATCTGCCATTCCCAAACGGAAGAACGAACGACTTGCAGCATCATTCAATATTTCAGTCGAAACAAGTCCCTGTAATATCAAATTGCAAACAAGTGCACCCGCCAATACACCTAACAAAATACGAAGCAAGCTGCCGTCACGAAACAGCATAAGATCACGAAACGCACCGGCCATGCACATGCGACTCCGCTGTGCGATACAACCGATTAACAGTCCGACAATGAGGCTAACCAAAAGGGGAGCATGCATTCCGCCCGGGCCTTCGCCAAATGCCGTCGTAGCCAAAATATCGTAAAACAAATCAATAATTGCAAGAATTAACAATATACACATGATAACCGGCAACACACAGCCTTCCGCCTTACTCTGCCGGTAACTTCTTCCCAGAGAATATCCCTTTTTTAAGAAAATCACGCCAACACCGATTCCGGCCACAAATCCAATGATTGCCAACATAGCATTTACATCTCCGCCTGCCATTCGAAGCACCATACGGAATGGGCAGCCCAGTGCCATCAGGCATCCGAACATCATAAAAAAGGCAATCACAAAACGTGTAATCGTCGAACTGCCGCCCTTCGGAGCAAATTCCTTCTTAAGCAGCGAAATTGCAAAGCTTCCCAATACGATACCGATAATCTCGGGGCGAATATAGCAGGTTCCCGCAGCGTTATGCATTTTCAACGCACCGACCGAATCACGAATAAAGCAGGCAATACACATTCCCATATTCGTCGGATTACCTGCGAAAGAAAGAAGTGCCGACAATATGCCGACCATTCCTCCCACACCAAATAGCATCCATTTTCTCTTCTTTAAATCAGATAACATTTCTCTCCTGTGCTTCTCCTTAGTTTTCTCTACAACTACACAAATCTAAGGTAATACTCATGAAACATTTCTGCTTCACCCACAACAAATGCTTCTTCCCCACGTGCATGCATTTCGGATAAATATGAATCCGCATCCTGCGGTGATAAAGCAATCAACAGCCCTCCCGATGTCTGCGGATCAAAAAGGGCATCCTCCAACGAAAGAGATATATCTTTAGGAAACAGAACTTCCCTATCGGCCGAAACCAGTTTGCGATTCGCATAAACCGCAGCCGGTAGCATGCCCATCGAAGCCAGTTCCAAAGTTCGTGTAAGAAACGGCAGCTCTTTCATATGAATCGTAACAGATACATTGGATGCCTTTGCCATTTCAAGGCCATGCCCAACCAGTCCGAATCCCGTTATATCGGTGCACGCGTGCACCGCAAAGTCATGCGCGCACAAAGCTGCTTCCTTATTCAAACGAAGCATGCTGTTCATCCACTCTTCTTCATCTTCAGAACATAAGATTCCCCCACGGGAAGCGACCGAATATATACCGTGTCCAAGACGTTTGGTCATCACAAGAACATCCCCTGCCTGTATTGTGCTGTTCTGCCAAATTTTATCCGGATGGACTGTTCCTACAACCGACATACCGTACTTCGGTTCTTTGTCAGCTATGGAATGGCCTCCGCCGATGACCACGCCTGCCTTTGACGCCACGTTAAGACCGCCCTGCAGAATAAGTGAAACGGCTTTGAAATCCATCGTGCAAGGAAAAGTCAGCAAATTTACACCCATAATCGGTGTCCCACCCATTGCGTAAATATCACTTATGGCATTGGCTGCAGCTATTTCTCCAAACAGATACGGATCATCCACCAAAGGCGGAAAGAAATCCACGGTCTGAATAATTGCCAGTTCATCCGTTAATCTGTATACACAGGCATCATCATTACTTTCAAATCCGACCAGTAATCTGTCGGATTCATTCTCGGAAGATATGGATAATTGCTTCAGGATTGCATTCAATATGCCCGGTTCGATTTTGGCACCGCAACCGCCTTCACTGACACAATCATTCAAATGATACGAATGATTCATTCGCCTTCTCTCCTTTATCAAAAGAGGCACATGCCTCGAATTTTTGGCGGAAGCGTGTGAGAATCGAACTCACCTAAGCAGCTATTCACCACTATCACCGGTTTTGAAGACCGGGGGACACACCGGCGCCCATCCGCTTCCATAATCAATCAGTCAAAAGACATCCAAACAATACAGTTTATGTCATATTCCAAATAGGAAGATATCAATTAATATTACAAATGAAGAAGTGTCCGAATATCACCGTTTTTCTTCGTCATCTTATTTGCATCGAAATACTCTAAAAAAGCCAACGCAACCTTACGGGATGCTTTAATTCTGTCGCGATATTCACCCAGAATAATCTCACCGTTTGACACATGTTGCGCCATCAGAATCAGTTTTTCTCTTGCAAATGCCAATGTCTGTGGCGAAACTATATACCGGTCATTCAGTTTCACCAGTTCACCGGTGCGCAGAAGGTTCGACAAAACAGGCATAAATCTTTTGCTGCCTAAAAAAATCGGTTTCACCTCATTAAATGCCGGCGGATTAATACCTGCTGTTTCGTAAATATGTAACAACCGTGTTCGAATCAGTTCATCATCCTGCGGAACAATCAATGCAAAGTCAAACAGGCTTATGGCGCCTCCCGCCTCCTTGACTTTTTCTTCCTTCATCCAATACGCAAGCAAAGCCTTCGCGTCCTTATCGCGTCCGGGACCCAAGAGCCGTGACTTTGCCTCAGAAAGAGGCATACCCGGCAATGCAGGATGATCCGAATGATAATTAATCAATACTCCATGAAAATAATTCCATAATTTCTGTGCCGCTTCGGTCGTCATATATCGGGCATCTTTATCATTCTCCTCCTTTACGGAAGGAAACATCCGAATAATGCGTCCATCCGCCAGAAGTCTGTCGCAAATATCATCCATGTTATCCGACTCATTTATACGAACCGCCTGCAACTCATTATAGCGAAGGAAACTGCCGTAATGTTCCCGAATCAATTCATAGATTCTCTCGGTCGTACTGCCGCTCTCTTTTGTAATAAAGCCCTGTATATTCTCACTTCGAAAACGCTTTTTCTTCACAGGATTGGCATCTACAATCACGCCCCCGCCGATAGTGACAAGCGGTGATAGGAAACGTATAACGAAGCTGTCGCCTTCCCGGGCACACAAAAATTCCTTAAATCGAAATTGAGCAAAAGCACTTTGCCCGGGGGTAAGGACATCCGCGTCCATCAGTACAACTTTGGCCGTATATTGTGCTGCCCCATAATAGAAAATAACATAGGAATTATTCTTTACGGATACGGGTGCATTCGACAAAAGTGTCAACTTCACATCCAGCATCATTACACAATTAAGGCTGTCGCATTCGGCCAGAATCTGCCCGCGTGATAATTCTTCCTTTGAAACTCCGGTCAGATTAACAGCCGTACGCTGTCCGGTAAATGCCGATTCCGTATCCTTTGAGTGGACCTGAATGTTTCGAGCCGAAACACGCAATTTCTGCGGATAAAGCATATATGTATTTCCGGAAAGAATCGTTCCGCTCTTAACAGAACCCGTTACCACCGTTCCGAATCCTTTCACGGTAAAAACGCGATCGATCGGCATCATAAAGGGGAGATGCGCATCTTCCTCTCCGACACCATCAGCCTCCAGTTCCAACAACTTATCATCCAAGACTTTCCTGCACAACAAAAGACCTTCTTTGGTTACTACCGATACGGGAACAATCGGCGAATTCTCCCATAAAGTACCAACGCATTGCCTCTTAATATCCTCCGTTAGCATTGCCAAAACTTCCGGACTGACCAGATCCGTCTTGGTAATTACTATCACGCCACACTTTACTTTAAGAACGGACAAAATATCCATATGCTCCATCGTCTGGGGCATAATGCCTTCGTTTGCCGCAATAACAAGCATGGCCAAATCCATTCCCGGGGCACCCGCAAGCATATTCTTAACAAATTTCTCATGTCCGGGCACATCAACAATCCCCACATGCCCGAAATGTTCAAGATCAATATAGGCAAACCCTAAGTCAACGGTAATCCCGCGCTTCTTCTCCTCCGGAAGTCGGTCCCCGTCAATCCCCGTAAGTGCCTTTATCAAAGTTGTTTTGCCGTGGTCAACATGCCCGGCCGTACCGATAATATAATGTCTCATATTTGTATCCGTATAAAGTACATCCGTATAATATCTAACTGCAGATATCGGCAATTGCATCAATTACCGTATCATACTCTTTCGGATTCATCGTTCGAACGGACAGCAGAAATCTGTCCTCATGAATTCGACCGATAATTGCACATTTTTTGTATAATCGCATTTCATAAGCAATACTTTCGGCCGATAAACCGTCAATCTCAATCGCTATACATACATCCTCCATTGAAACACCGGGACGGGAACCGCCCCCGGTTTCGGTATCGGACAAAACAAACGAATATCGGAATTTGCTGCAACCGCCCAGTTTCATATCGAGCAATTTGCCAAACGTCGCATATCGTTGCATTTGTTCAGAATGTGTCATTGAAAGCATTGATATTGTGGGAATCTCATTCTGCTTGCCCTGCAAATGCTGTCGCAAAGTAACTTCTAAAGCAGCCAAAGTCATCTTGTCCACACGAACCGTTCGTAACAGATCATCCTTCTTAATTCGATCGATATACTGTCTTTTTCCGCATATAACACCGGCCTGCGGTCCGCCCAGAAGCTTATCGCCGGAAAAGCAGCAGACATCCGCATATTTACCGATAACATCATGCGCATATTCCTTCAAATCACCGGAACCCATATCATAAATCAACGGAATATTCCTTTTACAGGTCAGACTGCTTAATTGATCGATACTCACACTCTCCGTAAATCCGCTCATTGTAAAATTACTGGGATGAACCTTCAGTATTGCAGCCGTATGATCATCACACGCTTTCTCATAATCAACAAAATGAGTCTTATTGGTACACCCGACTTCCTTAAGCGTCACACCACTGATTTCCATAATCGCCGGAATTCTGAAGGAACCGCCGATTTCAATCAATTCGCCACGACTGATGACCATATTCTTACCATATCCAAGGGCATGCAGAATCAGCATAACTGCTGCAGCATTATTATTAACGACCAAGGCGGCCTCTGTATCCGTCAAATCACAGATCAGTTCCTCGACACAATCATATCGGTGCCCACGTTTCCCGCTCTGTATATCCATCTCCAAATTGGTATAATGCATTGCCGTTTCATAAACATGTTTGGCAGCTTCCTCGGATAATATGGAACGACCCAGATTGGTATGCAATGTAATACCGGTTCCGTTAATAACAGGACGCAAATTATACTTACATCTTTCATCATAAACTTCCATACACATACGAAACATTTGGTACTCATCCGGCAAACCGTCTCTTTGATTCTCTATAATTTCCTGCCGCAAATTGCTTATGACATCCTGTACACAACGCAACAGAAGTGAAGGATTCACCGTCTGACGGCAATCCTCCACTTCTGTCATGTTTACATATTTCATACATTGCTCCAAAAGTACATCTACCTTCGGAAGTTTTCTTAATAATTCCTGATTCATACCTATCCCACCGGTGGCACCGCCACTTGAATTCGGATTACATTTCATTTACTTACAATATTCCGTATGCAGCAAATGATGCGCCCTCTCGGAATTCGGCTCTTCCAAGAACTCATCATACAATGCTTTCACATCGGGATTCTCATGCGATTTACGTAACGGTAAAGACTCATCATGTGCATAAATCGCCGAACGTCTGGCATCATATACAAGCTCCCGATCGGTATCTTCCAAAAGTTTCGGCTGACCGCCACCGGAAATACATCCCTGCGGACAAGCCATCACTTCTACAAAATGAACCGGAAGTTCTCCCTTTTCAATCTGTTCAAGTATCGGAGCGACATTCGCCAATCCGGTAACAACACAAACCTTCAAGGTCAAATCACCTACCGCAATATCCGCAAAACGTACACCGTCTTTGCCACGTACTGCCGTAACTTCCACATCATCCAGACTCTTCTTGCAAATCAGTTCGTACCCGGTACGAATTGCAGCTTCCATTACACCGCCGGTTACACCGAAAATCGCACCTGCTCCTGTGTAATTGCCCAGCAGATTTTCGAACTGCCTCGTATTAAGATTCGCATAATCAATTCCTTTGGACTTGATCAAATATGCAAGTTCTCTTGTTGTCAGCACACAGTCAACATCCCGATGACCGGAATCCCACATTTCATCACGTGCACTTTCGAAAATCTTAGCGGTACAAGGCATAATGGAAACAGTATACATCGAGCCGTCAACTGTTTTAAGTTTCTGTGCCCCATATGTTTTCTCCAACGCTCCCTGCATCTGTTGCGGGCTCTTACAGGAAGATAAATGATCCGACAGATTCGGAAAATTCTTCTCAAGATAAGAAACCCATCCCGGGCAACAGGAAGTAATCATCGGCAATTTGCCCGTATTATTCAATACACGGGAAATCAATTCCGTTCCCTCTTCCATAATCGTTACATCCGCCGAGAAATTGGCATCATAAACATGATCAAAACCGCATGCATATAATGCAGCTGCCAATCTTCCGCTCTCATCACTTCCGAGTGGCATACCGAATTCTTCACCGATTGCTACACGAACAGCCGGAGCTGCATGTACAACAACCGTCTTCAGCGGATTATTCAATGCATCCACAACTTCATTCAAGTGACAAACATTGTGTGCGGCAAAAAGCGGTTCTTTTACGGTTTCCGGAAGATTTCTTGCCTTACGAACTTCTTCGTATTTTGTTCTGTTAGCATAATCCGGAGTAATACAGGATTTACACTTCTGTACACACTGTCCGCAACGAATACACTTATCATTATTAATCGTTTGGGGTTGTCCGTGTATTCCTTCTATCGCGCCTACGGGACATACATTTGTACACTCCTGACATCCGGTACATATATCTTTATCAATCTTAATAACTTCCATATGTCCCTCCTACTTCTGCGATGCATCAAACAATGCTTTAACAGCTTCTTCATTCTTTTGCTTCTTCAGCACAATCGGATCGACAAGCGTCAATGCCTTATTCGGGCATACACGCACACAGGCCGGTCCGTCCGGGTTCTGAGCACACAAATCACATTTGGTAGCCGCTTTCGCCGTATCTTCACCACCGGATTGCATAACCGGCTGCTTATTCATATATACATCCGACAAATCTATGGCTCCGAAAGGACATGCAAGCATACAGTCCTTACAACCGATACACTTTTCAACATCAATAATAACCTGTCCGTTAATACGGGAAATGGCATTTTTACTGCACACATTCAGACACGGAGCATCCTCGCAATGTTTACACTGTACCGGAGCGCTGATGTCATCATTTATTCTGGTCACAAACAGTTTGGGAGAAACGGGTACTTCAACCGAACCAACCGTATATCCAACACCGTTTGACTGTTTATTATGTTCGGTAAAACACGCAAGCTCGCAAGCTTTACAACCGGAACATTTTGTCGCATCACATACAACATATTTTCCTAATTGTTCATTCATGTGTTCTGATCCTCCTTCTTCGTCAACCATTTGCTAAGCATCGCATTTCTGTAAGCAATCCTTGCACGTTTCTCGGAAACACTTCCTTCCACTTGCGAAGTTTCCACCAATCGAAGTGCCTGGGTCGGGCATACACTGATACAGGCAGGACCGCCTTCACGATTACGACACAAATCGCATTTATTGGCAACCAGCTTCGTTCCGTCCGCATTTTGATACATTTTAGGTGCCAATGCCATATCAATACATCCGAAAGGACATGCCGATAAGCATTCCTTACAACCATCACATTTTGCATAATCGATACAGACAACACCATCTTCAATATATATGGCATTCTTATCACATGCTTTCAGACAATCCGGATTCTCACAATGACGGCATTGAAACGGTACCGTAACATCCCATGATTTAATCATATGCAATTTCGGATTAAAATTAATCGAATCTGCCGGAATTTCAAAAATCGGTTGATCCGTATGTGCTTCCACACAGGCTATCAGGCAGGTTCTGCAACCCATACAGAGATTGGTATCTCCTCTGACACATTTATTCACAGAGATCACACCCCTTTCTGTTATGCGTTTCGGGCGGCTTAATACCCAGAACTTTCTGTTCTCCGACACACTTTATTCCCATCTTTTGTCGAAGCTTTACGTATTCAGTCTTAAGATAATTCTCTGCCCATTTCTGATCGGGCATTTTCTCAACACGACAAGCACAGTATTTATATTCCGGAGTCTTACTGAACGGATCCAAATTCTTGCCGATTGTCAATTCATTACATGCACCGATCCACCACTGATATGTCATGTAAGTAGCACCCTTTTGAACACGTGGTGTAGGCAAGCATCTGGTAATACACCAGCCTCTCTTATTAACAACCTTTACCAAATCACCTTCCGCGATATCCAAATTCTTACAGTCTTCGGGATTCATCTGAATCCATCCCGGTTCGTCTTCCAGGGAAGCAAGCATACGACAATTACCTGTCATCGTTCTGGCAGAATAATGACCAACCTCTCTTACTGTTGAAAACGAGAACGGATACTCTTCATCTTCCAGTTCATACGGCGGACGCCACTTCGCACCCCAGAATTTACCGCATCCGTCCTGGGTTTCGAAATTACCGCCCTTATGCAAATAGGTAGTACCTTCATCGAACTCCGAACGCTTTCTGCACGGCCACTGTATCGAACCGTTTTCTTCCATCTTATCGTATGTTGCACCCGCAAAATCGGGACATAACATTAAAACTTCTTCCCAGATTTCTTCGGAATTGTTATAAACCATCGGATAACCCATCGCCGAAGAAACACGACAGATGATCTTCCAGTCATCCAGCACACCTTCCAAGGGCTCAATGACTTTTCGTACACGTTGAAATCCGCGATCGCAACTGCTGTATACACCGTCGTATTCACCCCATGCGGTACCCGGAAGTATCGCATCGGCAAACTGTGCGGTCTTATTCATATAAATATCCTGCACAACAACAAAATCCAGTTTCTCCAACGTTTCACGTACTTCCGCCAGATCGGGATCTGACTGCGCCGGATCTTCGCCGAATATATAATATGCATGAATCTGTTTCATGGGATCGCTTTCAAACAAAACCTTCTCCGGAACTCTGCTCAAATGAAGCCCGGGTGTCTGAGAAAGCTTACACTCCCATAATTTCTCAAACTTCTCATGAACCTTTAACCAATTCAGGTTCTGGTATCCGGGGAATGAATTCGGCAATGCCCCCATGTCACAGGCGCCCTGTACGTTATTCTGACCACGTACCGGACCGATACCCGAAGCAGGCTTACCAATATTTCCTGTAAGCATACACAAATTGGCAAGGCTCTTAACAACATCCACCGCCTGACCAAAATGGCACACGCCCATGCCATACAGAATCATGGCAGACTCCGCACCGGCATACATTCTGGCCGCCCGTCGAATATCATCCGCAGGAACACCTGTAATTTCCTCGGCATACTCCGGAGTATACTCTTCTACGACCTTCGCCATATCGTCATAATTCAATGTATGCTTACGGATAAAGTCAAGATCATACAGTTCTTCTTTTATAATCACATGCGCAATTGCATTGACAAGGGCAAGATTCGTACCTCCCTTAAGTTGCAAATGCAAATCGGAAATTCTCGCTGTTTCGATTCGTCTCGGATCCGCGCAGATAATCTTCGCGCCTTTTTGTTTCGCGCGAATAATCTGACGCTGAACAATCGGATGCGCATCCGCACCGTTATATCCGAAATTGAAGATCAGCTTGGCATCCTCTATTTCATGAACGCCCATTGTCATGGCTCCCGAACCAAATGAGTACAGTAGACCCGCTACCGAAGGAGCATGTCAAACGCGTGCGCAATGGTCGATATTATTCGTACCAATGCATGCGCGGGCAAATTTCTGCATAATAAAATTGTTCTCATTAGAAGTACGCGCACAACCGGTCAGCATAATGGAATCCGGTCCGTACTTCTCTTTGATTTTGGTGAGATTCTTCGCAACAAAAGTTATTGCTTCATCCCATTCCACCTCTTCAAGCGGGCTTGTGCGACCATGCTTTCGAATCATTGGTTTGCGCAACCTCTTCGTAAGGATCTGCGGATCATTCAAAAAATCCCATCCGTATCTTCCTTTCAGGCAAAGCGCACCCTGATTGGTTCGACCATTTGCGCCGTCTGCCTTCAATATCTTGTTCTGCTCGGTATCTACCGTAAACAGAATTTGGCATCCGGCCCCGCAATATGCACAGGTGGTTTGAACCTGCTTAATTGCCATACTCTATTCTCCTTTTTGATGAAACAATTCGGTAAAATATCGGGCATTCTCACGAATATCCCCTTTAAATACCGAAGATCCCATAACAATCACATTTGCACCGGCATCAAGTACCGTTTCAATATTATCCCGTGTCACACCACCATCTACCTGAATATCGGTAGATAACCCCTTCTCATCAAGCATGGCACGAAGTTTGCGAACCTTTTCAGTACAAAAATCCATATAAGTCTGTCCACCGAATCCGGGTTCAACAGTCATAATCAAAAACATATCAGCCAACCCCAAAAACGGAGCCAAATCCTCGACAGGCGTACCCGGCTTAATCGAAATACCTGCAAGACACCCCTGCTCATGAATCATATCAATAACTTTTGTAGGAAATTCGGTTGCCTCTAAATGAAATGTAATAATGTCGGCACCCGCATCGGCGAACTTCTGAATGTATCGCTCCGGACGTTCAATCATCAGATGTATATCCAATACCTTCTGCGTAATCTTTCGTAGGCTCACAAGAACGGGAATTCCAAAAGAAATATTGGGAACAAAGACTCCATCCATTACATCAAAGTGAAAGTAATCGGTTCCGCCTTGTTCCACAAGGCGCATCTGCTCCCCTAATATGGCAAAATCCGCTGCCAATATAGACGGTGACAGTTTAATCATTTATCTATACTCCAATCTGCTTATTTATGCGTATCATAATGCAATAACACGGCGCCCATAACCTAAACGATGCGCTTACCGGGGATATTTATTTGCTTCTTTCAGCGCATGATAAATCTGAACATAATTCTCATAACGGGTACGGTTTATGATTCCATTAAAAACCGCTTCTTTAATACAACAATCAGGTTCATGTGTATGAGAACACGGAATAAATCGGCATTCCGAATCCACATGAAATTCCTCATAATAATCCGCCAGATTATCACATGTTATTGCAGAGACATCGAACGCACCAAAGCCCGGAGTGTCAATAATATATGAGGATTGTCCGATAGGAATAATCTCGGAATGTCTGGTCGTGTGCTTCCCGCGTTCCAGTTTACGGCTAATGGAACCTGTCTCCATAATCGTATCACCGGTAATACTGTTTACAATAGAGGATTTGCCGACACCCGAAGGACCGGCTACCGTTGTCGTCTTCTCAAAAAGAGCAGCCTTTAATTCTTCGATTCCCTCACCGGTTAATGTACTTACGATAAACACGCGCGCCCCACATCCGGCATAAACCTGTTGAATACGTTGTATTTCATCTTCCGCGCCCAAATCTTCTTTGTTAAAACACAACAGCACCGGAACATTCTGACAAGCATATTCCAAAATCATTTTATCAAGCATCAACAGATTCGGCTCGGGTGAATGCAACGCAAATACAATCAAAGCCTGATCGACATTTGCCACACGCGGGCGAATCAATTCGTTTTCACGGGGAAGCACTTCGGAAATATTCCCCAGCAAATCAGCTTCCGAAAGGACTTCCACATTGACAAAGTCACCCACTAAAGGTTTCACGCCGTCCTTTCTGAAAATCCCCTTTGCTTTGCACTCATAAACAAGATTATCTTCACAAACGCAATAATAAAATCCTGCAATTCCTTTAACAATTCTACCGGCTTGTACCATTTATTATTCCTTCGTAAATGTAACCGTTGTCGGTGTCGTTGTATCCCACTGGCCTTCGGCATTCAAATATGTAACGGTAAGATAACCCGTTTCGGAACCTACAATACCCGTTGCCGAAACGGTATACGGGAATGTATTGGCCGTGTATCTTGTTATCTCATTTGCCGCACTGTCCATCAATACAATAATCGCATCGGAACCCGGGAAATAGTTCGCAGGAGCACTGACTGCAATATTACAAGCATAAGTATATACACCGGCTCCGAGGCTAACCGTAAAGTCAACATTTGTTCCTGCCGGAACCGTAGAATCCGCAGCGTATGTCTGCGATAATACAAGTCCTTCGGGAACAGCATCGTTATTCTCTTCGGATACGGTGCTCCAAATCAAACCTGCATTTTCCAATAAAGACTTGGCCTCAGCTTCGGTCTTGCCGACAAGATTGGGAACCGTAACCATAGACTCGTCTTTGCCGGAACTGATAATAACCTTAACACTGCTTCCGCGCGGTGCGGTAGTTGCTCCGAGAGGACTCTGCGAAATAACGTTACCTTCGGCAACCGTATCACTTGCAGCGTAATCTTTCTCCATGGTAAATCCTTCCGTATCCAGAAGAACCTTCGCCTCTGCCTCAGACTTGCCGACAACATCGGGAACCCCCGTGCCTGTGACTTTACCGCTGCTGACAACCAAATTCATCACGGTACCCGTAGCAACGGAACGACCCGCTTCTATATCCTGTGAAATAATGAAATCTTTATCATAATCCGTAGACTCGGAATAAGTTGCCTTTGCAGTAAGGCCTGCCGCAGCAAGAGCATCGGATGCCTCAGCAACTGACTTGCCGACAACATTCGGAACAGTAGACATTCCATCCGCTTCCTGGGAAATTTCCGTAGGATTGGTAGAAGTCTTAAATGTACCGATTAATTTCATAACAACGACAATGGCAACAATGGCAATGACAATCGCAGCCGCAACCAGCAAAATGGTTGTTACCTTCTCCATCTTCGGATTCAAATCTTCATCGCCGTCTTCATACGACTCGTATTTGTCCGCCTTCTTCTTACGACGCGGTTTCTCATAATATTCAGGGTAATCTTCCTGTTCATAGCCTTCCGGATATTCTTCTTCATATCCTTCATTGGCATAACCTTCCTGATACCGTCCGTTATATTCATCCTGCGCATAATTCTGGTTTCTGACGTGAGAATTCGGTGCGCCTGCATTCTGCGGGTAAGCCGTTCCTGCACCTACACCTTGTGCGGGCGCATAAGACGGATTGGCTGCATATGTTGCATTCTGAGCATATCCGACGTTTGGCGCATATCCCTGATTGGCGTTTTCATTGTAATAATATCCGTTCGGATCCTGCGGATTATCATTTGCATTACCGTATTTCGGCAACAGATCCTGATATGCTTCTCCGCTCTGTACGATTGTCTGCTGACGAATCTCACGGCGTTCCGTTTCGGAATAATTCTTCGTTCCCGCATCACTTGCCGGATCGTTAATTACAACAAAATTCTCGTCCGGTGTCTGCAACGAACGCTTCAAATCCTGTATCAGTTCATTGGCATTATTGTAACGTCTGTCGGGATTCTTCTGACAGCACTTATTAATAATGGCTTCGACGCTGACAGGAATATCGGGTACAAACAGACGCGGCGAAGGAAGTTCCTCCTGAATATGCTTAATGGCAATACTTACCGTTGTTTCACCATCAAACGGCACACGTCCCGTAACCATTTCAAACAATGTAATACCTATGGAATAAAAGTCACTCTTTGTGTCGGAATATCCGCCCCTTGCCTGCTCGGGAGAAGTATAATGTACGCTTCCCATAGCATGCGTTGTAACCGTATTGCTGGATACGGCTTTGGCAATTCCGAAGTCAGCTACTTTGACTTTGCCCTCTTTGGAAATAATGATATTCTGAGGCTTGATATCACGATGAATAATTCCGCTGTTGTGCGCGGCTTCAATTCCCATCGTCACATGAATAGCGATGCTGACCGCCTCTTTAACGGACAAGCGAATCTTCTTCTCAATATAATGCTTCAGGGTAATACCTTCCACCAATTCCATGACGAAATAATACAGACCCTCTTCTTCCCCTACGTCGTAAACATTCACGATATTCGGGTGCATAAGTCCTGCCGCCGCCTGTGCTTCCGCTCTGAATTTGGAAACAAAATTTGTATTTGTGGAAAATTCCTGTTTTAATACTTTGACCGCAACATAGCGATTCAGCTTATGACATTTTGCTTTATATACATCAGCCATGCCGCCGCTTCCGATCAGTTCTAATATCTCATACCGGTCTCCCAGCATTGTTCCTGGCACTAACATTAATTCACCTCGTCAATCTGCGGATCAATTACAACCACACCAATATTATCCGCGCCGCCTTTATGATTCGCCATCTTCACCAAATCATCAGCAATCTGTGCCACATCTCTTCCCGTGCGCACAATATGCAATATTTCATCATCCTCAACCATATTGGTCAAACCGTCGGAACACATCAGAATAATGTCCCCCGCTACCAATTCCACTTCAAAAAAGTCAATCTCAACCGAAGGCGATGCACCAATCGCTCGTGTAATAATATTCTTGTCCGGATGAATGCGTGCCTCGCTCTCATCCAGAGTCCCGATTCGTACCATCTCCGCTACAAGAGAATGATCTTTCGTTACCTGCGTAATTTCACGATTAATCAGATATAATCTGCTATCGCCAACATTGGCAACAATCAAAACATTATCGGAAATAGTTGCGGCAACGGTTGTCGTACCCATACCCGCATAATCCTCTTCCGAATTAGCCTTTTTATAAATTTCCCTGTTAGCTGCCGAAATAGCTTCCGTCAATATTTTCACCGGCAATGTATACTCCGATGCTTCAACTTCACGTTCAATGGCCTTAACCGTGTATGCGGATGCATAATCACCGGCTTTGTGACCTCCCATTCCGTCTGCTACAACAAATAAGTTCTCCAGATTTCCAATAGGATGCTCGCAGGAAAAAACACAATCTTGATTAATTGTACGTTTTCGTCCGATATCCGTCATGGAGTAAGTCTTCAGCATTCTTACCCTCCAAATTTAACAACACTTTAAGGGGCGCTATATCTCAGTTTTCTCTCTCTGCAATAAAACTTCGTCGAAGTTGTCCGCAGGAAGCCTGAATATCACGTCCCATTTCTCTTCTAATAGTAACATTTATATGGTTTTTTTCAAGTTTATTTTTCAAAGCCAAAACACGATTGCGAGCAGTTGAAACATACTCGCGCTCCTTAATCGGATTAACCGGAATCAGATTAACATGAGCCGAGCAGTCTGCCGCTATATCTATAAGCTGTGATACATCTTCGTCGCTGTCATTCTCACCTGCAATCAACGAATATTCCAAAGTAAGCCTTCGTCCTGTCACCTCATAATAATTCTTACAAGCGGCAAGAACATCCTTCAACGGATATTTATAAGCAATCGGCATAATACGTTTTCGTTTCTCGTCGGTAGTTGCATGTAACGATAATGCGAGAGTAATCGGTAAACCTTCCGTAGCCAGACGCATAATACCGGGTACGATTCCGCAGGAAGAAAGTGTAATATTCCGTACGCTGATATTCTGCCCGCGTTCACATCCCAAAAGCCTTATAAAGCGCACCACTTCATCATAATTATCCATCGGTTCACCCGATCCCATAATTACAACATTGGAAACACGTTCCCCGATATCATTTATAATTCCATAGACCTGACCGCACATCTCTCCGGCCGTCAGATTACGAACCAGTCCGTCCACTGTCGAAGCGCAGAAACGACACCCCATGCGACAACCGACCTGCGACGATATGCACACGCTGTTCCCGTGCTCATACTTCATCAAAACAGATTCGACAACATTGGAATCCTTCATTTCAAACAGATATTTGCGCGTTCCGTCAATCTCGGACACCAGTTTACAAACCGAATTAACCCGCACAAAAGCATCCTGCTCGATAATCTTTGAGGCAAATGCTTTCGGGATATTACTCATCTTGTCGAAATCCCATTGACATTTTTGATGCAACCATTCAAACAACTGTTTCCCGCGAAAGCGTTTCTCGCCCATACTCTCTGCCAAATCACATAATTCATCTTCATATAAGGATTGAATATCCCTCATGATAATCTCCTAAGTTTTGCAAAAAAGAATCCGTCCGTACCCCACTCGTTCCCCGAAAACAGCTGCACATAACCATTCTTTGCAGATGAAATGCGCATCGTATCCGGCAATTCTTCCCATACGGAAACGGGAGCAAAGTCATACGTTTTACAGATATAATCCATCATTTCGTGATTTTCGCCCTTGCGGACCGTGCATGTGGAATACATCAATATACCGCCCTTCTTAACATAGGCGACAACATTATCGACAATCGCCTTCTGAAGGTTCAAAAGAGAATCCAAGCCTTCGGAAGTAATATTGTATTTAATATCATTCTTGCGTGCCAACACGCCAAGTCCCGAACAGGGAACATCGCACAGAACCACATCCGCCCAATCACGAAACTCTTCGTGATATTCCGTCGCATCCGCACAAACAATATGATCACATGACAATCGGCATCGTTCAAAATTCTCACGAATACGTATAAGTTTATCTTCGGATACATCACAGGAAATGACCGTGCCCTTTTCCCCGCACAAATCCCACGCATGCATACTCTTACCGCCCGGAGAAGCACACACATCCAAAACATGCATGCCTTCACGAATTCCGGCAACCGTGCACACGAGCTGGGAACTCATATCCTGTATGGTAAACAGACCTTTTGCGAATGCCTCGGACGCCAGTACTTCACCGGCACACTGCTGCGGAACATAATATGCATTCGGAAGCGGAGTGCGTATACAATGATCCGAAATAACTGCAGGAATTTCTTCGACGCCGTGGCTTCTTTCATTTACACGTACGCACATCTTCGGACTCTCAAGACTGGCTCGAAGCATCACAACAGTCAATTCTTCGCCCCATTCCTTCAAAAAGAGATCGACAATATACTCAGGGCACGAATATACAACCGACAAATATTCCGACTTATTTGTCGTAGCATCGGGATAAGTAATTGAATCTTTATTACGTGAAATATTCCGCAAAACGCCGTTTACGAATCCCGAAAGCGAACTGAATCCATGACGTTTGGCAAGCTTAACCGCTTCATCACAAACAGAATAATCCGGCAGCGCATCCATATATAAAAGCTGGTATACGGACATGCGCATAAGTACGCGAATCGGAACCTTCATCTTGCGCACAGGAGTCTTGCTGAAACTGTTAATCACGTAATCCAGCGTAATCAGGCGTTCAATATATCCTTCCAGTAAACGCTTCAAAAAGCCACGTTGTTGTTCGTCAAGATACGCATACCGCTCCAGGACGGCTCCGAACAGCAAATGGCTTTTCGCATTTTCTTTCTCATATAACAGTAGCCCTTCATAGGCTATTTCTCTTACATTAACTTCTTTCATGCGCCCAAAACATCTCCGGCCTTCATATCATTACCCAAGAGAAAGTCATGAACAGACATCGGTTTCTTTCCTTCGGGCTGCACCATGGTAACTTTCAGTGCAGATTGAGAATCATCGTTCTTACACTTTACAAGGAAACTGTCGGAATTCACGGAAATAATCGATCCGCATTGTGCGTCACATTCTACGCCTGTAACAACCTCGGCCTTCATGACTTTGAGCTTGCGTCCCTTATATATGGTTGATGTGCCCGGCCATGAAGTAAACGCACGAATCAGACGTTCAATATATGCTGCATCATCCGACCAACAGATATTACCCATCTCTTTCTTCAAAATCTTGGCGTAACAGGAAGCGGAATCATCCTGCGGTGTAAATGTTGCCGTATGATTCACAATGGAAGGAATCACATCAACACATAGCTGCGCTCCCGCTTCGGTTAACTTATCATGAAGACTGTCTCCTGTATCCGTAGGAAGAATCGGAACCGAAACGGATGCTACCATATCACCCGTGTCTATTCCCTCATCCATGCGCATAATCGTAACGCCGGTCTCTTTCTCTCCGTCAATAATGGACCATTGAATCGGCGCGGCGCCGCGATATTTCGGAAGGAGCGATGCATGTACACAAAAGCTTCCGAGAGGCGGAATATCCAGAATCTCCCGAGACAAAATCTGTCCAAACGCTGCGACTACATACATATCAGCTTCCCATTTGCGAAGAGTAGCCACCTCTTCGGGATTCTTAATTCGTACAGGCTGAAATACAGGAATATTGTGTTCAAGTGCCAACACCTTTACCGGAGGCGGAACCAATTCCTTCTTACGTCCCTGAGGTCTGTCGGGCTGTGTAACAACCCCTGTAATCTCATACCCCTCTTCTATCAATCTATTCAATACGCCTGCGGCAAAGTCAGGCGTCCCCATAAATACGATCTTCATTCGATTCTATTCCTCATCATCGTCATATTCATCTTCATCTTCACGCACAAGTTCCGAGGAATCCACCAAACCGCCTTCGGCCTTCTCTGCGTATAATATACCGTCCAGATGATCGATCTCATGCAAAAATGCACGTGCCAACAAATCGGTACCTACTACTTCGATCGGCTTCATATCACGATCAAGTGCCAAAACTTTCACATATTGGGCTCTTGTGACTTTGCCTACCTTGCCCGGAATACTCAGACAACCTTCGTAGTCCGCCTGCTGTCCGTCCATCTCAATTACACGGGGATTGATCAGTATGTACGGACCGTTACCGTCGTCAACATCAACAACAACGATACGTTTCAAAACACCGACCTGCGGAGCTGCCAATCCAACACCTTCCGCTTCATACATCGTATCCAGCATATCATCAATCAGAATCGAAGTACGTTCCGTCATTGCATCAACGCTTTTGCATACTTTGTTCAATACACTATCGCCCATTTCACGAATTTTACGTAATGCCATTTCTTTCTCCTTCTAATATCCGCGCATCGGATCAAAATCAAAGCTGACCGACACACCGGCTTGTTTCATCATCTCCTCATGTTCCTGCGCCACATCTTCTATATGAATAAGCACCTGTGCATCCGGAGATTTCACATATATCATTTTACGGTAAATATCATTTATCTTACGGATAGATGCATCCACCGGCCCAATCAGGACAGTGCGTGCATTTCCCGAACAATTTATTATATCATTTTTCAAAAGTTCTGCCAAACGATTGGCCGTATCCGTAAGAATTATTTCATCTTTATGTTCCAACAAAACCGCCAGCATATGGCCGCACGGCGGATACATGGCAAGTGTCCGATATGCTGTCTCTTCATCGTAAAACTCTCTGTAGTTCTGCGCCGCTGCGGCAACAATACTGTAATGATCCGGGCGATACGTCTGAATAATTACTTCACCCTTAAGATCCGCGCGGCCTGCTCTTCCCGCCGCCTGCACCAGAAGCTGAAACGTCCTCTCACCTGCTCTGTAATCATTGGCATTCAGACTCATATCCGCGGCCAGTATTCCGACAAGTGTCACATACGGAAAGTCATGGCCCTTTACAATCATTTGTGTCCCGACAAGTATATCGGCTTCACGATTGGCAAATTTACTTAATATTGCATCATAACCGTCCTTTTGAGCCGTCGTATCCGCATCCATACGAAGAACCGAAGCCTGCGGAAACTCCTTTTTAACCATTTCCTCAACCTGCTGCGTTCCCGCACGCATGCCTCCTATAGCCGTCGAATGACAGCTCGGACATTCACGCACAATTTCCTGTTCATATCCGCAATAATGACATATCAGCTTACCGTTTCGATGCTCCGACAATGATACATCGCAATGCGGACATTTCAATACTTCACCACAGCTTCTGCAGGATACAAACCCGGAATAACCTCTCCGATTCAAAAACAACATCACCTGTTCATGACGAGATAATCTATCCTGTATTGCATCATGCAATGCGCGCGAAAATATCGATTTATTGCCGTCTTTATATTCCTGTCGCAAATCTGCAATCTGTACTGTAGGAAGAGATGCTGCTACCGCACGTTTATCAAGAGTAAACAACTTATATTCACCCGAAAGTGCCGCGTAATAGGAATCCAAAGACGGTGTGGCAGAACCAAGAATCACGGAAGCATGATGCATATTCGCCAGTTCTATGGCAACATCTCTTGCGTGATATTTCGGCATCGAATCACTCTTATATGTCGGTTCGTGTTCTTCGTCAATAACAATCAGTCCCACATTATCAAACGGCGTAAACAATGCACTTCGTGGGCCTATGATAATATCAATTTCATGATTCTTGGCGCGAACAAACTGGTCATAACGTTCTCCGTCCGACAATTTGGAATGCAATGTAGATACCCGATCACCGAAACGCTTATAGAATCGCATCACCGTTTGATAAGTAAGCGATATTTCGGGAATAAGGACAATTGCCTGACGGCCTTTTGCAACTACCGAAGCAATCATTTCCATATATATCTCGGTCTTACCGCTTCCGGTAATTCCGTGAAGCAAATACGTTTTATATTCCTCTTTCAGATAATCCGCCCACATTTCATCGTATATTGCCTGTTGTGACGGTGTCAGCGCATGCGTCTCGCCTTTACATATATCACCGGGTAATGCATTACGGTATACACGCGTCGATAACACTTCGATAAGCCCCGCCTCTTCCATCAAAGAAATGGTTGACGGTGAAATATTCAATTTACCCGTTACCAAACGATAATCTATCTGTGGATCATCCAAAAGTGCCCGCATCAAACGTTCACGTGCGGTGCGATGTTTCCGTGCAAACTGTGCAACGGCATCATTCGCTTCTACTTTACTAACCTTAAGGACAATCGTTCGTTCTTCTTTTTCTTTTATTTTACGGCGCACAGGAAGAACGGTTTTTAATGCATTAATCATTGTTGAACCGTATTTGGAATGCATCCAATATGCAATTCGTATCAAACGGGAAGTGGCCGCGTCTGCATTTACTTTAACCGATGCAATGGATTTGATTTTGTCTTCGGAAATCTTTGGGGTCGTGGACAAGCCCAGTACATACCCATCAATTAATCGATTACCGTTTCCGAACGGAATGCATACGACATCCCCCGGAAGAATTTCATCCGCCAGGGAATCGGGTACCCGATATTGAAATGTTTTATCTAATTTCTCATGGGAAATATCCACAATAATATCAGCAAACAACATAGACCCTCTGCTCGTCTGTAGTCAACAAATGAAAAGAATGACCTCATGATACCCATGAGGTCACATTACTAATTATTCAGCTTATCAAAATGATAATTCAACATATCGATAACGGCCTGCATATTATCCATATCCTGCACTTTTATCGCAATTCCGTACTGCGCATCCCATCGATATATCAGATTGAACGGATCCTTCTGAATAATATATTGCAAATCATCTCCGTCCATTTGCAATATCTTTCCATCCAAATCACCTTCAATACTCTTCATCAACATAATGAATCCATCGAGTTCATCCCGATAATCATGTCGAACAAATATCCATTCATTCTCTATGGATGTAATTTCAAACCCCAGCATTAGTACACCACCTCAAATATTGCACCCCTTATGCAAAAATCTCTTTATACCAAACAAGCGCCTGCTCATATGCATCATATACCTGATCATCGCTAATCTTATCAATAACCATCAAACGGGAAACTTCTGCCCAATTAGCCTGTTCGTAAGATACCATAAAATCATAAAGTGTTGAGAACACACCTGCGTGATCGATAAGTGCATCCTGAATCTGCTTGGAAACTTTAACCATTTGCAAAGCCTCCTGCATCGGCTTATCAAGAATAATATCCAATACAGAGAACAGACCCATCAAAAACAGTTCGGACGACTGCGCTGCCATTGAGAAACAAGGAGCAAGATTCTCGGCAAACTTCGCACGCAAGAGTGAAAGTCGCGTAATCTCATTCGGCTTGTCGGCACATAACTCTTTTGTAACAACGGAATTAATCCATTTCTTTAATTCTCTCTGACCAAGCATGGCAGCCGCCACACGAATGGAAGTAATTTCGGAATTAACGGACATTCTGTTAACAATCTTCAACAGGTTAATAACAAGCGCCGTATCTCTTGAGATTACATCTGCAGCCTTGGTCAGATCGAAGTCATAATCGTTAATAACATTCAAAAGTTCGATATAGTTTACCTTCAAGGGAGATACTTCGGACAATCCCTTTGTAATGGGAACGCGGAAGAACTCACCCTCGTACAGACTATAGGAATCACCTTCGCTAAGTCTCGTATAATCATCCTGCGAATTCACATTTACGGCAACAAGTTTAATATTCGGATATACATTTGAGAAATATTTCTGTGCCTGTTCAATCTTAATCTTCTTATGGTCTAAGAATATGTAATTAGCAAGATTCAAAAGAGGCTTATACTCTTCAAACTGCGAAACCTGCAACTTACGGAATGCAATCTGATACCCCATCTCCTTTAATTCCGTAAAACGCTTCACGTACATATCATTCGGTTCGATGGAATAGTCTGCCAGCAAAACAATTCGTTCAGGTTTGGCGGAGCACATCTCATTAATCGGTGAAAAGCAGGAAAACTTCGTAACTTCGATAAACACATCGCAGCCCGGAGTAAGGGTTTCGATACCCATATTCTCAACAATATCCAACCCTTCAATCGTACCGGCGCCATCCAAGCTTCCCGTACCGAGTAAAGAAGGATTCAACAGGAAATTCTCCTTCTGGGTAAACAATGAATATGCCTTTACAGACATTGAATTGTCAAACAAAGGGATTAATGCAGCTAACATAGTACTATAACCTCCCATACACATATATTGTTATTTTATCATATTGAAACCACAAATTAAAGTGAACAATTGTGTTCCTTAATAAATTGAATAAATTCCGAACGCGGCAGGGGACGTGAAAAATAAAATCCCTGAATATAATCACATCCAAGCTCGGAGAAACGTTCTACCATCTCAATCGTTTCAATACCTTCCACAACAATTTCCTTATGCATGTCTTTAAGCATACGGATCATGTTTTCCAATAGCGTGCGACTTTGGCGAAGCGTCTGATTCTCCTCCATTAATACAAACGTACGGTCCAGCTTAATAATGTGAAGCGGCAGAGATGCGATTCGCAACATATTCGAATAACCTGTTCCAAAGTCATCCAGCGAGAATTCAAATCCTTCATTATGAAGGATATTAATATTATCTATCATTCGGTTCTGTGAATAGTAATCGGAAGTCTCCGTAATCTCCAGATTCAAAAGTGTGGGTGAAATCGAATATTTCTCAACCTGTGCATTTATGCTGTCCACAAGATTGGACCGCAAACACTGTTCTACTGACAGGTTTACTTCGATGTACTCTAACCCCAGCTTCACAAATTCGGGAGAACTGATAAACTTGCAAACCTCTTCCATAACATAGCTGCCAATCTTATGAATGGCACCACTGCTCTCAGCTGCCGGAATAAACAGCGCCGGTGATACAAAACCATAGACGGGATCGTTTAATCTAACCAATGCCTCAGCAGATACAAATTTGCCGGTTTTTACCGAATAAATCGGTTGATAATACACCGCCAAACGATGATCCGCCAGCGCATTATCAATAATCCGGTTCATATTCATATGAATACGGAAATCCTTATCTTCCAATAATTCTCCTGCCGAGAGAAGCTTACCGGTATGTTTGTAATGAGAAATATCATTTCCCAACATAAGTAATGAATCTGCTTCGCTGATTTCATCCGGAACGCTGACAACACATATATTGCAATTCACATCCAATTGCAGCTTGTCTATATGAAAATCATTATTCATTTTCTTGTTCAAACGTTCGGCGATCTCCCGACATTTCTCAAGCGAACGATTGGAAATCATCACACGGAATCTTCCCTCTCCGCCATAATAAACCGTCGAATCCAAACGTTTTTCCGTAAGTTCCGCCTTCACCGTATCTGCCATTTTCTTAATTAATGCAGACAAATCATCAAAGCTCACCACTCTAAACATCGAATCATATCTAAGTACATTTATCATGATAATGCAGAATTTCTTACCGGAACGAACACCGAAATTCAAAGCATTTTCATATGCGGTGTACGACATAAGCTGGGTATCTTCATTCAGATAATCTTCTTCACGGCGATTAATAAGTATCATCATAACAAAGCACATCGCCATTCCGAACATCATCATACGTTGCTGCGGAAATATCACCTGAACCGTCAATATCGCAAATGAAATAATAAGCGGAGTAATAATTACACCAATATTCATATGCAGCGCAAATTTACGCATTGTCCAAAAATAATTGAACAGAATCAGCATATACACAATCGCCGCAGAATACAGAATGTAAAACAGCTTCTTTATTACTATCGTGCCATCGGGATTAACATCATACAGAATCGGCACAAACAGATTGAAAACAAGCAGAAGGACGCTTGCCACAGTTAGCAAAAGAGTCAGTACAAACTTAATTCTCCGCCTCGTTAACAAATGCCATCCGTCCGTTACTGCCATTAAATACAATGTATACAAGAGCGGCAACATCACTTCCGACAGGAAACATACAAAATGGCTTACGACTTTGAGGGTATATAATCCGTCCACATATCGACACAAATCTATTCTGACAATATCGGCAAAAGTACAAACGCAACAGCTCGCAAAAAGCAATACAAACAAACGATTCGAACGACCGTGAATCATTCGTTTGCGAATAATATATCCCAAAATAATCAGCAGCAACACAACTGCAGCATAATTCAAATAAATGACATCCGTCACAGTTGCACCTCCTCTGCCTGATCGGACGAAATAATTCCGATTTGCGCATTCAAAAGAAGCGCAACACAATCAATAAGCGGCATGGGACGCGCATAATAATAGCCCTGCATGATATGGCAACCGATTGCCTCCATAAAGTTACGTATATTCTCGTCTTCTACACCTACCGCAACAACATTCATTCCCAATTCACGAATCATATTCACCGTATTGGACAGAAGCGACTTATTGTTCTGTTCAATTGCTTTCTTAACAAACGATCGATCCAGCTTAATACCCGACAACGGGAAGGTGGTCATTCGTTCAATTTCAAATACGCCTGCGCCAAAGTCATCCATCTCCAGGATAATTCCGGCCGTTGAAAGTGATTTGAGATTGTCAATCATACTGGTATAATCGTCGACGGATTCCACATCGGTAATATTCAGACAGATACGATGAGACGGCACCCCGTAACTGCTTAAAGTGGACAGCAGTACAGCCACCAAATCTTCCCACATACATTGTGTCGGTGACAGATTTATCTCAACATATGAAAGCCCCAATTCCAAAAAAACAGGGGATGACACAAACTTACATACTTCCTCAAGTTCATACGCTGTAATTGCGTGCACGGAACCGTTTTTCTCAGCCTGCGCAATAATATCTGTCGGTGGAATATCACCGTATGTTTCATCATGCAAACGCAGGAATGTTTCCACCGATACGTAACGATTCAATTCATCGGAATAAACAGGTTGATAATACAATTCAAATGTTTGATCGGTAAATCCGCGTTCAATAATCGCCGACATATTGCTATGCATCTCATACGTATGCTTATCAAACATCTTCTCGGCATATCGAACTTCTCCGGTAAATGCCTCATCACTCAGGTTACTGCCAAAATCAAGCATATAATTAACCGAATCGATATCCTTCGGGAAATTTGCCACACAAACATTGGCTACCAAATTCAGTTGCATATCCCAGATTTCAAAATCAGAAAGAAGCAATGCATTCACGGAATGCGCAAGTTCCATCGCTTCCTCTTCGTATCGGTTATCAATGACTATTCTGAAGCAACCGTTTCCGCCGTAATACAGATCCAAATCCAAATGCTTCTCATGACTCATCTTACGTAACTCATTGGCAATTTCACGCATTGCCTCATGAACACCGTCATATCCCAGCATTTCCTGAATGGCAGAATAATTAATAATATTAATCAAAACGATATAAACGCTTCGGCCCATATCGGCAAACATTCGCAAATCATTTGCATATGCACTTCGTTTATACAAACCGGTATCCGGATGAATACGTTCTTCCGCTTTATGAATTCCGAGAACCAAAATAAGTGCCGCCAAAGAACTCATATACATTTCCACCAGATATTGAGGGAAAAAGAACTGAATAATGGTAGCACCGACTATGGCAAAAACCGCGGAGCACATATATATACATTTTCGAACACCGAATAATTTACGGGCTATAAACAGATCAAGCAGTGCAATCAGAATATAAAAGACGGGAATAATATAAACAACAGGGAACCAAAGCGCACGTGTATACAGTCCCTGCTCATCTATATAGAATACTGATTTAAGAAACGGATTAACGACTAACATCGTTGCCGTAAAACACATGTACGGAACAAAGAAAGCTATCCGCAGTGCCTTCTTTTCACGCAATCTGTACCAACTGCCAGTCTGAGCCAAAACATAACCGGCAAAGCATAACGGACAGAGCGAATGTACTACCAAATACAATGTATTGGCAATATATTTTTGTGCAACAAACCCTGTGCCGCTTGTATCCAGCACAACTGACCAGATATCAAAAACGGCACTCAGGAATGTTACACTCAGGAACAGGTTCACCCAACGGTTCACAACGCCCCGAGTCATATGACGTACATACATGGCCACAAGAGTAACAGCCAGCAGTACTACTGCACAATAATCAAAATAAATGATTTTCACGTAGCAACTCCGAATTATTCAGCAGTCTCCGTTGCAGTTGTATCAATAACAACTTCTGAAGAAGTGTTACTTCCCGAAGCGGCATTTCGGCTGACTTCAAGAAGTTTCTGCTGCATTTCTGTTTCAATACGAGAAAGTTCTTCTTCTGCAGCAAGACGTCTCGTACGACCGTCTTCCTGAATCTGTTTCACTTCATCAAGAGTACTGATAAGTGTCTGATTGGTCTGCGTAAGTGTTTCAATATCCACAATACCACGCTCACTCTCTTTTGCTGTTTCAATAGTAGCAATCTTAAGTGCTTCCGCATTCTTCTGCAAAAGTGCATTTGTAGCATCCGTAACTTCTCTCTGTGCTCTTGCAGCTTCTCCCGAATGAGACAAGCCGATTGCAATTACCATCTGGCTCTTCCAAAGAGGAATCGTATTAACAAGAGTAGATTGAATCTTCTCGCTCATCATCGTATCGTTACTCTGAATCAAACGAATCTGAGGTGCCATCTGCATAGAGATATTTCTTGTAAGTTCCAAATCGTAAATCTTCTTCTCGAAGCGTTCGATCATGGACGCATAATCATTTGCTGCCTGTGTATCTTCGGGAAGTCCGCTTTCTTCTGCCTTCTTAAGATACTTCGGAAGTTCAACGGTCTTAGCCTCTTCCAGTTTCTGCTTACCCGCAATAATGTAGAGAGACAATTCCTTGAAGTATTCAAGGTTCATCTCATACATTTTGTCGAGCATGGCTACGTCTTTCAAAAGGGTAACCTGATGATTTTCCATAACCGCGCAAATCTTGTTAACATTAGTCTCGGCCTTATCATATCTTGCCTTGAGGCCTGTAAGCTTATCGGAACTTTTCTTGAACAATCCCAAGAAACCGCCCTTTTCCTCTGTGCCCACATCAAATGATTTCAGTTCGGTAACAACATCAGTCAAAATGCCGCCGATTTCTCCCATATCTTTTGCACGAACACTGTCAAGTGCAGTACCTGAGAAATCCGCGATCTTCTTCTGAGAATCAGCACCGTACTTTAATACCATCTGTGTATCATTCAAATCGATACTGGCAACATAAGATGCAACTTTTTCACGTTCGGCCGGTGTCAAATCGGCAGCTTCGACAATAGCAGGTGCGGTTACACCGTTTACCTTGGGAATGTCAAGATTCGGGACTTCCATTTTGGGTACTTCTGCTTCCATAATTGTTTCAACTACTTCACTCATTTTCTTCCTCCACTTTTTATTTATAGTTTATCATCATAGTTTATTGCTTATCTCTTTATTTATCTTTTCACCTGTATTTTACTTATTTTAGTATCGTTATTGCTTCTCATGATAAATTTCTTCACTGTTTATTTTTCTTATCGTCAACGCTCGAAGTCAAACCCTCTTTGGCAAGCATCGTTGTCAACACCTGTGCGTCCGTCGTAACATCCCACACATTTTCCTGGAACAGATTATTGTGAAGCTGTACAAATGCTCTGTTTATGGTATCCAGCGTATTTTCGATTTCCTCTTTCGCGTGAATAATATCATCTCCGGGAATCTCCACACGTTCGTACCTTTCGTACGCTTCCACCAATTTCAATGTGGTCGGGAGATAATAATCCATCAATTTATGCATTCTTCCGATTTGCTCCGGTTCTTCGGATAATCTGGCAAATATCTGTCGAAGAAGCGTTTCGAGTGTATCCAGTTTCTCGGAAATCACTTCTCCCGGCAAGCGATCGTTCAATTCGCGGATCTTGGCGATATAATTCTCTCCGTCACGAATCACCGCATTCATTTCCGCTTCCTGCTCAGACACCTCTCTTGCGGTTGTATCAATAATATCTTTACCGTTATTGGATTTGTCAATAGGGGCAATCTTGGACTTCATGTATTCTTTGAACACATCATCGGACAATATCAAAACTGTGCCGTCCTCATCCAAATATCCCTGCGGGAAAAATCCCTGTACAAGCATCTTACGAATATCCTTAACAATCCAATGCTTGCTGCGCCCCGTTGCAGAACAGATTCGATCAATCTCACACATCTTGCGGTCGCCGCACAATTGCACATATCGTTTGGCGCGATTCACACGTCTGCTCTTGCCGATTCCTCTTACCAGGAAAAATGCGCTGGCAGCACAGGCCAATCCGGAAAACACAAAGCCTGCACTGACGGACGTTGCATTCGCGAACGCCATTTTCATCAAAGCGGTAACCGAAGTAATCGAAAACACGCCTGTTCCCAATCCACCGAATACCGACATCAAAACACCCGACACATCCCCAACGGGACGCATGGTTGTCAAATACTGTTTATTAACCGTCGCCACCTTATTGGTTGCAGCCGCCTTCGCAGCCTTATCCGCCTGACGCTGTCTCAATCTTTCTTGATTCTGGGCACGCAATATTGCCTGCTCACGCTGCAATTGTGCCTGACGCACCTGTGTATAATTCGTCGGTTGCTGAGGAATCGGTCTCTGGGATAATCTAATCCCTTTCTCATCCTCCGGCGAAACAGTAATCGACAGTTTCCTGCCTACTTCATCAAGTGTCTGCTCCACAGAATTGGTAATGGCATCGTTCAAACCCGAAAAGTCACCTGTACGAAGACCCTCGGATAAAGCCTTTCCGATTGCTGTCCCTATACTATTGTTATTACCGGTCTGCTGATTGCTCATAGCTACACCTCGTCATAATACTCCAATCTAAATCACTATATCATAAATCATCAAAATATGCCACTACACGACCATCCGAATTTCGATTAATATACCATTCTTTGTCAAATGAGAATATAATAATACCGACTAATACATCTGAAAGCCATCGTGCTTTCTATTTCATAAATGAAACGGAGCGACTTTATGAATAAGAAACAATTATCGAACATTGACAATTTATTTCGGGAAATGACACAAAACGGCTTTACTGCGGGTGTTAACGCACTGATTATCAAGGACGGCAAAGAGATCGGCTATTATGAAGCAGGGCTGCGCGATGTCGAGAATAATCTTCCCATAGAAAGAGATACCATTTATCGCCTGTATTCAATGAGTAAACCGATTACAAGCTGTGCCGCAATGATTCTGCTACAGGAAGGAAAACTGGATCTTCTGGATCCGGTTTGCAAATTTCTGCCCGGATTCCACAACCAGTTCATGATAAAGAACGGGAAAGAAATCCCTCTCGAACGCGATGTTAATATACAGGATCTTCTGAATATGACTTCAGGCATATCCTATCCCGGTGAAGGTAATCCGTCCGAAGTCCGAATGGGACATCTGATGGACGAAATTATCGAGCGTCTGTATACAGATCATCCGCTTTCCACAACAGAAATTGCCAACCGAAGCGGAAAGTGCCCCGTCGCATTTATGCCCGGGTCATTTTGGCGATACGGATTCTCAGCCGATATTCTGGGCGCGGTAATCGAAACAATATCCGGACAAAAGTTCGGTGACTTTCTGAAAGAACGCATTTTTGATCCGCTTGATATGAAAGATACGGGATTCTACGTACCCGAAGAAAAACAGAATCGTTTGGCACGTATATACAAAACACAGGATAACGGAACATTGGAACGTTATTTAGGACATAATCTCGGAATTATGAACGACATGAAAAACGCACCCGCCTTTGAATCCGGCGGAGCAGGACTTGTATCCACAATCGATGATTATTCGCATTTTTCACAAATGCTGTTGAACCAAGGTACATATAACGGAAAGCAGATCCTTGCACCTGCAATTGTTGATTTCATGACAGGATGTCGTCTTACGATGGAGCAACAGGAAGGACTCATCGGCTGGGACACAATGGCGGGACATACATACACCAATCTTTTACGAATAATGAACAATCCCGAAGATGCCGTATTCCCCGGAAGTATCGGCGAATATGGATGGGACGGATGGCTCGGTGCATACTTTGCCAACATTCCCGAATTTGATATGAGCATACTTATGATGTATCAAAAGGTTGATGCCGGAACAACAGAACTTACGCGTAAATTCCGTAATATAGTATTCGGAGCCCTCGAATAAGGGCTCCGAAACATAATTAATAAATCCGATAATTTCCCGAAAGTGCCAGAAAAGCAAAGAAGTACAGGCAATTATCATAATATCTTCTGTCGCCGCTGCGAAGCGGTGTATTCCAGAAATCAAGCAAACATTTCTTGGCAGCTTCATCATCATTCAATAAAGACGCTGTAGCCGTCGTTGCAATAATAGCAACAGGATGCAACACATCTTCCGCAAGGACCTCACCGTCAATCATCATGATCTTGCGATATGCATCCGGATGATTTACAAAGAAATTCTGATATATTTTCGCTTCCTCAACCTGCCAGGGATCTTTTCCGAACCACATACCGTCAATGGAAATATTCATGATTGTACGATACGCATCTGAGTAGAACCAGTCATGACGTCCCCACGGCATATTGTCCCATTCATGCGGGCTACCGTCATATTCTGCATACTCTGCAGAAAGGCCCGTATCCGGATGGCAAGCTTTTGCCAGATATTCACGACTTGCTTTGGCTGCCTCGGCAAAGAACGGTCTGTCCTCTTCTCTTGCCCATTTTGCCCACAATTCATAGAAATGCGGCAAATGATATGAAGGATCCGAGAAATCCACTTCCGCGATAAAACGAATATAATGATTGTCTGCGTCAAACATTGCTCGCTGTTTCGTCTTGGGATCATCCGGTGCAATCATACGGTGCAAAAGACTCTTTGCCTCTTCCGAATAATTGAATATTCCTTCGCCGTCTCCCCATCGGTGAGAAGCAAAGAATAAAGTCATTGCAAAATACTCTTCACCATCGGGTGCCGCTCCCATGGCATTCTTCTTGCCATCAACAGCATTCGACCAGCAAAAATACCCTGCATTCGGTCCTTTATCCATATACATATATGTGCGTGCCCATTTCCATAAACGGTCAAATTCCTCTTTGCGATTCATTTGAACGCACATCATCATTCCGTAAGACATGCCTTCCGTGCGTGCATCGTGATTTCCGGTGTCCTCCATATATCCCATGTCATCACCGGCCTCATGATAAAATCGTTCAGCCTCCGATCCGTAAAAAATCGTTTCAAATATTTGATTCTTACGTTCTTCTACCTGTTCCTCGGTAACGCCCAGGGACAAAAATCTGTTTGGGTAAACCCCCGTCTCAAATGCAGAATTCATAAATAACTCCTTTTTCTTTTTTTATTTATTTTTATTAATTACTATTTTTTAATATTATTTATTATTATTTATTATATTTATATTATTATTTTATTATCTTTTTTTATTATTATTTTATTTATTTCATATATTATTATTTCATATATTATTATTTAATTTATTATTTCATTTATTATTATATTTATTATTTTTTACCATTTATTTTTCTGTTTATTTTTGCCATTCATTTTTGCTGTACATTACCGGCAAACTCACTATTCTTCTCTCAGGTCGCCCCAGTACAAAGCAGCCTTCACAGCACGATGCCAACCCGATAAAAGCGTGCTTCGTTCTTCATCAAATATCACAGGTGAAAATGATCGATTCAGTTTCCAGTTCTTGGCAATATCTTCCTTAGAAGAATAAAAACCGATGGCAAGTCCTGCCAAATACGCTGCACCGAGCGCCGTTGTTTCCACGCACTCCGGACGATATACGGATGCATTCATAATATCGGCCTGAAACTGCATCAGGTAATTATTAACGCATGCACCGCCATCCACTTTCAGACTGTTCAAATCCACACCCGCATCTTCACGCATCGCGGATAACAAATCATTGGTTTGATATGCTATGGATTCAAGCGTTGCACGAATCAAATTGTCATCCGAACACCCACGGGTAATTCCGACAATCATCCCTCGTGCATAAGGATTCCAATACGGTGCTCCGATTCCTGCAAAAGCCGGAACAACATACATACCTTCAGATGATTGTGCACGATATGCTACCGCCTCGCTGTCACCTGCATTACGAATCAGCTTTATTCCATCCCGCAGCCATTGCATTGCCGCACCACCGACAAAAACGCTGCCCTCCAACGCATATTCCGGAGTCTCATCGCACACAGCGGCCAGGGTAGTGAGAAGTCCGTGTTCGGAAGACACTGCCTCTTCTCCCGTATGCATCAGCATAAAGCATCCTGTTCCGTACGTATTCTTAACATCTCCCTTTTTGAAACAACACTGCCCGAACAATGCAGCCTGCTGATCCCCTGCAATTCCCGCAATAGGAATATTCTTATCTGTAAAAGCATTATCAATCGTTCCGAACAAATGTCCCGACGGATATACTTTAGGCAAAATACTCTCGGGTATGTTCAATATTTCAAGTAATTCCTTATCCCAGGTCAATGTATGAATATTAAACAACATTGTACGGGAAGCATTCGTATAATCGGTAGCATGTACCTTTCCACGTGTCAAACGATACAATAGCCATGTATCAACCGTCCCAAACAATAGCTCACCGTTCTCTGCCATCTTACGGGCGTTCGGCACATTATCCAAAATCCACGCTATCTTCGTTCCGGAAAAATAAGCATCCGGCACAAGACCGGTTTTGCTGCGAATCATATCCGAATAACCTTCTTTTTCCAAACGATCGATCATCGGAGCTGTTCGACGGCATTGCCATACAATAGCGTTATAAACAGGTTCACCCGTTTTGCGATTCCACAGAATGGTTGTCTCTCTTTGATTCGTAATTCCGATTGCCGCAATATCATCATATGTAAGGTTCTTCTGCGCCATTGCCTCCGATATTACACCATACTGCGACGACCAGATTTCCATCGGATCATGTTCCACCCAACCCGGTTTCGGATAAATCTGTGTGAATTCTTTTTGAGCCATACTGTATATCTGTCCTTTTTCATCGAACAAAATACAGCGGGAACTCGTTGTTCCCTGATCCAACGCCATAATATACGACATACCTTTGTGTCTCCTTTATGCATCAATTCCCAATTTAAGCGCACCGAGAATTCCCTGCATATCATCCAAGCTCTGCAATACAATATATTCATCGAGATTCATTAATTCGGTTGTTTTCACATACCCATTCAAAAGAGCCGCAAAACGTTCTCTGATACGCGGCAGTAAAGAAGTCTGATGCATTACACCACCGCCCAGTATAATTCGCTGCGGTGACAGAATAAGTGTGTAATTCACAAGTGCCTGCGCAATATACTCTGCTTCCGTCTCCCACACAATTTTCTGATCGGCCAGTTCATATGCCTTCTTATGATAACGTTTTTCAATAGCCGGTCCTGCCGCCAATCCTTCAAAACATCGATCATGAAACGGACATGCACAGACAAAGTCATCCCCCTCAGCTCTTTGCAATAAAATGTGTCCTCCTTCCGGATGCATCATTCCATGCAAAAGCTGACCATCCGAAATAACACCGATTCCTATACCCGTTCCTATGGTAACGTATACGCAACTGGAAAGGCCTTGGGCAATCCCCCAGGTATGTTCCCCCAGGACCGAACCGTTCACATCTGTATCAAACCCGACCGGTACCCCCAATGCACGTTCAAATTCACCTACAATATCATAATTTTGCCATTTGAGTTTCGGAGTTGTAGTTATATGCCCATAAGTTGCGGATTTGCGATTCAAATCAATGGGACCGAAACAGGCAACACCCAGTTTCTCGATATGCGCGTTCCGAAAATATTCAATCATTTTCGGCATGGTAATATCGGGTTCCTGTGTAGGAACCCGAATCTGATCAAAAATATGTCCGTTCTCATCGCCGATTGCGCAAACCATTTTGGTTCCGCCGGCTTCCAATGCTCCAATAATCATTTCTAACCTTCAAATTATCCGATTCTCATCTGTTAAATGCCTGCCGCGGGGGTCTTCTCGCCCCAGATCATATTGTACCAATGCTGCAGTTCCTCTTCCGACAGGAATCCGCTGCTTGTGCCCATATAACCAATCTTATAAGAGGCAAACAACAGTGCATACTTAATTGCATGAACGGCATCACCGTTCGAAATATAGAAATGTAAAAAGCAGGACAATAATGAGTTGCCGGCGCCTGCCGTATTTACAATATCATTTGTTTTCACTGCACGGTACTGTGCAAGCAAATCGTCCTTTTGCGAATAAATGGTAAGTCCCTTAGAGCCCTGACCAAGAATAACAATCTCGGCGCCATAAATATCCACCACTTTCTTAATAAATGTATCCGCATCTTCTACCAGATTATCATCACTGACATAAATAATATCCGCCAAACGGAAGAAATCATCGTTATATACCATCTTATCTTCAGAAAAACCGCGGAAATTAATAACAACCTTCTTTCCCATCATCTTAGCCTTCTTGGCTAACGGACGACAGAAATTCGCATTTGCAAGAACGACGCAGTCCACATCCTGGATTTTCTTCTCAAACAAATCCACCGGATATTCCGCATCACGTAAATTCTTAATATCTTCATATATCTGCTGCTGACGTTTCTCATCATACAGAATAACCGCTGTAGGTGTTGCATCAAGGATCGGAAGCACATAATTGGCATCCATCCATGATCCGTTTTCCTTTTCGATTCCCAAATAATCGGCTCTTCCGGTCATGGAAAAGAATTTGACTTCATCACCCAGAGACTTTAAAGCCAATCCTTCGTTATATGCATCCCCGCCAATATTGGTAAATATTGTATTGGGTTTGGATACTACAGGCGAGTACGAAATAGGGATTTCTTCCACCTTTACGATTGTCTCCACCTGCACAATTCCCGCTACAGCAAATTTCTTCATATGCTTATCCTCCTAATGATCAGTTCTTTCCACCCCATGAAATACCCAATAATCTTTCTTTGAATCCTTCATATATCTCTTCATAAGTTCCATACTCATACACAGAATTCTCGGACCTGCTGCGCCAATTGTCGCGAACGGCATCACACAGCTGCTTCCCGTATTCATCTTCCTCCAGCAGAATAGACGGAAATAAAAAATAAATCATATACATTCCCATATCCACTTTAACGGATTTGCGAAGTTTACCCCATTTTTTGCATTTTTGACATCCTATCTCAAGGAATTGATCCGCCACATCTTGTGCTGCCTCTTTCGCATCCGGTGCCTGACGAATAAGTTCAAGCATCTCCAACACTACCGGTCGAAATTTCTTGCGAAATAGAACCATTCTGTCCTCATAATTTTTCTTTTTCAGACGGTCAAGCATGTATCCCATCTCTTCAAACATCACTCCGGCGCCTTCTAACATGTTGTTCTCCCTTTTCTGTCTTCATATAAGTCTTGCCTATATCTTGATGATTTTCTTCTCGATTGTGTATTCTCGATACAATATATAGTGTATTTATGTAAATCTACTATAATCAGAGCCTATAATATAGGCATACATATCATCATACACAGTCTCTCGTTCTGTCTCATTCAGAATTTCGTGACGCATGCCCGGATAAAGCTTTATTCGCACATCGCGCACCCCCGCATTCTTCATATTGGTATAAGATCTCCTTACACCTTTTCCGTAATTTCCTATCGGGTCTTCTTCTCCGGAAACATACAGTATCGGCAAATCCTTTGGTATACGTGCCAATCTTCGCTTATTGTTCAAACGTCCGGCAGCATCTGCAACCGTGTACAAACCATTTATGGTAAACAGAAATCCGCAATCATTTGCAGCAATATACCGATCCACAACATCTTCATCATGTGTTAACCAATCAAACGGTGTTCGCAAATTCACGATTCTTGCATTCACATTTCCGCATACTACGCTGTCTGCAAACTTGGACCGATACTTGTCCCCCTTAAATAATGCAATACAACGCATCAGCAATTTTCCTCCGAATATTTCAATGCCGGAATGGCTTGCTGTTCCGCATATAATTGCTTTGTCTGCATCTTTACCGTAAACCGACAGATAATTCTGCAGTATCATCGACCCCATACTATGCCCGAAAAGCACATATGTGCAATCCGGATATTCATCAGAGATCATATTCATCAATTCATGACAATCTTCCACAAGGGTATCCACCATATGATCCGGACAGAAATATCCCCATTCTTCGGTAGAATTAACCGACTGTCCATGTCCGATATGATCGTTTCCCACAACCATAATCCCTTTGTCGGCAAGATATGTCGCAAAGTCATCATATCTTGCAATAGTTTCGGCCATACCGTGAATTAACTGAACAACGCACTGCACAGGCCCTTCCGGAATCCATTTAACAGCATGCACTTTATGTATTCCATCGGAAGACGGATAGCAAAAATCACTACGTTGCATTTGCATCACTCCTTTAATTTATTATACTATATCTCACGTTCATATCCAACATTGGCAAGAAAGAATGCAAGAAAAGTCAATAAACAAAAGGCAAGAATAAGCATCTTAAAAATATCCGGCACAATCTGCATAAGTGGTACGATATTATCTGTGCTTACATCATAATCATTCGAAACGGTCGGCAAAACGTATTGTTCAATTTGCCCGATAGTTCGTGTAATAAGCAGTGTTCCGTCCATTTTATGATAATCATCCGGAGTTGGAAGAAGTTCTGTATTTTCATCATCGGGGAATACATTTGCCGGAAGTTGAACCAATACCTCGCCCTCATTTTCAGGAAGCGTAAGACTATCGGATGGCAGTATTTTCAAAATATCATGCAGTTTCTTTTCATCAAAAACATACTCTTCCGCATCTGAAATACTGGCACCGGTTGCCGCTTCGGAAGCATTGGACATATATTCGCTCGGACTGACATATACCGGTCCGTCACCGCAATCATAATAATACAAGTCAATCGGAACACCCACGCGGACTATATTTTCACCGGGATCTTCCAATATATATTCATACAGGCATTCCGCATTGTCCGCTAACAAATCCCTATGGTCCAGAACGGAAATCTCCTTGGCATCCACAACCGAGCACAATCGCTGCAAGGCACCACTGCTTACCGCGCCGTTCTCTTTTATGACCGCGAAATCACCAATCGGATAATTGGATATCAGGAAAGCAATCAATTCCGCCGATGATACGCACTCCTTCTTTAGCGACTCCTTTATTGACAATTTTCTTTCATCCCGTGACTGTATCTGATCCAAATCATTCAGTAATTCATCAAGCGTCGCCACTTGCTCGGATAATCTGTACTCGTTCGTTTCTCTGGCATTTAACTGAATTCTGCGAACAGAAATATACGGATATACGACAAGCGCAAACAAACACGCCAAACCGGTGGCGACACAGACAATTTGCAACGTTACATTCCTTTCTAAATTGTGTAAAGAAAAATAACGATACAAAATATATAGGAATAAAACAAGATTGCAAAACAAAACAACAACGAAAAACAAACCTGTCCCGTGATATTGCACGCTTACTTTCTTTACATTTGACAAAAGCACATCAGCAGCATCAGCGGCATTTTCAATCTGAACGGGCTGTGACTTTGCGACAGCCATAAGAAGCGAATATCCAATCGGATTCCCGGCACGATTCGACAGATTCATCCGATAAAAGTCATCAACCGTAGCATCAAGGCCCACCTCACCGATAGAAACACCAAGAGCATTATAATCAGAAGAAATATACACATTCTGCTCTTCATCAAGTAAATACAGGTTATTGGCATTAATCAATTGGCACAGCTTATCAAATCCCCCACATGCTACTCTCCGATCTTCCTCAAGATATGTTTCCCAGGAAACATCACCAAATACTTTGGCCATCTGTTGCACATATGACTTATTAACACGGTTTTCATCCAAATAGGTCATATCCTGCGATGTAATATCTGTCTCTGACAAATCCTCAAATTTCACATCCGTTTCAATCGGCCGCAAAGCGGGCAATCGAGATGCAAAATACACGAACAGCGCACAAGCGGCAACACAGACCGCAACATCCACGATATGCCACGGAAAAGTCTTCTTCCCCATATTCTATCCATCCTCTTTATCTTATAAGTAAACTCATCAAAATCGAAAAGGAGCCGAGGCAATTGCCCCGGCGTCCGTCAAAACAAAGGATCTTGTATCAATGCCACTAGTTCTGCGTCTCGGGTTCAATTCTTCGAACAACAAAAGGCGTATCAAAAGGCAGCATTCTTCGTTCATCATATTTCATAGAGTCAAGAATAAATCCGTTGTCCAAAGCTTGATTGCGAAACTGCTCATCTATAAAGAACAAGTCGTCAATCGTCATTTCTTCGGCATTCGGATTAACAAGTAATATCAAATCGGAAACTGTAATCTCCTGTTTCGGTGGAATAACAGCAAGTTTTTTCAGCATCAACTCCACCAAAGCCTTATTCGTTATCATCTGTCCTCCCATTGTGAAACATTTCATTTATAATAGGCACCGTTATCATACAACTCCGATGCTTTCAAATTATTATAACACAATTTTACATATACAGGCAAAAACATACTTTTTGATTTTTTTCCTTTATGGAATGGTTTATAATAGGAAGGAAAAATTCTTGCTTCAATAAAGAAAGAGGTCACTTATGAAAGTTGTTCTTCAGGATTTAACCAAAAGATTTCCGAATCGAAACAAAAAAATCAAAGAGGATGTCATTGCTGTCGATCATTTCAATTTTGAAATTCCGGATGGTACATTAATCGGTCTGTTAGGGCCTTCCGGTTGCGGCAAGAGTACAACCCTCAATTTAATCAGCGGTCTCGAGAAGCCGACCGAGGGACGCATTTTCTTCGGTGACGAAGATGTAACGGATCTCCCAGCAGAGAATCGCGGCGTCGGACTGGTATTTCAGAGTTATGCCCTTTATCCGCATCTTACTGTTCTGCAAAACATTCTGTTTCCGTTACAGAATCTGAAAGGCGAAGCAAAACTTACCAAAGAAGTTATGAATGAGAAGGCAATCGAAGCAGCCAAACTCGTGCAGATTGATATGCTTTTGGATCGCAAGCCCAGTGAACTGTCAGGCGGACAGCAACAGCGTGTTGCCATCGCCCGTGCCCTCGTAAAAATGCCGAGAGTCCTCCTATTAGACGAACCATTATCCAATCTTGATGCACGTTTGCGTCTGCAAACCCGTGAAGAGATTCGTCGTATTCAACGTAAGACCCAGATTACCACCGTTTTCGTAACTCATGATCAGGAAGAAGCGATGAGCATATCCGATATGATCGTTGTAATGAAAGACGGTGTAATGCAGCAACTGGGCAAACCGCAAAACGTATATGATGACCCTGTCAATTTATTCGTTGCCAAGTTTTTGGGAACGCCACCCATCAATACATTCGACGGCTATATCAGGAACGAACAGCTCTTTATCGGCGAAGAAGCAATACTGCCCGCTGCCGGCATTCCCGATCAGGAAGTACATATCGGCATTCGTCCCGAAGGATTTATCCCCGACGAGAACGGAACACTTACATGTTCACTTACGGCTGTCGAAGTCATGGGCCGTGATACCAGTGTTGTTTCCATGAACCCTCACTGTACCGGAACCAATATCCGTGCCATCATCAGTTCCGATGATCGTCCGGACGGCAACAGCGACACCATTCGTTTCCGACTCAAACCTCACAAGGTTTTGATTTTTAATAAAGATACGGAAGAACGCATTTATTTCGGAGATCAGTGTAAGAAGGAGCAGTAGAATGAACAAGTCCAACCTGAAAGGGTGGCTCTATTTGCTGCCCGCCATTGCTTTTCTAGGTTTTTTCATGGTCTATCCTCTTGTGGATGTTCTGATTTACTCCTTTGAGGAAGGCTATAACTTTGTATCCCAGACATATTCCGGTTCGGGATGGTATAACTATGCATATGTTTTGCACGACCCATACTTTTTACAGGCTATCAAGAATACCTTTATCATCGTTATTATCACGGTGCCTCTTTCAACAGGTATAGCACTCTTGATTTCCGTAGGACTCAACTCCATCAAGGCATGCAAAGATTTATTGCAAACCATATACTTTTTACCTTATGTTACCAATACACTGGCCATAGGTCTTGTATTTATGATTTTATTCAAGAAGACCCCTTATTCCGAAGGCCTGATCAATTCCCTGATTACCTTCTTCGGCGGAAACAGTGTTGACTTTATCGACGGACCTTACTGGGCCAAGATGACCGTAATGTGTATCTACACCATATGGGTTGTTCTTCCTTTCAAGATTCTGATTCTGACAAGTGCACTTGCATCGGTCAAGCAGGATTATTACAACGCCGCCAAAGTAGACGGCACATCCAAATGGCGTATCTTCTACCGCATTACACTGCCGATGATCAGCCCCATGATTTTCTATCTGATTATCACCGGATTCATCGGAGCATTCAAAGCATACAGTGACGAAGTTGCCATCTTCGGTACCAATCTGAATGCGGCCGGTATGAATACCATCGTTGGTTATGTCTATGACATGCTGTACGGTGACAGCGGCGGATTCCCCTCTTATGCATCCGCAGCATCACTCATTCTGTTTGCCATAGTACTGACCATTACCGTTATCAATTTGCTGATCAGTAAGAAAACGGAGATAAACTAAACCATGAATAATACAAATTTCGAACAAATTGAGAAAGCGGCCGCGCGCCGAAATATCATACTTAAAACAATTACATATATATTCCTGGCATTTTGGGCAGTTATCGTTCTGTTTCCTTTTTACTGGATGGTACTTACTTCCATCAAAAGTTACAGTTCCTATAACTCGGAATATATTCCCAAGTTCTTTGCATCCTCTCCTACCATGCAAAATTACGCGGATGCATTTACCACGGTTTCTTTGGGGCAGTACTTTATCAATACCATTATCTTCACTGTTATTACGACGGCTATTATGTTGGTCATCACCGTCCTTGCCGCCTATGCATTTGCCAGATTGGATTTTGCCGGCAAGAATTTGGTGTTCACGATTTTCCTTTCCTTGATGATGATTCCTACAGAGCTTGTGGTAATCACCAACTATGTCACCATTACCAACTGGGATATGCGCAATACTTTCGCAGGCCTCATTCTTCCGTCAGTTGCATCGGTATTCTATATTTATCTTCTCAAGGAAAACTTCGAACAGATTCCCGATGAATTGTACAAGGCCGCCAAAGTCGATGGCACCAGTGATTTGAAGTATCTGTTAAAAGTCATGATTCCCATCAGCAAACCGACAATTATCACCATCATCATTCTCAAGGTTATTGAATGTTGGAACTCCTATATCTGGCCTCGTTTGGCCACGGACAAATCGGACTATTTTCTTGTTTCCGTCGGCATTCAGGAAATACGCGAAAACGGATTCGGGCGAGAGAATATCCCTGCCATGATGGCAGCCGTTGTAGTAATCTCAATACCGCTGATTATACTCTTTCTGATTTTCCACAAGAAGATTATGGCCGGTGTACAAAGAGGAGGTACAAAAGGATGAAATTACGTCGATTATCCATTATTCCTATTGTGATAGCCGCATTTTCGCTGTGTGCATGCCATGGAAGCAAAGGACCGGCTCCGTTTACCATTCCGGAAGAATTTGATACAACAGGCGAATACAATATCACTTTCTGGGCCAAGAATGATACAAACAAAACGCAGACCGAGATTTATCAAAATGCCATAAATGATTTTGAATCCATCTATCCGAATATTCATGTGACTTTGCGGTTATACACGGATTACTCTCGTATATACAATGATGTAATTACAAATATATCCACCAACACAACACCAAATGTATGTATTACTTATCCGGATCATATAGCTACATATATCACCGGCAAGAATACGGTCGTAGGCTTAAATGATCTGCTTATCGATTCCAACTACGGTCTCGGTGGAAGCAAAGTAGCATTTGATGCTCCTACCAAAGACGAAATCATTCCGCAGTTTTTGGAAGAATGCAAATTGGGTGATACCTATTATGCACTCCCCTATATGCGCTCCACGGAAGCACTCTATATTAACAAAACGTACGTTGAGAAAATGGGATATGAAATTCCTGACGACATCACCTGGGATTTCATTTGGGATGTTTCCGAAGCCGCAATGCAAAAAGACAGCGATGGCAACTTCTCCGTAAACGGTCAGAATATTATGATTCCGTTTATTTACAAATCAACGGATAATATGATGATTCAGATGTTGCGTCAGCTAAACGCCGGTTACTCTGATGGCGACGGCAATATTTTAATTTTTAATGACGATACCAAACAGATTCTGGATACCGTCGCAACACATGCCAAAAGCGGAGCCTTCTCCACATTCAAGATTTCCAGTTACCCCAGCAACTTCCTGAATGCAGGACAAAGCATATTTGCCATCGACTCCACCGCCGGCGCAACATGGATGGGAACCTATGCTCCTTTATCCGACATCAGTCCCGACAAATTCGTAGAATTTGAGACAATCGTTCGGCCCGTACCTCAGTTTGATCCGGCTAATCCGCAAATGATTTCTCAAGGGCCGTCCATATGCGTCTTCAACAAAGAAAATCCGCAGGAAGTTCTGGCTTCATGGCTCTTTGTACAGTATATGCTTACAAACGATGTACAGATTGCCTATTCTCAGACCGAAGGATATGTACCTGTTACGCAGAAGGCGCAGCAAAGTCCCGAATATACCGAATATCTCGCTCAGAAGGGCAGCGATCAGCAATTACATTACGATGTCAAGATCAATGCATCCGAAGTACTGCTAAATAATACGGAACATACTTTCATCACACCGGTCTTCAATCGTAGTGCATCTCTTCGAAATGCGGCCGGCGAATTGATTGAAAGTGTCACCAAATCCGTTCGACGCAAAGAAAACATCGATGACGCTTACTATGAAAAACTGTTCGAAGAAACAAAAGCGTTATATCACCTTAGTTCCGCAGGTGCTCTTGCATCATCTTCCACCGACATAAAAGCCTTGGGAACTCTTCCTTCTACCGCTATATGGTTACTGATCTGCATAGCAGTAACCTGGGTTGGTATCATCACATATTTAATATACGATTGGATGAAAAAGCGAAAGAAATAACATATTATCCAAAAAATAGAAGGATTTCTCTGAAAATATATACCATATCTCCATTGAATTCCTTCTATTTTCAAGTATAATAAAGGTCGTAATAAGGTTTTATCCAACTATTATTAAAAAAGGAGAACGATTATGAAAAAGTTATTATCAGTTGTTTTGGCACTTGCTATGATCGGAAGCCTTGCAGGATGCGCAGGCAAAGCTGCTGACTCCGACAAAAAGGGTGAAGGCGTAATGACATATGAAGAATATGCAGCTGCAGCTCTTGATTCACAGGTTGTTATTGAGACATATGTTCAGGCAAAGCAGTCCTGGTGGGAAGACAAAGCTACTGTTTATACACAGGACAAAGACGGCGCTTACTTCCTTTACAACATGGCTTGCTCACAGGAAGATTTTGACAAGCTTACACCCGGAACAAAGATTAAAGTTACAGGTTACAAGTCAGAGTGGTCCGGCGAAGTAGAAATCACAGATGCTACATTCGAAATCGAAGAAGGTAACTATGTTGCTACTGCTGAAGATGTTACTGCTCTTCTTGCTTCCGATGAACTTATCAACAAGCAGAACATGTTTGTTGCATTCAACGGAATGACTGTTGAAGCTGCTAACGACAACGGTGATGCATTCCTTTACAACTGGGATGGTTCCGGTGCAGACGGTGATGATTTGTACTTCAACGTTTCTTCAAACGGCAACACATATACATTCACTGTTGAATCTTACCTTTGCGACAATACAACAGATGTTTATCAGGCAGTTAAGAACCTCAAGGTTGGCGACACAGTTGACATGGAAGGTTTCCTCTACTGGTACGAAGGTGTTAACCCTCACATCACAAAAGTTACAGTTAAGTAATTATTCAATAATTCAATATATGTGTGCGTCGCCAGGCGTACCACAAAACCCCGGCATGAATTGCCGGGGTTTTATATTTCAGACATAGTCTGCACTCTTTGTATATCAATCTACTTGTATGTCAATCTTCTTGTATGTCAATCTTCTTATATATCAATCATCAAGCAATGTTTAAATCATCAAGACATTTTATAATAGTGTCTTCCCAACCATTTGCACAAACCGTCCAAACCGGGATAAACCATTCTCTCACTGATATTCTGTTGATCAAGCATATCGCGAATTCTCCAACGAAGTTCCTTACGAATCACATATTTTACAGTATTTTTCGTATAATTATTAAGAAACTCTTCAATATTATTCATGGAATCCGGTACAACCGAGAAGAACGAATACTGATTCACAATACGCGGATCAATCGAGGGAGGTTCAATAACTACCATAGAACGATCCTGCATGTCTTCATCATACTGATTCAAACTGGAAGTAACTTCATTCAACATGTTTACCGAGAAAACAGATGTCTGATTACGTTCCAAAACATCCTGATAATTCTTCGGAAGCATGGCATGCAACTCTTTCATATCAATTCGCCAAATCATACAGTCATGGGAAGACATGTCATCCAAATCCGGTTCTGTACAAGCAAAATGAAGAGCAATAAGCGGTGAATGTGACCAGTCCAAAAGACGCGTCGGCAAGCCGTGATGCTGTCCCATAATCATCTGACGCCATACTGATTTCTCAATCGTCGGATCTTCCAGCGCACCATATTTAGTAAAGTTCATTAATATACACGGCTCCAATTCTTTCTTGGCGTCTTTACAATTACGCTCCAAACTTGTTCCCAATGTATATGATGCATCACTCATTCCTCTATAAAGATACAGGCTCCTGTTTCGATCCAGATCAGGACGATATTCCTGCTCGGTAATCAACGGTAATACATCTTTTAATTCGTCAATAATAACGGTTCTTACCATTCTCTTATGCCTTCTTGCCTAAAAACGCTTCCTTAATTCCTTCATCATTCAGAAGTTCCATTCCTGTACCTTCCTGCGTAATCTTACCGTTTTTCATAACATATGCATAATCTGCAATCTTTAAGGCCATATTCGCATTCTGCTCAATCAAAAGAACGGTAACTCCCTGTTCGTTAATCTTACGAATAATGGAGAAAATATCCTGTACTACGATAGGAGCCAGTCCCAAAGAAGGCTCATCTAACATCATAAGTTTCGGCTTTGCCATAAGTGCACGACCAACTGCAAGCATCTGCTGTTCTCCACCGGATAATGTACCGGCAAACTGCCAAGAACGCTCACGAAGACGCGGGAACAATTCATATACATTATTCAAATCCGCTTCAATTGCAGCTTTATCCTTGCGCAAATACGCTCCGATCTTCAAATTCTCCTCAACCGTAAGATCCGTAAATACACGTCTTCCCTCGGGAGACATCGAAATACCGCTTGCAATCACACGATCAATGGATTTGCCCAACAGTTCTTCATCATTCCAAAGAATACTACCGGATGAAGCTTTAACAAGACCCGTAATCGTACGAAGTGTCGTCGATTTGCCTGCACCGTTTGCTCCGATCAGCGTAACAATCTTGCCATCGGCAACTTCCATATTAATTCCGTCAAGGGCTTTGATGCCACCATAACTTACATGTAAATCATTAATCTTAAGCATCTTCATCTACCCCCAAATATGCGTCAATAACACGCTGATTATTCTGAATTTCATCCGGTGTTCCCTGCGCAATCAATTTACCGAAATCCAATACGTAAATACGATCGGAAATATCCATGACCAAATCCATATGATGCTCAATCAGCAAAATCGTCAATCCAAGTTTCGAACGAATCTCACCGATAAATGTGGTCAGCTCATCCGTCTCCTGCGGATTCATACCGGCGGCCGGTTCATCCAGCAGAAGAAGCTTCGGATTCGTTGCCAATGCTCTTGCGATCTCCAAACGACGCTGTTTACCGTATGGAAGAGATGTTGCCAGTTCATCCTTAACATCATACAAATCCACCAGTTTAAGAAGTCTCTCAACATCTTCTCTCTGCTGACGCTCTTCTTCTTTGTTTAAACGGAATATAGCCGAAAGGAAATTATGTGATACCAAACTATGTTTGGCAATCAATACATTGTCAAATACTGTCTGGCTCTTCCACAAACGAATATTCTGGAATGTCCTGGCCATGCCCATCTTTGTAACTTTATCCGGGGTCGGTGCAATTGTTTCGGTATACATACCGGCATTCTGCCCCTTGTAATTCTTCTTCATTTTCCCTTGCGGGTGATTTTCAGCTATCTTCTTACTATCAAAATATACAACACCGTTTGTGGGCGCATATACCGCGGTAATAACATTAAATGCTGTTGTCTTGCCGGCACCGTTCGGTCCAATCAAGGCTACAATTTCACCCTCACGTACTTCCATGGAAAGGTTATCTACCGCAACAACACCGCCAAACTGCATTGTCACATTTTCGACGCGCAAAACCTCTTTACAATCACGCATTCTCTTCACCCTCCTTTACCGCTTCTTCGGAGACTGATTCCAATACGGCTCCGGTCTTTTTCATCTTGTGTTCTGCAATCTTCTTCCGAATACCGGCAATAAGATCCGAAAGTTCGCGATCTCCCATAATTCCTTTTCTGAAGAACAGAACAACTACCATGATAATGACGGAGAATACAACCAAACGGAATCCGTTACGGAAAACATTCGGTGCATTAATACCCAAAAAGCTTCCCGAATCCAAACCTCTGAGCCACCACTCGGATGCCGCAATAAACAGTGTCGCACCGATAATACTGCCGGTAATGGATCCGATGCCGCCCAGAACAACCATCAACAAAATTTCATATGTCATGGCAACTTTAAAGTTGCTGGCCTGTGCAATCGACAGAACCATTGCCATAGCCGCACCGGCAATTCCTGCAAAGAAACTGCTGACACAGAATGATAACATCTTATGTTTCGCCAGATTAATCCCCATTGCTTCCGCAGCAACTTCATCATCACGAATTGCTTTAAATGCACGGCCGTATGTAGAATTAACAAGAAGAATAATAAGCGCAATACAAATCGTAGCAATTAATACCGGAACAAATGTTGCCAACGAAATCATCTTGCCGCCAACCATAAAATTAAATGTACTCGTTCTCGCAAAACTCTTTAACAGGTTCGAGCCGTTCGTTACAGGGCCGAACTTCGTCCACTGGAAAATAGCACGAATAATCTCGGCAAATCCCAACGTAGCTATAGCAAGATAGTCACTCTTTAATCGAAGAACAGGCAAACCAATCAAATATGCGAAAAATGCTGCAACAATACCTGCCAACAATACCGCAACCGTAATACCGAGTACAGTACCAAAACCGCCGAGTGCACCGGCAAAAACCTCGGGAATACTGAAGTTAACGGCCGGTTCAAAATACTGGTACACATTCAGACGAGACTCGTTTGGAATGGTAAATATGGCATACGTATAAGCACCAATCAACATAAATCCGGCATGACCGAGTGAAAACAACCCGGTAAATCCGTTCAACAGATTCATGGAAACCGCTGCCAAAGCGTATACAGATCCCTTCTGCAAAACAACCAACAGCATTCCCAATGTATCTGACGGCTTAATCAGCTGATCAAGCGCAAACACAACGATCATCCATACAAGTATTGCGATAAGGGCAATCCAGGATTTTTTCAGATCTTTTTTCTTCTCCATCTCATCGCCCTCCTTATAATTTATCTGTTGTCTTCTCGCCAAATAGTCCGGTAGGTTTGAATACCAGAATGACGATTAAAAGGACAAAAGTAAAAGCATCTGAGAAAGTCGCAAAGCCAACCTGCTCGGTAATAAGGCCCTGTGCAATCAAAATAGTATCCAAACCTTTGATTACACTTTCACAGATACCGATAATAAACGCACCAATTACTGCTCCGGGAATAGAACCGATTCCACCGAATACAGCAGCTACAAAAGCTTTCAAACCGGGCATACCGCCGGAAGTAGGAACAACGCCCGGATAATTACTAAAGAACAAAACAGACGCAATGGAAGCCAAAAACGTTCCGATAATAAACGTCGCGGAAATAACACTGTTAATCTTAATACCCATAAGCTGCGCCGTTTCAAAATCCTTTGAAACCGCACGCATTGCCATACCGATTTTGGTATGATTAATAAACCAGACAAGAATAAATACAAGTGCCAATGTCAAAAACGGAGTGATAACGGTAACACGGGTAGTCGTAACGCCAAACACCGTAACCGAATCGGAAATCCAAGGAATTGCGGGATAATTCTTGTTCAATCCGCCTGTAATATACAATGCCAAATTCTGTAATAAATAACTGACACCGATTGCCGAAATCATTACAGACATTCTGGGAGCCGTACGAAGAGGTTTGTATGCCACCCTTTCAATAGTAAATCCCAAAATAACGGTTAAGATCATCATCACGGGAATTGCAATATACAACGGCAGTGACGATGCCAAATACACCATCATAAGTCCTGCAATCATGAAAACATCACCGTGAGCGAAGTTAATCAGGCGCAGGATGCCGTATACCATCGTATAACCGATAGCAATCAGTGCATACTGTCCGCCAACGGAAATACCCGAAATAATATATGGTAGAACGGTCTGAATCGAACTCATAAATATCCTTCTTTCCATATCATCAGGCCTGCTTTTGATAAAGCAGGCCCGACAATAAAATCATAATCCAAAAAAACAACTATATTACTGCTGAACTGTTGCAACCGTAACGAAATCCCATGTTCCGGTTTCTGTATTACAAGCTTTTACAAATGCGCTGTCACGAAGAGCATCACCTGTTTCGTCAAATGCAATAGCACCGGTTACACCTGTATATGTTGTGGTCGGTGTGGCTGCCAATACTGCTGCGGGATCTGTAGAACCTGCATTCTTGATAATTTCAAGTGCCATATAGTATGCGTCGTAACCCATTGCCGTAACTGCAGCAAGTTCTGTGTTGCCACCGTTATTTGCAAGAGCCTGTGAATCGCTCTCCATCCAAGCCTTGATACCTGCATCAAATTCTGCGTCAGCACCTTCCTGATAGAAAGTAGTTACACAAATCTGTACGTCTGTTCCTTTTGCAGCTTCCAAAATAACGTTGCTGTCCCATGTATCGCCTGCGAGCATAGGCATTCCAAGATTCTGGTCTGCTGCCTTGGCGATAATCTGTGCTGCTGCTTCTGTAGATACGGGTGAGAAGAATACATCACATCCCTGTGTCTGTGCATTTGTAATATATGTAGAATAATCAGATGTTCCTTCGGGGAACTGTTCATATACACAATTCTCTTCGCCAAATGCCTGGATAAAGTAATTGCAAAGACCGCCAGAATAGTCATCACCCTGCTTAGCAAGGCAGTATGCCTTTGTGGAACCTAATTCATTCTTCGCATAATTTGCAAGAACTGTTCCCTGGAAAGGATCAAGGAAGCAAATACGATAGTAAACCTTACAATCGGATGTAACCTGAGGGTTTGTACATGTAACACCGATTGCTGCAACACCTGAAGATGCGAATGTATCGCCTGCTGCAATGGAAACACCTGAACCGTAAGAACCAAGAACGATAGATACGCCGTTGGAAATAAGTGTCTGAGCTGCTGTGGGAGCCTTATCGTTTGAAGATGCATTATCTGCATATACAAGTTCAACCTTGTAATCTTCACCACCGATGTTAACGGTAGGTGTCAAAGAGTTTGCATACTGCATTCCCAAAACTTCCTGCTTACCGCCGGCACCGTTATCGCCTGACTGAGGCTCAAACACACCAATCTTTACAACCTTTTCACCTGAAGCTGCGGAGCCGCAACCTACGATGGAAAGAGTCATAGCGGCTGCCAATAAAACTGCTAAAAACTTTTTCATGATAATAATTCCTCCATTCTCAAATATAAATGTGAAAATCACACATACACTTTGTAAGTATAACACATTAAAGCGTTGATTTCAGTATAAATTTACACTTTATTCTGACTTTCGGCGTATGCCCTCTCAATATCTTCGCGTATTCTGAAAAACGCATCCACTACCATCGGATCAAAATCCGTTCCGCGACCTTCACGAATAATATCAAAACATTTGTTTAACGGCATCGCATCACGATAACACCGCTTTGCCGATACGGCATCAAACACATCCGCTACCGCCATAATTCTTGCACACAACGGGATATCCCGTTCCTTAAGTCCATCCGGATATCCTCTTCCGTTCCATTTTTCATGGTGAAAGCGCGCTACTTTATATGCCATATCGAGAAAAGTTTCATTTCCGATATTTTGAAAATCATTCTGTATAATATTTCCGCCGGTTACAGTGTGTTGTTTCATAACATCAAACTCTTCGGCCGTAAGTTTCCCCGGCTTTTGCAATATATTATCCGGGATAGCGATTTTACCGATATCGTGCATAGGCGCAGCATTACGCAGATTTGAAATATAATCATTTGTAAGCACCGCGCGAAATGAAGCATGAACACTGAGTTCATTGGCGATCATCTCAACATACATCTGCGTACGACGAATATGTCCGCCGGTATTACTGTCCTTATTCTCTACAAGATCCGCGAATCCGGTAACCATCTCCGTGTGATATCTCGAAATTTGGTCAAACGCAGGATTCTCCATATTCATATAAATTGCCAAAACAAGAAGCGTCGTTCCGATACTGCTTATTGTCCATTCCGGATTCAGCATCTGAACAAATCCGAAAATGGCCATGACGAGCAAATAGGTTACAATCGCCAGACGTTTTCTCTTCTCTACAAATTTGCGACAACCCAGATAAAATACAAAAGTAACCAGAATACAACCTGCAATCAGCAGATAACACGTATTCACGGCTGTTCCGATCGTATAATTATTCCGAATGCCATGCACATATGTTATTTGGGATGCATTTACAATGATCACAACAACCGCGCAAGCCAACGGAATAAACGTGTACCACTTCCATCGGTGACTGCGCCTGTTCTGCTCCGTTTTACAAATATCAATAACATACAGCATCAAAAAGTAAACAAGACCTGTCAGGCTGATATAGAAAAACACATGACAAACATCTCGCGATGTTGCGCTAAACTTCGTTAAGTTGTTTACCATATAGGATGTCAAGCCATCAAAGAAAACACTGAAAATTCCGATGCTAAGTAACTCGTCAAACAATGAATCCTTTAGATGCCGTCCGTAATCAAAGCATTCCTTGCCGTACACAATGGCAATATACAAAAGAACAGCCAGACATCCAATCTGCAGTTTTATATACTCCATAAGAATCTACCCTCGTTTTATAATACAGGCGTTTCCGGCTTTCTAAATCTGTTCTGCCAAACGCTCCAACCGAAATATCCCAGAATATAAATGTCGCATGCGATTTTGACAACAGTACCAAGAATGGGAATCATAGCAATAACTTCCATTGCCACTATTCCAATTACCGATGCCGCAACAGGATGTATTCCCTTAATCAACATGGGGCCTGCCACAGCACCCGAGAATGCAACGGCAACCGCTTTGAGCAAAATATACATCAGCAGTAATAATCCGGCGAGCGGAAGTCCGATAATCGTGCAAATGGAAATAATAATGGCAATAGGTGTGCAGCAATACAGCAGGACGCCGACACCAATCATAGTCCCCGGCTTATTCCGCAGACACACGCCGGCTCTTTCGATATGGCGCGGGAACAACAGACACATAAGAATACCGACAATACTCATTGCCACGGCAAAATACAAGCCACGCACCATCAGTCCCGTAAAGAACACCGGCACCTTTTTCGCTTCCAAAACACTGGCATCAACTTCTTCGGAAGATACTGTCTGCTCATATTCATAAGTACCAAAGGAAACGTCATCGGGTATTTGCGGTTCAACCGTTGACTTGATTGTACATTTTCCTCCGACATGTGTTCCCGGGCAAATAGTGACTTTATCAGCGGATATAACCGCATCATTTTCAATTGTACCGGAAATGATTGCTTCACCGGAAGCTACCATAAGGTACTTCACGTTTCCATCGAAATCAATCTTCTGCCCGGTAAAATATGCAGCCCTTGCAGACGAATCCTTAAACGAAACATCCGCACCGGCCAGACATACATTTCCATCAAACGAATCCGATGCGACATTAATACTCATACCTGCCGAAAACAGACTTCCGCCTACCGAAGAATCGTTCACAATAATATTCATACCGGCAAGAGCAATCGTATCTTCTGTCGTAACATGGTCAACATTGATTTTACGCCCCGCGCCGAACCCGCCGAAATACATTCCGGATTCAACATCAACCGTATCTCCGACTGCCGTAAAGTTTTCGGCACCATCCTTTTCAAAAATGCCTGCATGATCACTCGGAGCCGCCATTACAACGGTCTGCCACGCAAACAACAGCATGAGCATCACAACAACAATTCGTCTGATTCTTTTACAACACTTCATTTCTTCATCACCTCAAAATCCTTTATTACTAAACACAACAATTCGGTTTTTTAGGTATACCACTAAACCGTCAGCGGTGTGTTTAACAATTTAAGCAGTTCCTTTTTCTTTGGAAGGCAATTGCATACGGTCCATGTGTCACGACGCTTGTTCGCTTTTATCATTTTTGCTTC
>JAZLJS010000017.1:0-3995 GCA_045617945.1 Lachnospiraceae bacterium
AACATTACCTACACGCGCAATTTTCAGCCAGACAGAGTCCTGAGCAATATCGCATCCGTTGCCATCGTCCGATACTTCATTGGTAACCACGCAGCAAATTGCATTCGTTCCAAAATCGGAAGCCTCAAAAGCAAGTTTTGACCAAAGCTTTTCGTTTTCGATTACCATCAGCGCACAGGCATCATAGGTAGATTTATGATTGGGTTTTACTTTGGCGCTGATAACGAAGTCACCCTCAACATCCGTGTAATAGAACGGAGCTCCGAATACCGGATCATCCAATTCACCGTTATCATCCGGTACGGGATTGCAAAACCAGTCTTCATGACCGGGAGCATATATGATGACCTCATCATCGTTAACAGTTATTGTGCTTTCATTCAGCCATTTCCAATTTTTAAAATCCATAATTATTCTCCCATACATTTCATAGTTTATAAAAAAATACGATACTCATTTTCTTTCGTCTCAAATACTATTATTACCATCGTTCCTGATTATCAAGAATATTTTTACCATCAGCATCGAAAAGCAAATGATTCCCGCATAAGGCTGTCTGGTAAGAATAAACACAGCAGAAGAGATAACCATCAATATCATCCCGGTAACGATACTATGTCCGGCGCAAAAAGGCTTATCTCTGCCGCCGGTAATAATACCGACAATCCCATTTAGAACTGTCATAATAATCAGACCCAAAAACAGATATTTAATCCATTGCTGAATACCCGTAAGTGAAAGAAGTGATACAGCGGACGGAGAGTTCGCCCCGTTTCCAAATACCGGAATAAACACAAGCAGTCCGACAAATACATCCAACAGGCTGCAAATAAGTGTGATGAGTTTATGTAGGGAGTTATCTATATCATCTTTTGCCGCAGCTATGATTTCCTCGGAGCATATCAGTTCATCAATTGTAACGGAGAAGAATTTCGATAATTCTTTCAGAGAATCAATGCCCGGATATCCTCTCCCGGATTCCCATTTTGAAACAGCTGTTCTGGACACGAAAAGAGCCTTTGCAAGTTCTTCCTGTGTAATCCCTTTTGATTTTCTCAGTTCCTGTAGTTTTTCATTAAACTCCATTCAGCACCTCCGGATTCTGCTCTGTTTTTCTTTGATCTGCAAATCCGACCGATAACTGATATATATTAAACAGACCGGCGCTGAGAAGTATCGAGCCAATGATATCCGTAAACCAGTGGACACCTGAAAGTAATCTGCCGATAATCATAAACGCTGAAAATGCTGTTACAAACACATTGGTACTATTTCGAAGTGCAGCATTATGGCATCTCCGGTCAATTTGAAATTTCAAGCTTGGCATTACACATAACACCAAAAGTGTCGTGGTGGATGGATAAGATGCCTCCATAACCCCGTTAATTAGTATCGGACGATAGTTTATCGGAATCGTTTCAAAGACCAAATACGCAATTATGACAAATATATAATATATCCCGAGAAAAATGATATCCGAGTCCACTTTGAACAGGCTTTTGCGTTTTATTAGCTGGCTTAGCCCTACAAACCCAAAGAATCCGCATATACAAATGGGAACAAGTCCGAGCCAATCCGTAATGGTATAAAGTGTCATGTGAACCCCGGTCAATCCGAAAAACCATGTGTTAATAGCAGCAAAACCGATTTTTGTTCCATTAACCCCCACAGACTGTACATCGACGGACTGAATGAGAACTGTCCATACGATAAAGGAAATTAACAGCAAAGCCCCAGAAAATAACGCATTCTTGTTTTTCATATTTCATTTGTCCTTTCGTTTTCAAAGAATAAAACGAAAATATCAAATGAACAGAATCAAAACAAGAAACGATCTGTCACATGAATGCTGCAAACTGCGATTTAGCGATGAATATACATTCATGACATTTCTGGCTCGTCATCGCCCTGAACCATACAAAAGAACTCCCAACCATAGCGTTCATAAAAGCCTGTGTGGTCAGTGACGAGATAAACGGGAGATATTCCTTTCGCCCTGCAGTCCTCTACCACCATATGAAGCAGCCGTCCTGCAATTCCTCTGCCGCGATGATCTTCTTCCGTGTATACGGCACACACGTTGGGCGTCAGATCTTTTCTGTCATGGAAATCATTTTCAATGACTCCCAAACCAGCCACGATTCTGTCACCGTCAAGACATAAATACCAGCCGAGTTCCGTCTCACCATTCATATATGCTTCCATACATTCAAGATATGCCTCTTTCGGTACACGCCACTTACTTTGAAACCATTCAGCGGCTTCATCCTTAATCGATGGCATTTCATCCAGACTAATATATTTATAATTACTCATTTTTCATCTTCACAAATACAAAATTTTTTATCCGATTTCTTTCCCTGTTCGAATAAAATGTCCTTCCTGAATAGCAGCAATTGTTGCTATTGCACATACCAAAACAATCAGTATTTCGACCGATTGCCACGGAAGCCTGTCAATACAAAGCGGAATAGCAAACAAAAGAACACCGCATTCTTTGTTCATAGCAGTATGCTCTGAAACAAATTGTTTAAAAATAACGAATCCGCTGATAATGTTGATGCCTTTCATGACAGTAATGCTGACAATCCAGATGATGATCCACTCAGGAATATATAAAGCCCCCACTACTTTGATTATCACGATTACTGTAAAGACAATATCTACAATCGTATCGAGCCGTGCACCGAATTTTGTTTCTTTTCCAAGATGCCGTGCAGCTATTCCGTCAAGTATATCGCTGATGCCGTCGAGAATATAAAACATATAAAAGAATGTTGAAAATGTCGGACAAAAGATCAGCGCCAGCGCACAAACGAATCTGGTGCCCGTTATGATATTTGCCATAGCAGCTCATTTCTTTCTACTCAGTGTTTGATCCCTGAAAGCAGACCCTTTTCAGCCTTTTATTCCTTAACCCTTGACATCAGTACTACCGTCTCCACGTGCCTTGACAGGTCTTAAACTCAGTCGAGCGATACGAAATCGCTTTTGAGCCCTTTTTGTTTACCCTTGTCCGAGTCAGGAAACATTTTATCGTCTTTCTCCGACACCGGAAACATTTTATCGTCCCTTGCCCGTAACAGGGAACATATCAACAATCGAATGCGAATTATCGAAGCGCTCCTTTTGACTTCTTTAAGTCTCCTTCAATCACCTGATCCATATCGTAGTACCTATACTCAGCAAACCCTACTTCGAGCTTGCTGCCTACTATTCAAATATTCACTTTGCTGCCGAAAGTTTGAACGAAACTTTGGTCAACGCCACCATTCCCTTATCCCATCTGGTTCAATCTCTTATTTTTAACGCTATAAACTACGTCACAATTCTCAATTGTCTGAAGTCTATGGGCAATGATAACAAGTGTTTTTTTACCATGAAGTGCATTTATTGACTCCATTATAGCTGCTTCTGTATCTCCATCCAATGCCGATGTGGCTTCATCCAAAACCAATATTTCCGGATTATCATACAAAGCTCTGGCTATACCGATTCTTTGTCTTTGCCCACCGGACAACCTTATGCCACGTTCACCAATCTGTGTGTCCAGCTGTTCCGGAAGAGACTTGATAAATTCATCCAAGTGAGCCTCTCGCAAAACCTCCCAGACTCTTTCCTCACTGATTTCATCCGGTTTTACTCCAAATGCAACGTTTTCACGAATCGAGCCATCAAGCATATAAATAGTCTGTGGAATATACCCAATATTCTTTAACCAGCCATAATAATCTTCTTTAGTATTCACTCCGTCTGCATACACAGCGCCATCTTCAATATCAAGAAGTCCCAACAAAATATCAATAATCGTTGTTTTCCCTGCGCCTGATGCTCCAACCACACCTACAGCCGAGCCTTTAGGGATTTGCATATCTGCATGATGAAAAATGAGCTTATCGGTTTTAGGATACTTATACGTAATGCCTTTGAGTTCGATCCTTTCATTTACTGGCATGGCTTTTTGATCTTTTTTCATGAATACTTTGGCTTCGCTT
>JAZLJS010000018.1:0-89748 GCA_045617945.1 Lachnospiraceae bacterium
TACCTCAGGCTCTGAATCTAAGAACAGTTAGCGGCTTCGCCTCGTTGCATGTTCAAGATTGTCTGTTGCCCGAGGAAGATTAATAGTTGCCATTTACCGGGCATGTTATCACCGTTTTTGATGATATCGTTTTCGACTAACGGTTTGAAATGATTATGTTTATGAGGACGTAGGAAGTTGTAATAGGCCACCCATAGAGCCAGATCGTAGTTGGCACCGTCGTAATTATCAAAACCATTCGTAGGACGATAAGATGCTTTGTATGTACGGTTAAGACGTTCAATCATCTGCTTATAAGGACGGAATTCTTTAGACACCTCATCATCGTTTGTAAGTCCGATAACCTGAGTAATATCAAACATAAATTTGTTCTTGTACTTGATAAAAAACTGCTGGGCAGCAAGTGGGTAGGCACTATATCCATCGGCAATGAATCTGAACTTTGAAGGAAGCTGTTCAAGATGCTGAAAAGCCATTCTCATTGCCATAATGCATGGACCAACTCCACGATTATCAGATACCTGATATCCAATAATGGCACGTGTAGCTGCATTCATAATGAACCAGATATAGCCTTTGATGCCACGGACTTTGATATAGGTTTCATCAGCAGTAAATACAGCTCCTTTTTCGTAGGGATAAGTATCCACAAAAGGTTTTATGCATAAGGCAGCTGTTTTACAGTAGTTAGCAACCATCTGGTGTGATATCTGAATGCCGTGGATGTCTTTTAATGCTTGTGCAGTCTTGCGGAGCGATAACTGTAGATTTACCCGATACGAAAGACATAGCGACATGATATATGCATTGTTCTTAGTAAACTTCAAGGAAGATGCATTCTTTGGCAAGGTTGTGATATCCATTTTGAAGAAATCTACTACAAACTCACGGTAGATGTAGTGGAGCTTATATTTGTTTTTACCATAGTCTTCATCCAAATCTTTTTTATCAACCTTTTTGAGGTTATGAAGGTAATAAGAGCATTTGGGATTGACGCATTTATGGACAATAAAGTGCTTACGGTCCTTCTTGGGAACAAGAGCATGCATACAGTGAGGACAGCGTAGTTTGATGGATGAATGTCTGCTTTCTTCAGGAGAGAACTTGGTACTACAAACCTTGCACATAAGCTGACCTTTGGAACCGTTATTCTTGTAAAGGAAGATACTGGGAGCATTGCAACGCGGGCACTTACAGGCTTCATCGATGTCACACTCAGATCTACGACGGATAGGTTTAATAGGTTTGTAATCATCCTTGTAGCGCCATTTGAGATAAGCCATGAAATCACGATAGTCCCAAGGTTCAACATTGAGAATTAGAGGTAGTTCATCAATCTTAAACTTTTGATATTTAGGTGAATGGGAATCGTCATAAGCCCACTGCTTAAGCGGGATATATTTGCAGATAAAGTTAATTAACCAGCAATTCTGTTTATAGAGTTGTTGAATGAGTTGAAGTAAATAAAGTATAATGTCCATGAGCATTTAATCCTTATGATATTTTGGAATTTTGGTCGAGGACATTATATCAAATATGGAGGTAAATGCTCTTTTTATTTGCAAACCTCCAGGAAATGTTGAAAATAAAGGCTTTTTAAGCCTTTAGATAATAAAATAGTAGTGTTGGATTTGACACTACCCATGAAGAAAGGGAGGACAATTTCATGAAAAAGAAACTTTTAGGAATTATTCTTTGTGCAGCAATGGTTGTTACAATGTTGGCAGGTTGCGGCGCAGCAGCTTCCGAGGCAGCTCCGGCAGACGGCGGTAAGATCAAAGTTGGTATCATCAACAACGATCCTAACGAATCCGGTTATCGTACAGCTAACGATAAGAGCCTTAAAGAAGCATTCACAGAAGCAAACGGTTACGAAGCATCTTTCGCATACAGCCTTAAGAACGATGAGCAGATTGCAGCAGCTCAGAAGTTCATCCAGGACGGCGTTGATTATCTTCTTCTTTCCGCAGCTGATACAGCAGGTTGGGATTCCGTTTTGAAGGATGCCAACGATGCAGGCATTAAGGTTATCCTTTTTGACCGTACTATCGATGCTGATCCCAGCTTGTATGTAGCTTCTATCGTATCCGATATGGATAAAGAAGGACAGCAGGCAGTTGAATGGCTGAAGAGCCAGAACCTTGGCGAGTACAATATCATCCACATTCAGGGTGTTATGGGTTCCGCAGCTCAGAAGGGTCGTTCAGGCGCTGTTGATGCAGCAGTTGCATCTGATGGTTGGAATGTAGTTACACAGCAGACAGCTGAGTGGAACGCAGAAAAGGCACAGCAGATCGTTCAGTCCGTTATCGATTCCGGTGAATCTTTCAACGTAATCTATGCTGAGAACGACGATATGGCTAAGGGTGCTGTAGCAGCTCTTGACAAAGCAAACATCTCTCACGGTGTTGGCAAAGACGTCATCGTTATGGGATTTGACTGCAACAAGTGGGCTCTTGAAGAACTCCTTGCTCAGAACTGGAACTATGATGGACAGTGTAATCCTTTCCAGGCTTCTTACATCAACGATATCATCCAGACTCTTGAGTCCGGCGGAACAATCGCTGAGAAGACTATCATCATGGATGAAAAGGGCTTCGACGCTACAACAATTACACAGGCTGATGTTGATAACTACGGTATCTAATATCTGATAAATAGGTGTAAGTTTACTAAATAGGGCGCGGCAATTACTGTCGCGCCTTATTTAAAGGGAAGGAGGATCCAGAAAGTGAATCAGAATGTTGTACTGGAAATGAAAAACATTCACAAACGGTTCCCCGGCGTACTTGCCCTGCAGGGTGTTGATTTTAAGCTTTGCGAAGGCGAAATTCATGCATTAATGGGTGAGAACGGAGCCGGCAAATCAACATTGATCAAGGTGTTGACCGGTGTTTATGAAAAAGAAGAAGGTCAGATCTTCTTAAAAGGATTTGATAAAGAGATTATGGTTAAATCTCCGCAGGATGCACAGAAATTTGGTATCAGTACGGTGTATCAGGAGATTACTTTGTGTCCGAATCTTTCCGTTGCGGAGAATATGTATATCGGACGCGGAAAGGGAGCTTTGCAGGATTGGAAGAAGATGAACGCTCTTGCGGATGAACTTCTGAAATCGCTTGATATTCCTGCACAGGCAACGCAGCAGTTGTCCAGTTGCTCCATTGCTGTTCAGCAGATGGTAGCTATTGCCAGAGCGGTTGATATGGATTGTAAGGTTTTGATTCTTGATGAGCCTACATCATCACTGGATGAGCAGGAAGTTGCCAAATTGTTTAAATTGATGCGTGATCTGAAGGCAAGAGGCGTTGGCATTATTTTTGTTACGCATTTCTTGGATCAGGTATACGAGGTTTGCGATAAGATAACTGTTCTTCGGGATGGTAAACTTGTCGGTGAATATGAAATCAAAGATCTTCCGAGAGTTCAGCTGGTTTCCAAGATGCTTGGAAAAGACCTGGATGATCTGTCTGATATAAAGGGTGATTCCGCAACGTGTGAAAGCGAAACGGATGTCCCGGTATTTACCGCAAAGGATCTGTATAGTGATGCGGGAATTAAGCCTTTTGATTTCTATATTAAGAAGGGCGAGGTAAACGGATTTACAGGTTTGCTGGGCTCGGGTCGAAGTGAATGTGTTCGTGCGATATTCGGAGCGGATCATGTACTTGGCGGTACGGTCACCAAAAACGGTAAAGAGGTTAAAATCACGAAACCGATTGATGCCATGAAGAACGGTATTGCGTATCTTCCCGAAGACAGAAAGATTGATGGAATTATTGGTGATTTGTCCGTTAAGGAAAATATTATTCTGGCGCTTCAGGTTCTGAAAGGATTCTTCCGCCCGTTTTCCAAGGCTGAGGCAAATAAGTTTGCGGATGAATATATTAAGCTTTTGAGTATTAAAACTGCCTCTGCGGATACACCGATCAAATCTTTGTCGGGTGGTAATCAGCAGAAAGTCATTCTGGCCAGATGGATGCTTACACATCCCGAATATTTGATTCTTGACGAGCCGACCAGAGGTATAGATGTAGGAACCAAGGTAGATATTCAGAAGCTGGTATTAAAGCTTGCTTCGGAGGGTATGTCCGTAACGTTTATCTCGTCGGAAACAGACGAAATGCTTCGTACATGTTCGCGACTTATTGTTATGCGTGACCGTAAGGTTGTCGGTGAACTTGTCGGTGAAGATTTAACACAGAATAAGATAATGAATACGATTGCAGGAGGTGAGAAGGAATAATGAATACGAAAAATGTTAATCCCGTTTCTTTATTTTTTTCAAAACTTCTGCGTAAACAGATTTTCATACCGCTTGCAGCTCTTTTGCTTTTGGCATTATTTAATCTGATAGTCGATCCTTCATTTTTCAAGATTACTCTCGGATATAACAGTGCAGGAGATCCGGTTCTTTCCGGTTATCTGATGACGATTCTGGACTATGGCTCGGAGTTGGCAATTCTCGCAATCGGTATGACACTTGTTACTGCGGCTTCCGGCGGACAGGATATTTCCGTAGGTGCTGCAATTGCGATAAGCGGCAGTGTTGTTCTTCGTGTTTTGTGCGGTCGCGATTCCAGACCCGAAACACTTCAGGCACCCATTATCGTAGCCTTTTTGATAAGCTGCGTTGTAGCAATGCTTTTTGGCGCATTTAACGGGGCGCTTGTTGCATACTTTAAGATTCAGCCGATGGTTGCAACACTTATATTGTATACTGCCGGCCGTTCTATTGCAGCATGGATTAATAACAATGAACTTCCGATTATCAGCGAACCGTCGTTTGCATATTTCGGTGGATTTATTCCCGGAATTCCTATTCCGACTCCGTTCTTTATTGCTATGGCATGTGTTATTGTAATCTTTTTGGTTCTGAAATTCACGAATCTCGGATTATATACGCAGGCTGTAGGTATAAATGAGAGTTCTTCCAGACTGAACGGATTGAATCCTACATTTATTAAGTTCCTTTCATTTGTAATATTAGGTTTATGCGTGGCAGTTGCTGCACTTATAAAGGTCAGCAGACTTTCTTCCATTAATTATTCCGTTATTGCGAAGGATATAGAAATGGATGCGATTCTTGCAGTTGCACTTGGCGGTAATAATCTCGGCGGCGGCAAATTCAATATGACAGCGTCTATTCTTGGCGCGTACGTTATTCAGTTTTTGACAACAACTCTTTATAAGATGAATGTACAGTCGGATGCGCTTTCCGCATATAAGGCGGTTGTTGTTATTCTGCTGGTTGTTTTGTCTGCTCCTATTGTGAGAGAATCTTTTGCCAAATTCTGGGCAAAGATTAAGAAATCTTTACGCAAGGAGGTGGCATAAGAATGAAGAACAGTAAATCCTCTTTCTCCGTAAAAGGGACGTTGTCGAAGTTTTCCAATATGACAGATACGAACCTGTTACTGACGATTACGATTGTTGTATTCTTTCTGATGTACATTGGTGCGATTGTATTTCAGGGTAAGGGCTTCTTAAAGCCGCAAACATTCTTTAATATTCTTAATACGAATGCTGCACTTATTATTGTTTCCTGTGGTATGAGTCTTGTAATGATTACCGGCGGTATTGATATTTCCGTAGGCGGTGTAATGGCTCTTGTCAGCATGTCGTGTGCAGTGCTTTTGGATTACAAGGGAGGTACAATCGGCGAAGCTATTTTATTGGCACTTGGAATCGGTCTTGCATTTGGTCTTGTGCAGGGATTTTTGGTTGCCTATTTGGATATTCAGCCGTTTATTGTTACGCTGGCCGGTATGTTCTTTGCGCGTGGTATGACAACCATTGTAAATACCAACCCGTTTAATGTTGCCAATGAGAAGTTCATTGCACTAAAAGACACAAGAATTAATATTCCCGGAATGGGAAGTATTAATAAGGCCGGAAATTATGTTCCCGCTTATATTGAAATCGGTGTGGTGGTAGCGCTTCTTATTGTTATTTTGATGTTTGTTATCCTGCGTTGGACCAAACTTGGACGTAGCTTCTATGCAGTCGGCGGAAACAGTCAGAGTGCTTTGATGCTCGGTATTAATGTAAAGAGAACCCGTTTCCTGTCACAACTTATTTGCGGAATTCTTGCCGGAATCGGCGGATTTGTATATTTCATGCATGTAGGATCCGGCTCTGCATCTCATGCGAGCGGCGCTGAAATGAATGCGATTGCATCCTCTATTATCGGTGGAACAATGCTTACCGGCGGTGTGGGAAATATTATCGGAACATTCTTTGGTGTTTTATCGCTTTCGACAATTCAGAATATCGTGTCTTCGGCCGGTTTGGATCAGGCATGGTGGACAGGTATTACGATTGCGGCAATGCTTTGTTTGTTCCTTGTAATTCAGAGTATTGTTATGGGCCGTAAGAAGTCGGCAAAGTAATACACATATTATTCCTTTTCTCAAAATAAATGTGTTATATCCCTATGAAAAAGGGGGGTCCCGTAAAACGGACCTCCCTTTTTATCAGAAAACAACTGCTCTGTCTTCTGTGAAATAAATATACTTTTATTTTGTGAAATGAATACAATTATGTTTTCTGTGAAATAATTTTGCTTTTATGTAATAATTACAGCTCTGTCTTTTGCGAATTATCTTTGCGCATGCAATCCACTTTTTTGAAGAGGAATACTGTACCTACCGCACATACAACTGCGCTTATGGCATATACAAGTACATTCAGGTCGAGTCCGGAAATCAGCATGGCAAAGCCATTGTTAATTATATGGCAGATGATACAGGGGATAACCGAATCAAATTTGTAACCGATGTATCCGTATGCCAGACCGAGTACAAAGGTGAATGCCGACTGTGCGGGATTCATGTGCATTAATCCGAAGAGAAGAGCCTGAATAATTATACAGGGAATCATCTTAAATACGGCACCGTTTTTACGAAGAAGAATTCCGCGGAAAATCAATTCTTCGTTGATTGGTGCAAGCAGTATAGCGGTAATACCGCCGATAAGAGCGTTTTGTCCAAAGGACATCTCCATCATTGTGGAGTAAAATTCTCCGGAAGAGGGCATGAGTGTGAACATTGCATAGTTGATAAGGACTGCAACTCCGTAGAACGCAATGGCAAAACAAAAAATAAATGCGATGGAGTAACCGTTTTTGAGCTTCTGTCCGACTCTTGTAAGTGAACCCTTAATGTCCTTCTTAACATATCCTGCCAGGTACCATATAAGTGCGATAACGAGAGAAATAGCGGTTGCAACACATTCCAAGATGGACAATGTATCGGAGGAAGCTAATTCTTCCATGTACTGCGCCATGCCTGCTTCGATATCTCCGCCAGCTTCAAGCATTGCTGAGGTTGCCATGGGTACTGTGTAAAAGCTGCCGACAATTCCCTGAATTGCAATAAACAGAATCATTATCAGTATGGATACTACGACAGTGCCTACTTTGCTTTTCTTCTTCTGAGGGATAACCTGCTCGGTATTTACATTTTGTTCTTCCATAATAATCTCCTTGAAATATAAAAGTGATGAAAATCTATTTACAAAAAAATACCCCTTTTGAGGTATTTATTGTCTTTTTAAATCTTTAATTTTAATTTTCATGGAACGTTGTTGGCGGTTGGCAATATATTTGTCAATGTCGGCACGCGGAGCCATGTAGCAACCAAATGTTGTCTGACCGTCTTCGTCGACCTGACGGACAACCTGTCCGCGAATCTTGACATCTTTCCCAACGATACTGTCTTTGTACATTAATTCAACAACATCGATAGAGGAACGACCGTTGTATTTCTCAAGAGAGAAGCAGAAGCCGCCGGAACTGATATCGCGAACAATGGCATCGTAGGCATTGGCGCCCATGTGTACTTTGCCGAATTCGACAACGGGAAGGCGGAAAAATCGTCTGCGATTGGCAATGGCACCTTCCGTTTTACAGATAATGGCGTGAAAGCGTTCCTTTTTGGTTTTGACATACTGAACGCTGCATCCGCGCCAAATGGTCGGTTTGTTATCTATCAAAAGAACGGCTTGAATAAACAATTCGGGTGCTTCGAAACTGACCAATTTACCATCTGAGGTAATCGGCGCAACAAAAACGCAGTTTGCATCCATGGAAACGTTGACAATCGTGCACGTGAAACAAAAGGGCTTAGGCATCCCTTTTGACTTAACTTCCAAAGATAATTCTGCTCCGATCGGTACCTCGTATATATACATGCTGTAAACCCCGTTTTGTTTCCGAAAGCCCAATACCTATCCGTTTTCATTTTGCCATTTCCAATATCATTCGTCAAGGAAAATGCATTGTTTTTCATTTTGAAAAAAGGTACAATATAATAGGTTTTTTATATGATTTTCATAAGTGAAACGGAGATTTTTATGAAGAAAAGTACAAAAATTATTTCATCTACTCTTTTGGGTGCTGCAGGACTTGGAGCGGCAGCCGGAAATTTGGTGTTTTATTTGCTGTCGAATACACATGCCAAATTGGATTTCCTCTTTCCAAAAGATGAAATGACGGATGATGAACTTGAAATCGAAAGACGTCGTAAGGCGGATTATGGATGGTTTGATGACTTTAATAAAGAAGAGTATTATATGACTTCACGTGACGGCTTGCAGTTGCATGGTATGTTCTTCCCTGCGGAAGATGAAGACGCTCCTTATGTATTGGCAATTCATGGATTTCATAGTACCGGCAGGAGGGAGTATGCTTCCATTGCCAGATTCTATTATGAGATGGGCTTGAATGTTTTTGTTATCGATCAGCGCGGACACGGTGGCAGTGAAGGAAAGTATTTGACTTACGGAGCACTTGAAAGCTTGGATTGCCTGGATTGGATAGAGTTTATGAAGGATCAGTTCGGTCAGAATATCGAGATTATTCTTCATGGTGTTTCCATGGGCGGTGCCACAACACTTATGATGTGTGATGAGAACCTTTCACCGAATGTAAAGTGTGCTGTTTCGGATTGTGCATATTCTTCGCTTGAGATGCAGCTTAAGCACAATTTTGTTCGCTTCAATCTTCCCAAAGACTTGATGTATAAGCTTTATAGAAGCGTTGCTCTTGTAAAAGGGCATTTTGATCCGGATAAAGTTAATCCCATTATTCCGATCAGTACGTGTAAGATTCCCATTTTGTTTATTCACGGAGCACAGGATGATTTTGTTCCGTTCCATATGGTATATGCATTGTATGATTCCTGTCTGAATGAGCATAAACGTCTCTTACCGGTAGAAGGAGCCGGGCATTCCGCAGCGTTTTTCACAGATGATCGTGCGCGGGATGAGATTCGTGATTTCATTCATTGCGAACTCAACGTGTAAGCAAGTGTCGGAGCATGAGAGATATATTTAGCATGCGAATTCGATATTAAGGATGTCCTTTTTGGCAAGTTCGATAAATCCTTTGGCAGTTTCAAGGATGATTCCGTCGCCGTTTGAGCTTCCGTTTTCAAGTACTTCGTCACAGTATCCGTACAGGTCTTCGTGATTGCTGTTTGTGATGTGAAGTTTCTTTGCCCAGAAGTACCACAGATTCATTGTTTCGTTATTCATTTTGTTATCCTCCGTTTGATAAAGCGGTTATTGTATTAACCGGTTGAATTAACTGTTTGCTATGCCTTACAGTTGTTACTTTATCAGACGAGGTGTACAAATAAAAGTACAGGAGAGAAGTATGTCACTGTTTGAAGTATATGCAGAATTTGATGTGTTTTGTATGATCATTATGATCATGCTTACTGTCAAGACACATACATTGGCACAATCTTTACGATATCAGAAGTTGTATTTGCTTCTGATGACATGCGCGATGCTTCTTGTTTCATCGGATTTTGTTTATGAAGCTCATTGTGCGGGCAAGTTTTTCTTAGGTGAGTTCTGGCTGTATTTTGTGAATATCTTATATTTTGTATCCTGTACAATGATCAGTTATATATGGTTTGTGTATACACGTTTCATTATGGAGAGTAAGCGCATGGCCGTAAAGCGGGCGCGTATTTTTGCTGCAATGCCTGCTTTAGTAAGTGTTTTGTTGGCCTTTTCCACGTTCTATACAAAGTGGTTTTTCTATTTTGATGAGGAGGGGTATCATCGCGGAAAGCTAAACTTTATTTCCATGGTAATTCCGCTTTTGTATTTTGTCGGAGCATGTTTGATGGCTTTTGTCAGATACCGCATGGAACCGACCAAATCAAATAAAGAGAAATTATTTACGGTATTAACCTTTGCCGTTATTCCGATCATTTCGGTGGCGGTTCAGGTGATATTTGTCGGATATCCGGTTGTATGTATCGGTGCAATGCTTGGAATGCTGCAGACATTTATGAATAATATTGCTGCAGAGAGAGAACAGCTTCTGGTGCAGGAAACGGCTACCCGTTCCAAGAATGACTTTTTTGCCGGGATGTCTCATGAGATTCGCACTCCGATCAATGCGATTATCGGAATGAACACAATGATTCTTCGTGAGTCGGATGATGAAACAATTAAAGGTTATGCTTCGGGTGTGGATAATTCCGGTAAGCTTTTGCTGGCTCTTGTAAATGATATTCTGGATATTTCCAAGATTGAAGCCGGGAAAATGAAACTGATTCCGGTGGAATATCATATTTCCGAAATGCTTATGGATGTTGTCGGTATGGTCAAGTCCAAAGCGGCGGAAAAGAATTTGAAACTGATTACGGATATCGATGCATCTATCCCGTCGGTCTTTTTGGGAGATGAGGTTCGTATGCGTCAGATTATCCTGAATATTATGAATAATGCGGTGAAATATACCAATGAAGGCTCTGTGACTTTGACGGTTCGTTGTAACGAAATCAAAGGTAAAAGAGCAGCCCTGTTTTTCTCCGTGAAAGATACCGGGCAGGGAATGAAGAAAGAAGATCTGCAGAATTTGTTTTCTCCGTATGAACGTGTGGATGAAAATCGCAATCGTAAAGTAGAAGGCACCGGCCTTGGAATGAGTATTACCAAGCAGTTGCTGGAACTGATGGATTCTCAAATTGAAGTAGAGAGTACTTACGGAGAAGGCTCAAACTTTTTCTTTACGGTATGGCAGAATGTTATAAATGATACGCCGATTGGAACGTGGGAAGAAGAGAAAGTCACTTATAAGAAGAAAGAGAAATATGTTCCCACATTTCAGGCGCCGGGTGCACGAATTCTGGCGGTTGATGATACAGTTATTAATTTGCGGGTATTTAAGGCATTGCTGAAACAGACACAGATTCAGATTGATACGGCAACGTCGGGAGCGGAAGCTCTTCATTTGGTAAGAGATAACAAATACGATATGATTTTTATCGATATTATGATGCCTCAGATGGATGGTGTGGAAACTTTACAGGCAATGAATGCGGAGGATAATCATGTGACATCTGATGTGCCGATTATTGCACTTACGGCGAATGCCTTGTCCGGAGCAAAAGAGGAATATCTTTCGGAAGGATTTACGGATTATTTGTCCAAGCCTGTGGAGGCGGTAAAACTTGAAGCGATGATACTTGAATATTTGCCGAAAAATAAGCTTTCTTAATTTGTAAATACTTGTTTTGACGGCGCCGGAGCACGGAAAAGTGTTTTATTGACAGCCTTTTTGGTAATCATATATACTGTATAGTGCAACGTTTTACAACGTTAAAGTAATGAAGATTTTTGTTTGGGACGGGTGGTTATATGAATATGGAATATCCTCGAATTCTGCCTACGGGAGACCGTGCGCTTACGGTAGAATTCGGTAATGAAATTGATGAACATATCAATGCACGTCTGATGAGTTTTATCAAAGTACTCAGCAATGAAAAGATTAAAGGCGTAGAGGAATTTGTTCCTTCTTTTCGGGCAGTTCTGATACATTACAATCCGGGTGTTCTTTCTTTTGCGGATATGAAAGAGCGTATTTTTGATGCACTCAAAAGGCCTGTTTCCGAATCGATTCGCAAAAAGCGTATTGTTAAGATTCCGGTATGTTATGAAGGTGAATGTGCTCCGGATATTGACTTTGTCGCATCACATGCAGGTTTATCCAAGGAAGAAGTTATTAAGATTCATACACAGAAACCGTATTTGATTTATATGCTGGGATTCCAACCCGGTTTTCCGTATCTTGGCGGTTTGGATGAGCGTATTCATACACCGAGATTGTCATCGCCGCGTTTAAAGCTGGAGGCGGGCAGCGTTGGAATAGGTGGAAAGCAGACCGGTTTGTATCCGATGGAATCTCCCGGAGGATGGCAGATTATCGGACTTACACCGGTAAGATGCTATAACCCCGAAAAGGAACGGGCAATTCCTTACAGTGCCGGTGATTATATTCAGTTTTATCCGGTTTCTTATGAGGAATATTTGCAGTTGAAAGAACAGGATATGCGTGGCGAATACGAATTTGACGTATACGAGGAATAGGAATGGGTATTGTTTTCAATAAAGGCGGAATAATGACGACCGTGCAGGATTACGGTCGAATGGGATATCAGTCACAGGGATTTCATGTTTGCGGAGTTATGGACAGACATTCGTTCTGGGTGGCCAATTTGCTGTTGGATAACCGTGATCGCGAAGCGGTTCTGGAGTTCACCATTTGCGGTCCGACGCTTTATTTTACGACAGATACGGTGATATGTATTACAGGCGGTGACTTTGATCCGAGAATTAACGGGGACCCGATTCCGATGTATCAGGCGGTTGCCGTTCACAAAGGTGATGAACTTGAAATGGGATTCTGCAAGAGCGGAACGTGGGGATATATAGCTTTTGCCGGAGGATTGGATGTGCCGCTTGTGATGGGCTCACGTTCAACTGATTTGAAATGTAAGCTCGGCGGGTATAAGGGGCGCAAAATCATGGACGGCGATGAAATCGAATTCCTGTCGGTTGTGAAATCCCTTCCCGGAATGAAGGATCGTAAGGTTGAGAAATTCGACTTTGGCAGTAACGAAGTGGAAGTTCGTGTGACGATGGGTCCGCAGGATGATTACTTTACGGAAGCGGGTTTGCAGACCTTTTTATCTCAGCCGTATACAGTTACTCATGAATGCGATCGAATGGGATATCGTTTGGAAGGTCCTGTAATAGAGCATAACGAGTTGGGTGCGGACATCGTTTCTGATGGCATTGCGAAAGGAGCGATTCAGGTACCGCAAACGGGAATGCCGATTATTATGCTTTCGGATCGTCAGACGACCGGTGGATATACGAAGATTGCCAATGTGATTTCCGTGGATATCGGACGCCTTGTGCAATGCAAATATCCGCAGAAGATTCGCTTTAAAGCAGTTAGTGTAGAAGAATCGCAGCGAATTTACAATATGGAACGTGAGAGATTGAAATTGCTGAATGAACGATTTATGAAGAAGCGTTTGTTTGCCAGACTGTTTCATCGTTGGAAGAATTAGGATTGTTTCGACAAGCAGTAACCGGGCTGTTATGAATCACCTATGCATATTGAATTGAATCAAACAGATATATGAAAACAGAAAGGATAAGAAAGATGGATTATACACATGCATTGCCGAAGGATGTCAGAAAATTGATCCGTGAAGGTGTAATCACGACCCCGACATCGGGAATGTGCGCCGGATATGCGCAGGCGAATCTGGCAATTGTTCCGAAAGATATAGCGTATGACTTTCTCCTGTTTACACAGCGCAACCCGAAGCCGTGTCCGATATTGGAAGTGTCGGATGTCGGAAGCAGATATTTGAAGGACATTGCGGCGGATTGTGATATCGCAACGGATTTCCCGAAATATCGTATTTACGAGAAGGGTGTAATGACCGGTGAATATACGGATGTTGCGAAGTTCTGGAGAGATGATCTGGTAAGCTTCTTAATCGGTTGCAGCTTTTCGTTCGAGTCGGAACTTATCGATGTCGGAATCGAGATGCGACATAATACCGAAGGTTGTAATGTACCGATGTATATTACAAATATCGAAACGCATCCGGCGGGAATGTTCCATGGTCCGATGACGGTTAGTATGCGTCCGATACCTTATGAACAGGTAGTTCGTGCGGTGACGGTCAGTGCGACGATGCCGAGAGTTCACGGTGCGCCGATTCATATCGGTGATCCCGCTGCAATCGGTATTAAAGATATCGGCAAGCCTGATTTTGGTGATCCCGTTACGATTCACGACGGAGAAGTTCCCGTATTCTGGCCTTGCGGAGTAACACCCCAGTCGGTACTCATGAATGTGAAGCCCGACTTTGTGATTACGCATGCACCGGGCCATATGCTTATTACAGATATTAAAAATGTTGACTTGAAGTAAGGCAAACAATGTCCAATGTCGCCGACATTAGGGCGACATTCTCGAGGCGGAGCCTGTTTGCCATAGCAGAGCGGAGAATAGGTCATATTTAAAGGAAGAAAAGAAATATAGGAATAGTAAGGCAAACAATGAAATATAGGAATAGTAAGGCAAGGGTAAAACAATGAGCAGATTAGTAGATTTGAACAGTGATCTTGGAGAAAGCTTCGGCGCATACAAGATTGGTATGGATGAAGAAGTAATTAGGCTTGTTTCCAGTGCGAATGTGGCGTGCGGATTCCATGCTTCGGATCCTGTTGTAATGCAGAAGACTGTGGCAGCTGCGAAGGAAGCAGGTATTGGTGTCGGTGCACATCCCGGACATAATGATCTGATGGGATTCGGGCGGAGAAACATGAATATTTCCCCCAAAGAAGCTTATGCGTATGTTACCTATCAGCTGGGTGCATTGAATGCATTTTGTGTACAGCAGGGAGTAAAATTGCAGCACGTTAAGCCGCACGGAGCGCTATATAATCAGGCGGGAAAGGATTATGATCTTGCAAAAGCGATCTGCGAGGCAATCCGTGACTTTGATTCCGATCTGATTCTGTTGGGATTGTCGGGATCACAGATGATTAATGCCGGGTCCGATTTGGGACTGCGTTGTGCAAATGAATTCTTTGCGGATCGCGCATACGAAGATGACGGTTCTCTTCGCGCCAGAAGCAAAGAAGGCTCCATGATAGAGGATGAAAATGTTGCTATCGAACGAATTGTTAAAGTATTAAAAACCGGATACGTTACGACTTATTCCGGAAATGAATTGTCGTTAAAGATTGACTCGATCTGTGTTCACGGTGATAACGCACATGCACTTGCGTTTGTACAAACAATCAGAGAACGTCTGACGGCTGAAGGAATAACCATTGCGCCATTGTCGAAGGTATTGGCGTGATAATAAACACCATATTATGAAGGGAGAAATATATGGACAAATTTATTAAACGAATTAAAAACATTGGCCCGGGTGCGCTCGTTGCAGCAGCATTTATTGGCCCCGGAACAGTTACCAGCTGTTCAACATCAGGAGCAAATTACGGTTACACACTTTTGTGGGCAATGCTTCTCTCGGTAATCTCTGTTATTATCATGCAGATGATGGCAGCCAGACTCGGTATTGTATCAAAGATGGGTCTTGGTCAGGCACTTCGTGAGAAATTTAAGAGTCCTGCAGCAAGAATTCTTCTTGCAATTCTTGTTATTGCAGCCGTTTTCGTCGGTAATATCGCATACGAAACAGGAAATATTTCCGGTTCCGTATTGGGATTTCAGGCAGCCGTTCCGGCAACCGATAACGGCACAGCCAAAATCATTCTTGCCATTGTTCTCGGCCTTGTAGCATTTTTCCTTTTGTGGTCCGGAAGTTACAAATATATCGAGAAATTCCTGACAGCTCTTGTTGTTATCATGGGTGTTGTATTCCTTGTTACAGCATTTGCAGCGAAACCGGATTGGGCAGGCGTTTTGAAGGGAATGTTCGGATTCCAGGTACCGGACGGATCCAGCTGGATGACGATTGCTGCACTTATGGGAACGACGGTTGTTCCTTATAATATTTATTTGCATGCTTCTTCCGCAGCCAAGAAATGGGGCGAGACGGATGAAGATGTGAAAGAAGGTCTTGCTAATTCCCGTATGGACTCCATTTTATCCATCGGTCTCGGCGGATTGATTTCCATGGCTATCATCGTTTGCGCATCTGCTACAATGCATGAAACAGGTGCTACTATTGCCAGTGGTGCGGATATGGCCAAATCTCTTGAGCCGCTTCTTGGTTCCTGGGCAACTGTTTTCTTTGGCATCGGTTTGTTTGCAGCAGGTATTTCTTCTGCAATTACAGCTCCTTTGGCAGCCGCATTTGCTTCTACGGGTATTCTTGGCTGGTCGGATGACCTGAAGGATAAGAAGTTCAAAATCTTCTGGATTATTGTTCTTGCATTCGGTATTATTGCAACATGTACTCTTGGTGCATCCCCGACACAGATTATTCTGTTTGCGCAGGCAGCCAATGCATTCCTGCTTCCGATTACGGGTATTCTGTTGTTGATTGTATCCAATGATAAAGCGATTATGGGTGAATATAAGAACAAGACGTGGTTCAATGTTCTTGTTGTAATTGTTATTCTTCTCTTTATTGTTATTGCAGCCAGAAATATGAGTGCGTTTGTTTCCGGTTTGCAGAATCTTCTTCATCCGGCTGCATAATACGGGTGTATAAGGATTGATGAATTATCAAAGAGGCCAAGTAATATGAAAACGGTTTTGTTTGTATTAATACAGACATTTGTGAATATTATTCAAGCCATAACAGGGTTTGCGGGGGCGCCGATTGCGATGCCCCCGTCCATAGCCCTTGTAGGTGTTTCGGACGCAAAAGCAGCGATTACTTTTATCCTGTGGTTTGCGTCTTTAATTATTACGATTAGAAGTTTTAAGGATATTGACTTTCGGCAACTCGGTAAGATTCTGGCATTTATGATTGTGGGTGTGGTTGCCGGCTTATGGATGTTTTCCAATTTGTCACTTCCGATATTGATGCTTATATATGGAATAGTGGTTGTGCTTATCGGTGTTAAGAAGATGTTTTTCCCGTCTCAAAAGGAATTACCGAAACCGATGCAGTACGGCGCGTTGTTGCTGTCAGGTCTGATGCAGGGGTTGTTTACATCCGGCGGACCTTTTTTGGCACTTTATTCAACTGCCAACATTAAAGATAAGAGAATATTCCGAGCAACGGTTTCCACCGTATGGTCGGTTTTGAATATTTATATGATTATTACGATGTATACGAAAGGAATGTATACCCCATATACGTTTAAACTGATTGGATTCAGTATTATCCCCGTGCTTGTCGGACTTGCAATTGGGAATAAACTTAATAAAAAGATGAAGCAGGAGACTTTTCTAAAGCTTGTATACGGTCTGCTGATTCTGTCGGGATCACTGCTTGTATATAATTTCTTTACGGCGTGATTTTGACACTCTTGTTAAATTATTATAGAATGGCTTTGTGTGTAGAATTAAGTCGGAATAATTCTGTGATACGCACAAGGGGTGCACTGCAAGGAGTAGGCCCGAGTTCATAAGTGAAATGGAGATTGTTATGAAAGATTATATGCTTTCGATTGTTGTACCCGTGTACAACGAAGAAAACGGTATAGATCCGTTTTTGGAGAGAACAGAAAAGGTAGTCGATCAGCTTGGTTGCGATTATGAGATTATTTTTTCCATGGATCCTTCAACGGACAGAACGTATGATGTGATTAAGGAACACATGAATCGTAATCGTCATATCAAACTGATTACGATGAGTCGTCGTTTCCGTCAGGCTGCGGCTACAATGGCAGGTGTTCTGAATTGTAAAGGCGATATCTGTGTTGTTATTGATGTGGATTTACAGGATCCTCCCGAAGTGATTCTGGACTTGGTGGATAAATGGCAGGAAGGCTATGATGTTGTTTATGCACAGAGAATTGACAGACAGGGCGAAACCGCTCTTCGTAAGCTTGTCGATTTGACGGCATATCGTGTAATCAATTATCTGTCATCTGTAGAGATTCCGGTTGATACAGCAGATTTCCGTCTGATTACAAGAAGAGTTATCGAAGAGATTCGTAAAATGCCTGAGACGAATATGTTCTTCCGCGGCATGGTCAGTTATGTAGGCTTTAAGCAGACAGCGGTCAGATATCATCGAGAAGCGAGAGAGGCCGATCAGAGCAAATATAATAAGTTTTTCGGAGAATTCCGAATGGGATTCCACGGAATTTTCTGCTTCTCCAGTAAGCCTCTTGAGTATGTGACTTTCCTGGGTGGATTTATTACGGCATTCGGATTCCTGCTTGCATTTATTTACGGTATTCAGAAAGCATTTTGCAAAGCAAAGAAAACAATTGTATCCGGTGTGTCGATACTTATCTGGATTATGAGTGGCCTTCAGATTTTTGTTTCGGGTCTGTTGGGTGAATATGTCACCCGAATTTATGATGACGTGAAGGGCCGGCAAAGATATATTATTGATGAGTTCGACGAGAACGATTGACAATGTTGGCGGAAGCTGCCGGGCGGCAACTTCCGCTTTATCTCTTTTAGCACAAAAGGATGAACTATGATTAAGAATATTATTTTTGACGTTGGCGAAGTGTTGCTTTCATATCGCTGGAATGATGCACTTGCAATGGCAGGTGAAACAAAAGAGTCGGCAGACATATTGGGACCGAAGCTTTTTAACAGTTCTTTATGGAAAGAACTGGATCTGGGTATTCGTCCGTACTTTGAAGTTGTGGAAGATATGTGTAATGCATATCCCGGGCATGAAGACAGTATTCGTCGGTTTCTGACGGAGGTTGAGAAAATGCCGATTGACCGTCCCAGGGTGTGGGAATTGGTGCATCAATTACGTGAAAAGGGTTATAAACTCTACATTTTGTCCAATTATTCGGAATATATGTTTACCATCCATACGAAGGATAAGCCGTTTATTGCAGATATGGACGGCTGTATGGTTTCTTATATGGTGAATATCAATAAGCCGGCAGAAGGAATATACCGGGCTCTTTTGCAGAAATATCATCTGAATGCAGATGAGTGTTTTTATTTTGATGATCGCGCGGCGAATACGGAAGCTGCACAAAAGCTTGGTATTCGTGCTTGTACTGTTACTTCGGAACAGCAACTCATCGGGGAATTGGAACGTTTTCTGAAATGAAACAAAAAGTCATTTGGCCGAAAATAGGAATAATTGCATTTTGGATACTTCTCTGGCAGGTAATTGCTCTTTTGGTGCATAATACCGTGATGATTGCCGGCCCTTGGGAGGTTTTGATTTCTCTTTTGCAGAATATTGTAAAAGGTGACTTTCGGTATTCTGTGATCAGATCTTTGGTGCGAATCGGAGCAGGCTTTTTTATCGGACTTTTGTCCGGATTTATACTGGCCGTTCTGTCGTATCGTTTTTCACTTTTAAAACAATTTTTGTCACCGGTTATTTCCGTTCTTAAGTCGGTTCCGGTTGCCTCATTTATCGTTATTTTGCTTGTGTGGTTTGGAAGCGATGATCTGGCTGTTTATGTATGTTCCTTGATTGTTTTTCCGATTATTTATATCAGTGTTTTGGCAGGACTTGATTCTACGAATCGCGATATGATAGCTCTTTGCGATGTGTATCACGTACCTTTTGTCAGAAGACTAATGTTCGTGTATCGTCCCGCAGTATATTCTTCTTTTGGTGCTACCGTCAAAACTGCTTTGGGAATGAGTTTCCGTTCGGGGGTTGCGGCCGAAGTAATCGGGCTTCCACGCAATTCATTGGGTGAACAGTTGTATTTGTCCAAGATATATTTGGACACGGCATCTCTGTTTTCCTGGACGTTCGTGATTATTGTTTTGAGTGTCGTTTTTGAAAAAATCATTTTGCTTATTATTAATAAACTGTTTGTTTGCCATCCTTACCCTAATAATTCCGAAAATGAAGTAAATATAGAATCTCTGTCTGCTATGGAAGCAGTGAATCCGATTGCAGAAGCCGGTCGATCTGCCGGGTCGGATGAAATCATCTGCAGTGTTTGCGGAATCGGCAAGAGCTTTGAACAAAATGCGGTGATTCGTGACTTTTCGTATGATTTCAAAAGAAATATGAATTACTGTGTGATGGGACCGTCGGGACGAGGTAAAACAACATTGTGTAAGATTCTTACCGGCGTAATCGCACCGGATACGGGCACGATTGATGCACCGGAATGCAGTGTGGTATTTCAGGAAGACCTGCTTCTGTTGTCTGCCAATGCGGTTGCAAATGTGATGTTTGCCAACAAAAATGTCGGATATGAGAGGGCTCGCGCTTTACTAATGCGTCTTCTTCCCGAAGAAGCTTTGGGGCAGCAGACCGAGAATCTGAGTGGTGGTATGAAGCGAAGGGTGGCCGTGGCCAGAGCACTTGCATCGGATGCACCGATGATTGTGATGGATGAACCGTTTACCGGACTGGATACGGATACGAAGATAAATGTCATAAATGTAATAAGGGAATTAACCAAAGACAAAACGTTGATTATTACAACGCATGATATTGATGATGTTGCATTATTGTCGGCGCAGCTTTTGGAATTATAGGAAGATCGGATAAGGAGAGGACAGACTCGTGGGTGCAAAGATTACAGAAATTACAAGAGAAATACTGGAAAATCCGCAGATATTTGCGATTGGAAGACTGATGCCGCATTCCGACCATCAGTTTTTCAAGAACAGTGAAATGTCCAAGCGTGATCGTGTAAACTTGAACGGAACATGGAAGTTTCGGTATGCTGAGGATTTATCCGTGGCGCCGAAGGATTTCTCAAGTATTTTTACGGATATTTCCGATTGGGAAGATATAACTGTTCCGAATCATCAGGAAATGTGCGGATATGGGGATAAGATGTATGTGAATGTCTGCTATCCATGGGAGGGTCATGAGGCACTTCTGCCCGGACAGATTCCGCAAAAGGTTCCCGTATGCACATATGTTGCCGATGTCGAGCTGAAACGTACCGACTGGTATATTTCGTTGCAGGGTGTGGAACCTGCGTTTTCCATCTGGGTAAACGGACAGTTTGTCGGTTATTCTGAAGACAGTTTTACACCTTCCGAATTTGATTTGGGTCCTTTTCTGGGAATGGGAATCAACAGGATAGCTGTTCAGGTGTATCGGTATTGTTCCGGATCTTGGTTGGAGGATCAGGATTTCTTCCGATTCTCGGGAATTTTCAGAGACATTTATTTGTATAGAAAACCGGCCGTTCACGTGGAGGATTTGTTTGTTCATACTTCTGCGGACGGAATTAACGGTAAGACTTCTCGAAAGGCACATGTAGATATTGATTTGCAGGTTTCCAAGTCTCTTGCCGAATTGGAAACGTGCCGTGCGGAGTATATTGTTCTGTCCCCCGACGGCAATCAGATTACGAGACAGGCCGGTAAGTTGCATCCTGTGATGCGTGAAAGTAAAACTGTTTCGGCAGAGAATTTGTTAAGCCCGACGGTATATACCGACCGTATTTCGTTTGATATTGAGAATGCCATGTTGTGGAGCGCCGAGAGTCCGTATCTGTATGACTTTATTCTTCGTTTGTATGATATTGACGGATTCTTCTCGGAATGCGTTCTTCAGAAGATCGGTATTCGAACAATCGATATTACCGACAGTATTTTGCGTGTAAATGAGAAGAGAATTGTTTTCCGCGGTGTGGACCGTCATGAGTTCTGTGCAGAATCCGGTCGTGTTGTTTCAAAGGAAACAGAACTTGCCGATGTGGAGAATATGAAGCGGAATAATATCAATGCCGTTCGTACGAGTCATTACCCGAATCAGACCGTATTCTATGACTTGTGTGACATGTATGGACTGTATTTGATTGATGAGGCCAATATGGAGACACATGGCGCGGCATATTGCGTATGTGAGAACCGCGATAAATATGTGCTGCCGGGCGATCGTCCCGAGTGGCAGGCAGCTCTTTACGATCGTGCCAATTCTATGTTGATGCGTGACAAAAATCATCCGAGTGTTATTCTGTGGTCTTGCGGAAATGAGTCCGGTGGCGGATTGGATATTTATAACATGAGCAATCTGTTCCGTAAAAAGGATCCTTCCCGTAAGGTTCATTACGAAGGTGTGGTTCATGATGAGAAGTATGCTGCCACGACGGATGTTGTCAGTTATATGTATTCAAAGGTTGATGATATCCGAAAAGTTTTAAAAGATAATCGAAAGAAACCGTTTATTTTGTGCGAATACGAACATTCCATGGGAAACAGTACGGGTAATTTCGATGAATATCAGGCACTTACGCGTGAAGATCCTCTTTTCCAGGGCGGATTTATCTGGGATTACGTGGATCAGTCCCTGTATAAGGAAGATCCTTTTGGCAATCGCTTCCTGGCCTATGGCGGTGACTTTGCCGATCGGCCGAATGATGATGCATTCTCGGGTGACGGTATTATGTTTGCGGACAGAACACCTTCCTCTGCCCTTGTACAGGTTAAGCATGATTACTCGCCGTTTTTGATTACGGTTGATGCGGACCGGTTTACGATGACAAACCTTTCTTCTTTTGAGGATACGTCGGATTATGCGTTGCAGATTATTCTGATGCATCAGGGACGGGAAGTAAAGAAACAGGAAGGCCCGATTCTGCTTGCACCCGGAGAGAAGAAAACATTTTTGTTGCCGTTTAATGCCGCGCAGATTGCGAAGGAGAACGCTGACGGTGAATATATGGTGAGAATTTGCGTGATTCTTGCCAAGGATCGTTTGTATGCCAAGAAGGGTCACGAGATTGTTTGTGCCGAATCGCAGGGATATGGTGAATATTGTTATGAATCGCTTCGCAAAGTCACATCGGTAAAAGCATCGCTTCATATTGAGGACGGTGCATGGCAGACAGGTGTATGGGGCGAGGGATTCCATTATATTTTTGATAAGTTCAATCGGTCCAAATCGCTTATTTCTGCCAAACTTAATGGAGCGGAATATTTAATGTATCCTCCGAAGCCTGTATTTTGGCGCGCTCCCGTACAGAATGATTACGGTTATGATATTATGAATACTTCGGGAATCTGGAAACTGATTACCGAAAGTCTGGGTTATGAATTCAAGGGAATGAAGGTGTCCGCCGACAAATCTGCTGTGATTATGTCGTATGATTGCGTCAGTTCGTATGCGAAAGGTCCTGTTTGCAGTGTGGATTATGCCATTGCTGCAGGAGGGGATATGTATGTCGGCATGAACTTTGCAGGCAAAGAAGATATGCCGCCTGTTCCCGTAATCGGAATGCAGTTTATTCTGCCCGTGACATACTCTGAATTGGAGTGGTACGGACGCGGTGTTTGGGAGAATTACCCCGATCGTAAAACAGGATGTCCTGTGGGTATTTATACGAAGAAAGTCACGGAATGCGTTGAACCTTATTTGCTTCCGCAGGAAAGCGGTTTGCATACCGATATTCGTTCCATGAAGGTTATGGATGAATCCGGAAAGGGACTTGCTTTTTGTATGAGTGATTCCTATTTGTCGATTTGTGCGACACCGTACCTTTCGTCTGAATTGGAAACGGCGCGTCATCATTATGAATTACCGCGTCCGTATCAGACAGTTGTCAGAGTATCCGGTTTTGAACAGGGAATCGGCGGAGATGACAGCTGGGGTGCGAAGCCGCATGATAAGTATCTGCTTCCTTCCGATCGAGATTATTCGTTTGAATTCAGAATAACAAGGATATAAAAAACGGACCGCCCAACTCGGCGGTCCGGAATATTTACTTATGAAAACAGAGGTGTTGAGAAATATCGTTCAGCCGTATCCGGTAAGATGGTAACAACCGTTTTGCCGGGGCCAAGCTTTTCGGCTAAGCGAATGGCGGCTGCAACATTCGTTCCGCTGCTGATACCGCACATCAGGCCTTCTTTGCTGGCAAGATCTTTGGCTGTCTGCAGAGCCTCGTCGTCGGAAATAATTGCAATATCGTCATAAATGTTACGGTTCAGAACCGAAGGAATCAGTCCGTCGCCGATACCCATCTGAATATGGGTTCCGATATTACCGCCGGCCAGGATTGCAGCATTTTCAGGTTCTACAGCCCAGATGGTCATGTTCGGATTCAGGGCTTTGAGTGTTTCACCGATACCGGAAATGGTACCGCCTGTGCCGATTCCCGAACAGAATCCGTCAATCGGTCCTGCGATTTGTTCCAATATTTCGAGGCCGGTATGTCTTCTGTGAACATTCGGATTGGCTTCGTTTTCGAACTGTTGAGGTACATATACCTTGGGATTCTCGGCTGCCATACGTGCTGCAGTTTTGACACATTCGTCAATACATTCGCCGATATTTCCCGCATCATGAATCAGGATAACTTCCGCACCGTAGTGCTCTACCAAAAGCTTTCTTTCTTTGCTGACGGAGTCGGGCATAATAATTATTGTCTTGTATCCTTTGACTGCACCGACAAGAGCCAGACCGATGCCCTGATTACCGCTTGTCGGCTCTACGATGATGGAATCACTTGTCAGTATTCCGTCTTCCTCCGCTTTGCAGATCATGCTGTATGCTGTACGTGTTTTAACGGAACCGCCGACATTCAGTCCTTCGTATTTAACGAGAATTCGCGCACTGTTCGGCTTGGGCATATGATTCAACTGAATGATGGGTGTATGACCGATTGCTTCCAGTATATTTTGATAAACCATTTTTTCACCGCTTTCATCTTAATGGAAATTCGTGTTTCATAAAGTCACATCTGCTATAATAGCAGACATAGAACTAACTTTCAATTGATTTTCTGCTGAGGAAAGATCAGGATGAGCTTTACGTCGTTATCGTTTATTTTCATATTTTTGCCGATAGCCCTTGTGGGTTATTTTTTGTGTAATCAAAAGAGCGATCTCATTGGCAAATTATTCCTTCTGGCAGCTTCGATGTTCTTCTATGCCCGTTTGGGAATGAAAGGTTTTGCGGTTCTTGTATGTACGGCGATTTTTGTTTATATTTGCTCTACTTATATTCTTTCAAAGGACGCAAGCGTTCCTGCAAAAAGGGTGTTTTTGATTCTGTCGATTATTCCGGTTGTAGGTGCGCTTTTGTATTGCAAATATCTTGTCTTTTTTGAACTGCTTATAAACAGGGCTTTCGGTACGCAGTTTGCATATGATGCTATCGTTCTTCCGACCGGAATCAGTTATTATACGTTTTCTCTGATAGCATATCTGGTAGATACTTATCGCGGCAAAGAACGTGACAGTGCGGTGGATTTCTTCCTGTTTGTTTTCTTCTTCCCCAAGATTATGGTTGGTCCGATTGCGCTTTCCACATATATGATTCCGCAAATGAACGAAACCCTTCGGAAGAAAGTCAATGTCGATCGTTTGGCGAAAGGACTGTATGGTTTTGTCCTCGGTTTATCCAAGAAGGCACTTTTGGCGGATAATCTTTGTAAGATAGTGGACTGGGGATATGCTAATGTGATCGGAATCGGAAGTCCGGGCGCGTTTTTGACCGTTGTTGCTTATATGATGCAGATCTATTTTGACTTTTCGGGATATTGCGACATGGCATCGGGTATATGTGAAATGCTGAATATGGATTTGCCGGATAATTTCCGCAGCCCATATCGTGCGGTTTCGATTGCGGATTTCTGGAAGCGCTGGCATATAACATTAACGGATTTCCTGCGGAATTATATTTACATTCCGATGGGAGGTAATCGGAAAGGTAAGATTCGTACATACTTTAACAATTTGTTTGTGTTCCTGATAAGCGGCCTGTGGCATGGAAACGCCGGACATTTTATTTGTTGGGGAGCCATTCACGGTGTGGGCAGCATTATCAGTAAAGTCATATCGCCCGTATCGAAGAAACTGCCGACGATAATCCGTCGGATTCTGACTTTTTCTTTTGTGGCGTTGGCGTGGGTATATTTCCGTGCCGACAGTATGCAGATTGCAAACGCAATGCTAAGAGAATTGTTCGCGGGAGGAATCAAGCCGATTTCTTTGGAACTTACGGTTATATTTTCGCCTGCCGAATGGGAATATTTTTATGACTTTATCAATACATCGTTTCCGAATGCACTTCCGTCGGTTACGCGAATTGTTACGGTCGGGTTTGTTATTTTGTCGGTATTTATCGGAACTGTGTGTACGCCTGTTTCCATGCGTGTTAAGAAGTTTAAGGGGACGACTGCTCAGACTGTTATTACCGTGATTTTGTTTGTGTGGTCGCTCTTATCGTTGTCGGAAATCACGTCATTTATATATGTTAATTTTTGATATGAGGTATTGCCCGGTTTTATGAAGAAATATGTGATTCGAACAATTGCATATACACTTGTTGTCATGTTACTTATTGGTGCGATCGTATATTTTATCGATCCGTTTATTCACTTTCATGCACCGTTTGGGAATCTGTCTGCCGTTGAGACGGAAGAGCGGTCTGCTATGCCGGGAATGGCGCGAAATATGGAATATCGGACGGCACTTATCGGTTCTTCCATGAGTGAGAACTTTCAAAGTTCCCGGTTCTCGGAAACGGATTATTTTCAGAGAACCGTTAAACTTTGTATGGAAGGTGCACATATGTCGGATTATTCGCAGCTTCTTGATGAAGTATGTGCCAGGGATACTACGAAGAAAGTCATTTTTACATTGGATAATTATCTGATCATCAATAATCCGGCGGAATATCCTACTTCCATTCCCAGCTACCTTTCGGATCATGATATTACAAATGACAGTTCTTATCTGTGGAATAAATCGGTTCTATTTTACTATTTGCCGAAATTTATTATCGAAAATGCAAAGGGCGAAACGGAAGATACAGCATATTTGTGGGGCGATGAAGCGGTTTTTGATAAATATGCCGCGCGGGCGAGTTACATACCGCTTCGGAAACTTCAAAAGCTTCCCGAAGAGCCGTATGATACTTATTTTGCATTTGCGGACACATTAATTTCACAATTATCTGTATATATAGAAGCAAGACCCGATGTGGAATTTATATTTTTTGTACCGCCTTACAGTATTATGTATTGGGACGATTGTGTTAATTCCGGACGTCTTACGGCGGAAATATGCGCCATGGACCGGGTATACAGTGCCCTTTTGACATATGAAAATGTTCGCATGTTCTATTTCCAGGATTGTAACGATATCATGGAAAATCTGGATAATTATAAGGATTATTCGCATTACAGTCCGGAGATTAATCAGTACATGTTTGAATGCTTCCTTTCGGGGGATCATGAAATCACGAAGGAAACGGAATATGATACTGTGCTTACGGAATTTAATTATTTGAATTCTTATTATTACGAAAGCATTTTTCATTAGGTTTGTGCTATAATATTAAGGTTAATGCTTGTGTAGGATTGATATCAGTCCATATTTCAAATGAAAATATAATCTGTAAAAGGGGCAGCCATGAAGATCGGATTTGATAATGATAAATATTTGAAAATGCAGTCTGAGCATATCAAAGAAAGGATTTCCAAATTCGGCGATAAACTGTATATGGAGTTTGGTGGCAAACTGTATGATGATTATCATGCCAGCAGAGTTCTTCCGGGATTTGAACCGGATAGTAAGTTGCGTATGCTTATGCAACTTTCGGATCAGGCAGAGATTGTCATTGTTATCAATTCTGCGGATATCGAAACGAATAAAGTTCGCAGTGACCTGGGCATTACGTACGAAGAGGATGTATTACGTCTGATCCAGCAGTTTGAGGACAGCGGATTGTATGTCAGCTCGGTTGTTTTGACGCATTTTGCCGGACAGGCTGCAGCGAAGGCTTTTAAGACAAGAATGAAGCGCCGTAAGGTGAATGTATATCAACACTATACCATTGAAGGGTATCCGTCCAATGTTACGCATATCGTTAGTGAGGAAGGGTTTGGTAAGAACGAATATATTCAGACAACCCGCCCACTTGTCGTTGTAACGGCTCCCGGTCCCGGAAGCGGTAAGATGGCGACATGTTTAAGTCAGCTTTATCATGACAATAAACGCGGAATTAAGGCGGGGTATGCTAAGTTTGAGACATTTCCGATATGGAATATTCCGTTGAAGCATCCGATTAATCTGGCGTATGAAGCTGCAACGGCCGATTTGAATGATGTGAATATGATTGATCCGTTCCATTTGGAATACTACGGAGAGACTACGGTCAATTACAACCGTGACATTGAGATATTCCCCGTGCTTACGGCGATTTTTGAAAGCATTTACGGCGAGAATCCGTACAAATCACCTACCGATATGGGCGTGAATATGGTCGGTAACTGTATTGTTGATGACGAAGCTTGCTGTGAAGCATCCAAGATGGAGATTATTCGCAGATATTACACAACACTTAATAATGTTGTGGAAGAGAAAGCAGACGAAACGGAAGTATATAAGATTGAACTTTTGATGAAACAGGCCAAAATCACGACGGATGATCGTGCCGTTACTGTGGCAGCGAACGAGAGAGCGGCCAAATTGTCGGTTCCCTGTGCAGCGATCGAACTGGAAAACGGTGACATTATTACTTCCAAAACTACCGATTTGCTCGGTGCATCGGCAGCGCTTTTGTTGAATGCCCTAAAAGCACTTGCGGGAATCGATCATGATGAGCATTTGATTTCACCGGAGGCAATTGAGCCGATTCAGGAGTTGAAGGTGAAATATTTGGGCGGTAAGAATCCGAGACTGCATACAGATGAGGTATTGATTGCTCTTTCGGTTTCGGCAGTGACGAATCCGAACGCCAAACATGCATTGGAGATGCTTCCGCAATTGAAAGGATGTCAGGTACATACATCTGTAATGCTTTCTTCGGTAGACAAGAAAACATTTAAGAAATTGGGATGTCAGGTAACCAGCGAACCGGTAAAGAAACAGAAGGCAGCGAATACGAAGAACGCATAATGGAAATCAGTGCTGATTTCGTAAGCGAAATGGAGATTAGTATGGACAAACCCGTATTGGTTGTAATGGCTGCAGGAATGGGCAGTCGTTACGGAGGATTGAAACAAATTGATCCGATCACACCGGAAGGTGATAAAATCATTGATTTTTCGGTATATGATGCTTATCGTGCCGGCTTTGAGAAAGTGATTTTTATCATAAAGAGAGAGAATCGCAAAGATTTCGAAGAAGCCGTATCGGCCAGGATGAGCAATCGTATCAAAGTTGAATATGCATATCAGGATTTATCGGATATTCCTTCGGGCTGCACGGTTCCAAAGGGACGTAATAAACCATACGGAACGGCACATGCTGTATTATCGGCAAGGAATCTGTTAAACGGGCCGTTCGCGGTAATTAATGCGGATGACTTTTACGGAAGAGAAGCGTTTTTAAGGATGTACAATTATCTGTGCCAAAAGGACGAATGTGATGGACAGCATGCATTGAAGACACCGGTCGAATATGCCATGGTCGGATTCCGTTTGGGGAATACGCTTACGGAAAACGGCTCCGTATCCCGTGGTATATGTCAGACAGATCGGGAAGGTTTTCTGTCGGATATTACGGAACATACGAAGATTTACAGGACGAGCGCCGGTATTGTATCCGAGACGGAATCAGGTAACGTTGATTTGTCTGAAGAGAGCGTTACGTCCATGAACTTCTGGGGATTTTCGATAGATTTTGTTGATGCGCTCCGTACGGCGTTTGATACATTTTTTGAAAAGGATATTCCGAACGATCCCGAAAAGGCCGAGTGTTACCTGCCGTTTGTAGTGGATGAGATGATTCAGAACAAACGTGCAAAGGTTCGGGTGCTTACATCCGAAGATAAATGGTTCGGAGTGACCTACCGCGAGGACAAGCCCATGGTAAGCGCTTCGATTGCCGAATTGAAACAAAGAGGAGTATATCCACAATATTTGTGGGATTAGTATTTTGGAGAATTAATTTATGGATGAGAACAGAAATAATAATAACAACAATAACGGTAAGAAACCCGGAAGTAAACAGACGTGGTTTATCATTGTTGCCGCTACCGTCGTGCTTCTGCTGATATTATCCTATATGCGCAGTGTCTTGAATTCTGCGACTAATCAGAAGATTTCTTATGATGAATTCATTGAGAAACTGGATAAAGGAGAGGTGGAATCGGTTGTAATTTCCGGAGATGAGATAGAGATTACTCCGAAGGGCCAGGAGAAAGCATACGTCCCGATGACGTATTATACGGTACGGGTTGATGATGATAAATTGGCGGATCGTTTGCTGGAAGCCGAGGTTACTTTTGAACAGGAAGAAACAGATTCGTCTTCCGTGATTTTCTCGTTTTTGATTTCGTATGTTGTACCGATTATTTTGTTCTGGTTGCTGATATCGTTTTTGATGCGCGGCATGTCGAAGGGCGGCGGCGGAATCATGGGTGTCGGCAAGAGCAACGCAAAGGTCTATGTACAGAAAGAAACGGGTGTGACTTTTGCCGATGTAGCCGGACAGGACGAGGCAAAGGAATCGTTGCAGGAGGTTGTGGACTTTCTGCATAACCCGGGCAAGTATTCCAAGATTGGTGCAAAATTGCCGAAGGGCGCGCTTCTTGTAGGACCTCCCGGAACAGGTAAAACGCTTTTGGCCCGTGCGGTTGCAGGCGAGGCACACGTTCCGTTCTTCTCACTGGCAGGTTCCGACTTCGTGGAGATGTATGTCGGCGTCGGTGCGTCACGTGTTCGTGATCTGTTTAAGGAAGCACAGAAAAATGCGCCTTGTATTATCTTTATCGATGAAGTGGATGCAATCGGAAAGTCACGTGATTCCCGTTACGGCGGTGGTAATGATGAGCGAGAGCAGACATTGAATCAGCTTTTGTCCGAGATGGACGGTTTTGATGCCTCTAAAGGTGTACTGATTCTGGCTGCGACCAACAGACCCGAAATTTTGGATAAGGCGCTTTTGCGTCCCGGTCGTTTCGACAGAAGAATTATCGTAGACAAACCGGATCTGAAGGGACGTCGCGAAACACTTAAGGTGCATTCCAAAGATGTGCATTTGGATGATACGGTAGATTTGGATGAGATTGCATTGGCAACAGCCGGTGCGGTTGGTTCGGATCTTGCAAATATGGTAAACGAAGCGGCTATTACGGCGGTTAAGCATGGACGTGAAGCTGTTAATCAGAAAGACCTTCTGGAAGCAATCGAAGTCGTAATGATGGGTAAAGAAAAGAAAGACCGCATCATGACCAAGAAGGAGAGACGTATCGTTTCTTATCATGAAATCGGTCATGCGCTTGCTTCCGCATTGCAGAAGAATACCGATCCTATCCAGAAAATTACGATTGTTCCGAGAACAATGGGTGCTCTCGGATATGCCTGGTATGTTCCCGAAGAAGAAAAGCATTTGGAATCCAAGGAAGAACTGTATGAGCAGATAGTTACGGCATTGGCAGGTCGTGCTTCGGAGGAACTGATTTTTGCTTCCGTTACGACAGGTGCCGCAAATGATATTGAAAAAGCAACAGCCATTGCCAGAGCGATGGTAACACAATACGGTATGTCCGATAAGTTTGGCCTGATTAAGCTGGAAAGTGTTCAGGACCAGTACCTGTCTGCACATACATCGTTAGATTGTGCCGATGAAACGGCAGCTTCCATTGATGAGGAAGTAATGAAGATTCTCTCTTCCGCTTATGAAGAGGCGAAGAGACTGTTAAGTGAAAATCGCGAACTTTTGGATGAGCTCGCTGCATATCTTCTGGAGAAGGAGAGCATTACCGGCAAGCAGTTCATGGCCATTTTCCGAGAACATAAGGGTGGTATTGACGTTACGGTTGATGATGAAACACAATTGTCGGAGAGCACAGACGCAATCACGTTTACGGAACCGGACAATGCCGAGAAAGCTGAGCAAACGCAGGATGGCGATTTGACAAATGAGCAAACAGAAGCAAGTGATACGGCAAATGAGTAGATATGTTTGATATTCAGGAAGAACTGAAAAAGTTGCCGAAGAAGCCCGGTGTATATTTGATGCATGATGCTCACGATGAAATAATTTACGTGGGCAAGGCTGTTGTGCTCTATAACCGAGTGCATTCTTACTTTCGTGCAGGCACCAAGAAGACACCGAAGATTCAGAAAATGGTTTCGCTGATTTCGTGGTTCGAGTACATTGTGACGGATTCGGAACTGGAAGCCCTGATTCTTGAAAACAATCTGATCAAAGAACATCGTCCGAAATACAATACAATGTTAAAGGACGACAAGACATATCCATATATTAAAGTTACCGTGCAGGAGGATTTCCCTCGTATTATGTCGGTGCGTAAGGTCCAGAAAGATCATGCGAGATATTTCGGACCTTACACATCCGAGGGAAGTGTTAAAGACACAATCGAACTTCTGCGTAAGGTATATATGATTCGAAATTGTAAATCCTCTCAGAACGAGAGGTCCTGTCTGTATTATCATATCGGACAATGCATGGCTCCGTGTGTCGGAGGAATTACCCGGGAAGATTATCGTGTAAATGTTGAGAAAATGCTGGATTTTTTGTCCGGCAACAATAAAGACATTCTTCGCGAGTTGACGGAAAAGATGAATAGCGCTTCCGAGGAGATGAATTTTGAGGAAGCTTTGAAGTGGCGGGATTTGATTGCGTCCGTAAAAGCCGTTTCGCAGAAGCAGAAGATTACGGATTTTGATGGAGAAAATCGTGATATCGTAGCTATGGCGCGACAGGATAATTCTGTTATTATCCAGTTGTTTTTTGTGCGCGACGGAAAAATGGTCGGCAAGGATCATTATTACATGAAGCACGTGGAAGAAGAGGATGATGCATCGATTCTCGGAAGCTTTTTGATGCAGTACTATGCACAGGCTCCGGTTCTTCCGAAAGAAATTGTCGTTCCCTGTGAACCGCAGGATGGCGAATTGTTGCGACAGGTGCTTGCAAATCAGCGTGGAAGCAAAGTTCTGCTGACTGTTCCGCAAAAAGGAAAAAAGGAAAAACTTGTGGAACTCGCGGGAGAAAATGCCCGTTTACATTTATCACAGGATCTGGAGAAGATTCGCAGAGAATACGCCAAAACGCTCGGCGCAGTCAGTCGTCTGGGCGAACTGATCGGTGTTCCCAATCCTGTACGTATAGAGGCATATGATATTTCCAATATCAGCGGATATGAGTCGGTTGGTTCCATGGTTGTGTTCGAGGATGGAAAACCGAAAACAAATGATTACCGTAAATTCCGAATCAAAACAGTTATCGGACCGAATGATTATGCCAGCATGGAAGAAGTGCTGACCCGCCGTTTTACGCATGGTGTTGCGGAACGTGCCGAGGCAGAAGAGGAATCATCCGATGGTGAGAAGAAGAAAGTGCAGAAGTTTGGAAAGTTTCCGGATCTGATACTTATGGACGGTGGTCGCGGCCAGGTAAATATTGCGTTACAGGTGTTGCAGGAATTGGGATTATCCATTCCCGTTTGCGGTATGGTGAAGGACGATCATCATAGAACCCGCGGATTATATTGCGACAACAGAGAAGTGGAGATTGCTCCTTCGTCGGAGGAGTTTAAATTGATTACAAGAATTCAGGATGAGGCACATCGATTTGCGATTACGTTTCATCGGAATCTGCGAAGTAAAAGTCAAGTGCATTCCGTTTTGGATGATATTCCGGGAATCGGAGAGAAACGCAGACGCAGTCTGATGCGACAATATGCATCTTTGGAAGATATTAAAAATGCATCGGTGGAAGAACTTGCGGCAGTTGATTCGTTTACACTTCCGGCAGCCCAGGCGGTGTATGACTTTCTTCATACGCAGTCATGACGCTTGCTTATGCGCTCGCAATTGTGATTCATAATTGTCGTCTGTATACGCGCCTGCAGCCATGACGTATAAACTGCCTGTATATACGCGCCCGCAAGACGGGACGTGTTTGATTTTGAAGCCTGTAGGCGAGGCTTGAAATTATCGAAGCTGCTCGTATACGCAGGGGCAAAGTGCCCGGATGGCACTTTGAGCCGAAAATGTACAGGACGTACATTTGTAGGCGACCCGTATTTGGTAATTGTCTTGGCTGCAGGTTCGTTATAATTTCTGCCGAGCATACAAAGCGAGAAATCAAATGCGGCATGGCGGCGGGTGCATGTGCAATGTCGCGCGTGCAAGCGGCATGGCGGCGGCGCATGTGCAATGTCGCGCGTGTAAGCGGCATGGCGACGGGCGTATGTGCAGGAGGCACTGCGGCTGTCGCACGTACAGGACGTACTGCGTCATCATGAAAACGGTTCTATGATGTGTGTGACAAAAGTGCTATACTTTAAATATCTATAATTATAGGAGGTTTTTCTATGCCAACAGTACCGGTCAGTACCTTAATCGAAAAAATGAAACTGGAGAATTTGACTCCGGAAATTGATGTTTCTTCTGTCAAAATCACACAGCCTGATATTAACCGTCCTGCACTTCAGCTTGCGGGATTCTTGGAGCACTTTGAGTCGGCACGTGTACAGATTATAGGTTTCGTTGAATATTCTTATATGCAGTCTTTGTCCGAAGAAACCAGAAGAGAAAGATATGAACATGTTTTGAAGGAAGATACTCCCTGCTATGTATTCTGTCGTGAACTGTATCCGGATGAAGTATTCTTAGAGATTGCCAAAGAGAAAGGCGTTCCGGTTCTGATGTCAAGCAAGAGTACATCGAATCTGATGGCAGAGATTATTCGTTGGTTGAATGTGAAGTTGGCACCTTGCATTTCCGTACATGGTGTTCTGGTTGATGTATACGGCGAAGGTGTTTTGATTACGGGTGAAAGCGGTATCGGTAAGAGTGAAGCTGCATTGGAACTTGTAAAGAGAGGTCATCGTCTGGTTACGGATGATGTTGTTGAGATTCGTAAAGTCAGTGACGATACATTGATCGGTTCGGCTCCGGATATTACGAGACATTTGATCGAGCTTCGTGGTATCGGTATTGTCGATGTTAAGATGCTGTTCGGTGTATCTTCGGTACGTGATACTCAATCCATTGACCTTGTCATTCGCTTGGAAGAGTGGGATAAGGATAAGGATTATGACCGTATCGGTTTGGAAGAAGAATATACGGAATATTTAGGAAACAAAGTCGTATGCCACAGTATTCCGATTCGTCCCGGTCGAAATCTGGCTATTATCTGTGAGTCGGCCGCTGTTAATTACAGACAGAAGAAGATGGGTTACAATGCGGCGAAGGAATTGTATGCAAGATTACAGAACTCATTGCAGAAGCGCAGTGAAGAAGACGAATAGGAGGATGTACGATGAGTAAGTACGTATTTGGCGTAGATATCGGAGGAACAACGGTTAAGTTGGGATTGCTTTCAACAGAAGGTGAAGTGCTTGATAAGTGGGAGATCCCTACCCGCACAGAGAACAACGGAGAGAAGATCCTTCCGGATATTGCGGATTCCATTAAGGCAAAGATGGCTCAAAAGTCAATTGCCATGGAAGAGACAGTCGGAATCGGTTTGTGTGCTCCGGGTCCTGTCGATGAAGAAGGTAATATTAATAAAGCCGTTAACCTCGGATGGGGTGTAATGAATATTAAAAATATCATGGAAGAGTTGACTTCTCTTCCTGTTGAAGCCGGAAATGATGCCAATGTAGCTGCCCTGGGTGAAATGTGGAAAGGCGGCGGCATGGGCTGCAAACATGTTGTAATGGTTACACTCGGAACCGGTGTCGGCGGTGGTGTCATTGTAAACGGCAAGATACTTACCGGAAGTGTTGGTGCCGGCGGTGAGATCGGACACATTCATATTCAGGATGATGAGCCCGAAGCCTGCGGATGCGGTAATCACGGATGTCTCGAGCAATATGCATCGGCAACCGGACTGGTTCGTCTTGCAAACAGAAGACTTGCCAAGGATGCGAAAGCTTCGTCTCTTCGTGAAGGTGAAATTTCTGCCAAGACAGTATTTGACGCTGTTAAGGCCGGTGATGCGGTAGCTATTGAGATTGCTGAAGAATTCGGTAAATATCTTGGAAAAGGTTTGGCTGCGGTGGCAGCAGTATGTAATCCGGAGTTGTTTGTTATCGGCGGCGGTGTATCAAAGGCCGGAGAAGTTTTGCTGTCCTATATTGAGAAGAATTATACACCGAATGTATTCCATGGTTGTCGAAATGCCAAGTTCGCATTGGCAACGCTTGGAAATGATGCCGGTATTTTTGGCGCTGCAAAGCTTGTTATTGATGAGGTAGAGTAATTCATGCAGCAGGTTGTTCTTGACAAACTTCGCGCAATTTTGGGGAGTGAGCGTGTATTGCTTTCGGAAGCAATGGATGCGCATGTGACTTTCCGCTGCGGCGGGTGTGCGGATGTTTTTATTAAGCCGGACTCTGTAGAGAATCTTGCGGAATGCATTCGTATTCTTGCGGACAATAAGGAAGAGTATTTTGTAATTGGAAACGGCAGTAATATGCTGATATCCGATCTTGGATACAGAGGATGCATTGTGTGCGTATCTCCGGATTGCGGCAGCATTGTTGTAAACGGCGATACGATTGTGGCTGAAGCAGGTGCGCTTTTGTCACGAATTGCATATGCCGCATATGAGAACGGACTAACGGGATTGGAATTTGCTTCGGGAATTCCAGGCAGTCTTGGTGGTGCGGTATTTATGAATGCCGGAGCTTACGGTTCGGAAATGAAGCAGGTTGTTCGTGAAGTTTCCGTGCTTGATTCTGTGACGGGGCAAATTATTACTTTATCGAATGAAGAGATGGAATTTGCTTATCGAAGTAGTGTGATTAAGAAACATCCGTATGTTGTATTGTCTGCCACAATGAAGCTTACAAAAGGCGACCCTGCTGCTATCAAGGCGCAGATGGATGATCTGGCAGCAAAGAGGCGCGAGAAACAGCCTTTGGAATATCCGAGTGCGGGCAGCACTTTCAAAAGACCCGAAGGATATTTTGCAGGTAAGCTGATAGAAGATGCTTCACTTCGCGGATATTCGGTCGGAGGTGCAATGGTTTCGACAAAGCATTGCGGATTTGTGATCAATGCCGGCGGAGCAACGACTTCGGATGTACTTACATTGATGCGTGATGTTCAAACAAAAGTCAGAGACCTGTTTGGTGTGACTTTGGAACCGGAAGTATGTATGCTTGGTGAGGATATGCGGTTATGAGATTTGTGGTTGTCACCGGAATGAGTGGTGCCGGAAAGAGTACAGCTCTGAAAATGTTGGAAGATGCCGGATATTATTGCGTGGATAATCTCCCGGTTCCGTTGATTGGCAAGTTTGCGGAATTGTGCCTTGTTCCCAACAGTGAAATCGAAAAGGTTGCTCTCGGAATTGATGTTCGAAACGGGCGAGGATTTGATGAACTGACGAAAGTACTGGATGATATGAAGATTGCAAATATTCCGTACGAAGTGTTGTTCTTTGAATCCGATGATGCTGTGCTGATTAAGCGTTATAAAGAGACTCGAAGAACGCATCCGCTGGCCGGGGACGGTCATGTTGAAGACGGCATTGAACGTGAGAGAACGAAACTTGCGGGAATCAAAGAGCGCGCGGATTATATTATGGATACCAGCCATATGCTGACGCGCGAGCTTAAGAGCGAACTCGATAAAATATTTGTAAATAACCAGAATTACAAGAACCTGTATGTATCCATTATTTCGTTTGGGTTCAAATACGGAATTCCTTCGGATGCGGATCTGGTGTTTGATGTGCGTTTCCTTCCGAATCCGTATTATTATGAGGAACTGAAGCATAAAAGTGGTAATGACCGCGAAGTTCAGGATTTTGTCATGTCGTTTTCCGAAGCGGAAGTTTTTTTACAAAAACTGGAGGATATGCTGACTTTTCTCCTTCCGAAGTATACACTGGAGGGCAAAAACCAACTGGTAATTACCATCGGGTGTACAGGCGGAAAGCATCGAAGTGTTACGCTTGCCAATGCTCTATATGAACGAATGGCAAAATATACGGATTATGGTTTCAAATTGGAACACCGTGATATTGAGAAGGATGCTCTGTTTAAAAAGTAGGATGTGCATATGTCTTTTTCAAGTTCTGTGAAAGATGAATTATATAGTAAAATCCCGCCTGCGAGGCATTGCAGAATAGCAGAGCTTGCTGCAATTGTATCCTTCGGGGGAGTAGACATCGAAAGGATTACAACGGAAGATATATTACAATGGGAAACGTCTGAGAGCCTGTTGTTAAGAAAATGCTTTACTTTGATTGTAAAAACATTTAATATAAAAGGCGAATTTGCCGAAAATACTGTATCTGATATGACCGAAGCCGTATCAGGGGCAACGGTTACGATGAAAGCATGCTGTCGCAGGGCGTATTTGCGCGGAGCGTTTCTGGCATCCGGGTCGATGAGTGATCCGAATAAGTCATATCATTTCGAAATCGTCAGTCATAGTGCCAAGATGGCAGAAAAGATACAGGAACTTTTCTCTTCTTTTGATGTGGAAGGGAAAGTCATTTCGCGAAAAAACGGTTTTGTTTTCTATATAAAAGATGCAGAATGTATAACAGATGCATTGAATGTTATGGAAGCTCATGTAGCTCTGATGGAGCTTGAGAATACGCGAATCATGAAGATTATGCGTAATATGGTTAATCGGCAGGTGAATTGTGATGCTGCCAATATTAACAAAACTTTATCCGCTGCCGCCAAGCAGGTAGAGGATATACGTTTCTTGATGACAACAAAGGAGTATAAGACACTATCGGATAATATGCGCCAGATGGCGGAGATGAGAATACAATATCCCGAGGTGTCGCTTTCGGATCTGGGTGAGATGTTTGATCCACCGCTCGGAAAATCCGGCGTGAATCACAGGCTGAGACGTTTATGCGAGATGGCTAAACGACTAAAGGAGGAGAATTATGACAAAGAAGGAAACTAAGATTTGCTTAGAGAACGGACTTGAAGCAAGGCCCGTAGCGTTGTTGGTACAGATTGCCAGTCAGTTTGACAGCTCAATTTACATTGAGTACATGGAAAAACGCGTGAATGCAAAGAGTATTATGGGAATGATGACGCTTGTACTTACGGCAGGTGATCAGGTAGTCATTTCTGCTGACGGTAAGGATGAGGAAGCTGCGGTGGATGCGATTATCAGTTACTTAAGTGGTGAGAAGAAATAAAAAAACCCCATAAAAAGGGAGGATGACAAGTGGCTAGGCCACTTGGCATTTATTATGAAAAAGTATTCGTAAAGTGATTGTCGATTTAATTAGCAATTGTTCCTTGCTGATGGTATTAGTATACAAATGAGAAATGTATAAAAAATGTTAGTTAAGTAAAGTATTAGTAAATTAAATATGAACAATTTATTAACGCGTTGGGTTACATAACAATACATTACGTATATTATTTGCAATGATTTTGTATAAAAAGTGTACCTCGGGGTTGAATATTTCGCACAAAGAATCACACAGAAATACAGATGTGACGCACAAATATGAACGGCATTATATATTTATTATCGGATGAAAATGCATATGAATTTACAAAAAATATTAATTTATTTGAATAAAAAAGATGAAAATGTATTGTCGCAACTGATGTCGGATATTTTTTCGGTAACATATTTTCAAAATGCAGATGAGGCGCACAGATATTTCGAAAGGGGACGGGATGTCTGTGGGGAGAGTGACTTTTCCGAAGGGAAACTTCTGATTACGGATGATCTGCATGTGTACACCGGGGCAAAACAGTTGGGAATAGCCGGTGTTCAGTATTTGGATGATTATTCGCGACTTGCGTCATTTGTGGGTGCACGATACTGCGTGGATGATCTGTCGGTTCTTCTGCCGGAAGATTTGGAACGAATCTATATGAGGTATCATGGGATTCCGTGGACAATTTGTGAAACGAAGCGTTTGATTATTCGGGAACAAACGATGGAGGATATTGATGCGTTGTATGAAATATACAGCAATCCGGTTGTTACAAAATATACGGAAGGCCTGTATAAGATACGTGCGAGAGAAGAGGAATACATGCGGCGATATATCGATTATCAGTATGCATTCTTTGAATACGGTGTCTGGGGAATTGTTCGAAAGAGTGACGGTAAATTGATTGGGCGTGCAGGTTTGTCGGATCGTGCGGAAGAAACGCTGACGGAATTGGGATATGTTCTGGATCCTGCCGTATGGCATAACGGGTATGCTTATGAGGCTTGTGATGCTATTGTGTCGTATGCACATGATCAATTACAACTGAAAAAGATGTGCGCATATTCTATGGCGGAGAATAAGGCCAGCGTTGCACTTCTCTTGAAATTGGGATTTACACATGACCGTATGACCGTACTGGATGGTAAGAAATATGAACGATATTTGAAGAAGTTCTGAGGGTGGAAGGAAATTGCGTTTGCCATATTGCCTCAAATCCGGTTTATCGCCCGAGCCTTGCCTGAAAGGGCTGTTTTGTGGTAAAATGCTATGATAAGTTTATTGTGTGAAACGAGAGGTTGATTTGTATGAAACGACTCGCAATCGTTGTTCCCTGTTATAACGAAGAAGAAGTATTGTCGGATTCCGTTAAGACACTTACCGATGTGCTTACGGATTTGATTGCACGTAATTTGGCAGATGCCGACAGCTTTCTTTTACTCGTTAATGACGGTTCCAAAGACCGTACATGGGAGATAATGCAAGAACTTCATAAAGATAATAAATACGTCCATGCCCTGAAACTTGCGGGAAATGTCGGACATCAGAATGCATTGATGGCCGGATTGACGACTGCTATGCAGCAGGCGGATGTCAGTATTTCGATCGATGCGGATTTGCAGGATGACGTTGCTGTTATTGCGGACATGATGACAAAGTATAATGAGGGCTGCGATATTGTTTTCGGAGTGCGTTCTTCGCGTAAAACGGATTCCTGGTTTAAGCGTACGACGGCACAGGGATTTTACAAATTGATGCGTGCTCTTGGTGTTAACAGTATATATAATCATGCGGATTTTCGTTTGATGAGCAAACGTGCGCTTATGGCACTGTCCGAATACGGTGAACGGAATCTGTTTTTGCGCGGAATCGTTGCATCCATGGGTTACAAAACGGATGTCGTAACGTATGAACGTAAGGAACGTATGGCGGGAGAATCCAAATATCCTTTCCGCAAAATGGTTTCTTTTGCGATGGACGGTGTTACATCGTTTTCGGTGAAACCGATGTCTATGATTATGTACTGCGGTCTGATCATGGTGTTTATTACGATATGTGCTGCGATTTATGCGCTCGTATCTTATTTTACAGGTCATGTAACAAGTGGTTGGACATCGCTTATTTTATCGTTGTGGTTTATCGGTGGTATGATTCTTTTTGCTCTCGGTCTGGTAGGACTGTATGTCGGAAAGATTTATACGGAAGTAAAGAGACGCCCGCGCTATTTTATTGAGTGCGAGCTGGGAGAGAATGCAGATGAGCAGGAAAACTGATTCAAAAGCAACGGCCGGTATGAATGCCGGCAAATCATTGCAAAGTGTCGGAATGCTGATATTGTTGCTGGCATTTGTTATTGCCGCAATTGTGATGTATTTCGGCGGTGAAGATTTGTTTACCGAGAATATTATCATGTTGGCGGTTGTTGTTTTTGCTGTGTTGATGGGGGCGCTTTCGCTCCTTAGCATTGCAGTGATTATTGCCAGCGTTCAGACGATTGCTTATATGGCATATAAATTGTATTTTCTGCTTGCCATGGGACGCGATATCGAACCGATTCAGTTTTGCTGGATTGTCATTCCCGGAATATCCATTTTGGGAATGGGTTTATTGTGGCGAGGCATCGGCAAATTGCGTTTGGAGAATAATATCCTTCGCCAGCAGGTGGAAGAGCTTGTAATGATTGATCCTTTGACAGGTTTCTACAATCTGCGCAGTATGTTCATGGATATTCAGACACAGATTTCTTTTGCGGAACGTAATAATAATCCTTTGTCGCTTATGATGATTAAATTGCGTTATCCGGATGCGTTGCAGACCGCATTGAATCGTACGCAATATGAAGCGGCGATTAAGAAACTGGCGATGATTGTACATGATACGGTTCGTTTGGAAGACCGTGTTTACAGTATAGATGATCAGGGCTCTTTGGGAGTGCTGCTGACGAATTGTGATAAAGTCGGTAATGCCAGCGTTGAGAAACGTATCACAAAGAGAGTGTATGATCCCGAAGCATTTATGGATATTGCCCAGGTTCCGATTCGTGTGGAAATAAAGATGGCAACAATGGAATATGTAAATGCACTGTTTAATCGTGATGCACATGCTTATATGAAAACAGTGGAGAACATGATTGACGAGAGTCCCTGATGTATTTACATGGTTTGATGCATGCCGAGTTACATATATTAAATAATTCATATTCGATAAGTTATCAGAAAGGAAATAGAAAAATGAAATATTTTGTTACGGGCGGAGCCGGATTTATCGGTTCCAATATGACGGACAGACTCTTATCGGAGAGCGAAAATGAGGTAGTGGTTTATGATAACTTTTCTACCGGAAGAAGGGAATTTTTGGAAGAAGCATTGAAGAATCCCCGATTCACTTTGGTAGAAGGAGATACACTGGATCTTCCGAAACTGACGGAAGCAATGAAGGGTTGTGAGTTCGTATTTCATTTTGCTGCAAATGCCGATGTCCGCATGGGATGTGAACATCCGAGAAAGGATTTGGAGCAGAATACGATTGCTACATACAATGTACTGGAAGCAATGCGTGCAAATGGCATTCGCAGAATCGGTTTTTCATCAACGGGTTCCGTATATGGCGAGGCGGAAGTTATTCCTACACCGGAAAATGCACCTTTCCCGATTCAGACATCTCTGTACGGTGCGTCCAAGCTTGCTTGCGAAGGACTTATAGCCGCATACGCAGAGGGATTTGACTTTCAGGCTTATATATTCCGTTTTGTATCCATTCTCGGTGAGAGATATACGCATGGTCATGTTTTTGATTTCTGCAAGAGATTAAAAGACGATCCGAATCATTTGCATATTCTCGGAGACGGACATCAGAAGAAGTCTTATCTGTATGTAAAGGATTGTATGGAAGCAATCCTTACCGTTGTTCGTAATACAAATGAGAAAGTCAATATATATAATCTTGGAACGGATGAATATGTTGAAGTGAATGATTCCGTACGCTTTATCTGCGGTAAGCTGGGTGTGAAACCCGAATTTACATATGCCGGCGGAGAGCGCGGATGGATTGGCGATAATCCGTTTATTTATTTGGATACCAAGAAGGTTCGTTCTCTTGGTTGGGCACCGAAGGCAACGATTGAAGACGGTGTTGTAAAGACAGTAGAGTATTTGATGGCAAATCCCTGGGTTTTTGAAGCGAGAGATTAAGGAGAATTATTCATGATTATTGCAAGAAGTCCGTTACGTATATCTTTGGGCGGCGGAGGAACAGACCTTCCGTCTTATTATGAAACGCATGAAGGGTTTTTGATTTCCGCAGCGATTGATAAATATGTTTATGTAATGCTTCATCAGACATTTGAAAAGGGATACCGTCTGAAATATTCCAAGTACGAAGATGTGCAGTCCATTGATGAAATCCAGCATCCGATTATTCGTGAATGCTTGAAGATGCTTAATTGGGACAATCCGTATTTGGAGATTGCGTCCATGGCAGATATCCCGGCAGGAACGGGCCTTGGCTCTTCTTCCAGTTTTACAACGGCTCTTCTTCGAGGATTGCATACAATGCAAGGGAATATTGTTTCGACGCGTACTCTTGCGGAAGAAGCATGTGAAGTGGAGATGCATCGACTTAAGGAGCCAATCGGTAAGCAGGATCAGTATATTGCCAGCTATGGCGGTATTACCTGTATGAATTTCCATAAGGATGGCTATGTATGGGTAGATCCGCTTCGTATTTCCGATGAGACCCTTTACAATCTGGAGGATAATCTGATTCTGTATTTCACGGGATTTTCCCGCAGCGCGGGCAACATTCTGAAGGAGCAGGATGATAAGAGCAAACAGAACAACTCGGATATGGTCAAGAACCTTGACTTTGTGAAAGATCTCGGATACCAGAGCAAGGCGGCTTTCGAACGCGGTGATTTGGAAACTTTTGCGGATATCATGAATGTTCATTGGGAATACAAGAAGAAACGTTCCGGCGGAATGAGTAATCCGCAGATTGACGAATGGTATGATCTCGCCATGAAGAACGGTGCGATGGGTGGTAAGATGATCGGTGCCGGCGGCGGTGGCTTTTTGATGTTCTATGCGAAGGACAAAGTCAGACTTCGCCAGGCCATGAAACAAACAGGTATGACCGAAACCCGTTTCCGTTTTGAAAAGGAAGGATGCAAGATATTATGAGAAACCTGTCGGATGTGCAGGTCGTGGTTCTTATGGGCGGCCTGGGTACACGCCTTAAGGAATATACAAAGGAATGTCCCAAATCGCTTGTTCCCGTAAACGGAACACCGTTTTTCGATTATCAGCTTTCTCTTTTGTGTGCATGGGGATTTCGTAAGTTCCTGTTTCTGATCGGGTACCGTGCTAATATGATTGAGGAACATTACGGAGACGGAAGCGATCGGGGAATTTCCATTCAATATTGCTATGACGGTGAGAAACTTCTCGGTACCGGAGGTGCGGTAAGAAGAGCACTTCCCATGCTGGAAGAGAGTTTCATACTGATATATGGCGATTCGTATATGGATATTGATTATGCCGAAACGGTTTATCGATTCGAAGAGGGACGTAAAAGCGGATGCCCCGCATTGATGACTGTTTTGTGCAACAATAACCGTTTTGACAAGAGCAATGTTGTTGTTAAGAACGGTAAACTTTTGCTGTATGATAAGCATCATCCGACACCTGAAATGGATTACATCGATTACGGTGTTTGTGCTTATGAACGCAGCCTTTTTGAAGAATATGAAGAAGGCGCAGCTTTTGATATAGCGGAGATTCAGAACCGATTGTCTTTATCCGGTGCGCTTACACCGCAGATTGTGACAAAGCGATTTTATGAAATCGGATCTCCGGCTTCTCTGGCCGAGTTTGAAGGCTATGTAAAAGAGCGCTTTGAGAAAGAGAAACCGGCGGTATTTCTGGATCGAGACGGCGTTATTAATGAAATCGTTTGGAATGAAGATATTGAACAGCTGGATTCTCCTTTGTGCGTTGAGCAGTTTAAGCTGCTTCCCGGAGTTGCGGAAGCGATCAAAGTCATAAAAGACAAAGGTTACTATGTTTTTGTGATAACGAATCAGCCCGCGGCAGCCAAAGGGAAGACTACTTTGGCAAGATTATATGATATCAATACCTATATGATCGATACTCTTCAGAAGATGGGCGCCGAAATTGATGATGTGTTTATGTGCCCGCATTATCCGAAGAAACTTCCGATGACGAAGGAAGATTTTCTGATTAAGTACTGTGATTGTCGGAAACCGAAGCCGGGCCTTATTTACAGAGCTTTGCGGAAATATAAGGTTGATTTGAGCAATTCGTATATGGTCGGTGATTCCTGTACAGACGTGCAGGCAGGACACGGTGCCGGATTGAAGAGTATTTATATTGGTGAATTAAAGTGTGATATGTGCAAACGTATCGGGGATGTGATGCCGGAATATATGGCAGATGATCTTGCGGACGTTGCCCGTACACTTTAAGAATAAATGTCAAATTGTGCGAAGAGAAAAGGAGGAAGCAATTATGACAAAAGATTACATTGCGCAGTATTTGGAGGAAACCATTACAATTGCGCAGACAATTTCCCAAGAGGAAATCGAAATGGGTGTGCAGGTTTTAAAAGAGACAAAGAGTGCGGAAGGCAGACTGTTTATTCTCGGTGTTGGCGGAAGTGCCGCAAATGCGAGTCATGCAGTGAATGATTTCCGTAAAATCGGCGGTATTGAAACTTATGCTCCGACCGATAATGTTTCGGAACTTACGGCTCGAACAAATGATGAAGGCTGGGAAACAACCTTTACGGAATGGCTGAAGATATCTCATATTAATGAGAAAGATACGGTTATGGTATTTTCCGTTGGCGGTGGTAGCCAGACAACATCACTTAATATTGTGAATGCATTAAAATTAGCAAAGGAGAAGGGTGCAAAGGTAATTTCTATCGTTAGCAGAAACGGTGGCTATGCAGCAACAGTCAGTGATTCTTGTATTCTTGTTCCCGTTGTGGCGCAAGATCGAATCACACCGCATGCGGAAGGCTGGCAGGGTGTCGTATGGCATCTTTTGGTGAATGCACTTGTAAATGCATAGTTTTTGGGGAAAAGGAGAAATACAAATGAATGCTAATGATTTGAAGATTACGATTTACGCAGACGGTGCGGATATAGAGGCGATGAAGGCTGAGTATGCCAAGGGATACGTTAAAGGATTTACAACGAATCCTACACTTATGAAGAAGGCCGGTGTTGCGGATTATGTGACTTTTGCACGTGAGTGCGTTAAGGAAATTCCCGATCTTCCGCTGTCGCTGGAAGTGTTTGCGGATGATTTCGAAGGAATGGAAGAAGAGGCCAAAATCATATGCGGCCTGGGTGATAACGTTTATGTGAAGATTCCCATTACCAATTCCAAGGGTGAGTCCAGTATTCCGTTGATTAAGAAATTGTCGGCTATGGGCCTTCGCCTGAATGTTACTGCAATTCTTACGATGGAACAGGTAAAGAATACCGTGGAAGCTCTTGCTCCCGGAACTCAGAACATTGTTTCCGTTTTTGCAGGTAGAATTATGGATACCGGTGTAGATGCGGTACCTATGATGCGCGAGGTTGCACAGATTTGTAAGACAAAGCCCGGTACGCTTTCTTTGTGGGCAAGTTGCCGCGAAGTATACAACATTATACAGGCACAGGAATCCGGAACGGATATTATTACGGTGACGAATGCCATTTTGGCGAAACTCCCGAATCTCGGAAAGGATTTGGCTCAATTGTCTTTGGAAACGGTGCAGATGTTCGTACGTGACGGACAGTCTTTGGGCTACAGTATTCGTTCATAAATGGTTCGAAATCGAGGACAAATTGCATAAGTGAGCGACTGTTTACTGATGAAAACAAGCGAAAATCACGAAAATCAAAGGAAAATTTGACAAAGACCGGTGTTTGCGATATATTCCGTATTGTTAAGATAATCACATCGTAACAATTGAGGTTTATGAGAAAATACATCAGTTTAGGTTTTTGAAAGGAGATTTCACATGGCAGAAGTAAAGAAAGCCGTTGCAAAGAAGCCTGTAGCAAAGAAGGCTGAAGCACCTGTGGCAGAAGTTAAAGTAGAAAAGGCAGCTGTAGCAGCAGAAAAGAAAGCGGCAGCACCTAAGAAGGCAGCAACACCTAAGAAGGCAGCAGCACCTAAGAAGGCAGCAGCTCCTAAGAAGGTTGCAGCAAAGGAAACGTTGTTTGTTCAGTTCGAAGGAAGAGATTACGAGCAGGCAGTTCTTTTGCAGATGGCTAAGGATGCTTACAAGGCAGCAGGTAATACAGCAGCAATCAAGACTTTGAATGTATATGCCAATGTTGATGATAAGGTTGCTTACTATGTAGTAAACGACGAGATTACCGGAAACTTCGGAATCTAATATGTAGAGTTTTGGAGCGGGGAGGCATGAGTCTCTCCGCTTCTTTTTAGTTTGTGCGAATGGAAAAGAATCATGAGCTTTATTGAACTGACCGATGTTAAGAAAATATATAAGATGGGCGAGGTAGAAGTCGCTGCCGCAAATGGAATTGATTTTGCAATTAACGAAGGTGAATTCGTTGTAATCGTTGGCCCTTCCGGCGCCGGTAAAACGACGGTTCTGAATATTCTCGGCGGAATGGACACTGCTACTTCGGGAAGCGTGTATGTGGACGGAGAAGATATAACCGGATACAATCGTCGTAAGCTTACGGCTTATCGAAGAGACAAAATCGGATTCGTATTTCAGTTTTATAATCTGACCCAGAATCTTACGGCGCTTGAGAATGTTGAACTTGCAATGCAGATTTGCAAAGATCCGTTGGATGCGGCGCAGGTTCTTTCGGAAGTTGGACTGTTGGAGCGAAAGGATAATTTTCCGGGACAGTTATCGGGCGGTGAACAGCAACGTGTTGCCATTGCAAGAGCGCTTGCCAAGAACCCGAAACTTTTGCTGTGTGATGAACCTACGGGTGCACTGGATTATGTGACGGGTAAGGCGATTCTGAAACTTTTGCAGGATACCTGCCGCAGCAGAAATATGACAGTTATTGTTATTACGCACAATTCCGCAATTGCGCCCATGGCAGACCGTCTTATTAAGATTAAGAACGGAAAAGTCAGCAGCATTACGGAAAACGAGCATCCCATGGATGTAGAAGATATTGAGTGGTAAACAAAAATTATTCGACCGATGCATGTCGACCGAAAAGTTTGATGATAGAGAAACGGTAGTCGGATGAAAAGGGCAGTACGTACGGATTTTTACAGAGAAGTGAAGAATTCTTTCAGCAGATTCATGTCAATCTTTTTGATTGTCTGTCTTGGTGTTGCCTTTTTTGCGGGTATTCGTGCGGCCAGTCCTGATATGCGCTTGTCGGCGAATAAGTTATTTCAGGAAACAAATTTGATGGATATTCGTGTGCTTGGTTCTTTGGGACTTACCGAGGAGGACGTTGCGGCAATTGCGGCCGTAGACGGTGTAGAGACGGTTATGCCGCAGAAGGCCATGGATGTTCTGTGTGAAACATCGAGTACTCAGCTGGTTCTGCGATTTATGTCTTATCCTGATACATTGAATCTGATTATTGTGCATGAAGGACGAATGCCTGAAAACAGCGGTGAATGTCTGGTTGATGATGCTTTCTTGGATGCTTCCGGTTATCAGATCGGAGATACCTTTACGGTAAAGTCAGGGTCCGAGGATGAATTGTCGGATATCTTGGTTACGGATACATATCGGATCGTCGGTGTCGGTACGACTTCTTATTACCTGTCGCTGGAGCGAGGAAGTTCGACAATCGGGAGCGGTGCACTGGATGCGTTCGTAGTAGTACCGAAGGATGACTTTTCCTTGGAATATTATACCGATATTTATGTGCTCGCAAAGGATTCCGGCGCATATGTGAGCTATTCGGATGAATATGATGATTATATAGAGTCCATTGCCGACCGGATCGAAGCGATTGCAGATGAACGATGCGAGATTCGTTATACGAATGTGTATGTGGAGGCGCAGGAGAAAATCACGGACGGCGAGAAAGAACTTTCTGATGCCAAGAAGGAACTTGCCGATGCCGAAGATGAGCTTGCGGATGCCCGTAAGAAAGTCACGGACGGTGAAGAAGAACTTACCGATGCGGAAGAGGAATTTGCCGATGCCAAAAAGAAATATGAGGATGGTAAGGCGGAATATAATAAAGGCAAAAAGGAACTTGTCGACGGTGAAAAGGAACTTGCGGATGCATGGCAGGAGATTCTGGATGCAAAAGCGGAACTTGATGATGGGGAACAGCAGCTTGCAGATGCGAAGAAGCAACTGGACGACGGCCTGCTGGCAATAATGGGAGGAACCGAAAAACTTCGTGACGGCGAGGCGCAGATTGCAGCGGGTGAGGCACAACTTCAGGCAAAAGAGGCGGAACTTGCTTCAGGCGAAGCACAGCTTTTGGAGAAACAGCAACAGTTTGCTCAGCTGACTTCCGCATTGTCCATGATTGGTGCAATGCCGGAAGATACTCCGGAGGCAGCAATGATGAAGTTTGGTGCGATTTCGGGAGTTTTGTCATCGTTAGGTGTGGATCCTTCGGTTTTCGGAGGAGATTGCGGAGCAGCTCTTGCTGCGGCCGGTGCAGCCGCGAGTGCAGCCGAAAATGAACTTTCGCAAGCCGCTGCTACGATAGCTGACGGAAAAGGACAGCTTGCGGATGCCAAGAATTTGTTGGAGTCCCAAAAGAAGGAACTTGCGGAAGGCTGGGACAAAATATACGAAGCCGGTTATGCATATAATACCGGTAAAGAGGAATATGAAGAGAACTTAAAGAAGTGGGAAGACGGCAAAAAAGAATATGAGGACGGTCTTGCGGAATATCTGGACGGCAAGAAAGAATGGGAAGACGGGCAAAAGGAACTTGCGGATGCCAAGAAAAAGCTCAGTGACGGTGAAACGGAACTTGCTGATGGTGAGGTAAAGCTTGCGGATGCCAGAGCTGAACTTGAAGATGGTAAGAAGAAATTAGCCGATGGTGAAAAAGAGTTTGCCGATGCGAAGGCTGAGGCGGATGAAAAGATTGCCGACGGTGAAGAAAAACTTACCGATGCGAAGCAGAAACTTCAGGATTTGTCCGTTCCGGAGTGGTATGTTCTGGACCGAAATTATAATGAAACATACGCGGAATACGGGCAGGATTCCGATCGAATAGCCAATATCGGGAAAGTATTTCCTGCGATTTTCTTCCTGGTAGCGGCGCTTGTTGCGTTGACGACCATGACACGAATGGTGGAAGAACGCCGTATGGAGATCGGAACAATGAAAGCTCTGGGTTATGGGAACGCAACCATTATTGGGAAGTATTTGTGGTATGCCTTTCTGGCCAGCTTTTTGGGAAGTCTTTTGGGATTGTATGTGGGACAGAAAGTACTTCCGTATGTCATTATCAAGGCGTATGCGATTTTGTATAATAATGTAACTGTTGTCGTGAATCCGTTAAGTATGGTTTATTCCGTATCATCGACGGTGATTGCGATTTTGTGCACAACGCTTTCCACGTTCTTTGCATGTTACAAGGAACTTTTGGAGAAGCCGGCCAATCTGATGCGTCCGGCTGTTCCCAAAACGGGTAAGCGGGTGTTTTTGGAACATGTGCCGTTTATTTGGAAACATCTGAATTTTACACAAAAGGCAACCATCCGAAATTTGTTCCGTTATAAAAAGCGTTTCTTTATGACGGTATTCGGTATAGGCGGTTGTATGGGGCTGTTGCTGGTTGGATTTGGTTTGAAGGATTCCGTTACTTCGATTGCCGATCTTCAGTTTGGAGAACTTCGTACATATAATGCCGATATTGCGATTAATGATGATGCAACCGATGAAGAGAAGACAGCTCTTCGGACGTTTTTGGAAGAAGACGATCGTGTTGCGGAATTTTTGGGAGGATATCAGGCGGCCAGAGATCTGGAAGCCAACGGTGTGGTCAAAAACGGCTATTTGGTTGTTCCGATGGACCGAGAACAGTTTACGCATTTCTCGACACTTCGCGACCGAATAACGCATACAGAGTATGCCCTTTCGGATGAAGGAGTTATCATAGATGAAAAGCTGGCGAAGCTGTTATCACTGTCTGTAGGTGACATGCTTACCTTAAAGGAAGATGAACTGAATCGTGTCGAAGTGCGTGTAGACGGAATATGCGAAAACTATTTTATGCATTACGTTTATATGTCACCGTCATTATACGAAGAAGTGTACGGAGAACCTGTTGAAGAGATTCAGTATTTCCTGAATAATGTTTCGAATGAGGAAGAATTTGAAGATCATTTGGGACGTGAACTTATGGATCTTCCTGCAGTAGCGGGAATCAATTTCTATAGCGGTATGGCTTCACGAATCAAGAATATGCTACACAGTCTGGACCTGGTAACGTATGTTTTGGTTGTTTCTGCCGGACTTTTGGCATTTGTTGTTTTGTATAATCTGAATAACATCAATATTACCGAGAGACGACGTGAGCTTGCAACATTGAAAGTTTTGGGATTCTATGACGGTGAAGTGGATTCCTACGTTAACCGTGAGAATGTGATTTTAACTCTGATCGGTTGTGCGGTGGGTTGTGTTATCGGGTTCTTTTTACACAGATTTGTCATACTGACGGCCGAGATTGATGTGATGATGTTTGCCCGGGATATTCATTTTGTAAGTTATATATACAGTATGATTCTGACGTTTGTATTCGCGATAATTGTTGCATTTGTTATGCATAGAAAGCTTATGAAGATTGACATGGTGGAATCATTAAAATCTGTGGAATAATGTTCGGAATTAATGTAAAATAGGCAGGATAGAGCATTGCGTTGCCAAGAAATATGTATTTGTGGCAGCAGAAATAATATATGAAGGAGATCCTTAGTATGGTTAAGCTTTATGATGGCGGAGCGTATTTGGTAAACGGCGAGAAATTGTATGTCGATGCACAGGATGTGACGGCAGCAACCGGTGAAAGTGTATCTGCGGCCGATGCCAGAAAGAACACAATTGCATATGGTATTTTGCAAAGTCACAATACCTCAGATTCTACGGAACAGTTGAAGATTAAGTTTGATAAACTGACCAGCCATGACATTACATTTGTTGGTATTATTCAGACTGCACGTGCGTCGGGACTTACGGAATTCCCGATTCCGTACGTACTTACGAATTGCCATAACAGTTTGTGTGCGGTTGGCGGCACAATTAATGAAGATGATCACATGTTTGGTTTATCCTGTGCCAAGAAATACGGCGGAATTTATGTTCCCCCTCACCAGGCTGTTATTCATCAGTTTGCACGTGAAATGCTTGCAGAAGGCGGAGCAATGATTCTCGGTTCCGATTCTCATACCCGTTACGGTGCGCTTGGTACAATGGCAGTCGGCGAAGGCGGTCCCGAGCTTGTTAAACAGCTTCTGTCCAGAACGTATGATATTGATTGCCCCGAAGTAGTGGCGGTATATATGACGGGTGCTCCGAAGCCGGGTGTTGGCCCTCAGGACGTTGCACTCGCAATTATCGGTGCTGTATTTAAGAATGGTTATGTGAAGAATAAAGTAATGGAATTTGTAGGACCGGGCGTTGGTAATTTGACGGCTGATTTCCGTATCGGTGTTGATGTAATGACAACCGAGACGACCTGTCTTTCTTCCGTATGGAGAACTGATGAGGCTGTTTCCGAATTCTATGAGATTCACGGACGCAGCGAAGCTTATAAGGAGTTGAACCCCGGTAAGGTGGCATATTATGACGGCGTGATTGAAATTGACCTTTCCACGGTTGATCCGATGATTGCCATGCCGTTCCATCCCAGTAATACATATACAATTGATGAAGTTAATGCTAACCTTTCCGATATTCTGCATGATGTTGAACAGAAGGCCCTTGTAAGTTTTGACGGTAAGATTCCTTACAGTCTTCAGGATAAGATTCGTGACGGCAAATTCTATGTTGAACAGGGTATTATTGCCGGCTGTGCAGGCGGCGGATTTGAGAATATTTGTGCAGCTGCCGATATTCTTAAAGGCAAGAGCATTGGTCCCGATGAATTTACTTTGAGTGTATATCCGGCATCCATGCCGATTTATATGGAACTGATTAAGAATGGTTGTGCCGCGCAGATTATGCAGACAGGCGCTGTTCTTAAGACTGCATTTTGCGGTCCGTGCTTTGGTGCGGGCGATACACCGGCGAATAATGCATTCTCGATTCGTCATTCAACCAGAAACTTCCCGAACCGTGAAGGTTCCAAGATTCAGAACGGTCAGATTGCTTCCGTTGCACTTATGGATGCACGTTCAATAGCAGCAACTGCAGCGAATAAGGGATTTTTGACAAGTGCATGTCACCAGATCGAAGAGAATACTTTGCAGAAATACAAGTATCATTTTGATTCCACAATTTATGCAAATCGTGTATTTGATTCCAAGGGTGTTGCCGATCCTTCCTGTGAGATTCATTTTGGCCCGAATATCAAGGACTGGCCGGCTATGACAGCCCTTCCCGAGAATTTGGTTCTTCAGGTGGTTGCCGAGATTCACGATCCGGTTACAACGACGGATGAATTGATTCCTTCCGGCGAGACATCATCCTTCAGATCCAATCCGTTAGGTCTTGCCGAGTTTACGCTGTCCCGTAAAGATCCGCAGTATGTCGGCAGAGCGAAAGAGATTCAGAAAGCGCAGAAAGCACTTACGGATGGACAAAAGCCTTGCGAGGAACTTCCTGCACTTCGCCCGATTATGGATACAATCAAATCGGAATTTGCAAATGTCAGCCGTGAGAATATCGGCTTCGGAAGTACGATTTTTGCTGTAAAACCCGGAGACGGTTCTGCTCGTGAACAGGCTGCAAGCTGCCAGAAGGTGCTCGGCGGATGGGCAAATATTGCAAATGAATATGCAACCAAGAGATATCGTTCCAACCTGATTAACTGGGGTATGCTTCCGTTTTTGATTGATGCGGGTGATCTTCCTTTTGAGAATCTTGACTATCTCTTTATTCCGGGTATTCGTCAGGCTGTTATTGAGAAAAAGTCAGACATTCCGGCATATGTTGTCAAGGACGGAAAGCTGAAAGAGTTTATGCTTCATCTTGCCGCTCTTACGGATGATGAGAGAGAGATTATCTGTAAAGGATGCCTGATTAATTATTATGCGGGTTGATTGTTGCGCAGACTAAATGTTTCCCAGGCTGATTGCTGCGTAGGCTAAATGTTGCGCAGGTTGATTGTAAGAGATGATACTTGAACGATGAACAAGAATTGAAAGATATAAGATGAAAAGAAAAGCCGGTCCGAAATGAATTTCGGATCGGCTTTTTGTTTGTGCCTCGCGGTGCCGCAGCTTTATTTGTACGTTTTACAAAAAATTGTTTGCCCGGCTTATCCCGCCAGATCGATGTGCTGGATTGTTCCGGCGCTTCCGTCTTCATAGAGAAACAGACCTGTGGAACGAATGACGGCATCGGTTGCTCCGGTCATTAGGTTTTTCTGTGTGAAATCGGTTCGCACATTGCCGAGATAGATTGCACCGATGTTCTTGTCGGACAGACTGTACAGATTGTCTGTTCCGTCATTGTTTTGCACAAGGATTTTCAAGTCTTTCCATACGTCATCGGCTTCATCAATCCATCCGTTTCGGTCGCTGTCATATGCGGCCAGATCTTTGAATCCGTCTCCGGATTTGGTTCCGAACAATTCATTTCCGTCATTGATTATTCCGTCTTTGTTCAGATCAATCGCCAGATATCCGCTTTGAGAAGATAAACGACAGATTTGTTCGTTTGTACCGTCACAGTCAAGGTCAAAACGGAATTTCTCATCACATACTTCGGCGACGGAAGTATCCAGATTAATAACAAGCGGGTCACACAAATTCACCGGCAATTCGTGACTTTGCGTATAATATTCTTCGAAACTTCGGCTCATTTCAACGTTAAGGTTGATGTCCAGCTTCCGACCGTCGGCTGTAATGACGGTACCTGTTGTGTCAAACTCGGTATGTTCTTCTTCGTAACGGTAATGAATCTCGTTAACGCTGCTTGGCGCGCTGCCGGTTACAAAGGGCGAGTACAGACCGTTTTGGTTGTAGAAGTCATACTGCCTGTTGCCGAACAGAAGACGCAGAAGGAACATCATGCATTGCTGCCGTATTTTTTCGATTGCCCGCATTTCATCTTCCTGTGTCTCTTGTGTTCTGTCTAATCGCTTCGTGTTAAGAGAGCCCATAGCTTCTTTGAATGAAAAGTTGTTGTCACCGCCGGTAGTGACGTAATTCGCGTCCATGCGAACAGAAGTACTGGTTCTGAACGATTCCATTCTCATACTACTGTTTGCAATGATCAATAAATCCTCCAATTCCCGTTTCACCGGTTATAAGTTTTCCCATCCTTGGCGCCACGTATAACAGAAAGGACAGAAAGAGAACGGAATCCCTTCCGTCTTCTTTCTGTCCTTCCCTGGTGTCGCGTAAGTTAAGTATTGGCGATAACCCGGCCAAAGATTACCGTCAATAAATATATCGGATTATTTTGGTCAAATATTATAAGTGATTTTATGAAAAGAATTCTTATAAATATTTGTTAAGATTCTGTGTATTTTGTTGACGCATCCAATGACATACTTTTATAATCATTTTTGGCTGTCAACGGCTGGTGATTTTGCCAAGATTATTTCGAGCTGTCAAACGGCTGGTGATTTTACCAAGATTATTCCGAGTTGTCAAACAGTCGAAGATATTTTGCCAATTTGAACGGATGTGAATATAGATGAATCGTAGAAGGTCGGGAAGATTTGAAATAGTAGAGAATGCGGATGCACTTCGTAATATGCGTCGTGAGAAAATGCGTTCCAAAATGAAGCGTTCCAAGAGGCGCCAGATGCTGTTTCGGAAATACGGAATTCCGATTATGTTTCTTTTAATAATTACTTTGATTGGTTTTGGAATATTTCGATTGGTTATGCATATTCGTGAAACCAAGAATAATGATGAGACTACACGTACGGAGCAAATGACTGCAGCGGATGGAACGAACGAGCCTGCAAATACGCTTTCGGTGGACAGGAATCTGTTAAATGACGAAAGTGAACAAGAAGCGGACTTTGGAATCAGCTTTGAGTCGGAACCCTATAAGGAACCGTTTCGCGATGTCGGTGGTGTAACAATGATATCGGCATATAATGCGGAGCCTGATGAGAATACCTTTAGTTTTGATGATTCATATGATAAAGTACAGTCTCAGTATGCGATTTTGATTGACATGAGTACCGGACGAATTGTGGCACAGAAGAATGGAAATACGAGAATTTCCCCGGCTTCCATGACTAAGATTCTTACTGTTCTGGTAGCTGCCGAGCACCTTGATGATTGGGATGCAGTGGTGGAGATTTCCCCGGAAGATACATATTATGCATATCGTCATGATCTAAGTGGTGCAGGATTTGCGGATAACGAACGGGTTACTGTAAGAGATTTATTCTATGCAACGATTTTGCCGTCAGGTGCAGAAGCAGCACTTACACTTGCCAGATTGACTGCCGGTGACCAGGATCACTTTGCGGAATTGATGAATGAAAAGATTGCGGAACTTGGATTATCGGATTCAGCACATTTTACGAATTGCGTTGGTGCATATGATGATAATTTGTATTGTACCGTTTATGATATGGCCATGATTATGAAGGCTGCGGTCGAGAACGACCGTGTGCGTGAAGTGCTTCGGGAACATATATATACTACTTCTTCCACCAATGAGCATCCCGGCGGTATTGAGTTATCCAATTGGTTTCTGCGCAGAATAGAAGATAAGGATTGCGGCGGTGAAGTATTATGTGCCAAAACGGGATTTGTAGCGGAAGCGGGTAATTGCGCTGCCAGCTATGAAGTATCAGCATCGGGTATACCGTATATTTGTGTAACCGGAAATGCACACAGTGCATGGCGCGCTATTTATGATCATGTAGCATTGTATAAAGAGTGGGCAAAATAGACGAGAATATTCATTGCACAAAGAGTGGGCAAAACAGACGAGAATATTAATTTGGAAAATGCATGTCAGTCCTCTTCGATCACTTCAATTTGGAGATAGTCGAAGGGGATTGTTTCAATAAACGAGTCTTGATAAAAACGTACTTTGGCAGTTCTTTTGAAATCTGAGATGTTGCCGTCCAACCAAATGGGTTTGGCCAGATCAAAGGCATAGCTGATTTTGTCAAGGGCATTGAATATTTTATGTGTGCGTGTATCATCGCTGTTATCTTCGATAACAATGTCTGTAATCATGTGATTGTCTTTGAATTCCCGAGCCCAGATTCGCATAGTAATCTCCGTTCTGCTTGTGAAATTAATATTTGCTGTATTTGTGAAATAGATTTTTGCTTCACTTGTTAAAAATATTTATTGTTTCGTTTGTGAAATCAGCAGTGCATTGTTTATCCTTTGTGTTGCGCACTATATTGTATCATATTCTGTTGGAAAATATCATCTGCATAAATTATCGCAACGATGACGTTGCATTTTTAATCTTGCTTGTGCTTGGTTGCTTCTGTAATCTGCCTTGCTTTGGATTGTCAAGAACGTAGCCGCAAATTGCGGTGCTTCGCATTCTTGACAATCCAAGCCGGCAGATTATTTATTATTCAAGCACAAGCAAGGATAACTGGGTGCTCCGGCACCGCTTATTAACCGGTATTGTTCTTTTGTTTCTTATGATTTTCATTAAAAATATATTACCCTACGGTGTGGCAGAAAGGCATCTTGGGTAGGCTGCACCGATATAAATCAAATTCTTGAGGATTTTATCGGATTTTATCTGTATGAAAAATGTCATTTAGGCTGGTCGTACCGATAAGAAACGTGTATTCGAGAATCTTCTCAGTACAAAAAATGACATTTCCTGCTGGTCGTACCGATAAGAAACGCGTATTCGCGAAACTTATCAGTACAAAAAATGACATTTCCTGCTGGTCGTACCGATAAGAAACGCGTATTCCGGAATCTTATCAGTACAAAAAATGACATTTCCTGCTGGTCGTACCGATAAGAAACGCGTTTTCGGGAATCTTATCTGTATAAAAATGGTGGTTTTACTGCTGCTTGTACCGATAGGAAATACGTTTTTGGAAATCTTATCGGTACGAAGCTTGATTATCAGGGAAAAAAGTACCGATAAGAAACGCGCTTTTGGAAATCCTATCGGTACGGAGCTTGATTTTTAAGGAAAAAAGTACCGATAAGAAACGCGCTTTTGGAAATCCTATCGGTACGGAGCTTGATTTTCAAGGAAAAAAGTACAGATAAGAAAAGCACTTTTGGAAATCTTATCGGTACGAAGCTTGATTTTCGACAGAGCTTTATCTCTGATTGAAAATAGTGCTAACGTTTGGTTTGCAGATACTTCCTTTTCTGTACTAATTGTAGAGATAATTGCAATGTGATAAAATAAAGTGGGTTATGTTTTATGAGGAGGTGTTTTTTTGGAATTTAAGGAGAGTGAAGCGCAGAGATCCTATTCGTGGGAAGAAATTTTGCTTCTGCACAATTCTGCGCTGAAAGAAATTGGGACGAAATTGGAAATACTGAATGATGAGTTTCAGCATATTCATCAGTATAATCCTATCGAACATATTAAATCCCGAATCAAATCGGCGGAATCGATTGTCCGTAAACTTAAGAATAAAGGGTATGAAGCTACCCTTGAAAATATGATGGAATATGTGAACGATATTGCGGGTGTACGAATTATCTGCTCCTTCACATCTGATATTTATCGAATTGCGGAGATGCTTCGGAACCAGAATGATATTATGGTACTGAATGTAAAGGACTATATTCAGAATCCGAAAGAGAGCGGATACAAGAGTTATCATATGCTGATTTCCATTCCGATATACTTGTCTGATACGGTAGTGAATACGAAGGTTGAGATCCAGATTCGTACGATTGCTATGGATTTCTGGGCGAGCTTGGAGCATAAAATGAATTACAAACTGGAGAGTGATGCGCCCGAGGAGATTAAGAAGGAATTGTACGCTTGTGCCGAAATGGTTTCCATATTGGACGATCGTATGCTTTATCTGAATGAGGAGATTCAGAAAGCAGCTGCCAAGAGAGAAGAAGGGCAGGATAAATAGAACTGACGAGAGAAGAAGGGCAAGATAAATAGAACTGACGAGAGAAGAAGGGCAGGATAAATAGAATCGGCGAAAGAGGAAGAGCAGGATAAACAGAACCGACATTTGTGCATTATTTATAAAAAAGTCACTCGCCGGAACTTGTTTTTGGAAATATTTACCCTATGTTCATAGTGTGTTCATAAATTATACATAATTTAATTGTACACTTATAACATCTTAAGGAGATAACTCCAACAACCAGATATATTTTTTCATAATATTGCCCAGGTGACTCTCATCCACCTGGGCACTCCTCATTTTATGGATATTTTTATGACTATTTTTATGGCTATTCTTCATGACTGCTTTTTTATGACTATTTTTTATGACTATTTCTCATGATTATTTCTCATGACTATTTTTTATGACTAAATTTTCGAATTTGGGTATTTGGAACGTAACAAGAGAAGTTTTATTGAATATATTTTTTCGGAGGGTCAGATGGCAAAACAAAAATGGCGCCCCGGCAATATGCTGTATCCTTTGCCGGCAGTAATGGTTAGCTGTAAGCGTGAAAATGAGAGACCGAATATTATTACGGTTGCATGGGCAGGAACTATATGTTCCGATCCGGTAATGGTCTCTATATCGGTTCGCAAAGAGCGATATTCCCATGGAATTATTTGTGATACGGGTGAATTTGCAATTAATCTTGTGACAAAGGATTTGACATATGCAACAGATTATTGCGGTGTGAAATCAGGTCGTGACGTAGATAAATTTGCCAAGATGCATTTGACACCGCATCCCGGCTTTGAAATATCCTGTCCGATTATTAAGGAGAGTCCGTTGAGCTTGGAATGCAGAGTTCGCGAAGTGCTGGAACTTGGCAGCCATGATATGTTCATTGCGGATGTTCTGTGCGTAGATGTCAGCGATGAGTACATGGATGCAAACGGAAAGTTCTGTTTGAATGATACGAATCTGATGACATATTCCCATGGTGAGTATTTTACATTGGGCGAGAAACTTGGCAAATTCGGGTACTCTGTGCAGAAGAAGTAAAATAGATTGTTATTTTATCGCGTAAATGTTAAAATATGGTCGGTATTATGTTTTTTCTTCGAACAGAGGAGGTTATTATGAGTGCAATGACAGGACGTCTCGGTTCCAGAGGAGAGAGAGACAGAGCAGATAGATTGGATAGACCGGAACGCGGCAGATATGACAGACCGGATCGTTATGATGATCGTCCGGAACGCATGGACCGTTACGAAGATTCCTATAGAGATCGTTATGATGACAGAGACAGAGACTATGACAGATCTCGTCGCAGTTATGGTGCAGAAGGCTTGACAGTATCCCAGGTGGAGGAAGTTACTTCTTCGGCAACAGAGAAGGCAGTTGCTCCTGTACTTGATATGATGGAAGATTTGCGCGGGGATATTTCCGATTCCGAGAAAGGAATCATGGATGCCATTTGGCAGCTTTCCGACAAGGTTGATACTATTTCGCAACCTGTGGCTAAAGAGGAAGAGGAGCCCGAAGAAGAGGAATTCTTTGATAATGCTTCCGTAGATCAGACAGCGAAAGAGGAGATTTTGCGTGCCGTTGGCGAGAACAAATCTCTTTTGAATATGATTCGTCAGGATATGATTGCCAAGGAACAGGAGAAAGCAATTGCCGTTCCCGAAGAGGAAGAAAGTCAAGATCCTGAGGTTACGCTGGAAACATTTGATGATTTGAAGTCCTACACACATATGGAAGTTGTGAAATGTTATCGTAATGTTCAGGCTTCCACTGCAGAACAGAATGCGAAACTTTTGGAAGAGATGAAAGCTTCTCTCACAAGTTTGAAGGTTGTGACGATCCTTTCTCTTGTGATTTCGGTTGCTTCCGTTGCTTTATTGGTTGCATTCGTTTTTGGTATTATTTAATAGATTGAAATGCATTTTTTAACGAAACATACGAAAATGATGAAATATCGACACTACGAAGCAATGCTGGTAACAGCATTGCTCCTTTTTGTGTTCATGCCGGGAATTGCCAGGTATTCCAGAGGCGCGGCGACGATGATCAACGTATTTATTAACGGTAATCAGGTTGGTATGGTTAAGGATGCACAGTCGGCAAATCGATTGGTACGCGAAGCGCGCAGGCGTTTGGCTGCTCAGACTCAGGGCCTTTTGCTGATTGATTATGATATGGTCTTAAACGGCACGACGCAGGCATTCGGAAGTGTTGATGACGATGAAGAGGTTATCGGGAAAATTGTTGATGTTTTCACGGACAGTGTTATGAAGACAAAACAGCCTGTATACGAAGTAAAAATCAATCAATTTACAGTTAATCTCAGTTCTTCACAGGAGGTATTGGAACTGCTGAAAGCGTCCAAGGCGCCTTATGATGAAAATGAGGAATTCCAGGTTGAGATCGTACCGGACCCGGCCAGAGAGCTGAATGTTTTGACAACGAATGTTTACAAAACAGGTGAAGCGGTTATCGGAACAGAGGATCTTGTTACACCGTTCCCGACGGCCGGAGCATTAAAATCCATGCATCGCATATATGACAATGCTTTTAGTCAGGGCGTGGAGAGTTATGACTTTGGCAATATCAGTTTGGACTTCGGAGAAAATGTTGAAGTCGTGCAGGCATATGTGGATGCATCGCAAATTTCGACGCTTAGCGATGCCATTGATATGGTTACCAAACAGCAGGAGAAGAGCCAGATATACGAGGTTGAATCCGGCGATACGTTGTCGGTTATTGCCGAGAAGAATAATATGACCGTGGCAGATATTATAGCGATGAATTCCGAACTGATCAAGGATGAGAATTCTACAATCCGTATCGGTGATGAGCTTACCGTTTCTTCGCCGCAGCCCGAGCTTTCGGTTATGCGAAAGGCACGTACATATTATGAGGAGAATTACGATGCTCCTACGGAATACATTGATAACGATGAATGGTACACGAACCAGTCAAAGGTAATTGTTCAGCCTGTTACGGGCTTCCGAAAAGTTGTTGCGGACGTTTTGTATCATAATAATGCGGTAGAGAATACAGATATCGTTTATGAAGACGTTGTGGTGGAAGCGGTTGCCAAAGTCGTAGAACGCGGAACGAAGATTCCTCCGACGTACATTCGTCCGTTGTCCGGCGGTCGTGTTACTTCCGGTTTCGGATATCGAAACAGACCGACCAAGGGGGCATCGTCATATCATAAGGGCGTTGACTTTGGCGTTCCTACCGGAACGGCGGTTATGGCATCTGCATACGGAACGGTAATCAAAGCAGGTTGGATGAGCGGATACGGATATGCGATTTATATTCAGCATCCCGATGGAAAAGTCACTCGCTACGGTCATTTGAGTAAGATTCTTGTTAAGAACGGCCAGTCGGTTTCCCAGGGACAGAAGATTGCGTTAAGCGGAAATACCGGTGTAAGTACGGGCCCGCACTTGCATTTTGAGATTTTAGTGGGTGGTTCACAAGTGAATCCGTTAAAATATATAAATTGATATTCAAATGTTACAAACTTATTACATTTTATTTACACCTCGATGATTTCGGGGTATAATACATAAGTTTTAAGGTGTCAATTTGTGCAATTTTTGCCTGACTAATTTCATTGCATGCACATATACGGTATGCTACACTTTAGTCGATACTATATATAGAGGTGTAACCGGTGGAACAGTATATTATTAAGGGAGGTAATCCCTTAGTTGGTGAGGTAGATATCGGTGGCGCTAAGAATGCGGCTCTTGGCATTCTTGCGGCTGCAGTACTCACTGATGATACCGTTACAATTGAAAATCTTCCGGATGTTCGTGATACGGCAATTTTGATTCAAGCGATGGAAAGTATTGGTGTACATGTAGATCATGTAGACCGTCATACTGTGCGTATTAATGCTTCCTGCGTTCAGGGCGTTACCATTGATGAAGGATATATTAAGAGAATTCGTGCATCATATTATATGCTCGGAGCACTTTTGGGTAAGTATCATAAAGCCGAGGTTGCTCTTCCCGGCGGATGTAATATCGGCAGTCGTCCGATTGACCAGCATTTGAAGGGATTTAAGGCACTTGGTGCCGAGGTTAAGATTGAGCGCGGCTTGATCAAAGCAAATGCGCAGCAGCTTATCGGCAGTCATATTTATATGGATGTGGTTACGGTCGGTGCTACCATTAATGTCATGCTTGCTTCGTGTATGGCACAGGGTATGACGATTATCGAGAATGCCGCCAAGGAACCGCATGTTGTTGATGTAGCGAACTTTTTGAACAGTATGGGTGCGAATATTAAGGGCGCCGGTACTGATGTTATTCGAATCAAAGGTGTGGAGAAACTGCACGGAACGACATATTCCATTATCCCCGATCAGATTGAAGCGGGAACATTCATGTTTGCCGCAGCGATTACGATGGGTGATGTGATGATTCGCAATGTAATTCCCAAGCATTTGGAGTCTATTTCTGCCAAGCTTGTTGAAATGGGATGCGAAGTGACGGAGTTTGATGATTCTCTTCGTGTTGTAGCGAGCCACAGACTTTCTCATACACATGTTAAGACATTACCGTATCCCGGATTCCCGACGGATATGCAACCTCAGATAGCAGTTACCCTGGCTTTGTCGGAAGGCATCAGTATTGTTACGGAATCCATATTTGAGAATCGTTTCAAATATGTGGATGAACTGGCTCGTATGGGTGCCAACATTAAGGTAGAAGGAAACACAGCGATAATAGAAGGTGTTGAGAAGTATTGCGGTACTTCCATTACCGCACCTGACCTTCGTGCCGGAGCTGCACTTGTTCTTGCGGGTTTGGCAGCGGAAGGCATTACTGTTATTGATGATATTAAATATATTGAACGAGGGTATGAAGACTTTCCCGAGAAGCTCGCCAATCTGGGAGCAATGATGGAGAAGGTTGAAAATGAAAAAGAAATTCAGAAATTTAAATTGAAAGTAGGTTGATGATTAAGATACAACCACGGCAGATATAAAGACAAAACCACAGTTAAAAAGACACAACCAAGCGGTTGTGTCTTTTTATACAAATGTTTCGATAAACAATTGCGGTTCGTGCGTTAAATCGATGAATTCATCTCCGCATTTAATCATCGGACGGGAGTATTGGTTGCGGTTCATAAATACAACTTCGCCTTCCATGCCGTTGTTGAGACGTACACGATTGTTCATGTATGTTGTGGCTATGTGCTCTAGGAAGCACAGAAGATAACTGCTTTCGTATTTCTGCAATCCTTCCGCTTCGAAAATACTGATGACACGGAACGGACAAAGCGGTCCGCGATATATTCTGGCGGCGGTCATTGCATCGTATACATCCGCAATGGCAATAATCTTGGCAAAAGGATTAATCTTGTCGCCTTTGATCCCTAAAGGATATCCTGTTCCGTCATTTCGCTCGTGGTGCATCAATGCACAGTTCGGTATGTCGGGATTAAGGTTCTTGGCTTTGAGAATATTGTAACCCTGCAGGGTATGTGTCTTGATGATGTTGTATTCCGACGGTGATAACTTCTCCGGCTTGCGGATAATGTTATCGGGAACTTTTAATTTGCCGATATCATGCAACAGGCCGCCCATGGTAACAATCTCGATATCCGATTTGGACAAATGCAACCATTGTGCGAAGATATAGCATATCAGGGAAACATTCATGGAATGCATATAGGTAAAGTCATCATATTGACGCATGTTGTGAAGCATATCGAACACGCTCATGCCGGTCATATCGGATGAGACCATATCGGTAATCATGTTCAGAAGCTGTCCGGTATTAATCTCAGATTCATCATTGGCTATGGAGTCCAAATTATTCTTGAAACTTTCGGCGTTGTCTAAGTAATTCTTCTCGAAGCGCTTAAACTGCTCACTTGTACGAACACGCATTGCATAAGAGGAATTCTGCATGGATGTCTGATTCTCAAGAGCTGTTTCGGAGACCGGATCTTCTGCGATACGAATGGCAAGCACAGAATAAAATTCCAGACGTGTAATCATCTTATCGTCCAGAATGGTGTCTTTCTGCAATATCAATTGATTGTTAAAGGAATATACGTCTTCGGCGGTACGCATACCGGGACGCAAATCCGATGTTCGAACTCTCTTCACAGGAAAACCTTTCATGTCTGCCGGATTCGGCATATACGTCTATCATTTTGAATCGTAAATGGGCCTTTGGGGGCACAAGTATTCATGATTCGTGAAAAATATATGAATAGTATAAAAATGAAATAGGAAAAAGTCAATTTTTGTTGTACAATGTTACTGTTATTTTGTTTTCTTTGTTTGTAATTTATGGGAGGCTGCTGGTCTGATGAAGAAGAAGGTTATTGCAATATTGGTTTCATGTTGTGTATTCTTAACCGGATGTGAAGGAATAGATGAACTTACTGAGGGAATGAATGCAATCAGTCAAATGTCCGAATCATTAAATACCGCTGAGATTTCCGCTACGATTGCTGAGATTGAAAAGAGCCTTGATTCCATGCAACTGGGAATAGATGACTTTTCCGAAGGAGTTGCCGAATTGGAAAAGTTTGCGGAAGAAAACGGAATTACAATGGATGATGTGGCATATGCCGCAGAAGAAATAACCAAGATGCTGCCCGAAGAGGCACAGGCTGCAATTAAGTCCATGAGTCCGGAAGAAGCGATGGAAATAATTAACCGAATGAATCCGGAAGATGCCGCAGCTATTTTGGCAGAACTGGATCCCCGTTATACGGCGATGATTGTTGAGAACATGAGCAGCATTGATTTGATGCAGCTTGTGAATGAATTTACGAAGATGGATGAAGAATCGGTTACACAGATTCTGAATTATATCAATGCCGAGGATTTGACACAGTTTTTATCCGGTCTCGACAGTGAGTCGCAGGATATCGTGAACCGCCTGCTTAACGGTGAGTACGAGAACGTTAAGGAAGTGGATATTACCTTCTCGGAAGAAGAGAAGAAGATGGTTGAAGAGAATCTGGACATTGTTCTTTGGTATATTCAGAATTTTGATATTACGGATGAGGATATTGACGGTATTCTTCCGTATATCGCCGATTTGGGCATTACCAAACAGGATATTATTGATTTGCGTGACGGTGTGAAGGATTTGGCCGATTTGGATGTTAAGGCCATGATTCCCGATACTATCGAGATAAACGAGCAGGATTTACAGGAGTTGGAGAATTATTTTAATTTTTAATCTGGTGCGATAAATGGCTTTCTCGTCTTTGACATTTTTATGTGTCTTTTTTCCGATTCTGATATTGGTTTATTATATGTTGCGTTCCAATAAGGCACGCAACATTTTTCTGGTATTTGTAAGCCTTTTATTTTATGCATACGGAGAACCTGTCTATGTTCTTTTGATGATTTTCTGTACATTTTTGAATTATGCCGCGACGATTGGGTTTATGAAACAGGAGGGGCGCAAGCGCAAAGTCATAATGCTTGGCACCTGTATCATAGACCTTCTTTTATTGGGCGTATTTAAGTATGCGGGTATGGCTGTGGAGAGCATAAACTCCGTATTCTCCTTAACTATTCCCGTTCCGCAGATTGCGCTTCCCATCGGTATTTCATTTTTTACGTTCCAGGCAATGTCATATACAATTGATGTTTACAGAGGTAATGCGAAAGAAGAGAAGAATTTCTTTAAGGTTCTTCTCTATATTTCATTTTTCCCGCAGTTAATTGCCGGCCCGATTATTAAGTATGCGGATATTGCAGCAGAGATTGATGAACGCAGTGCATCGCCGAAAGATATCGCCGAAGGTATTAAGAGATTTGCTTTCGGTCTTGCCAAGAAAGTTCTGATTTCCAATGCACTCGGTCTGTGTGTGGATTCCATTTATGCGCTGTCTTATGAGAATATCGGTGCGGCAGCAGCATGGCTTGGCGCCGTATCATATATGCTTCAGATTTATTTTGACTTTAGCGGATACAGTGATATGGCTATCGGACTGGGGCGTATGTTCGGTTTTCATTTCAAGGAGAACTTTGATTATCCGTACAGTGCGGGCAGTATGCAGGAATTTTGGAGAAGATGGCATATTTCTCTGACAAATTGGTTTCGCGAATATTTGTATATTCCTCTTGGAGGTAACAGATGCGGGAAAGCGAGAACATGGCTGAATCGTTTGATCGTGTTCTTCTGTACGGGTTTGTGGCACGGCGCGTCCTGGACATTTGTTGTATGGGGATTGTATCATGGCCTGTTTCTCGGGTTGGAAACTCTGTTTCCGAAGTTTGCCAAGAAACTTGGATTTATGAAATATGTTTACGTACTTTTGGTTGTATGCGTCGGCTTTGTGTTCTTCAGAGCTGATACGATGACACAGGCAGGAGTATTCCTTAGTGCAATGTTTACGTTCCCGGCTGCGACGGCCGAAATGACTGCCTATGCACGTGAGCTGATTAACGGCGGATATATTACGGCTCTTGTGTTGGGATGCATTTTCATGTTGCCCGTAGTCCCGGCAATCAAAAGAAACGGAAGCATAAAATGGCAGAATTTTGTTTCGGGTGCAGGATATGTTTTGGCACTTCTTTTCCTGTGCCTTTCCATGCTGAGTCTTGCAAGCGGGACATATAATCCTTTTATTTACTATAGATTCTAAGGAGGAGCGATGAAGACTTCATTTAAATATTATATATTTATCGCCCTCTTTTTGGCGATATGTATTACACCCTTCGTGGGGATGACTTTTTATCATGCTGATGCTAACAGCGAAAACCGCAAGTTGACTGACTTTCCCGAAGGGGTATTGCCGGATGGAAGCATTAATGTGAATTATTTGCAGGGGTTGGGAGATTATTTCAACGATCATTTTGCATTCCGTTCACAGATGGTTGAAGCCAATGCTTTACTTCACGCCAAATTGTTCGGTTATTCGACGGTTGACGATGTCATCATGGGTGAAAACGATTGGTTGTATTACACGGCGACACTGGATGATTATCGGCATATGAACGGTGTGTCCGACAGAACGCTTTATGTGATGGCGCATAATCTTTCTTTGCAGCAACAGTATTCCGAACTTTTGGGCGCCCAATTCCTGTTTACGATTGCTCCGAATAAGAATTCGTTGTATGGGGAGAATATGCCGGATAAGTATAAGGTTATTTCGGCTGATGAAAGTGATGCGCAACGTTTCGTGCCTTATCTTGAAGATGAGGGCGTTCATTATGTGGATTTGTATCGTCTTTTCTCGAATCAGGATGAAACGTTGTATTATAAAAAGGACTCTCATTGGAATAATAAAGGAGCGGTCCTTGTATATAATGAGCTTCTTTCGGCGGCAGAGTGGGAACACGAAACGTATGAGACGGTTACGCCGGAGATTGTGCATGATTATGTCGGCGATTTGAACAGAATGCTTTATTCGCAGAATGCGGTTCCGGAAGATGATTATCGGTATCGTGAGATTTTCCCGTATGCGATGGTGAATCCGTCGGCAACCGTGGAGGATATGGAGATTGCGACAGTGAACCCGTCGGCAGACGGAAGCCTTCTGATGTACAGAGATTCCTTCGGAAATACGTTGTTGCCTTATATGGCATCGGAATTTGGCGAGGCGTTTTTCTCGAAAACGGTTCCGTATCCGATGACGGACCTTTTGGATACGCAGGCGGATGTTGTTATTGTTGAAAAGGTGGAGCGTCATTTGCCGACGCTTGCACAGGTTCCGCCGCAGATGCATGCTTTGTTCGTAAGTTCGCCCGAGGCGTATACGGATGCCGGAGAAACGAATACAACGGTTAAGGCTTCGTGCGAAGGAGACTATTTGCATATAACCGGAAGCTGTGATGCAAAGTATGGTTCGACAAAAACGCGATTTTTTGTTAAGTTGTTAGATAGAGATGAATGTTTTGAAGCATTCGGTGTTGTCAAGGCATCCGATGAATTCGGTTTCGAAATGCGTGTTCTGTATGAAGGGGAAGACAGCGTTTTGATGCAGATATTCATGGAAAATGAGGGAGAGTACACGCTGGTATTTGACGGCGAAGCGGCGGTGAAATAACCGTATCGGTATATAAAGAAGGGGATTTATTTGGAAACGGAATACGATCGTGCATATATGGAAGCACGTAAAAAGAAAAAGAGGCGCAGAAAACGCAGACAGGCATTGCGGAAAATAGTTCTTGCGGAATTATTTTTGGCGGTTGTTTTGTCTCTGTTTATGCTCCTTTTTGTTATGTTCTGGAAACAGGATACCGGTGTGGAATCCGAGAATCTTGTTTTGTTTTTGGACGGCAATTCATTGCATATTTCTTGGGAACAGACAGGTAATTTGGATTCGGTGCGCTTGTATCGTAAGAACGAAGCAACCGGAAAGAATGAGGAAATCGGGGAGTTCCGTGAATATCATACAGTTCTTTCCAATGTTTCTTCCGGTAAAGCAATTACGCTTGTTTTTGAGCCGATTACCAAGAAGACGTTATTCGGGCATACATTTACATTCAAAAATCGTTCCAACTCCGTTACTTTTGTGCCGCGGCAATTGAATGTTCCGACACTTAGTTGTGATGTGAATGATGAAGAGAAGACTATCGATGTGAAATGGCTGATAGAGAACGGTGCAACTATGGAACTCTACAGCGTGGATGATAATAATGAGCGTACACTTCTTGCGGAAGAGAGCGGAATGCATGAACTTCTGACTGTCGGGCAGCAGGTTCTACTTCCGGACAGAACTCATCCGATCAGTCTGCAGGGACGAATTCACACTACGGAGAACGATATCACGCAGTACAGTGACTTTGGCCCTGTTTGCACCGTGGCAAGAGAGGAATTGTTGTCGGATACTCTTTCTCTGGAATGTTCATTTGATATGGACGGTAAATACAGCTTTTCCTGGGAAGAGTCGAAGGAGAACATGTACGAATTCCAGCAGCAGGATCCGGAAACCAATCAGTGGATCACGCTTGGCACATATGCATGGAATGATCCGCTTACGATGCAGGTTGATTGGCTTCCGTCGGAGACTTTCGCGGTGTATCGTTTGTTGGCATATAATTTGGCGGAAGGTTCGGATGAGAAACAGAATCTTCGCCAGTCCAATACTTTCAATGTTCGTGCGAAGAGGAGTCCGCTGTATTGTAATATCTGGCCGATTATGAAATTGAATGTTTATGCATCCGCCGATTCGGATGAAGTGATTGAGACGGTAAACGGCGGTACGTCACTGTGTGTTTTGGAAGATACCGGAAAGCGATTCAAGGTACGCATCGGCGAGACATACGGGTATATTGATTCCGCGTATTGCCTGATCAACCTTCCCGATTATCTGGGTGATATGTGTGGATATAATATTACAAACAGCTATGCGTCTGCCTTTAAAGTACATGAATATAATATCCCGTCGATTACCAATGCGGTTGTAAAAGGATTTGAAAATATCTGTCTGTCGGAAGAAGATCAAACATTTATCGTTCCGTATCTTTATCCTTGCGCCAACAAACTTGCGGATGCGGCCGAAGCGGCATCCAAAGACGGATATATGCTCTATATTTACGAAGCATATCGCCCGCATGAAACGACGCGATATATATATGACATGACGGAAGCGATTTTGTCTGCGCCGGTACCGTTTGTTGATGAAAACGGTGAGGAAATTCGTGTCATCATTCCCGAAATGGAAGTAATCGCACAAGAGGAAGAAGAGACTTCCGAAGATAAGCAAAAGCCGGATCCGTATGATGAATATTTCCTTCTTTTGGCGCAGCAGAACGCTATTGCCGAAGGGTTTGATATTACGACGGATATCGGAATGCTGCGTGTACAGCAACTTTTGCCGCTTTTAAAGATTCAGATGCAGGCACAGCAGCTTACGCTTGCGGCAGGCATTGATCCCAATTCCGAAGAGGGAAAGTCATATGCCGCAGCACTTGTGGCACAGCAGCCTACTTATGAAATTGTTATGACAAATAATTCGCATAATCTCGGTGCTTTTCTTGCAAAAGTCGCCAGTGCCCACAATAGGGGAATAGCGCTTGATCTGACGATTGTACAGCGCTCTACGGGTGAGGAACTTATTATGCAATCGGCGATGCATGACTTAAGCTGGAACTCGGTTGTGGGACGCGATAATGAAAATGCCAAGATTCTGGAGAAATATATGACCGGTGCGGGATTTGCGGGATTATCGTCGGAATGGTGGCATTTCCAGGATAATGAAACACGGGAGTCAATTAATCTGACAACTTATCTGGAAGGCGGAGTATCCGTTGAGGGATGGAAGTGCAATGACAGAGGCTGGCGTTACCGTCTGGCGAACGGCGAATATCTTAAGGATACGACACAGAAAATTGATTCGACGGAATATTCATTTGATGAAAAGGGGTATTGCACTCCGATGCAAAATCAATAATAATACATATGTTTTGTATTATATAAAGGATATGCAAATCTTTATGAAGTGAGGGAAGAGATGAAACACTTGCGTAAATTGACAGCGGTATTATTGGTGGCGGCAACGGTTCTTGTCTTGACACCAACAGATGCGAAGGCAGCAGCCAAAACACCTTTGGGGTTTGTCCAAAAAGATAACGGGATTGTTTGGATGTATACCGACGGTTCGGTACTGAAGAGCAACTGGCTGAAATTGAACGGCTTAAAATGGTATTTTAACGGAAGCGGAATATTGCAGGTAGGCCTTGTCAATGTAGGAAACAAGACATATTTACTGTATCCCGACGGAACAAATGCACAGGGTTGGCAGGCAATCGGTGACGGCATTTATTATTTTAATACCGATGGTTCCATGGTTAAGAATAAGACGGTAGATGGTTTCAAAATCGGTGCTGACGGTAAAGTCGTATTTACGGCACAGCAGCTTGCTGCAGCAGCAGCGGCATCAGGTGCCGATACACAGACGGCAACAGTGACACCGGTCGTTCCTTCTGATTCCAAGCTTGCAGGATATGTTAATAATGTTCTGGCATCTATAACCAATGAGAATATGACGAGTGAGCAGAAGCTCCTTGCCTGCTATAATTATGTGATTAATTTTACAACTTATAAACGTACGTATGAGACACCTGCCGGTGATTGGACGGGACAGTTTGCACAGGAACTGTTATCCACAGGAAAAGGAAACTGTTACAGATATGCGGCAGCGTTTGCATATTTGGCGAAAGCGTTGGGATATGACGTAAAGGTATGTACCGGACAGGTAGTGGCCAGACGCGGAGGAACAACACCGCACGGCTGGGCAGAAGTATTTATTGACGGCGACTGGTATGTTTTTGATCCCGAACTTGCCGACTCCGCTCCGCAGGATGCCGGTAAACTCTATAAAACAACGTATGAACTGTATCCGTATAAACCATTTTACAAGCAGGCGGAATGGCCGGTACATTTCTGATATTTGTCAGCAAAGATTCAGTATTCGTTTGAGGTGATAAAGAATGTTTGGAATAATTTCGTTTGTTACAAGTATTATGTCGGTGATTGTATTGTTCTTTAATTTGGTGCTTGGCGTGTTTGCGGCAGATTCGTTCATGGGAATAAATGATTTGCCCCGAAGCATTCCTTCTGCTATGGAGAACATTGAGAGAGCATTTGATCCGGCAGAATATACCGATGAATTGCCGGAAGGCGTTTTGGATGATACACAGGCTCCCAACTTTGCAATTCCCGATGAATCTGTGACCGAAGAAGAGGTTGCACCTGAAGAAGAAACCGTATCCGAGAAAGAGACAACGGCGGCAGAAGAGGAAAAGGCGCTGAAGGAAGCCAAAGAAGCCAAGAAGGCAGAAGAGGAAGCGTTAAAGGCCGAGATAGAAAAGAAGGAAGCCGAAGAAGCCAAGAAGGCAGCAGAGGAAGCCAAAAAGGCCGAAGAAGAAAAGAAAGCAAACGAAGCTGCCAAGAAAGCAGCCGAAGAAAAGAAAGCCGAGGAAGAGAAGAAGGCTGCTGAGGAAGCTGCCAAGAAGAAAGCTGCCGAAGAGAAGAAAGCTTTGGAAGAGGCGGCCGCAAGTGCCAAAACAGAAGTCAGTCGTGTCTACATGGAAGACTGCGGATCGGATACAGGATATTGGATGATCACATATTCCGACGGCTCTGTGGAATATATTGATGAGTGACTTTTGTGCAAAGTGACTGACTTTCCCTTCGGATTATTTCCTTGACGGAAAAAGGTTTTGAGAGTATAGTCTTTGTGAACACGTTGTTAGTGTAAATTAATAGGGTCAGTTTTCTCTTATTCAGAGTGGTGGAGGTACATAGGACCGATGAAGCCACGGCAACCCCGCATTGCGGAAGGTGCCAACCTGAGCGAGCAATCGAACAATAAGGGGACATGTTATAGTGAATATTTCAGGTCCGCTTAAACAGAGAGCGGACCTATTTTTTTACACAGGATTACAAATTAGGAGGATACAAATGGAGAAATTTTTATTCACATCCGAGTCCGTAACCGAAGGACATCCGGATAAAATGTGCGATGCGATTTCCGATGCGATTCTGGATGCACTTATGGAGCAGGATCCGATGAGCCGTGTTGCATGCGAAACAGCAAGTTGTACAGGATTCGTTCTTGTAACAGGTGAGATTACAACAAATGCATATGTTGATATCCCGGGTATTGTTCGTCAGACGATCAAAGAAATCGGATATACCAAGTCCGAATACGGTTTTGACGGTAACACATGTGCCGTTCTTACAGCTATTGACGAGCAGTCTTCCGATATCGCAATGGGTGTTGATAAAGCACTCGAAGCAAAGGAAGGCGAGCTTACGGATGATCTGGACACAGGTGCCGGAGACCAGGGTATGATGTTTGGTTATGCAACAAACGAGACCGAAGAATATATGCCGTATTCCATCGCTCTTGCACACAAACTTGCCAAGAAGCTTACGGAAGTACGTAAGGACGGAACACTTCCTTACCTTCGTCCCGATGGCAAAAGTCAGGTGTCCGTAGAGTATGATGCAGCCGGCAAGCCGATTCGTTTGGAAGCGGTTGTTCTGTCTACACAGCATGATGAAGATGTAACACAGGAACAGATTCATGAAGATATTAAGAAATATGTATTTGATCCCGTTCTTCCGAAGGAACTGATTGATGAGAATACCAAGTTCTTTATCAATCCTACCGGACGTTTTGTAATCGGTGGACCTCACGGTGATGCAGGACTTACAGGTCGTAAGATTATCGTTGATACTTACGGTGGATATGCTCGTCACGGCGGCGGCGCTTTCTCAGGAAAAGACTGCACAAAGGTTGACCGTAGTGCGGCATATGCAGCAAGATATGTTGCTAAGAATATTGTCGCTGCAGGTCTTGCCGACAAGTGCGAGATTCAGCTTTCTTATGCAATCGGTGTAGCACAGCCGACATCCATTATGGTGGATACTTTCGGAACAGGAAAGCTTCCGGAAGAGAAGCTTGTTGAGATCGTAAGAGAGAACTTTGATCTTCGTCCTGCAGGAATCATTAAGATGCTTAATCTTCGTCGTCCGATTTACAAGCAGACTGCTGCTTACGGACATTTCGGACGTAATGATCTGAATCTTCCTTGGGAAGCAACAGATAAGGTCGATGCATTGAAGAAATATCTGTAAATTGAAATGTTTGCAGATTGTTGATATTTGCAGAATATGCGAAATAAAATCCGGCTCCTTTTGGGGGTCGGATTTTTGTTTGCGAATTCGGTACTTAGCTGCGTTTGTTTTTCTGCTTGCGAATCCAGCATTTATGGCACATGGCTATGTAGGAATCATTGCCGCCCAGAAAGACCTGGGATCCTTCGGTGATGATGTTTCCGTTTTGATCGATTCTTGCATTAACGGTTGCTTTGCGACCACAGGAACAAACAGTTTTAATTTCGGTAAGTGAATCTGCCAGTTCCATTAATCGCATGCTTCCGGGGAAGAATTTGGTTTGAAAGTCGGTACGCAGTCCGAAGCAAATGACGGGAATATCCTTTTCATCAACAATCTCACGAAGCTGGTCGATTTGCTCGGGCGTAAAAAATTGAGACTCATCGGAAATGATAACATCACACTTACCAAAATCGGAAAGCTTATTGCGAATGTCGTCATCGGGTGTGATGATATCTGCTTCCCGTGCCAATCCGATACGGCTCTTTATGATATTTGCTCCGTCTCTGTCATCAGTGCTGGGCTTGATGAGCCATACGGTCATTCCCAGTTCCTCGTAGTTAAATTGCGTGATCAGTGCCTGCGCCGATTTGGACGAACCCATGGCACCGTATTTGAAATATAGCTTTGACATATATAAACCTCTCTTTTGTATTTTGATGCGCAGAAAGAAATTTTATAAGCATCAAAAAGAAATCTGTATAAAAAATTATGAGCATTTTTATAGAGAAAAGCAAGCCCTGTTTTGTTGATAAAAACCTTGTTACATGTTAAAATACAAAATGTCGTTATTGACACATTTATAATACATAGGGAGAGAAAAGGAAATGAAAAAGTTTTTAACAATTGTGCTTGCCCTTAGTATGGTTTTCGGCCTTTGCGCATGCGGTGGCGGAGCTTCTAAGGCAGACGGCTACAAAGTAGCTATGATTACTGACTACGGCGATATTACAGACCAGTCTTTCAACCAGACAACGTACGAAGCTTGTAAGGCATTTTGTGAAGCTAACAGCTTGGAATTCACATACTTTAAGCCCGCAGGCGATTCTACAGCAGACAGAGTTGCTATGATTGATACAGCAGTTGCTGACGGATATAACGTAATCGTTATGCCCGGTTATGCATTCGGCGGTGCAATCGTAGAAGCAGCTCCGAACTACAAGGATGTTAAGTTTATCGCACTTGACGTTGCTAAGGGAGATATCCTTGAAGCAGCTGTTGGCGCAGATTACGACTACAATCCCGACAATTGGAAGATTGAAGATTATGTAGATATCAGCAATGTTTACTGTGCAATCTATCAGGAAGAACTTTCCGGATTTATGGCTGGTTATGCAGCAGTTAAGCTTGGTTATACAGACCTTGGTTTCCTTGGTGGTATGGCTGTTCCCGCAGTTATCCGTTACGGATACGGTTTTGTACAGGGTTGTGACAAGGCTGCAAGCGAAATGGGAATTTCCGCAAATGTTAAGTATGCATACGGCAACCAGTTCTTTGGTGACGCTGATATTACAGCAGTTATGGATACATGGTATGCAGACGGCACACAGATTGTATTCGCATGTGGTGGCGGTATCTATTCATCAGCAGCAGAAGCTGCAGCAAGAGTTGATGGCAAGGTTATCGGTGTTGACGTTGACCAGGCTCCCATTATTGATGGCGCATACGGCGCAGGCATGACAGTTACTTCTGCTATGAAGGGTCTGTATCCTGCAACATATGACACATTGAATGATGTTGTTAACAACAACGCTTGGGACAAATATGCCGGCAAGATCGTAACACTTGGTCTTGTATCCGGAACAGATCCGGAAGCAAACTACTGCCAGATTCCTATGACATCTACACAGTTTGCTGATGGTTTCTCAGTTGATGACTATAAGGCTCTTGTAGCTGATATGTTCTCCGGTGCCGTTACGGTTTCCAACGATACATCTGCTATGCCTGCTACATCTGCTGTTACTGTTGATGATCAGGGTAACATTAAGTAGTTTTTGCTTTGTCTTTTGTGTAGCGGGAGCAGTATGCTCCCGCTATATTTCTTTATAGGAAAGGTGGATTATATGGCTTCGGAATATGCAATTGAAATGCTGAATATTACGAAAGAATTTCCGGGTATTATTGCGAACGATGATATTACCATTCGCCTTAAAAAGGGAGAGATTCATGCCCTTTTGGGAGAGAACGGTGCCGGAAAGTCAACATTGATGAGTGTTCTTTTTGGTTTGTACAAACCGGAAAAAGGACAGATTCTTAAAGATGGGAAACCGGTCGAGATTAAGGATCCCAATGATGCAAATGATCTGGGAATCGGTATGGTACATCAACATTTCAAATTGGTTGAATGCTTTTCCGTGCTGGATAATATTATCCTCGGTGTTGAGCCGAGTAAGGCCGGCTTTTTGAAGAAATCCGAAGCAAGACAGAAGGTTAAGGAATTGTCGGAGAAATATGGTTTGGATGTTGACCCGGATGCCTTGATCGAAGATATCACGGTAGGTATGCAGCAGAGAACAGAGATTTTGAAGATGCTGTACCGTGAAAACGAGATTTTGATTTTTGATGAACCTACTGCGGTTTTGACACCGCAGGAAATCGATGAACTGATGCGCATTATGAAGAATCTTGCGCAGGAAGGCAAATCGATTCTGTTCATTTCACATAAACTGAATGAGATTATGACAGTTGCCGACAGATGCTCTGTTTTGCGTAAAGGCAAATATATCGGAACAGTAAATGTAGCCGATACGACGAAGGAAGAATTGTCGCGAATGATGGTCGGTCGTGATGTTGAGTTTGTTGTCGCTAAGAGCGAAAGTCATCCGGGCGAGAAGATTTTGGATGTATCGCATATGACGGTTGCTTCCAAAATGCATGCAAACAATGCTGTAAAGGATGTTTCCTTTGACGTTAAGGCAGGCGAGATTGTTTGTATCGCAGGTATCGACGGAAACGGACAAACCGAACTGGTATATGGCCTGACGGGACTGGAACCGGTTGTTTCCGGCAAAATTTCTCTGTGCGGCAAAGATATTACGAAGGCACCGATCAGATTCCGTAACGAAAACGGAATGAGCCATATTCCCGAGGACCGTCATAAACACGGTTTGGTATTGGATTATGCTTTGGACTATAACATGGTTTTGCAAAGATACTTCGAACCGGACTTTACTTCCAAAGCGGGATTCCTTAAGAAAGATAACATTCGCAGTTATGCGGAACGTTTGATTGAACAATATGATGTGCGTTCCGGTCAGGGAGCTTCCACAATTGCACGTTCCATGTCCGGCGGTAATCAGCAGAAAGCAATTATTGCCCGTGAAATAGATAAGGATCCGCAGCTTTTGGTTGCGGTACAGCCCACAAGAGGTTTGGATGTCGGTGCGATTGAGTATATTCACAAACAATTGGTTGCTCAGCGCGATGCGGGCAGAGCGGTTCTTCTTGTTTCACTGGAATTGGAAGAGGTTATGTCGGTGTCCGATCGTATTCTTGTAATGTACGAGGGCGAAATTGTCGGAGAACTTGATCCGAAGACGACGACGGTGGAAGAATTGGGACTGTACATGTCCGGTGCAAAACGAATGGATAAGGAGGGAAGTAAGAATGAATAAGAAAATTAATCATTTATTAAAGAACTCGGCTGTTCAAACGTTTTTGGCATCTTTGATTTGTATTGTTCTGGGCCTTTTTATCGGATTCATTGTTCTGTTGTGTATTAATCCGGCCGGCGCAGGTAAGGCAATTCTCGTTATTATCAAGAATTTCCTGAAGTATCCTTCGGGTTCGGCAGCGTTGAAATATTTTGGTTCAACACTTGTTAAGTCAGCACCCCTTTTGATGTGTTCATTGTCGGTACTGTTTGCTTATAAGGTGGGTCTGTTCAATATCGGAGCCGCAGGACAGTATGCGGTAGGAGCAGGATTGGCATTGTATTGCGGTCTGTGGTTGCAGCTTCCCTGGTATTTATGCCTTATAGCCGCATGCATCGGTGGCGCTGTTTTGGGTGCAATTTCCGGATTCCTCAAATCATACTGCAACGTGAATGAAGTAATTTCCGGCATTATGCTGAACTGGATTGCTCTTTACGCAATGAACAGCATGCTTACCTGTGTTAAAGAGGAAACATCGCATTATACCAAAATAGTTGCAAATACCAATCGTTCGGCATTGATGCCTAAGTTGGGACTCGACAAAGTATTCAGCAATAACCAGTATGTTACGATTGCCATTCCTTTGTCGATCGTATTTGCGGTTCTGATCTGGGTTCTTTTGGAGAAGACCAAATTCGGATATGAACTTCGTGCTACCGGCCTTAATAAAAATGCTGCAAAGTATTGCGGTATGGCCGAGAAACGTAACACAATCGTTACTCTTATGATTGGTGGTGTTCTGGCAGGCTTGGGTGCCGGAATGTTCTACCTGTCCGGATACGAACAGTGGTCCGTAACGGCGTCTTCTGTTCCGGCAATGGGATTTAACGGTATTGCGGCTGCATTTTTGGGCGGACTTCATCCGATCGGTTCCATTTTTGCTTCGTTCTTTATTCAGCATATTACCGAAGGCGGTGCTTATGTTGACAAGACGATGTATTGCTCTCAGATTTCCGATTTGATTTCATCCATTATTATTTATCTGTGCGGTTTTGTTGGATTTATGAAATACTTTATGGATTCACGAATCAGAAAAAGTGAAGAGGCATTTGATAAGACGCCGCCTAAACAACCTGATGGCGAAAATGCCGCAGAGAATGAGGAAGGAGGCAGAAAGTAATGACATTATTAATTCAGTACACACTTTTATATGCTTCGGTTCTTATTCTTGTTGCACTTGGTGGATGTTTCTCCGAACATTCGGGTGTTATTAACCTTGGTTTGGAAGGAACCATGGTTATGGGTGCCATGGGTGGTGCCCTGACGATGAAATATATGACAGGTGCAAGTGCTCCGGCCATTATCTTCGTTACAATTATCGTTGCTGTTGTTGTCGGTGTTATTTATTCTCTGCTGTTGGCTGTTGCTTCCATCAATTTCAAAGCAGATCAGACAATTGTCGGTACGGCAATGAATATGCTTGGTACGGCTGCCGCAACAGTTATTGTTAAGGCAATTAACACTTCCGCCAATCCGGATGATGTATCCAGTAATGTTCAGTATATTGATTCCAAGAAAGCATTCCTGTTCAATATCGGAAACTTCCAGCTGAACTATTTTATGATTATTACCTTGATTTTACTTTTGGTGGCATACATTGTTCTGTATAAGACCAAATTCGGTCTTCGTCTGATGGCATGCGGTGAACATCCGCAGGCTGCCGATTCTGTCGGTATTAATGTTATTCGCATGCGTTATGCCGGTGTGCTGATATCCGGTGCACTTGCCGGAATCGGTGGAATCGTATATATTACCGCAGGTGTTTCGGAGTGGAAGTTTGAAAACGGTGTTGCCGGATTCGGTTTCTTGGCTTTAGCGGTAATGATTTTCGGTCAGTGGAAACCGCTTCGTATTGCAGCTGCTGCATTGCTGTTCGGTTGTTTCAGAGCCTTGTCCAACGTATATTCCGGTATTTCTTTACTGTCTTCCTTGGAGGTTAGTTCTACGGTTTATAACATGATGCCGTACGTTATTTCTCTGTTGGTTCTTGCGCTTACTTCGAAGCATTCGCGTGCGCCGAAAGCGGAAGGTATTCCATACGATAAGGGTCAGAGATAAGTTTTTTGAAGGGGGCAGATCTTGCCCCCTTATGTTGCGTTTGAAGCGTAAATTGATATTGAGGTAGTTTATGTCATTTGTTCACTTGCACAGCCATACGGAGTACTCGTTGTTGGACGGTTCCAACAAAATCAAAGAGTATGTGAAGTATGTTAAAGAATTGGGTATGAATGCTGCGGCAATTACCGATCACGGTGTTATGTACGGCGTGATTGACTTTTATCGTGCAGCAATGGATGCCGGAATTAATCCAATCATCGGCTGTGAAGTGTATGTAGCACCGAATTCCCGATTTGACAGGGAATTAAGTGGCGGTGAGGATCGTTACTATCATTTGATTCTCTTGGCGGAGAACAATGAAGGATATCAGAATCTGATCAAGATCGTCAGCAAAGGATTTACGGAAGGCTTTTATTACAAACCGCGTGTGGATGCCGAAGTTTTGCGACAGTATCATGAGGGAATTATTGCCTGCTCCGCATGTTTGCAGGGTGAAGTGTCACGATATATTCAAAAGGGTTTGTATGACGAAGCCAAGAAAGCGGCGTTGAAATATCGTGATATCTTTGGTGACGGCAATTTCTTTTTGGAATTGCAGGATCACGGCATTCCCGAGCAGAGAACGGTCAATTCGGCGTTGCTTCGTATGAGCAAGGAAACCGGAATCGAGCTTGTTGCCACGAATGATGTGCATTATACGTATTCAACGGATGTACAGGCGCATGATATCTTGCTGTGTATTCAGACCGGCAAGAAGATTTCGGATGAAGACCGTTTGCGATATGAAGGCGGCCAATACTATGTAAAGAGCGAAGAGGAAATGCGTTCGCTGTTTCCGTATGCTTTGCAGGCTGTGGAGAATACGCAGAAGATCGCAGACCGATGTCATGTTTCGTTTACGTTCGGTGATCACAAACTGCCGCATTTTGAAGTTCCCGAAGGTTACAATTCCTGGACATATTTGCGAGCGCTTTGCTTTGAAGGGTTGGAAAAGAGATATCCCGAGCACGGACAGGATTTGACCGATCGATTGGAATATGAATTGAATACCATTCATAATATGGGGTTTGTTGATTACTTTTTGATTGTATGGGATTTTATTCATCATGCGAAACAGGGTGGCATTGCGGTTGGTCCGGGTCGAGGAAGTGCCGCAGGAAGTATTGTTTCGTATTGCCTTGAGATTACCAATATCGATCCGATTCGATACCAGCTTCTGTTTGAGCGTTTCCTGAATCCGGAACGTGTAACCATGCCCGATATTGACGTGGATTTCTGTTTCGAACATCGTCAGGACGTTATTGATTATGTTGTTGATAAGTATGGCAAGGAAAAGGTAGTACAGATTGTTACATTTGGAACTTTGCAGGCAAAAGGCGTTATTCGAGATGTGGCACGTGTAATGGATCTGCCTTATGCTTATGCCGATAAGATTGCAAAGGCTGTTCCCAATGAACTGAATATTACATTGGAGAAGGCTTTGGAGATGAGCCGTGAGCTGAAGGAAATGTATGATTCTGACGAGCAGGTGCACACTCTGATAGATATGTGTATGCGTCTGGAAGGTCTTCCGAGACATTCGTCGATGCATGCGGCCGGCGTTGTTATCTGCCCTTTGGCGGCCGATGAGTTTGTTCCGCTTGCGCGCGGTTCGGACGGTTCGATTGTTACGCAATTCGTTGCACCGACCCTGGAGGAATTGGGCCTTCTGAAAATGGACTTTTTGGGTCTTCGTACACTCACGGTTATTCAGAATGCGGTACGCTTTGTCAGAGAAAATACGGGAATGGATATTGATATTGATCATATTAATTATGCCGACCCTGCTGTTTATCAATATATTTCTACCGGTAAGTGCGATGGTATATTCCAGCTGGAAAGCGCCGGAATGAAGAACTTCATGAAGGAATTAAAGCCGCAGAGCATGGAGGATGTTATTGCCGGTATTTCTCTGTATCGCCCCGGTCCGATGGATTTTATACCGCAATATATTCGCGGTAAGAATTCACGCAAGGAAGATATTCAATACGATTGCAAGGAGCTGCAGCCCATTCTGGAACCTACGTATGGATGTATTGTATATCAGGAACAGGTTATGCAAATTGTGCGTGAATTGGGTGGATATACATATGGCCGATCGGATTTGGTTCGCCGTGCCATGTCCAAGAAAAAGCAGTCGGTTATGGAAAAGGAGCGTCAGAACTTTGTATACGGTAATTCCGAAGAAAATGTTCCGGGGTGCGTATCCAAAGGAATATCCGAGAAGGTAGCCAATAAGATTTATGACGATATGATGGACTTCGCCAAGTATGCATTTAACAAATCACATGCGGCGGCCTATGCGGTAGTTGCCTACCAGACGGCTTATTTGAAATACTACTATCCTGTAGAATTCATGGCTGCTCTGATGACTTCCGTTATTGATAACGGTAATAAAGTATCCGAATATATTTATTCGTGCAAAGTCATGGGAATTGAGATTTTGCCGCCGGATATCAACAGAGGAGTTGCCGGGTTCAGTGTTTCGGGTGATAAGATTCTGTATGGACTTGCATCTATAAAAGGTGTCGGCTGGCCGGTGATTGCTTCGGTGGAAGAGGAACGAAGTATCGGTGGTGAATTCCGCAGCCTGACTGACTTTATAACCCGAATGTCGGGAAGGGAGACTATCAATAAGCGCGTTGTGGAAAATTTCATCAAAGCCGGTGCTTTTGACTGCTTTGAGGGAACCAGAAAGCAGCTTATGAGTATATATATTCCCATTATGGATTCCGCAGCGACGGACAAGAAACACAGTATTGCCGGACAAATGTCGCTGTTTGACTTTGCCGATGAGGATTCCAAGAACGATTACATGGAAGAACTTCCGGCCAATATCGGTGAATTCTCGAATGAAGAGAAGCTGGCGTTTGAAAAGGAAGTGCTCGGAATATACGTATCGGGACATCCGCTTCAGGATTACGAAGCCCTGTGGCGCAAGAATATAACCGCAACGACGTCTGACTTTGTCCTGGAAGAAGAAAGCGGGCAGTGCAAGCTTGCGGATGGGCAGAAAGTCGTTATCGGCGGCCTTATTGAGAGCAAGACCGTTAAATATACCAAGAACAACAAAACGATGGCGTTTCTGTCGGTGGAAGATTTGCTTGGACAGGTCGAAGTTATTATTTGGCCGAATGATTACGAGAAGAACGCAGCGTACCTTACGGAAGGCAGTAAACTGTTTGTTATCGGAAGGGTAAGTGCCGAAGAGGACAAGGATGCGAAGCTTGTCTGCGACAAAATCATTCCTTTCTCGGAAATGCCAAGAAAGCTATGGATTAAGTTTCCTTCGCGTGAAGTATTTACACAGCGACAGCAAGAGTTGTACAATGCAATTGCATCATCTGATGGAAAAGATGAGATCAGCATTTATGTAGAAGAGACAAAAGAGATTAAGAATTTGCCGAAGAATCAAAGCGTGAAAGCAGACGATGAACTTTTGGCGCGCCTGCGGGAATTGTTCGGCGAGGATAGTGTTAAGCTGGGATAACGGACCTGTCGGAAAGGAGCGATTCCGTATAAACGGAATGTGAACAGTATGGCAAAAGAAGTGAATACAATCGGAGTATTAACAAGCGGTGGAGATGCCCCCGGAATGAATGCTGCTATTCGTGCGGTAGTTCGCAAAGCTATTTCTGCGGGTAAACAGGTAAAGGGAATTCAGCGAGGATATCGCGGCTTGCTGGAAGAGGATATCAAAGATATGTCTCCGAGAGATGTGTCGGATTCCATTCAGCGAGGCGGAACGATTCTTCGTACGGCACGTTGTGAGGAATTCGTGACGGCAGCAGGACAGGAAAAAGGCGCCGCTATTTGCGAAAAGTACGGAATTGACGGTTTGGTTGTAATCGGCGGTGACGGAACATACAGAGGCGCACAGAAGCTGGCGGCTCTCGGAATTAATGCGATCGGTGTTCCCGCAACAATCGATTTGGACATTGCCAGTACGGATTACACGATCGGATTTGATACGGCTGTTAATACCGCAATGCAGGCAATCGATAAGGTACGTGATACATCCTCATCTCATGAACGATGCAGTATTATTGAGGTTATGGGCAGAAATGCAGGATATATTGCGTTGTGGTGCGGTGTGGCAAACGGTGCCGAAGATATTTTGATTCCCGAGAAATATCAGTTTGTTGAGCAGGATATTATTAATAATATTATTAAGAACCGTAAGAAGGGCAAGACACATCATATTATTATCAATGCGGAAGGTATCGGCCATTCAACATCCATGGCTCGCCGTATTGAGGCTGCTACAGGATTGGAGACGAGAGCGACAATCTTGGGGCACATGCAGCGAGGCGGTTCTCCGACTTGTATGGATCGTTATTATGCATCCATGCTTGGTGCGTATGCGGTAGACTTGCTGTGCGAGGGCAAGACAAAACGTGTTGTCGGATATCGTCACGGTGAATGGGTGGATTATGATATTGATGAAGCGCTGGCAATGGAGAAACATATTTCGGAATATGAATACCAGGTAAGCCGCGCGCTGGCGATTTAATTGATACAGGAGTATAAGCGAAATGATTTCTTCGGTATCAAATAGCAGAATTAAGAATCTGAATAAACTGTTATCTTCCGCCAAAGAGCGAAGACAACAGGGAGTTTTCGTAACGGAAGGCGTGAAACTGTTTCTGGAAGCTCCGATGGATCGAATATATGAGATTTATGTGGCAGACAGCTTTCTTACGAAGCTGTCTGTTATGGCGTCATCAACAGACAATTTATCTGCAAGAGATGAGCGTTTACAGAAGGTTTACGAGAAGCTTTCGCAAGTTGATTATGAAACGGTATCTGATGATATTTTTAATAAGATTTCCGAAACGGTTACACCGCAGGGAATACTTACTCTCGTAAAGTCATCCGCCCAGGCATTTGGTGACTTTTTATCGGAACACGAAACAGGAGCGCTTCGCATTCTTGTATTGGAGAGTATACAGGACCCGGGAAATCTCGGTACAATGCTCAGAACTTCGGAAGGCGCCGGATTTGATGCGGTTTTGGCAGATCGGGGAACGGCGGATGTATTTAATCCAAAGGTTATTCGTTCAACGATGGGAACGATATACCGATTGCCGATCTTTTATGTGGATGATCTGTATGCGGCGCTTGATGATTTGCGGGCTCGCGACATTGATATTTATGCGGCGGCTTTGTCTGCGACAAAACGATTTTCGGATATTTCGTATGGTGAACGATGTGCGATAATGATCGGCAATGAGGGAAACGGTCTTAGTGATCGGGCCATCTCATGCGCAAATCATACAGTGCTTATTCCCATGGCGGGTTCGGTGGAATCGCTCAATGCTGCTGTTGCAGCGGCTCTTATGATGTATGAAGCGACACGCGACAGTATGAAACAGTAATATTTGTTGATAATAAATTGAGTAAAGATTGATATTAAAATGTGTAAAGATTGGGAGGATCGATATGAAGATTGCGGTAATTGGTTTAGGAAATATGGCAACGGCAATGATTGGAGGAATTATCAAGGCCGGATTGGCAACGGCACAAGATATCAGCGGAGCCGATTATAGCGGTGCGCAGGCGCAGAAGGCAGCGGATACATTCGGTATTACGGCGGGAACGGATAACTGCGCGGCAGTAAAAGGCGCGGATATTGTGATTTTGGCTGTTAAGCCGCAGGTATATGAAACTGTTCTGAAGGGGTTGAAAGAAGCTTTATCCCCGAATCAGATTGTTATATCCATTGCACCGGGCAAAACATTGGCATTTTTGGCAGATCGCCTTGTTTCGAATCAGAAGATCGTGCGTATTATGCCCAATACGCCGGCGCTTGTCGGTGAAGGATGCACAGGTGTATGCCATAATGAATATGTGACGGATGCAGAGTTTGCTCAGGTGATGCAGCTTCTGAACAGCTTCGGACGAGCATTTTCCCTGCAGGAAAGTCAGATGGACGCAGTTGTTGCCGTATCGGGAAGTTCTCCGGCATATGTATTCATGCTGATTGAAGCGATGGCAGATGCGGCGGTTGCAGAGGGAATGCCCAGAAAGACGGCTTATGAGATGGCTGCACAGGCTGTTTACGGAAGTGCCAAAATGGTGCTGGATACGGGAAAACATCCCGGTGAATTGAAGGACATGGTTTGCTCACCCGCAGGTACGACGATTGAAGCAGTAGCGGTTCTGGAGCAGGAAGGATTCCGTGCTTCTGTTATTGATGCAATGCGTGTGTGTGCGGATAAATCGAGGCAACTGTAATTTACATAACTTGACATTTTGTTACATTTTTGTTAAAATGTATAAACTTGTATAATATGAGGAGTGTTGTGTATATTACACTTTGATTATTTGATATTTACAGTGTAAAGGAGTAATCCATGTTTGGAAAAATGCATACTCGTTGGGCAGCGATAGCAATTATTTCGCTGTTTCTGACATTGGGGAGTATGCAGGAAGTATATGCCGGTGGGTTACATATTTCTGCCGGTGCGGCGAAGGCTTTGGGGGAACCTCAGGTCGGTATTGCCGATACTTTCGAAAATGGGGAATTATCAGATGTTTCTTTGAAGGGAAACAGTACTTCGAATGTACCCGAGAATGCGAATATTGCAATTACGGTTTCGCCTGATTCGAAGGAAGAAGCAAACTCTGATACTACAACTACATATGAAGAGCAGGAAAAACTTACCGGAGAAGTGGCAGGTATTCCTTATGATAAGCTTGTAATGGCCAATGTTCACGAAGCAGTTAATGTGCGCAGTGAAGCATCGGAAGACGCGGAACTTGTCGGGAAATTTTATTCCGAATGCGGTGGAATGATATTGGACAGTACGGAAGGATGGACGAAAGTCGCTACGGGAGATTTGACCGGATGGATTTGTAATGATTACTTATTATTTGGTCAGAGTGCCGTAGATTTGGCGAAATCGGTTGTCGAAATGACAGCAACATCCAAAACAAGTTGTTTGCGTATTCGTAAGGAACCCAATGCGGACGCTACGATACTGAGTCTTCTGGCTGAGGGCGAACAGATTGAAGCGGTTGAAGAATTGGGAGATTGGGTAAAGGTTCAGTATTCCGACGGTGATGTGGGATATGTTTCCGCGGGATATGTTTCAATTGCCGATGCTCTCGGAACGGGCGAAACGATGGAATCCATCCGGGCTCGTGAAGAAGAAGAGAAGAAGGCAAGAGAAGCCGCTGCTGCCGAAGCGAAGAAAGCTGAAGTTGCGGCCGGTCGAACAACAGAAACTACACTTACCAATAATGGTGCCATTGACGGTGATATTAATGATGTACTGCTTCTTGCAGCGTTGATTCAATGTGAAGCCGGAAATCAGCCTTATGAAGGACAGGTATCCGTCGGAACAGTTGTTATGAACCGTTTACGTACGGGAAGATACGGTACTTCGATTTATTCCGTAATATATGCGAAAGGTCAGTTTGGTCCTGCAGGTTCCGGTAAAGTTGCTGCGGTATATGCAGCAGGACCGAAGGCTATATGCATTCAAGCAGCGGAAGACGCTATGGCGGGTACCAGTTATATTGGAACTGCAACACATTTCAGAAATATCAGTTCCGGATATATGGGTATAGTCATAGGTAGTCATGTGTTTTGGTGATGTGTAACTGCCACGGTATTTACCGTGGCAGTTTTTTGATGTGTGCCTTACGGCGCACGCTTTTGACCGAGAAAGGCATTTGCGTTGAGCAGATCGAATACGAAACTAAAATATACATTGATTAAGTTGGCGGTAGTTCCTTGCGCTATTTTGGGATTTCTGTTTGCCATTATCGGAATTACGACACTTGACAGTGCTCATGAGTCGGAAGTTTTTTCGACATTAAATGGAGTGTGTACTCAGGTTAGGGAAGAATTTATCAAGAAGTATCCGGCAAACTATTATATGGATGCAAAAGGTCGTTTCTATTGCGATGGTACGGACATTTCCGATGATACGCAGATTCTGGATGACTTTGGAACCAATTTTGGTGCGGAAGTAACCATTTTCTTTGGTGAGACACGAGTAATGACAACCATAACCAATGCGGAAGGTTATCGGATCGTTGGAACAAAGCAGACGGACGAGCGCGTCCTTTCTGCTGTGTATGACGGTGATATATTTAGTTCTTCCAGCATAATGATTAATGGCGAGCATTATTATGGTGTCTATATGCCGCTGTATGATCATGATACGGTATGCGGAATGGTATTTGCCGGATTAAGTAATCGTGAGTTCCAGCGAACGCTTCGTTCGTTCTATTACCAGATGATTGCTTTGATGATTTTTATCGTAATTATTATGGCTGTGTATGCCCTCGGTTTTGCGAGTCAGATTGCACAGGCGCTTGGAAAAGTACGCGAATATCTTGGTAATTTTGTTATTAACCAATCTATGGATGAACAACTCTCCGAAGAAGTATTAGCTCGAAAAGATGAAATCGGTGATTTGGGCCGATATGCCGTAGAGGCAGGCAATCAGTTAAAAACGATTATCGGACGAGATGCATTGACAGGATTGTATAATCGTCGTATGGGTTCATCATATTTGAATAAATTGTATGAAAAGGCAATATCAGGCGATGAGTTTACGTTGGCTATGTGTGATGTCGACTTCTTTAAGGCGATAAATGATACATATGGTCATGATATGGGCGATCAGGTCTTAATGACAATTTCCCGATTGTTTAAGAATATTTGCGGTGAAGATGCCGTTGCAATCCGTTGGGGCGGTGAAGAATTCATTTTGGGTTTTGAATTGAACATGGAAGATTCGTTGACGCTTATTAATCGATTAACGGAACGAGTTAAATCCGAATCATTTATATCCGGCGACTCCATTTTCCATATAACTATGACATTTGGTGTTACCACTTTTTCCAAAGATAAAACGGTTGAAGAAATGATTTCGGATGCCGATGCCAAGCTGTACCGAGGCAAGGAAGGCGGCCGTAATCTCATTATTTCGTAAGTTCGGCAAATATTTGCGATATATCGACGGATTATTTCATAAAATCTCCTTGCATTTTGCGCTTTCTTGTTGTACAATATCATTCGCTGGTTGATTCAGTAACATATATAGCGCTGTCGCCAAATGGTAAGGCAACGGACTCTGACTCCGTCATTTCAAGGTTCGAATCCTTGTAGCGCTGCTAAAGGAACTCAGGAATGGGTTCCTTTTTTGTGCCGTGAATTGGGCTGTGGCGGGTGGACCTATCCAAAAACTATCTTTCAGTATCCTTGTTTGT
>JAZLJS010000019.1:0-1618 GCA_045617945.1 Lachnospiraceae bacterium
TCTCGATTCAGGTAAGTTAATTTCGATTGGTACGGGCAATGAAGCACCTACAACAATGTCTGTCGGAGTAACGATGGAAACAACTACGGGTACATTTACGACGAATACTGCGTCGGCAAACGATGCCAAGTATTTCTTCTCTGACAACAGTGCGTACGTTGTGGCGCATAATACTAATTACTTGGAATTAACGAAAGGGTGGACTGCACTTAACTATGCATTGTCGGCTGTAACTCCATCAGCTTTGGCAGGCGGATTTGATGTCGAACAAACAGCGGATGGTTATAAGATAACACTCTTGTCAGACTTTACAGCTACGTCAGGCGATAGCTCATTAAGCGTTTCCGGTAATAAGATTCTTGATTTGAACGGACACATTATCAATGCAAACGGCATTATGGGAGTTATTACTATTCCTTCCGGAGCTCAATTAACGTTGGAAGACAACAATTTATCAAGGGCGCAATATTATACCTATAATAAAACTTCACCTTGGACATATATTGGGGATACATATGATGGGGATGCGGTAGAATATGAGAACATGTCAAATGCTACGCTAAATAGCGGCTCTACGGTTATTAAACTACCGGGAGGGGCTATTACCGGCGGAAACAAAAATAATAATAGAGGTAGTGCACTCTGGGTTGAGGGCACCTTGGTTATGAATGCCGGAAATGTTGTTGGAAACAAAACATATGGTGATGGTGGTGGCGGCATAGGAGGAACCATTTACTTAAATGGAAGTGAATTCACTATGAATGGCGGAACTATATGCGGTAATGCAACTAATAATTGCGGCGGTGGAGTAGATGCCAAAAATGGTGGAAAGTTCTATTTTAAAGGCGGAATGATTTCCGATAACTATGCGCCATACAGTAACGGAAGTGCAGTTCAAATTGATGGTACATATTGTGAATTCAATATGACCGGAGGAAAAATCACACGAAATCACGCAGGCAATATCACGGCAGGAAAATATCTGGGTAGCGCAGTATTGTGTTATAACGGTCGGTTTATTATGACCGGTGGTGAGATTAGTGGTAATACATCGGAATGTCCAGAGGATTGTGCTATTGCAATCAATAATACAGTAACAGCTACCGTTGGCGGTAGTGCAAAGATTGTTGATAATACCATAAATGGTCACGCGGCTAATCTTTATCTTTATCCAAACGAAACGATTACAATAGCAAGTGGTAATGATGCGCCTACAATAGAAATGTCGGTTGGGGTGACAGCTTCTTCGGCGTCAATAGCAATATGTAATGCAAATGATACTGATTATTCGTCTTATTTTTCTGCGGATAATAATGGCTACGGCATATATTATAAAAAATCAGACAAAAAGCTATATTTATCAGGACTATCCACAGTAACAATAAACCCTAATGGAGGAACTTACCCTGAAGGTTCGGCTGCAGTGGCTGATTGGGCATATGATTCGACTAATAAGTCATATAGCAAAAAAGGAAGCAAAGTAACTCTTCCCGATGCTCCGACTGCTCCTGCTTTCACAAAATTCAAGGGATGGAAATATAATTCGACTCTTGTTGAGGCGGGCACAGAAATAGTGTTTGAAAATACAGAAACTCGTACTTATACCGCGGAATATGAG
>JAZLJS010000020.1:0-1567 GCA_045617945.1 Lachnospiraceae bacterium
GTCAAGGGTCGAAGGTCGAAAATCGAGAAAGTAAAAGAAAGTCAAATTGTCAAATCATCCAATTGTCAAACATTAAACATTAAACATTAAACATTAAACATTAAACTTTAAACTGCTAATGGCTAACGGCTAAGAACAACAGAAATATTTCCCCGATTTTATTACAGATATGAAAAAAATAGTGTAATTTTGCAAAAATTTTCAGTAAGCGAGTACGTATGAAAGAAATTCGCAGGGATGTATATCTTAATCAACTGATTGAAAAACAATGGAATAGACAGGTAAAAATCATAACTGGATTGCGTCGTTCTGGTAAGTCCTATTTGCTGTTCACCCTATTTGTACGCTATCTGATGGAACACGATGTTCCGCGAGATCACATTATTGCCTTGGCGTTGGATGATTTCAGGAACCGTCAATATCGGCAGGCGGATGCCTTGTATGATTATGTGACAAAGCGGATTGCTTCTTCAGGTCAATATTATGTGTTGCTCGACGAAATACAAAAAACCGAGGATTTTGTCGATGTTCTTAACGGTTTTCTGCATATTCCGAATATAGATGTGTATGTTACCGGAAGCAACTCTAAATTTCTGTCATCTGACATCGCCACCGAATTTGGCGACCGAGGCGACGAGATAAATGTCCACCCTCTGTCGTTCTCGGAATTCTGTTCCGTATATGACGGGGACAAACATAGCGCGTGGGACGAATATTGCAGGTATGGTGGAATGCCGTTGGTTTTGCAACGGACCACAGCCGCCGCCAAACAGCAATATCTTAAAGACCTGTTTCGTAAGGTCTATCTTAAAGACATTGTCGCACGATATCGGTTGCGGGCTGATAATGAATTGGCTAATGTAACCGATATTGTGGCTTCTGATATTGGCAGCCTGCTTAATCCGCTGCGTATCGCCAACACCATAAAAACTGTCAAGAACAAGTCTGTTTCTCAAAATACCATAGAGAAATATTTGGACTATTTGCAGGATTCTTTCCTCATCGACCAAGCCGTGCGTTATGACATCAAAGGGCGCAAATACATCAGTACTCCTCAGAAATACTATTTCACGGATATTGGTTTGAGAAACGCCCGCATCAACTTCCGCCAACAGGAGGAAAACCACATTATGGAAAATGTCATCTACAATGAGTTGCTGATTCGCGGGTTTGCTGTGGATGTCGGCGTGGTGGAAGTGAATGTGTCGGAGAACGGCAGGCCTATACGTAAGCAGTTGGAAGTGGATTTCGTCGCCAACAAGGGCAGTTTGCGTTACTATATCCAGTCGGCTTGGGATCTGCCCGACCGCGAGAAGATAGAGCAGGAACAGCAATCGTTTATGGCAATCGGCGATTCTTTCAAGAAAATATTGATTCAGAAGAATGATGTGTTGCCTTGGTACAACGAACAAGGCGTGCTCATTATCGGCCTGTTAGACTTCTTGCTTCACCCGGAATGTATTGAAAAATAAGATATCATGTGTAAACTAACTATTTTATTAACCCTCCTGACGTTTGGAACACCTTTGGTGCTATCGATGATTCCGGCGTACTCATCGATGCCAAA
>JAZLJS010000021.1:0-1094 GCA_045617945.1 Lachnospiraceae bacterium
AACACTTCTCGTAACTCGACCTTCGTATTCTCCGTGCCAAGCACCCGAATATGTATAATGCACCCTCGATATACTTACTCTGTTTGTTGCGTATTTATTTCTGTTTGTTATTACATCGTTTGGCTGAAGCCGTATGTCTGCACGGTATTCACCGCTTATGGTTGCCCCGTTTGTATATTCGTCACCGACTTTACGCTTACCCATTACGGTATTGACCCATTGACCACATTCCAATGCCCTCGACACATCTTGTATCAGCGGATTGCTTATACTCTGCATCTCGCCATTCTCAACATCGGGAATGAGATAGTTCCAAGTATCATTTACAATTACATTCAGCAAGACGGGCTGTGCATTGTACTCCGAGTTTTGATAACTTACAAATTGGTCGATGTAATAATCAGATAATTCTTCATTGACTTTCTCAATATTGATTATCCCGTCCTCATCACACCGAATCATACAATGCCCTGCGTTTGCACATAGCTGAATTACCTCGGCACAAGAATAGTCGAAATCGTACTTGTATTCGGTCACGCCCTCAACGGTCTGCTCGCTATACGGGATAACCACATTTATGTTTTCAAGTGTTGAATCCACCCTGTAACTAACATTGACTTGAACATCCGCTTGCTCTGTTGCTTCGTTTATCAAGTCCATAAGCGATATACTGTTTCCAAAGCTATACCCAGTAATCTTACTTGCGTCAAACTTTCTCGCCATAAACGCAAGTATGTTCCTTGCAGTAAATGTTGCCGTAATACCGTTTTGCGGTGTATCTCGCTCGGCTATATACATCGTAGCTATTTTCTTCCATTCGATGTCTGCATAACTGTCGCTTCTCGGATATAAACTGTTGCTCGGATATAGGCTTGAACTCGGATAAATTCCGCTCGGTATTGTCGCAAAGCCTGCACTCAACACTACCTTCGTCATATCAAGTAGCTTCGCATAATCACCCGTGGGGTTATCGGGATTCCATTCGCCATCAACATTGTCCATCTCAAAAGACAGAGAATCATCGGGCAAATTGAACGACAGCAAGTCGCTTTCAAGATTTAGTTCCACATTCATCAACTGACTTTTTACGAATG
>JAZLJS010000022.1:0-227538 GCA_045617945.1 Lachnospiraceae bacterium
CCCTAACCCCGTCCCCAAGGGTCCACCGCCACCCACCAAGGGTCCACCGCCACCCGCCCAAGGGTCCACCCCGCCACACCGCACTCACTTCACGGTCATCAATGTGTATTCTTCTCGCGTCTTGGGATCCACAATAACGATATCCGTACGATTACGTTTGTATGCATATCTCCATCCGATATCGTCCGACGGAACATGCGTACTGTCATTTCGAACAACAAAAATCACATCGCCGATATATTCAACAATTTCGGAATCAACCACATGATCACCGTATTCATCTGATTCATATCCATAACCAAAGGCATACTTAACAGCGAATCCGGAATCATCATATACGGAAAGGGCACCTGTTTCATAATCAGCGCCGGCGGTATTCGGAACACCGTCAACCAATTTAAGTTCACCGTCTTTGACGGCAAATGCCGGTGATTCGGAAGTATTCTCATCTCCGCCACAAGTTTCTATGGTAGTTACCTCTGTTCCGTCAATCGGAGCACTGCAATAAATTGCACCGGTAAACATATGACCCGTTCCTTCATAAAGCGCATACGAGAAATATATCGTACCGTTTTGATACAAAAACTGATCAACAAGTCCGGGTACTTCTTCATCTATTTCAAACACGGGCATACCACCGAGATCGGATGAACGGCCGGTCTCCAGATTATACTGCATCAAATGATACGGACTTCTGGAGAACTGATCTCCCTCCGCAATATAGAAGAAAAACTGGTCGGCAATTCCGACAGGTGTAACATAACCGGGCAGGTTAAATTTAAACTGCAAAAATCCATTATTTACAACGGAGAAATAAGTATCCATAAAGACCTTATCATAACGGCATACAAGACCGTATCTTCCGTTTTCATCCGCAGCCACAAAAGTGTATCCTGTTTCGGAATCACGTATGCTCTTTAAATCATACAGATCAATCATACGAATGACCGGCTCGTAATAATCTTCTTCACCATCTGTATAATTAACATAGGTCAGGTAAGAACCTGATACAAACAAGGGACCTGCCGCATGATCATCACATATCTTCTTCAGCTCACCGCTCAGCAAATCATAAGAATACAGAGATGTATCACCACATTCCGTTCCAAGGTATTCACCGAACAAAGCTGTTCTGTTCATACCGCTTTCACGCGGAGCATGGAAATAAATCACATCATCATACTGAAGGAAATATTTGCCGTTTCCATAGAGTCTGTCATTGGTATGCGTATCTGCTCTGTTAACTGCATCCCCCCATACAGTGCGGGGAAGAATAACAGGTTCGGGAATATCCTCTTTGTCGATATTCGAAGGAATACCTACAGATTTCCTATGTTCCGCAATCTTTGCTTCGGCATCCTCTTGGCTGAGTACATTAAGTCCCGTAGCCGAAATAATCTTATATTCTTCCGAAAGCGGGTCAAAAGAAGAAGAATCTTCACTTTGCACCACTCCGTCAGGATCAAAGCTTTCGTATACAACAAAAGAATCTTTGGAATCAGAAGTATATCCGCGTACCGGGTCTTCCTCAAAATAGAATTCTTCCATGTAGAAGTTTTCACATCCCAAAGATGTGGCAAACTTGGGATCGGCCTCACGCAATTTATTGATAGCATCATCAATTCTCTGATCATAATAAGAAGAGTACACAGCATAATCAAATATGTATTCTCCATCCGCGTTCAGATATCCGTATTCTGCAATATGCTCCATTGCACTGACCGAACCGCCGCGGCTGACATATCCCGCACGTGAAATATTGGAAAATGAGCGATCCGAATAACCGGAATCATAGATAATCTGCAAACGATTATCATCCATCAACTTAATTACGAACTGATGGAAATTATATATTCCGTAATAGGAATACTGCATTTGAAGCACCAGTTCATCGTGTCCGTCCGAACCACAGTCAATGAAAGAATACGTCACTTCCGATATTTCGGCAGTCTCATATTCATCACTTATTGCAGCTGTAAATTCGGTAAGCAAATCCACGAGGGTATACGCATGATTTCGCTCATATATACATTTGGTTTCTTCGTAATTTTCCGTATTATATACATCCCAATTATCGGAAAATACAGGTCGCTGGTTCGCCATGAACTCCTGATATGCCGCATTGGGGTCATCCGGTTCCGCAGGTTCTTTTGTAACATCCTGCGCATCTTCCGAAGAAGCTTCGGAACTTTCATCCGAACTCGGTTCTTCCTTCTGTGTCTGCTGTGTCTGTTCAGTCTGCGATTGTTCAGGTACAGGTTCCGATTCGGAATCTTTCTTACCGCATGCACACATGGAAAACGCAAGCATCAAAATCAGTAGGATCGAAAGAATTGATTTGCGCAAACCGGTCTGCTTATCACGTCGATTGTTCATATACTACTCCTTCTTTAAAAATAGGCCGGGCATTGCCCGGCCTGCCATATACATTCAAAATATCATGCTTCTGAATTCATAGCAACACAAAGCTTCCGATGCTTCCGAATCCATAGCAATATCAAGAATCTTATGCTTCCTGATTCTTGCCAATCTTGGTTCTGAGAATATACCAAACAGCACTTGCAAGACAAATAGATGAATATGTACCGCAAACGATACCTACCATCAAGGGAAGTGCAAATTCCTTAACGGAGCTGACACCAAGAATATACAATACAGCAACCATGATAAATGTTGTCAGAGAAGTGAATATACTTCTTGAAAGTGTCTGATTAATACTCTCATTTGCAACAACATCCAATTCATCTTTGCTCTTAACAAGAGCCAGTTTCTCACGAATACGGTCGAAGATAACGATTGTTGCATTAATGGAATAACCTACAATTGTCAACATGCAGGCAACAAACGTTGAACCAACGGATACTCGTGCAAACGCGTAAAATGCCAATACAACCAAAACGTCATGTACAAGACATATCACAGAGCTTGCACCGAAACGAACATCCTTAAATCTGAACCAGATATAAATCAGCATCAGGATAGTCGCAACGATAACAGCGATAATTGCATCGCGCTGTGTTTCGGAACTGATGGTAGAACTGATTGTTTCAGCAACAATCTTGTCGGAAGGAACCTTGAACTGCTGTTCCATCATATCATTAAAGGATTCTCTTTCGGTAACATTCAATGAGCGGGTCTTGAAGATTACTTCGTTACTTCCTGCAACCTTCTGTACCTGAACATTTCCGTCACCCGTAATCTTCTCAATATAAGGAACAACTTCGGAATCCAACTTAGCAATGTCCATTTCCTGATCAAATGTAACGGTCGTAGAAGTACCGCCCAGGAATTCCAAGCTGAAGTTCAATGCATGATTGCCCATGCTGCTCTGAATAATCATTACAACAATACCAGCTGCAATAACAACACCGGAAATAATCATGAAGATATTACGCTTACCAAGAAAATCAACCTGCTTATAAGTCTTTGCTCTGCCGTACCATTTCTCGTCCTGAATACCGAGCGCATAAAATGCTTTCAAGAGGGCTTTGGTAACGAACAATGCCGTAATCATGGAAATAACAATACCAAGTGCCAATGTCTGTGCGAATCCCTTTACGGAACCTGTACCCATAACACCCAAAACAAGTGCAGCCAAAAGAGTAGTTACATTACCGTCGATAATTGCCGACAATGCTTTCTTATATCCGATATCAATCGCGGAACGAACTGTCTTACCTGTAGCAATTTCTTCACGAATACGTGCAAATGTAATAACGTTTGCATCGACCGCCATACCGATTGAAAGGACGATACCTGCGATACCGGGAAGGGTAAGTGTCATATCAAAGAAATCAAGACAGAACACAGTTACAACAACATATAAGAGCAATGCCAGAGAAGAAGCAAGGCCGGGAATAAAGTAAACCGCAATCATAAAGATTACAATCAACGCAAATCCGATTGCACCGGCTTTCAAACAACGATCGATTGCTTCGGAACCAAGCTGTGCACCAACGACGTTGGAACGAAGTTCTTCCAACTCAATCTTCAAACCACCGATACGAATGGTAGATGCAAGCTTTTCAGCCTCTTCGTAATCAGCCATACCGGTGATCTGTGCCATTCCGCCGGTAATTGCAGTCTGAACGCGAGGAATGCTGACTGCTTCACCATCATAATAAATCATAATCGTGTCATGATTAACCGCTGCCTTTGTTGTTGCATCCGCAAACTTCTTCGTACCCGCATCATTCAACGTAAGTTCAACAACATATTCAACGTTACCCAAATCATCCTTTGTACCGCCGGCCTGAGCATCCTTAACATCTGTTCCTTCAAGAACGATGGAACCGTCTGCTTTCAACTCATCGATGGACTTCGTCAGCATACCGTTCTGGTAGTTCATATTACCTTCACTGTCATACTGATTGATGAAATACAAAGAACCGGGCTTACCAAGTTCTTCCAATACGGAGTTGGCATCCGACAAACCGGGAATTTCAATATTAATACGGTCTGTACCTTCTTTGTAAACCTGTGCCTCCGTGCTGTAGCCTTCTACACGCTGCTGAAGCTTGTAGATTGTATCACTCATATCTTCATCGGAAGGTTTCTCCTCGCCGACAGCCTGATATGTAATGCTGACACCACCTGCCAAATCAAGGCCAAGACTAATCTCACTTGCAGCACCGGTCTTATCAACGCCTACACCGAAAAAAACCATGTAGCCGAAGCCAAGTGTTACAAGCACAAACACTATCAACGTAACAATCGCTTTACTCTGTTTCATTGCTTTATTTCTCCCTTTTGCAATATCCACTTGTATTTCTGATTTCAAACAAGCCGAATCAGTATACCATATTCTAAACAATTCTTCAATTATTCATCATAAAATAAAGAAGACCAATTATCAGTGCCACAATCACAATAGCAACAAATACACGAAGTTTGGAAACAGGATATCTTCCGCCTACGCGACCGGTCTGTCCGTTTACCATGAACTGATATACCTTGCCTTCGTATGTAAATCCGCTAATCCAGATAGGAAGCATCAAATATTTGTATGTAATTCCGCTGTACCTTGTTGACAAAACAACGTTTCTCGTCTTATCCGCATGATGTTCCGCCGAAATCTTTCCGCAAACCTTGGAATGCAAATGTGTCTGAATTGCTTTCTTGGCTCTCTCCCAGCCTTCAGCAAGGCCTACGGAATAACGTTCTGCTGAAAATCCTGCCAGATATTCGGGCTTGTAAGCCTTATTATCAGCGGTCGCAAACGGCTCAATCTGAGCAAGAATACCGGCATCATGCTGTGTGCCGCCGGCAACAAGCTCATCATCTATATTCTCATTATACATACCGCTTGTTCTGAACCAATCGGTAACTATTTCCTCATGATCGCCACGTTTTACGCGCTTATCAATTCCGTATTCACCGGTATATGTGGAAAATGTCTTTGCATCGAATGTCCAATAAGGAAGATATACACCCTTAAACGCATCGGCCTGTGCACTCTGTTTGACTTTCTTGGCAACAAACCACTTACCTCCGAGCCATCTCTTGAAGTTTTCCGCAGCCTGCTGCGCCGTAATCTTAAACAAAACAACTCCGTTCGGGGCAAGCGTCTTCACATCGGAAGCTTCCATAACCTGATTGGATCCGCAATACGGACATTCACTGGCAACCGCAAGTGCATCATATACGCTCGTCGCACCGCACGACTTACATGTAACAGTCTTCTGGGAAACACCCCAGTCACAGTTTCCCGTATGTTCCGCTGTCGCAAAGTCAAGTTCCTCCGCGGTATCGGCACCTTCGGAATTCTCTGCCGGAATCTCTTCTCTATGATCACAATACGGACAGTACAAGCCGCCGGTAGTCGGATCAAAATCCATTACTCCGCCACACTCGGGACACTTTCTGTCGGTTTCCTTCATAGTATCAACTTTTTTTGCATCCATAACCTCATCGTAAGAAGCTTCTGCCATTCCCTTCTCTCCTTTTCATTTGCCTGGTATACTTTGTAACCCAATTATTTCATCTGCTATTCATGCAACCCGTCCGCACCGTCACCGTCTGTTGCCGGATAAGCATGAGGCACATCCGCTGCGGATTCATCAGCGTTTTCCTCTTCGATGTCTTCTTCCTCATCCTCTTTATCAGGCGGCAACACCAAATGAATCTTCTCAATCCTGTTCTTATCCATTTCGGTTACGGTAATCATCGTTCCGTCGTCCAGCGTTACACTTTCGCCTTCGGTAGGAAGATCATCCAATTGTTCAATCACCAAACCGCCGATGGAATCATAATCATCCGAAATCAAGTCCGTATTCAGCGCATCGTTAATATCATCAAGTTTCATGGAGCCCTCGACAACGTACTCGTTCGGACCGATTTCCTGAATCAGTTCCTTCTCGTATTCATCGTACTCATCACGGATCTCACCGACAATTTCCTCCAGCAAATCCTCAAGCGTTACCAAACCGACCGCTGCGCCGTATTCATCCAGTACAATCGTCATGCTGACCGAATTCTGCCGCATCTCGGCCATCAGATCCGATGTGTTCTTAAATTCAAACGTGAAATTCGCTTCCCTCATCAGATCCCGTATGGAAAAGTCACACGAATTCTCACAGAAAAGCACATCCTTCATATTGATAATACCAACGATATTGTCGGCGTTTTCTTCATAAACGGGATATCTTGTAAAACGTTCTTTTAAGAAAACTTCCCGTAATTCCTCGTAGGAAGCTTCCACATTTACGCATGTCATATCGACACGGGGAATCATAATATCCTTTGCAAGGGAATCACCAAGTTCCACCACGTTGCTGATCATTTCCTTCTCTTCATTCTCAAGGACACCGTCGCGCAGGCTTTCATCCAGCATCGACTGGAATTCAAAATCCGTCATCATGGATCTGGCGCTTTCGGGATCCACATGGGAAATCTTAAGCACAAGGTTTGTGATTTTGTCTACCACATAAACAAGCGGTGTCAAAATACGAGAAAGAACCAGAATAAATCCACCATATATAAGCGACAATTTCTCGTTATTAATTGTTGCAATCATCTTCGGGCTGATTTCACCAAAGATTAGAAGTAAAAGCGTCAAGATACCGGTTGCCACCGCAACAAATGTATTTCCCCATATTCGAATGGTCAACGTCGTAGTCAGCGCGGATGCCGACAGGTTGACTACATTATTGCATATAAGAATGGTACTGAGCATACGGTTCGGGTTCTCGAGAAGCTTCAATGCTTTCTCCGCACGCTTATTTCCCCCGCGAGCCTTTTCTATTAATTTCAATGAATTTACAGTTGTCAGTGCGGTTTCTGCCGAAGAGAAAACTCCCGACAAAACCAATAAAATTACAAGCGCACTAAATTGAATGACACTATCCGCGTCCAAAGACTACTCACTCCTTTTCTACTAAAAACATAAACTATTTCAAACTCTATTTATTCAATCACGGACCCATCCAGTATATCATATGCTGTTCCTGGATCTTCCGTCATATCCGACGAAACAAATAATTTATGATTCACCGAATCATAGAATCCCACTTCCACCGTAGACGGTACATATACACTTACTTCGTTATTATTCATAACCTTCGACGAAGCAGTCAAAAATGTTTTCATGGATTTGTTAAAGTCACCGATTTCTTTATCCGTCGCAAACTTCTTGCTGTATGCATCCAGCAAATCCTTCGTGTATGCAGGTCTCTCTTCCTCATCCTTTATTGCTTCTTCGGATGCCTGACCATACGCATTATTGGTATAGAAGAACACATCCGACGGTACGCAATTCGCCAGGAACACATCAAATGCTTCCACATATTGATCGTAGAAATCCACATTTCCGCACTCAAGAGAAGCAACACAGGGAATAAACCACTCTGTTACGGTTCCTCTGTCATTACCGGAGTCACTGGAATAATACAGATTATTGGCCAACACCGGTACGAAGAATTTGCAATACAGCAGTTCCTTCTTCGCGGTCGTAATCTCATACTCATATACTTTGGCACTGTATGTTGCTTCCATCGCCGCATATACCGTATCTGTAGCAATATGGGCATAATCGCCGATGCTTCCGCTAAGCGCTTTTGTTCTCTCGGATGAAAAGTCACTAAGTGCCGCGACTTTCTCGGGAGAAATATCTTCTTCCTTCAAAAGTTCGATTTTCTTGGCCGATTTGTAACTCTGCTCAAGCAAAAGTTCCAAATAATCCTTGGCATCGGTATAGGTAAGGTAACTCATGTAATACTGAATATCTCGTTCGTTCTTCCTCGTTTTGCCTGTTTCGGAATCTTTATACCACAGCTGCTGCGGGGACATATATGTGAAACGGACCGTATTCTCCGCATCCGTCGCAACAAACGAAATCTGCTGTGCATAGCGAGTACTGTTAATATCATAGCTGATACTGTAATCCGTAACCGTCAGATCTTCGGGATATACCGCTGTAAAAACCACATTTCCCGCATCATCGAAAATATTCTGAACAATAAAATAATGTCCGATATTATCCTTGATCGGGCCGCGTTCTGCCCTCGGTTCAACCGGTTCTTCCGAAACTTCTTCGTTAATCTCCAGTTCCGGCGAAAAAGAATCATCCTCTATTGGTTCTTCTTCTACAGTCTCCGGTACTTCCGTAACTGCCTCCTTGGTCGGCTCATCCTGCCCTACAACCGGCGCCGGAGCAAACTGACCCGAAGAAATACGTATAAGTATTGCCGCAACAATTGCAGCCAACAATAGCATTACAACGACGATTGCCGCAATGATACCGCCGCGCTTCTTCGTTTTCTGATTCTCACTTTCCAGTTTCTTCTCCACTTCGGGAGGATACAACGAATAGTCTTTCGGATCTCTCACATCACGACCGCAACGAATGCAATTCATATGAGTATCTTCCAATAGCATCCCACAATTCTTACAGTATTTCATACCTTTTCCTCTCGACAAACCCTCAATAAACGTCAATCAAGAAACTTTATATCAACTATTCCTGTACTTCATCAACCGACAAATGCAACTCCTCAAGCTGCTTGCTTTCTACCGGACCCGGAGCGCAGGTCATCAAATCACTGGCATCCTTTACCTTCGGGAATGCAATAACGTCACGAATACTTTCCGCATGTGTCAGAAGCATTACGAAACGATCCAAACCGTATGCCAGTCCTGCGTGAGGCGGAACACCGTATTTGAAAGCATCCAACAGGAATCCGAAACGTTCCTGTGCTGTTTCGGGTGACAAGCCAAGTACTTCAAACATCTTGGACTGAATATCTGCCTGATGAATACGAACAGAACCGCCACCAAGTTCCACGCCGTTTAATACAATATCATATGCCTTTGCACGTACACGTCCGGGATCGGAATCAATGTACTGCCAGTCTTCATCCATCGGCATTGTGAACGGATGATGCATTGCCACAAAACGCTCTTCCTCATCGGAGTACTCCAAAAGCGGGAACTCTGTAACCCAGAGGAAATTGAACTGATTCTCATCATACAGAGACAACTGTTTACCAAGTTCCAAACGAAGCTGTCCCAAAACAGTCCATACAATCTTATCTCTGTCAGCCGCAAACAACAGCAAATCGCCCTTTTCACCGTTCATAGCAGATACAAGAGCTGCAAGTTCCTCCTCCGTCATAAACTTGGAGAAAGATGACTTGTAAGTTCCGTCTTCGTTAATGCACAAGTAAGCAAGTCCTTTCGCACCGCTTCCCTTTGCAAGTTCCACAAGTGCATCAATCTTCTTACGAGGCATTGCAGCCTGGCCCTTAACGTTAATACCGCGAACCGAGCCTTTATTCTCCAATGCGGAAGTAAATACACCAAATCCGCATCCTTTAACCACATCACTTACATTAACAAGTTCCATACCGAAACGCGTATCCGGCTTATCGGAACCGTAACGGTCCATAGCCTCCTGCCATGTAATTCTCGGCAAAGGAAGAGAAACATCCAGACCAATGGCTTCTTTGCATACGTGACGAATAAGTCTCTCGTTAACATCCAATACATCTTCAACATCCACAAAGGACAATTCCATATCGACCTGTGTAAATTCAGGCTGACGATCCGCACGCAAATCTTCGTCACGGAAACATCTGACAATCTGGATATAACGATCGAATCCCGAGCACATCAAAAGTTGCTTGAAAAGCTGCGGGCTCTGAGGCAATGTATAGAAACTGCCGGGATGCACACGGGAAGGAACAACATATTCACGAGCACCCTCGGGGGTTGACTTTCCGAGCATCGGGGTCTCAATCTCAATAAATCCTTCCTTCGCCATAAAGCTTCTGATCTCGGATGCGATCTTACTACGGAGCATGATATTCTTCTGAACATCAGGACGACGAAGATCCAAATATCTGTATTTTAAACGAAGTTCCTCTCTTGTCTTGGAATTCTCTTCAATCGGGAAAGGAAGGACATCCGACTGTGACAAAACACGAAGCGCATTTGCACGAATCTCGATGGTACCTGTTGCAAGCTTCTCATTTACGGCGCCGGATCTTGCTTCCACAGTACCTACAACGGCGATAACATCTTCACTGCGAAGCTTTGCTGCTTTCTCGAAGCCTTCACTGCCGATATTGCTTTCCTCAAAAATAATCTGCAAAATACCACTACGGTCACGCAAATCAACAAACACGATACCGCCCTTGTTACGCTGGGTTCCGACCCAACCCATTACGGTAACCTGCTGCCCGATACACTCCTTTGTTACTTCCGTACATCTGTGTGTTCTCTTCAAACCAACCATGGACTCTGCCATTTTCTTTTCCTCTTTTCTATATTGAATATATATTTACCGACTCCACATCTATGCCTGCACAGATGTGGCATTTACTTAGCGATAACATTAACGGGCCAATTCCGTATAATAGAATTCACGAATACGATCCGCTTCATAGCCCTGCTGCAATAACTGTTCTTTCTGGAATTTCTTATTCTTGTTCATCAAAGATACAAGAACGCTTGCGCCGCCTTCGCGAAGTTTGGTTGCTTCGGCAAGAACCTCGCCCATAAACTGCGCCGATGCACCCTTCTCAATTAAGAACGCATATTTGTCCTCCTTTGAAGGTACCTTGAAATCCTGATCCAGCAAAATAGTAATGATACGTTCAAATCCGATGGAAAATCCGCAAGCCGCAACTTTGTTGCCGGTAAACTTGCCGACCATCTCATCATAACGACCGCCGCCGGCTACGGATGAAGAAAATTCATTCATTCCGATTTCAAAGATTGTTCCGGTATAATATGACATTCCGCGGACAAGTGTGGGGTCAAATACAATATTAAACTCGCATGCTTTTGCTGCGGAGGCACTTTCAATAATTCCGGTAAGACTCTCAACCACATCAGCGCCGAGAACATCACCGAGTTTGTTGGAAAGACTCCTTATACCTTCCACGTCGGCTGTCGTTGTCTCAAATAAGTTCATATACTTATCGATAACCTCAGCTGCGAATCCTTCCTCGGTAAGTTCTGCTTTTACGCCGTCAACACCGATTTTGTCCATCTTATCAAGCGCAATAAACACGGAGTCAAACGATTCTTCCGCAAATCCGCTGTACAATGCCATTGCCTTCAGAATTCTGCGGTCATTCACCCGAACGGTAAAGTCATGAAACGCCAGTTTCGACAACAACGTCGTTGTTGCGGTAATAAGTTCAATCTCCGCAAGATAGGATGCATCTCCGAAGATGTCAATATCACACTGTACAAACTGTCTGAAACGACCTTTCTGCGGTCTGTCCGCTCTCCATACAGGTCCCATCTGAAGAGCCTTAAACGGTGAAGGAAGTTCTGATGCATGATTCGCATAGAATCTTGACAACGGAACCGTCAAATCATATCTCAAACCACTGTCAACCAGATCATTCTCTTCCGAGATTTCGTCCAGACGAAGCTTCTCACCTCTTTTTAAAATTTTGAATATCAGTTTCTCGTTTTCGCCGCCCTGTTTGCTGCACAAATTCTCGATATGCTCTACGGCCGGTGTCTCAATCGACACAAATCCGAACTTGGAATATGTCTCTTTCACAAGTTTCGTAACGTAATCTCTGATTTCCATTTCTCTGGGCAGAATATCTTTCATGCCCGTAACAGGTTTCTTCGTAAGTCCCATCATATTCTCCTCTATATCATTTCATAAAATTCTTTCTTCTTCATATTACCGCTCATAACGCGGTCAATATACAATGCAATATCCTTCGGCGAATCACATCTCTCGATTCGATTGCCCTCAAACACCCGCTTACTGATTGTTCCGGCACCGAGGGCTGCAATATCCTGCACTTCCTCCATAATCAGAATATTATACAGACCATACTTCCCATCCTTGGCAAACCCGACATTCTCCAAATTACCTGCCATATTCTTCTGTCTGTACAGGTAATACGGTTGCATACCGGCTTCCTTGGTAATCTCGAGCGCGATACGCATCATTTCGGAAGTGTCGTTTACCGAAATCTCCGGGTGACTTTCCAAAAATTCATGCATTCCGGCCGCACGCTTAATCGCCATGCTGTGCACCGTCAGTGAATCAGGCTGCATATCCCTAAGCATCGTCAATGTATGATATACATCTTCCGTCGTTTCATTCGGCAAACCAATGATTGTATCCATATTAATATTATCGAATCCTGCCTCACGCGCCATTTGATACGCACGCGTAAAGTCATCCACCGTATGTCTGCGGCCGATTAACCGTAACGTCTCCTCATTCATCGTCTGAGGGTTCACGGAAATACGCGTAACGCCGTGACTTTTCAAAATGGCAAGTTTCTCGGGCGTAATACTATCCGGGCGTCCCGCTTCCACCGTAAACTCGTGAAGCTTCGATACATCAAAATACGTATCCACATATGTAAGCAAAATTTCCAAATCTTCCGCCGACAGAGCCGTCGGAGTACCGCCGCCGAAATAAATCGTATCCGGCATTCTGCCCTCATACACGGACAGTGTATATTCCATCTCACGCTTTAATGCATCAAGATACGTCGGAACAATCTTCTTGTACGTCGCAATCGGATATGATGTAAACGAACAATACAGGCATCTGGTCGGACAAAAAGGAATACCTATGTAGAGACTGTAACTGCCCGGTTTGGCAAGCGGCGAAAGGATTTGATTCTCCAAATGGGCAATGGATACGGACAAGTCAATCTTGGCATCCGAAACCAAATACTCACGCTTCATGTAATCAGCGATTTCACCGTCGCTCTTTCCTTCGCATAAAAGCTTCATCGGAATCTTCGTCGGGCGAATACCGGTAAGTGTTCCCCAGACAAGACCATGTCCCGTAATACGCTCGCACAACGCATACAATACACGTTTAAGAAGACTCTTCTGACGCGGACGTTCTTCTTCCGCATAAGTACAACTCTCGGAATCGACAACACACCCCGACTCTTCATAGGAAATGGCAATTCCTGTCGCATCTGCGTGCACACGATATCCGCAAAAGTCATCGGCGGCATCATCAACAACTGTCATTTCGCCACCCGGATAAAATGCTCGCAACAACGAATACACATCATATTCAAAAGAACGATCATCCAAAAAAATATTCATGCAAATCTATTTCCCCACAAATCTGTCCAATCCCTTATCGGCTACAAAACGGCCCAATACCCCCATAGGCTTAGGAACAAAAGGGGTTTGTTACCCGTTCGGTACCAATATCCGTCTTCGGACCATGGCCGGGGAAAACCGCAACATCATCTGCCATCATATCCAACAGAATATGAACACTCTCGTCCAGTTTGGCTGTGTTACCGGTAGGCAAATCGGTTCTGCCCACGGAACCTGCAAACAAAGTATCACCCGTCAAAAGCATCTTCTCTTCTTCGAAGTAGTAACAGCAGCTACCTGCCGTATGACCGGGTGTAGCAATTACCTTCATGGAAATACCGTCAATACACAACTCCTGTCCGTCCGTAACAAGCACATCCAGTGTAACCGTATAAGGACGACGAATGGATGCCGATGAATTCAAAGCGGCATCTTTGCAAAGCGCATCTTCCAAATCAAGAGCATACACAGATACACCTGCTGCCTTTGCAAGTTCGTTTACGCCCATAATATGATCGAAATGACCGTGTGTAAGGCAGATTGCGGAAACAGACAACCCATTCTGTGTAAGCTTTTCATAAAGTTCTTCGCCGCCTTTTCCGGGATCAAATACAATTGTCTTTTTGGTATCCGCATCATAAACAAAATAACAATTTGTTTCAAACATGCCCAAAACAATTTTACCAATCTTAACCATTAACCACGTTTCCTTTCGATATCCAGAACGTCTTTGATTTTGCGCAGACGATCAATAATATTATCAAGTTCTTCGATACCCGATGTCTCAAAGGATACAACTACGGATGCGCGTTCCTGCTTGCCGGTTCTGACATTCATGGAAATAATATTGACACCGCGTTCTGTAAGCGTCTTCGTAATATCCATGAGCATTCCCTGTCGATTGTTTGTATATATAACAATCTCGGCAACAAAACGTTCACCCGGTGCATAGGAACCTTCCTCAAGTTCCCACTCCGCATCAATCAGACGATTGCGCTCCTCTTCGGGCAGACACATAATATTCACGCAGTCGGTACGATGTATGGAAACACCGCGGCCACGCGTTACGAATCCGACAATCTCATCACCCGGAATCGGATTGCAGCATTTACTGAATCGAACTGCCAGATCTCCCGTTCCCTGAACTTCTACACCGTGATTGCGAACCTTTAATTTCTTGAGTTCGGCGTTCTCGTTTACTTCATTCAGAACTTCTTCGTTGGAAATAATAATCGGATGATCCCGGTCATACATTTCCTTCATGCGATTAACAATCTGGCCTTCCTTTAATCCGCCATGTCCGACAGCCGCATATACGGCATCCCATTCGCGGAATCCATACTTGTCCATGATTGCCCTCATATATTCAGGACGCATGATCTCGGAAGCTTCAATGCTCTTGGCGCGCATATACGCACTGAAAAGTTCGCGACCCTTGTCGATATTGTCTTCCTTCAGTTCATTCTTGAACCACTGATTAATCTTGCTGCGGGCCTGCGGACTCTTAACAATATTGAGCCAGTCTCTGGAAGGGCCGCGCGCATTCTGGGATGTAATAATCTCTATTCTGTCACCGTTACAAATCTTATAGTTAATTGTAACAAGCTGACCGTTTACACGTGCTCCGATCATACGGTTACCGACCGCAGAATGAATCGCATACGCAAAGTCAATCGTATTGGAGCCTGCGGGAAGCGTTTTGACATCTCCCGTCGGTGTAAAGCAATATACCGTATCGGAGTACAACTCCAAGTCTGTCTTTAATGTATTTAAGAATTCCTTATTATCCGACAGGTTCATCTGCCAATCAAGAATCTGACGAAGCCAGGACATCTTCTCGGCTTCGGAAGTCGATGCCATGGAATTCTTACCGCTCTCTTTATATTTCCAGTGTGCGGCAATACCGTATTCTGCCGTCTTATGCATCTCGTACGTACGAATCTGTATTTCAAACGGCTGACCGGTCGGTCCGATAAGCGTCGTATGAAGACTCTGATACATATTCGGTTTGGGCATGGCAATGTAATCCTTGAATCTGCCGGGAATCGGCTTATACATTTCATGAATCACACCAAGTGCCGCATAACAGTCCTGAATGGTATTAACAATAATACGCACTGCGAACAAGTCATAAATCTGGTCAAGCGTTTTGTCCTGATTCAGCATCTTCTTATAGATACTGAAGAAATGTTTAACACGACCGTCAATCGTTGCATCAATTCCGGCATTTCTGATATGCATGGAAACTTCATCAACAATGTCCTGTACATATTTCTCTCGTTCGGACTTACGGATAGCGATTTTGTCCGCAAGGTCATAATATACTTCCGGTTCCAGATATTTTAAAGACAAATCATCCAGTTCAACCTTCAGTTTGGAAATACCCAGACGCTGTGCCAACGGTGCATAAATATCCATTGTTTCTCTGGCAATTTCAACCTGACGTTCCGGCTTGTGATACTGCAATGTACGCATGTTGTGCAAGCGGTCGGCCAGTTTAACCATAATGACACGAATATCCTTGGCCATCGCCAGAAACATCTTACGCAGATTCTCTGCCTGAAATTCCAGTTTATCGCCGTTATACTTAATCTTCTCCAGTTTGGTAACGCCATCTACAATCAGCGCAACGTCGCTGCCGAATTCCTGCTGCAGATTTTCATCGGTCAGGATTGTATCTTCTACAACATCATGCAAAAGGCCTGCCACAATAGATTCCTTATCCAATTGCAAATCCGCCAAAATAATGGCAACACAAAGCGGATGAATAATATACGGTTCACCTGATTTGCGCAACTGGTCTTTGTGGGCATCGTATGCCAGTTTATATGCTTTTTCAATTAATGAAATGTCATCGGACGGATGATATTTCGTCACACGACTAATCAAATCCTGATACAGCTGCTCGGGACTTAAATTCTCCTGCATAGCCTCAATACGGCCATCATCCAGAATCAATTCAGTTGTGTGAATAATACCTGTAGAATCCATTTCTTTTCTTCTTTGCAAATAATAATATAAAGCTTATGCCCCCAAGAATCCGACTATGATACGTTCTTCGGCCTCTTCTTCGGTAAGACCAAGTGTCATAAGTTTCGTAATCTGCTCGCCTGCGATTTTGCCGATGGCAGCCTCATGAATCAGAGACGCATCCAAATGATTCGCGTTCAGAGCGGGACGGGCATTTACCTTTCCGTTATCCGCAAGAATCGCATCACATTCGGAATGACCCTTGCAACGGCAATTGCCTTCGATAACAGAAGTATATGACTGCCGTGAATTGCCCTTTGCCACCGAACGGCTCACAAGATCAACCACGGAATCTTCTCCGTTCATTTCTACATAGAAATCGGTTGTTGCCACGTCACTGTCATCCGTCAAAAGACTCTCATGAATAATCAAACGAGCCCGCTTATCAAGTTCGGCTTTCGTCGTTCTGGTCGTTTCATCAACACCGCCCAATTGCAATGTTTCCATCGTAAGCGTTGCGCCTTCTCCCAGAAACACCTCGGTTACCGGATCGATCACTCTCTTGCCGACACGAAGACTCTTCATCTCACTCTTTATTCCGACATGCTTCTCCTGATACAAAACAGCGGAACCTGCCTCGAGAAAGAATCTATGAATACCATGATGCCTTGCGCCTTCATTTGTATCCGTATGCACTCCACAGCCGGCAACAATGACAACATCCGCACCTGACTGTACGTGAAAGTCATTGTATACCAAATCATCAATACTGCTCTTGGTAACACAAGCCGGGATATATACCTTCTCACCGCGTGTCTTGTTCGAAATATAAATATCAATTCCTTCCTTACCTTCCTTCGGAACAATTCGAATATTCTCGGAAGACTTAAAGGATACACAATTACCGTCCTGGCGGATGCTGTACGCACCGTCAAATATACTGTCCCAATCGGATACTTCATGAAGGATTGCTTCGGAAACAGAATTCAGTTCCATCTAAAACACCTCCTTACCCTTCGGACAATACGCATTCGCGCTACCGCTTTGCGGGGAAGTCAACAGTGTCGGGAAAATTTCTTTGCCACTGCCGCTCTTATTTACTTTGCCCGCGCTTACCACAATGATTTCATCCGCAATTTCCAGAATTCTCTCCTGATGCGAAATGATTAAAAGGCCTCGCTCATCTTCTTCCTTCAACTGGCGGAATGCACCGATTAAACTATTAAAACTCCACAAATCGATACCTGCCTCAGGCTCATCGAAAACAATGTACTTGGCATCACTTCTCGCAAGTACCGTGGCAATCTCTATTCGCTTCATCTCGCCGCCCGATAAATGTGAATCAAGGCTGCGATCCATATATTCCCTGGCACATAACCCGACCTTTTCCAGCAAACGACACAATTTCACTTCGGGAAGTTCTTCCCCTGCGGCCGTTTCCAACAAAGCACGCACCGATAGTCCCTTAAACGGAACGGGTTGCTGAAATGCATATGCGATTCCCGCACGCGCACGTTCACAAATACTCATTCCGGTAATATCATTGCCATCCAAAAGGATTCTTCCGGAATTCTGGACATAGATGCCTGCTATCAATTTAGCCAGTGATGTTTTGCCGCCACCGTTCGGTCCTGTAATAACCGTCAATTGGCCGGGTAATATGGCCATAGATATATCACTGATAATCTCTCTGCCATCCGGCAGAGCATATGTTACATTTTCTAACGAAAGCATATGTTTACTTCCTGTAATTATTCATTGTCGGATGCAGGTTGAGATTTGGGTGCTGCATCAACTCCACCGAAATTCAAATCTCCTGCAAATACACTTGCAATCGGAGAGTCTTCCGACAATATCAATGTCTTGTTGTTACTGCCTTCCATGGACGTTTTCGCTGCATCCAATGCACGCACGAATGTATAAAAGTCACTCTTATTGGCATCATTATAAGCTTCTGACAGAATTCTCATATATTCTGCTTCACCTTCAGCTTTAAGTTTCTCACCCTGCGCTTCTGCTTCGGAAAGCATAATCGATACTTCCTTGTCGGTCGTATTCTGAATAATCTGAGCGGAACTTGCACCTTCTGCCGTATACTGCGCCGCAATATTCTCACGCTCGGAAATCATACGTGTATAAACAGCCTGTTTATTGTCATCGGGAAGATCCAGTTTCTTAACTTCCACTGTCATGATTACAATACCGTACTGTTCGGAAACAGATCCGATATGTTCCATAATCTCTTCCGTAAGAGACTTGATATCAACAACTTCCGTTGTTTCCAATATAATATCATTGTTGGTTACATCATCTGCCGCCGTTGTAACGTTCGTAACAGTCATCTTGCCGTCACGGCTTCGAATAACTTCATCCTGCGTCATATTGGAGATTGTATTCTTGGTAGCATTGTAAACAAGCGTATCAATACGATTCTCCGCATTGCCGATACTGCAGGAAAGCGTCTGCGCAAACTTTAACGGGTCGGTAATTCTCCACAAAACATAACTGTCGACAATCATGGACTTCTTGTCAGATGTAATAACATCAGACGCCGGCAAGTCATACAACAGAATCTCTCTCGGAATAGTATCTGTCGATTCAATAAACGGAATACGGAATGACAGTCCCGACTGCGTAATAACTCTGTCTACACGACCAAACTGACGAATCAGTTTATATTCATCTTCATAAGTAACGACAAATGCCGAACGTACAATCAACAGTACAATAATAACAGCAATCCAAATGGGCCAATGTTTCTTATCACCCTTTTTCCTACCATCGGAATCAAAATGTTCAACTTGAGACATTATTCGGCACCCCCTTCCACATTCGTACCGTTTACAGCCGCGGAATCAAGTGTTACTTCGTCCACGATGTCAATCGGCATGATTTTCTGAATTGATTCACCACCGGCGCCTTCCAAAACAACGCGCATTCCGGGTAGAACCTCTTCCATCGTTTCATAGAACATACGCTGTTTGGTAATACCGGGATATTTCACATATTCTTCATACATGGAATCAAATCTGGCCACCTGACCTTCCGCCTCGTTAATTCTGGACTGTTTCTGTGCCTCTGCGTCCTGCACAATACGGTCTGCCTGTGCCTGTGCCGAAGGAATTTTCTCATTACGATATTTGTTGGCATTATTAATTGCCGTTTCTTTACCCTGCTTGGCAGTTTCAACTGCTTTGAATGCCTGAATAACCGCATCTGTAGGCGGCTCAGCATCCTGAATGGTAATATTAACAAGCTGAACACCAATATCATAACTGTTCAGTTTGTCCAGAATCATATCCTTAATGTTGGACTGAATCTCATTCTTGCCTGTCGTAAGAACGGAATCCACACCATAAGAACCGATGGTTGTACGAATACAATTCTGTGCGATATTTGCCAATATCTCTCTGGGATCTTCGGATGCATAAACAGCCTTTACCGGATCCGTAATACGATATTCCACATAGAAATCAATATGGATAAAATTATAATCCGATGTAATCATCAGGCTCTCATCTGTTCCTGCTTCACCATTATAATTCTGTTCGTAATCATCCCTGTATCCGATTCCGAATCCCTGGATGGTTGTATTTACTTTTTCGACCGACTGAATAATGGGAATCTTGAAATGAAGTCCCGATGTCGTTACAGCTTTGGGAACACCGAACGTACAAACTACGGCCTGCTCTTCTTCTCGAATGGTATAAAATGAACCAAATACAAGAATAAGGGCAATAACACCCAACGCTACAAATAATACAATACGAACAATTTTCTTAATTAATTCATTGTTCATTAGTTCCACTTTTCTCCTCCTGTGTATACTATCCCTATTTTCATATCAAGATATCTTACCACATTTTGTATGATGTTGCCAACAAAAAAGGGACAGTTCATATAAAACTGTCCCTTACTGTCAATCTTTAATTCAATTCAACCGATTCAAACCGTTTTGCTCGGATGATTGAGCACCCCAAAACCAAACCGATTCTGTAAATTAGTGAGCCCCCTCCAACTTGAACAGGTTCTGCAACTCGCCTTTGGAATGATGGCCAACCATTCCCATCGTATCACCGGTATATGACCAATATTTCTCGCATACAGCCCACTGTGCTGCGGATATTACCATAGATCCGTCCGTACAGTTAACGGTAACCGCACCTGCTACACCCGGAACTGCCGGAGCCGCAGGTACTGCTGCTGCCGCACCGCCCTTACTGATCTTAAGATTTGCTGGAAGGTATGTATTAACCGTATTGACGTCATTCGCTGCCGCCTCAGATGTAATGGCGTCATGCCAATATGTGTCTTTCAGGTAATTATATGTTTCCTGAGAAACCGTATATGTTCCGTCCTTGAATGTAAGCGAAACACCGTTTGCAGGTGCTGCCGCTGCCTGTTGCTGCTGCGCTGCAGCTGCTGCCGCAAGTGCTGTTTCCAATGCTTTCTGCTGTGCTGCCGCGTCTGCCTGTGCCTGTGCATTGGCATCGGGCTGCGCCTGTGCCTGTGCATTGTTATCTGCGGGAGCTGTATTCTCGGGTTTCTTCTCTTCTTTCTTAGGTTCTTCGGCTACGGGCTGGGAAGCATTATTATACTCTTCTTCGGAAATATCCTTTAAGAATTCCGTCTTAACGTAACCTTCCTGTCCCTTGTAATCGATCTTGGTCCAGTCATCAATCACTTCATATTTCACAAACTTGGCGTTCTTCTTCTCTGTTCCCAGAATTGAGCAATCCGTATTGGGTTGTTCACGTACACGAACATTATCACCTGTCAGCTGAACATACATAACCTGAGCCGCTGCTGCTTCTGCTGCCTGCTGAGCTGCCAACGCTTCTGCTTCTGCTGCCGCAGCTGCCTCTTCGGCTGCCTTCTGTTCTTCGGCTGCTTTTGCTTCGGCCTGAGCCACTCTGTCAATTACTTTATATGTCAGAACATTACTCGTAATATCCTTGGTTCCTACATAAACCGTAACGGTTCCTTCGGAAAGACCTGTTGTCAGGAATGCAACACCGTCATCTCCTGCACGGAACGTAGCTGACGGATCATCGCAGAAATACTCTACCTTCTTAAGTGAAGCCTTCTCGGGGGTAGCATTAATAAGGAACTTATATTCCATTCCCACATCCAATTCCGTATCCGCAAAATCCGGAGTAATATTCAAAGCCTGAACCTGTTTTGACAAAGTCAAAAGATATGTTCCGCCACCGATTAACAAAACAAGAATCAGCACAGCAAAAACAATAATCAGCAGGCTTACTATGTTTGTATTCTTCTTCATAACGCACTCTCCTCACAAATTGGCATTATTTATCACATACATCATTTACTTTATCACACTTTGCAAGAAAAATACAGTAAAAAGCAAAATTTGTTTATTCCGGCATTACATCCGACCAGTATTCCTGCTGGAACAAATCAGTAAAGCGATATGTGACTTTTACTTTACCGTCTCCGATATCCGCATTTCCGATTACCGTATTATCGGTAAGTGTAATCGGCTCACCAAGGAAATAGTCATCCAGGAATTCGCCGTCATAAGAATAATAATCACATACAAAGTCAAGACGATCGCCTTTGCCGACCGCAATCATGTTCTTGGCAATCGTGTCGCTCTCGCCATCAGGATATACATATCTTGCACCGGCAATATAACCTTCCGGCTTCGTATTATCAAAAGTCAGCAAAAGTTCTGCACGAACACCGTTCAAATACACGGGAACATATCCGGTAATTGCATAATTATTACCGCATTCCTCTGTATCCAAATGATAATACGGAACAATCTGACCGTCGATTGACATCCAGGTATGGTCATAGCGAGCCATAATATTGCCACGGCCGTCCAGTTCATACACATTATCTAATCCGAGATCAATGTAACCGGAACCGTCATCGTAAAATACATTCAAATCCAGCGATGCAATACTCTCCCACTGATAATCATTAAGTTTAATTCGATAGATACCATCTGATTCCGATGTCCATACAAGGTCTTCCTGCGATATGGACATTTCTACCGCGCTGCGGTCAACAGGAAGTGCACGTCCGCCGTACAAAGATCCCAAAAGGGAAGATAACGGAGACGAATATCCGTCCGGATACATCTGACCGGCACCCTCTGCCTTGGCAAAAGCCTTAATACATCCTGCATACTCGGAGTCCATACCGATCTTGTTGTAAATATCTGTTGCTGTACCAACCTTGGAAGCATATTTATAAGGGAAATATACTGACAAGCCATACGCATTGTTGATTCCGACAGCAGTACGATTATATTTCACACTGCCCTGCAATGCATCTGCCAATTCCTTGCCTTCATCACTTCCGACATTCATTGCAAAATGCGCAAGGTCAATCTGATCGATTTTGCTGGACTGCGCAAATTCCTTGGCATTGTTACGGGCCGTCGAAACAGTCTTATACCCGTCACCCATAATCATCTTGGTAGTAGCCGCGGAGAAATCCGACAGCTTTTCGGGAACCGTATTGGAAAGTTCCGCCAGATCCACAACGGAAAGTGTAGCCTTCTGGCCCTGGCACTTTCTTGCACATACCGTAATAAAGTCATCTACAATATTCTGTCCCACAAGAACCGTATCTTTACCCGTATCCTGAGACAAATTGGTCAGCCAGTCCGTATAATACCAGCCCACACCGGGTTCCGTTTCTTCGGAAGCAATCATATAATCCGCATAATCTGCAAGCATTAAACCATTTTCAACGGTGGCCATCAAACAAGCATCAAATCCGATAAAATCAAACGTTGTATCTGCTTCCGTAAGTGCCTGTTTAATGCCTGCCAGAGACATAGCTCCGCTTCTTGCATACTTTTCATCATATCCGTATCCGGACAAAGAACCACCGCCGTGATCCCAGAAAATCAGTTCCTGACGATTGGCCGGGAAGTTCTTGGTACAATAATTAATAAAGGAAGTCAGTGTCTTCGGATCAATCATGGCACCTGTGCCGCAATCCTTTTCCAAACACTTCACGCCACCTGACTTTACCTGATAAATCTGATTCACGGATGAAGACACAATATTATTGTTCCAACGCTTACAACCACCCGTATAGACAAGCAAATTAACATTATCGGCAATCTTGGCGTTCGCCATTTCCTGAATATCGGCAGACGCCATACCGTTCTGTGACTCCAAATCGGTACCGCACATGTACACCATAATGGTTACGGTGTCTTTGCCATTTCCCAGAATCTGTGTACGTTTATCACGCGAACCGCTCGCCACTGTTGTATCCGGTTTAACCGTATTCGTCTCAGAATACGAATTATAACTCGGTTCGGAATAAGCGGCGTATCCTCCAAAGTCTGACGGAGCCGTAAAATAATTTGCACCGGATAAAAGTGCTTCAAGCAGGCTGTACGAACCGCCTGAGCTCATTTCAACGGAAGGATCAAGCGCAGACGGTGCGGAAAATCCACCGGTCGTTCCGACATAATCGGAAGAAGATGTTGACGGAGCAGAATAATCACTTCCGAAATAATCCGTGCTCTGACCACCCGAAAGAAGCGAAAAGCCTCCGCCGCCGCCCAGCAAAAGAACCACCAAAATAATTACATATTTCAATATTCCGCCTTTGCCTCCACGGACAACAGGACGTCCCGTACCCACGCCCGACGACGTATGTATTTCGGAATACTGCTGATTATGGTTCTGTGAAGAATGGCCGGAGGAAGTATGGCTCGATGAAGCATGACCGGTACCAACCGGTCCTGTACCTAGGCCTTCTCCTCTTCTATAAACATTATTGCCACCCGATACATGTGTCACTTCTCTTCTTCTCGGTTTTTTCTGTTCCATAATAAATAATCTCCATTTCGCTTACGAAATAAATCACTTCAATACTCACGTAATCATACTGAGTTAACACGGCAAGTTAAATCAAAATACAGTTTACACAACATGCGGCAACGCATACTAAGTCATTCAGATCTAACACAGCATGCTGTACCGCTTACTAAATCATTCAGATCTACCACGGCATGCTGTATCGCATACTATGTCATACAGATCTACCACGGCATGCTGTATCGCATACTATGTGCTGCACCACTCAGAATATTTTGTGATTTTACCACATTTTCTTTATCGGCACAATTTGCAATTAGCAAAAGAGTATGAAACTAATTAGCAATGGGTATGAAAGTAATCAGAAAAGGTTGGGAAAGTAATTAGAAAAGGCTGTGAAAGTAATTAGAAAAGGTTGGGAAATAAACATTGACATTATTTCCACCTCAATCTCACTGCTGCGTGTTAAACTATTACCCAGGAAAATGCACTTCATACCGATAAATTTTCAAGAAACAAATTTCTTATCGGTACTTTTTTCCTTGAAAATCAAGCTCCGTACCGATAAGATTTCCAAAAGCGCATTTCTTATCGGTACCTTTTTCCTTGAAAATCCGGCGTCGTACCGATAGGATTTCCAAAAGTCCAATTCTTATCGGTACCTTTTTCCTTGAAAATCCGGCGTCGTACCGATAGGATTTTCAAAAGTCCAATTCTTATCGGTACGACCAGCCAAAAACCGCCATTTTCATACCGATAAGATTTCCAAAAATGCAATCCTTATCGGTACGACCGGCCAAAAACCGCAAAATTCATACCGATAAATTTTCCAAAAATGCTTTTCTTATCGGTACGGGCACCAGAAATAGATATAGTAAAAATAGCAGTTCCAAATAATAATTGAGTGATCAATAAAATGAACAAAAGGCCCGGATTGCTCCGAGCCTTTTGCTATTCAAATAATACTGTCTATTGTCTGTTTCACGCAATCCGCATGAAAACACCCATTCTATTTGTCTTCCCAAACAATCTGTTTCGCAAGTGATGCATCTGCAAACGGTCCGGGTACAACATGAAGACCTCTCTTGTTTCCGAAATAGTCTTCGTTGAATGTAATCGTTGTTCCATCGGGATTCTCGTATCTTTCTTCCGGTTCAAAAGCTTTTCCGAGCGTATCGGAGTCAATCATATGTACCGCAAAATCCTGTACCAGATCGAAAATATCTGTCTTAAGCGAATACTTGCCGTTATCCTCAACCAGTGTGATTTTGTCTGTATGATCCGTATTTACAAGGTTATTCTTCTCACGTGCGAAAGCCTTGGCACCGTCAAAGTAAGCATTTCCATCAATCCAAACGGGCAAATGTCCGAAATGTCCGGTTGCCAGTTTTCCCATGTCAGGACGTTCCTTGCCGATATCAAACAAATCAATCCACTCATCATACAACGGATACTCATCCCATACATGCGTTCCAACTTCAAAGTTGTTCGGAACACGCTCAGGATTCCAACCTTCCAAATAATCCGGAGCAACATCTTTATTCTGAACAAAGATATTGTTATAGAATCTGTCATCACCATGAAGAATAGTCATAAAGCCGAGAACTTCCGTACGATGCGGAATATGATACGGCGTATAACGAGGCTCACGCTGACCGTTGATAACACTGTCAACGCCGGCACCAACCATAGAGAAGGAACCGCAGATCAGATTATGCACCATGGCAACACCTTCGGTTGCAATACGAAGGGAGCATTCCGAAAGAAGAATATTGTTATCAATAAGTGTAGGTCCATGACCAACTTCAACGAAAATATCCTGATTGAAGTTGTCCGGCTTGGTCTTGAGATATGCCGGAGGGTTGTTATCATGCAGGAAGTTATGCGTAATACGTGTTCCCTGAGCTTCCCAGTCTGTCCAAATACCCATACTGCAATGATGAATATGATTGCGACGGAATATAACGTCAATTGCGGCATGGAATTTAACACCGGAAATTTCAGCGCCGCCAAGCTGCTGCATATTGTTAATATGATGAATATGGTTATCCTCAATAATCGAGAATACACAACCCATACGGCCAACAATACCTGTCTGCTCACAATGATGAATGTTACATCTTCTGACAATATGAGAACCAACCGTTTCCTTGGTCCATCCGTCATACTGTGCACGACATACAGCATCTCTCTCCATCTGCGTCGGGCTCTTTACATGCTTATGGAAGAAATAGTTGTCATTATTCTCCTGAGAGTAATTACCGAAGGAAATACCGCAACACTTGGAACCGTATACTTCACAATCCTCAATAATCCAACCCTTTGACCAATGTGCGCCAATCATTCCGTCCTGATATGCAGCGGGAGGTGCCCATGTTGTAGCTGCCTTACATACGGTAAATCCGGAAAGGGTAATATAGCCGATATACTTCTCGGTCGGCATGAAACAATTTCTGCGTACTACAATCTCAACCTTCTGCTTCTTCGGATCCAGATCATGGAAATTCGCATAAATAACTGTCTCATTTGTCTCTTTATCCTGCTCACAGTACCACTTATAAATGGAAAAGTCACGATCCCAACTGTTTTCGTAAATCTCGCCCTTTAAGCACTCCTCAAGTGTTTCTGCTTCATAATACATACGGTCATTTACAAATACGGAACCTGTATGCATATGATTCTGTGCAAAATACCAATCACCTTCTACCTGCTGAATATACGGATTGTATGCTCCGAACACGGTATTGTCTACTCGTGTTACATATGTTGTTCCTTCATACAATGTCCAGTCATCGCAAATCTCTGCGCCTGTAAGAACAGCACCCAAAGGTACTTCCGAAGTATACGTAATTCTGGCATCTTCGCGTCCTGCATTTCTGGGATTAACATATTCTCTGTAGATACCCGGTGCAACAATAACCTCATCACCGGCCTGTGCAATCTTTGCTGCATCATCAATTGCTTTAAAAGGTGATTCTTTCGACCCATTTCCCCCGCGGGCCGCATTCACATTTACATAGATTTTCATACCGCTTCTCCTTTGTTTTGGTAGTGTAAAAAAACTATTTTTATCATACTCAAATACGAGGGAAAATTATAGCAAAAAATTGCTGATTTTTCTTACCTTTGTATTAACACAAAACAAAAAAAGCGGCCCGCCAAACAGGCGGGCCGGAGCGCGTAAACTGACTTAAGTTACATAGAATCAAACCGATTCTTCAAGTTAAATTCGTTTATTCCGATTCTGCATCAATTCTTCGGTTTCATTGTAAGACCAAACAAAATAGGAAGACCAAGAACCGCAATAACAAAAATAGCTGCTAAAATTTTCATACTTATATCCTCACTTTCAAAATAGACATATTAATTTACTTAAACATCGAAATGCCAAACCTTACTTTTCGATAAAACTTTCCAATAATCACAATCGGAAGCGAAACGACGCAATACAAAGTAGACAGTACCCCTACGATACCGCCCAGAATGGCAACTATATAAATTAAAATATTCATTTTTCACTCCTTAATTAACAATTCTTCCCAATACAAAAAGAATTATTCTCCGGGGAAACGGTCAAAAATACATTAATTTTCAACCAAAAAGATATGCAGGTTTTTTACCGTCCTGATTATGAATATATTTGATAACAGAAAATCTTTTTGTAAATAGACCAATAAAAAGATATATCGTCTGATGTGTCACCGGATGCAAATATAATAAAACCGGAATTCCGCTGACAAGAACAATCGTAACAAGTGAAGAAAAATTTCCGGCTTTGCGTTTAACAAAGCGAATAGCCTCCACCGGAACCGGTGCAGTTACTGCATCAAAAAGCATCGCCTCACAGGGAAATGTTTCGGAACAATTAGTAATCATCTCCCTCGGAGGAAAGTCATGTGCGCCGTTTGACTTTTCCATACACAAATTATTGCCGACATAACATCCCGACAATAACATGCATATGCACAATATGAAATTAATCAATCTTGCCTTTTGTTTCATACCTGCCAAACCGGAAATCCAATAATCCTTACTGCTAACCAAATAAATATCAACACAAGCTAATCAAATTTGAATCCCGCGAGCATAGCTCCCAATGATGTACCGACAGATTCCGCTTCTCCCATACTTTCGGAGACAAACGCCTGTGCCTCTCTTGCACTCTCTTCTTCAAGTGCAGCTTTTATGCTTAACGAAATCTTGCCATCATTCGTATTTAATATCTTCACCGTTACTTTCTGTCCAACCTTTAACTCTTCCTGCGGAGTCCTTATTCTTCGTTCACAAATCTGTGATACATGGCACAATCCTGTCAAACCATCACCGATATCAATAAATGCACCGTAATTCTGAAGACTCTCTACTGTTCCTTTTACAATCGTTCCCGGAACAATCATCGCAACTTTATGTGCATGTTCTTCTGCTTCTGTCTCCATCAAAACATCCTTAGCAGACAATATCAGTTTCTCACGATTTCTATCGATATTCTGAACGCGTACACTAAGTGTTTTACCGATATATTCCTGCGGTTCATCCACATATGAAAGAGCTAACTGGGATGCCGGAATAAATCCACGTATTCCCTCCGCGTAGGCAACAGCACCGGCATTATTGGCATCCGATACCTTCACCGTCAATATTGTACGCTCTTTCATAAGTTCAGCCAATTTGTCCCACGCCAATACATCATTTGCTTTCTTTTTGGACAACAGAATATTTCCATGACCGTCATCTATGCTGATTACCGTCGCAGTAATGCTTTCGCCAATCTTCATCTCATCAAAAACAGAGAAATTCGGATCATCAGACCACTCATCCGCTTTGATAATTCCCTGCGTATAGTATTTCAGATCCAAGGTGATCTCCTCTTCCGTAACATCAATAATCTCACCGGTAATCAAATCACCTTCATTAATCGTACGAAATGAGGCTTCAATTTCACGTTCATAATCCGCCATTGTCTCAATTACTGTTGTAATTTCAGCATTCTCGGGTGTTGCTGCTTCATTGTCTGTTGTTACTGCATTCTCCGATGCTAATGCTTCATTATCTGTTGTTACTGCAATATTCTCTGTCTTTTTCATAATTTATTATCCTTGTCAATTTCTATATTCTTTCGTTCTTCTTGATGCTTTCTGTATTGTAACACATCAAAATCGTCTTTCGCGACTATTTCAATTGATTTGATTACATGTTTCAAACTGCATCCGTTTTTATTTCATAGTGTCCCGTTTTCGCTCCATTGTTTCCGTTTGTAATCCATTATTTATGTTTGCACTCCACTATATTCCGTTTTCACTCCATTGTTTTCGTTTGTAATCCATTATTTATGTTTGCACTCCACTATATTCCGTTTTCGCTCCATTGTTTCCGTTTGTAATCCATATGTATACCATATGTATTTCATTTATATAGCCGAGCCGGAAGTTTTCACACTCTTTTGTGTCAGGGTGCCCGAAAACACCCTTTCAGACACAAAGCGGTTGACATAAGTAAGAGTTTTTCTTTTAATAGTTTATTTTTGTGTCTGTGACCCATTTTTATGACTTCTAGACACAATCCGGTTGACATAAATCAGTAGTTTCATCTTTACATTTACCTAATTGTGTCTAGAATATAATTTATACAATCTCCAGACACAAATCTTGTTAACATAACATTTTCGAATCATCCATCAGCCTGCCCTTTGTGTCTGTAGAGTCATAATACGATCAATAGACACAATTTTAGTTAACATAACATTTCTATTTGTTTGTAACAAGCCATTACACCGCACAATATATATACAATCTCCGCCATTTACAAATCAATGAATACACATTGAATATAAAGTCATTGTTTATACCTCATCTCAATTTTATATAAATATCAACAAAATTGAATACTGTGAAGATCAAATGCCGCGCCGGGCAAAAATACAAACGCAATCTCGGTATCCCCGGTAATCGGATTAAGGTCAAATTCCCGACATACAAACCGACCACCGGCTTCCATTTCGGAAGAAATATCCAACGAAGAAGAACTATCCCATACGGATTCTTCACCGACAAATTCCAGCACCTGTCGCATTTGTTCGCCGTCTTTATGATACACAAGCGAAATGGTATCTTTTGGATTAGCCGTATGACCGAATATCCGCACCTTTGTGGCACCTGCATTTCCAAAATGCAAATCATCAAACTGTACGGTAACATTATTTCCGATTCCCATAATATCATTGCCTTCAATTGTATATTGGTCACCATAAACACGATCGGCATCCGCCCCGTGCAGAAGTTCATAAGCCCGTTCGTACTTTTTAAATACAAATCCCTTTAAATGAATTTTACTGTGAAGCTCAAAATACAAATCTACGACACCACGAATTCGTTCAGGCAAAACGAACGTTTCTTCCTGATATGTATTCCAAATCGATTCCTTATGATACACAACCGTATCCAGCAATCTGCCACCACGATCCGGATGACCGATCCATACTCCAATGGGTACCGGTTCGGAAGCGAGTTCAAAGATTGGAAGAGTCATCGTATCAGAACCTTCCTTTTTGAAATCCACTCCTTTAAACCCAATCAATGTACGTCCGTCACGCATGGAGGCTGCACCGTGATCGTTTCCGTTACCAACCGATCCGTCGCAATCATTAAACAGACCGCCGGCAACCGGTTCATAGGGATCAAAATGCAGTTGTCCAAATCCGGTTGCTTCGAAATCAAGAGAAGAAATGACTTTTGCAACCTTCTCACCGTTTCTGCAGAATGCACGCAAATATGCATGCCCGTCACCCTTTGCACGCACACGAAGCTTTGCCGCATATCCGGCCGAGCGTTCCTCATCCGACAGTTCCAAATATCCCTGTATCTTTTCGATTTGTAAAAAGTCAATATCAATTCCGGTTTCATTGGAAAACGTATATTCCACCGGCATAAGGACTGCATTTTCAGGCACAATCTTTACATACACTTCTATGCAGTCACATTCCGGCGTAAGCTGAATTCCCTTTTCCGAATCTCCGGCCGTCAGAATAATCTCACGGGCGGCAATGGACAAAACTTCCTGCGCGGATACAATAAACTCGGCTGCGTCCTTCGTCGTTTCAATTACTGCCAACAATTTGCCGCTAAACAATCTCCGATTATCTGTATAATACGGATCGCAATCCGTTGAATCTCCGTTATCCATTCCGCGCAAAGTCGCATCTCCGGAAACAGACACAGCAATTCGGTTATTGGCATTTTCAACACAGCATCCGTTTGAATCCGTTGTCGATATTTCGACAAAATAGAGGCCCTTTTTCATCCCCGAAAACGTGTATGCAGTCATCATGCCATCCTTATAGCAAACAGATTCTTCCGGAACGCATGCATTCATATATCCATCATACACATCCATCGCAATCGCATTCGGATTGCCAAAGCTTTGGCGTGTTTCGCGCAACAACTCCGTGCCATTTTCATCATAAACACAAGCCTCAATCATTCCTTTTTCGAAAGGCACACGATAATCGGCACTCCATCTTGCACTCGGCGCATCAGACGTTCGAACCGCTTTTCTTCCGAGGCTCTTGCCATTTACCCATAATTCGGCATACGCACAATTCGTCACAACACGCACATCTACAATCTGTCCCGGGTTGAAATTCCAATACGGGAACAAATGCATCATCGGCTCATCCTTCCAGCCTGCCATATAAAAAGATGCTGTATCTTTAAAGAATCCGGCGGTATCAAGCTGACCGAAATACGAATTTCGCGTATGATACGGCGTCGGCTCTCCGATATAATCCGTTCCGGACCAAATAAATTGTCCAAGAGAATACGGATGATCCAATTCTGCTGCCAAACAGAATTCCGAATTCGGAGCACCCCAGCTGGTTGTACAATTTCCCAATCCTGAACACTGTTCATCCACATCACACAACTGCGATACGGATAGCGGGAATTTGTATATTCCTCGCGATTGCACTGTTGATGCAGTCTCGCTTCCGTAAATTATCCAATCCGGATGCTTTTCGTGGTGCGCATCATAACATTTTTCACCATAATTATATCCCGGAATTTTCACCACATCCGCACAGTTCTGGGCACCTTCCCACGGCATATAATTGGAGCCAAAAGTCACACGGGCGTTCTTATACGGATCCAGCCGTTCGACTTCCTCCTTCAGCATCCGTACAATATCTTCGCCCTCTTTTCCGGCATGCATGTCATGAATCTCATTTCCGACAGACCACATAATAACACTGGGATGGTTACGATCTCTTATGATCCACGAAGTAACATCACGTTTCTGCCATTCGTCAAAGAATCGGGCATAATCATACGTTGTCTTCACCTCACGCCACATATCAAACGCTTCATCCACAACCAAAAATCCCAATTCATCCGTCAATTGCAGCAGTTCCGGTGCCGGCATATTATGCGAAGTGCGAATCGCATTTGCACCCAAACGCCGCATCAGTAACAATTGTCTTCTTGCAGCATCTTTATGGAATGCACTTCCCAAGCATCCCAAATCATGATGCAGACAAACACCCTGCAATTTTATCTTCCGGCCATTTAAGGACAACCCATTTTCGGGGGAAAATTCCAAGCTTCTGCACCCAAACTGTACCGTTTCCTTTTGCAAAGTCACACCCTCAGGGGAAACAAGAGAAACTTCCAGGTGATACAAAGCCGGGTCTTTCGGATCCCATATTCTGGGATTATTCAGGATAAATGATCCGCGAAGCGCACGTGTCAGTGACAGATCCCTGTTCTCATAATCTGCGTAGAGATTCTTAACATCACATTCAACTGACCCATTAATATCACGACACTCGCTATTGCCTTTCTCAATCGGCTCAATAATGTCGCAACTTTCACTATCATCATTTTCAACTGACCCATTAATGTCCGAACACTTTCTGTCGCCATTTTCACCGCCGGAATCAGTCAAGGCAATTTTCTCACTACCGAAATCATTCAAGGCAATTTTCTCACCATCGGAAACAGTCAAAGTAATTTGTTCACCGCCTGCTGCCGTCTGACTTTCCGAAGGGAAATCCGGATATATTGCGGCGCAAACGGAATAATCATTACCGACGCCGGAACATTCCACGCAAACATTTACCTCATAATCGCAAGTATAAGGAGCATCTGCATTCGCATTCCCATCCGCGGCTGCTGCGCATTCGTTCATCTGCGTTTTCGGACACGGTTTGGCACTTACATATATTCCATCAGGCAGAATATGTGCCTTGGGATAGGTCTTTAACCAAACGTTTCTATATATTCCGGAACCCGAATACCAGCGGGTGTTGGGCGAAATGACATGTACGCCAACCGCAATTTCATTCCTGCCGGCGCGCAAATACTGCGTAATATCTGCTTCAAATGTGGAATATCCATACTTCCATGTAAATGCAAGGACACCGTTTACATAGATTTCGCTGTCCATATATACGCCTTCAAATCGCAGCGCAACAACATTGTCCGCCTCCGGCTCGTAATCAAATGTTTTAATATACCAGCCCGAGCCGTCCGCATACAGATCCGAAACATCCTCAATCTGCCAGTCATGCGGAAGACAAACGCAAAGAAAGGCAGCTTTCTTGGCTGCCTTCATTTGTGTATATTCGGTTCTGTAGGGAAATAGGGAAAATCTCCATCCATCATTCCACAAAACACACGTATTCATTTTATCACCTTTCCAAAACAAGCAGTACATTCCTGCTCTCTGACATTTATTTATTAATTGCTTCCAAATTCAACATTTTGCATTTGGCGCATCTTATGCAATATTCAGCATTTTGCATTTGGCGCATCTTTTGCAATACTCATCATTTTGCATTTGGCGCATCTTACGCAATATCCAATACGACCGCACGCATATTGCAGCATCATTTCAACTATATCAGCTATATCAATCATCAGCAGTATCAGTCATATCAGTCGTATCAGTCGTATCAGCCGCACAATCCCGGCACTCCATAGCGGATATGGGGTTCATGTTCAGCCGCACAATCCCGGCACTTCATAGCGGATATGGGGGTCATGTTTAGCCGCACAATCCCGGCACTTCATAGCGGATACGGAACTCAGGTTCTTTACTTAATGTACCGTAAAAATTAGTTGCCCAATCTGCGGCATCCGTCTCAGGATTAACGCCATCCGTCGGTGTTACAAAGAACCTGATCGGAAGTTTGGTCGGCCCGTCAAGCGGGCATTCGAAGAATTTACTCATCAAATCGATGGTTGTAACCTTCGGTGCCTTGTAGAACCACTTACCGTCAAAGTCAATCATTACGGCACAATCCTCAGGAAGCGTCACCTCACAAAATTCAGGTGTTTTCTCAAAGGAAAGCGTACAACCGACGCCTTCTGCATCTTCGGAACCACCCCAGCGAAGAGTTGCGGGGAAAGATGCTTCTTCTGTCTCCTGCATTTCCGGACTAAAGAACGGATCGGAAAGCATCTTCTTATATTCCTTAAGAAGCGGTTGTTCTATTCCGACGGATTTGTTATTCGGATCTTCGATTTCCAATCCCAGTCGTCCGCGGTCACGGAACTGATACATGGAAATTGCTTTCATCCAGTCGGCGTCTTCATCCTTTAATTTCTGCAGGAAACGAATGACGGGATCAGCCTGACTAAAGGGGCCTGTCACATCACCGTCTGCATTAAATTCAGCACTGGTCATACATTTTCTGCCAAACTTATCGGACAAATATTTCGCCGTATCCTTAAAGCATTTATATACATTATCAACTGCATCAAAACAATACCTGCCGCCGCCGACTTCCGCAACATCATACGGCCATCCGAAATGAAGTGCCAAATATTTGTCTGCCGACCAGTAATCTGCTACTTCATACGCCGGAAGGTATTCCTTCTCACCCTGCAAATGACCGGATTCACCATTAACTCCGTGCACATCATCACCTACAAGCATGCCTGCACAAAATACGGTAGAAATGTTCGGAGCTTCCTCTTTAATAATATTATGGAAGCGAACAAAGAAAGCACCGATTTCTTCAAATGAAAAACGACGGTTATGCGTGAACCAGTCTCCCGTACACTCATGATTAATTCGAATCTTCAATCTGCCAAACGGTTTCAGTTCCCGTGCAATACCACGCAGATATTCATCATCCAGACTGCAGTCAATCGTAAGTGTCAGTAATACATCCTGTCCGTGTTTACGAATATCACGCATCTGTGCAAAGGGTTCGCCGTTTGCTCCGTAAGGGAAATAATCATCGTACGGATAATCCCACTGGAACTGAACATCCATATCCTTACAAGCTTCACTGATCCGCGCCGGCCACTGTTTATCACGCGGATAACATGTGTACATAATATTCACACAGCGATGAGGTCTGCCCAATTTATTCAAAATATAATCCTGATTAACATATTCCGCACGTTCGGAACCGTCACCCAAATCCAAACCGCATTTTGCTCCGCTCATTATGACTTTTTTATATTCCATCTTTACCTCCGTTTCACTCAGCGAAAATTAGCTTAACACCACAGCCTGCTTGCAGATAAGCTTTACGTCACAATCTGTTCGAAAATTAGCTTAACACCACAGCCTGCTTGCTACATATCCCAACACAATACACATTCTATCAAATCAACTCGCGAAAACAATAGAACAAATAAATGAATCTATCGTAAATATCTCTATACCCCTTCATAATCAAACGCAGGAATAAAGCTCTCCTTCGCCGTTTCGCCTTCCTGAATAAATCCGTTCTCTATGCCCAGATCAATAGCATAGTCCACAACCTCATCGTATTCCCGGAGTGTCAGTTGCCTGCATAGTTCCGAAGGAAGCGACGAAAGCATCTCCTGCAGCGGCGTATATTGATTCATAATACTGTAATACACATTATTCCCGAATTCTTCATATAATGCTTTCAAAACCTTTTTGGAATCCTTGATGTGACCCGGAAGAACAAGGTGGCGAATAATCATCCCCCGCTTCATCAAATCTCCGTCAAAAACCGGCTCGCCCACCTGCGCATACATCGTCCGAAGCGCCAAAAAGGCCGTTTTAAAATAGTTCGGCGCATGCGAAAGTCGCACAGCCAAGTCATCATCATAATACTTGCAATCCGGCAGATAAATATCAACCAATCCTTTTAATTGCGCCAACGTTTCCGGAAGTTCATACGCACTGCTGTTATATACAACCGGAATCCGTAGGCCTTTGTCTTTGGCCAATAAAAGTGCTGAAACAATCTCGTGTACATAATGCGATGGTGTCACCAGATTAATATTATTAGCTCCCTTTTCCTGCAATTCCAAAAAAATGTCGGCAAGACGATCAATACTGACCGTCTTGCCGACACTTCCATTTGAAATATGTATATTCTGACAATAAACACACTGTAAATTGCAACCGGAGAAAAATACGGCACCGGACCCGCTCTGTCCACTGATACATGGCTCTTCCCACATATGCAAAGCGGCTCTTGCCAACGTAACCTGACGAGTGGCACGACAAAAACCCAATTGATTGTCAACGCGTGATACCCCACACTTTCGCGGGCACTCCATGCATACCTGCATCTTTGTGTTCGTCGATACAGTTTCTGTCTGCGCGTTCATCAATCCCCTCTCCGATTCAAGTTCTTCCGATTCAAATCCTTCCGATTCAAGTTCTTCAGATTCAAGGTCTTCCGGTACTTTATCATTTGCTTCTTTATTGCCTGATACTTTTTCTATCTGATACTCTGTGCTATTTATTGATTAAGCAGCGTCGGATCTACATCCGCCGGCAAATAATCCGTCAGATTGCCATCCGGATTAATGATTGGCGTTCCGTCGGCATTCATAACCGTCGTACCATCCAGACTCGTTATCGCACCACCCGTTGCAGCACTGACAAAGTCATTTATTGTCATTCCTTCAGGAATCGCAAACAAAGGAACACCGTTTAAATAACTGTGTGGACAGAAAGGTGTGGATGCATACACATCGCCTTCCGGATCCGCAATAATAATACCGGGCGTTGCGAATTCACATGTATCGGAAGCACGAAGACCTGTTGCCGAGCAGATGGTTCCAATCATATGTCTGTCACATACTTCTTCCGGAACTGTTCCGTCAGCAAAAATCTCTGTATATGCACTTCCATCAAGATCACACAAACCGGGAACTGCCAACTTACCTGACTTATTACATACAGTTGCTGTCGTAATACCTGCCGGACGTTCAAATGACTTATATTCCAACTCTTCATGAATACGCTTCATGCAGGCGCGCCACAAATTCTTAGCCGTATTCGTCTCTGTACCGTCCATATGCACGTTGTTATCATAACCGGCCCATGTTGAGCATGTATAATACGGTGTGTAACCGGCAAACCATACATCGACATTGCTCGAAGTCGTACCTGTCTTACCGGCAATAGCCATATTACCGAAATTGACTCTTCCGCCGGTACCCTTTGTAACAACGTCAACCATTGCATTCGTCAACAGATATGCCGTGGTCGGCTTAATAACCTGACGGGTCTTCTGCGTATTCTCCAGCAAAACATTTCCGTCATGATCGATAATCTTTGTATAGAACATCGGCTTGGTATAGGTTCCTTCATTTGCAATGGTTGCATATGCAGCCGTAAGTTCCAAATTTGTAACACCATCCGTCAAACCACCCAGAGAAAGAGCCTGCGTGATATCCGAAGAAACGGTTCCATTCGCCTCATTTCTTCTTTCAACAAGTGTAGTAAATCCAAAGTTCAGCAAATAGTCAAAACCAAGCTGCGGTCCGATTGCCGTAATTGCCTTAACTGCAATAATATTCAACGACTGTTCGATACCGTAACGATATGTACATATTCCCTTAAATCCCGTGGAATACCAGTTTGTTACGGCAATACCGTTTGTATAGTTATACGGTTCATCCGTCTGAACACTGGCCAATGTATAACCGGCCGAATCAAGTGCCGGTGCATAAGCTGCCAAGACTTTAAAGCATGATCCCGGCTGACGTTTTGTATTGGTAGCACGATTCAATGTAAGAGATGCTGTCTTCGCACCGCGTCCACCGACAATTGCCTTCACCTGACCGGTATATTGATCCATAATCGTAATGGATGCCTGCGGTTGCGGTGTAAGAGTTATATTCTCGGCAACAAAAGTATATCCGGGTTCTTCAACATATGCCTTGTATTCTTCGATAGCAGCATAAGCATCTTCTTCCGAAGAATATATCATACGGAAGCCACTGTTGGTCTGTCTGAAGTAAGATTCGAATTTCTGAGAACTGAAGTTCACCGGATCCCCATTACTGTCTGTATAACTGAGTTCATACGAAAGCAGGTATTTCGTCTTCTCAGGATAATTCTCAGAATTGGCAAATTCTTCATTGCAAATCTTTTGAATCGCGGAATCCTGCGTAGTAAAAATCGACAAACCGCCACTGTACAGAGCATTATAAGCCTGGGTATATGAATAACCGAGTTGTTGTTGCAAATCATTCATTACCTGAGCCGTCAATTCATCAACAAAATATGTATATATCGTATTGCTCTCGGTCTCTTCATTTACCGACTGAATACGGGAATAAACATCATCCGCAATCGCCTCGTCGTATTGAGCCTCTGTAATATAGCCTTGATCACGCATTTTCTTCAATACTTCTCCACGACGTTCCTTATTCTTATCGGGATGCAATATCGGATTCCACTTCGTAGGGTTCTGCGTAATCGCCGCAATAACAGCACATTCCGAAATAGACAGATCCGAAGCGGGTTTACCGAAATATCGAAGCGAAGCAGCCTGGACACCGAGTGTTCCGTGACCAAGGTTGATTGTATTGAGATAGTTCTCAATAATCTTATCCTTGCTCATATTCTTCTCTAACTGAATTGCACAATACTGCTCCTGGAATTTACGTTTAAATTTCTCAATTTTATTGGATTCACTTGTCCATGAAGTAAAGACGTTATTCTTAAGAAGCTGTTGCGTAATGGTCGAAGCACCCTGTGATAAATCACCGCTGGAAAGAGCTCTGACACCCGCACGCATAATACCTTGAATATCAATACCGTTATGGGAATAGAAACGCTCATCCTCTATTGCAACAAACGCATGTTGCAAATCAAGCGGAATCTTATCCAATTTCACATATATACGGTTGGAGTTCTCGGCAACCAGCTTGGTAATCTGATTACCTTCACAATCGTATACCGTTGTGGAATATCCTGCGGGAGCGACGTCAACGCCGGAAATATCAGGTGCTGTAGCAATAACACCCATATACAGGCCAACACCTGCACACAATCCGATTACACCTACTATTGCGACAACAAAAACTGCGATTTTGAATAGGATAATCGCAAAGAATTTGCCCATTTTCGTAGAAGGTGCATTCACGGATTTCTGTCGCCTTCTTGCTCCTCTTCGTCCATAGTTCATGAAACGATTCCTCCAAAAAGATTGTTCTTACACTTCAAATGTAAGATCAAATCTCAAATTTCCTTCTTTTTCACTCTTCTCATATGTCTGAGAAATACAATATAAACAACTGTCCAAAAACGAAACCGTCTTCTCATCCACTTCCGCTTTCGGGACATAATCCTTTACCAAAAATCGAAATTCCGCACGTGATGATTTGGAATATCGGGAAACAACAGACAATTTGCCCTCTTCAAGAAGAAGCGGCATTGCCGCGGCAACTAACCACATACTGTAACAGATAAGTGCGAGTTTACTACGTGATACATCACCCATTAAACAACTGATTGCTTCACCGGGTTTCAGGTTCTCATATCCTTCCACTTCGTGCGCAATATCTCTTCCGATCACGGTTTCCACATCATCCGGTGTTAACGATCCAATAGTCAAATACCGCAACAACTTATCGCCGGCGCGTTGTGCCAGATTACACAATGCCTTCATTTCCGGAGTATCGGATGACGTCTGAGCCATGCTGATGCGAACAAGGGAATCGGCAAGAGGATTCAGCACCTTGGATAAGCGCGCATAACTGTTCTTCTGGCGACGAAGAGCTTCTGTCAAATTTCGAAGAGAATTCTCCAGATTCGCTTTGCCGCTGTTCAATTCTTCCTCTCGGTTTGCTATGGAAAAACGCACCTTGGCATAGTCAACGGAATTGGTCACTCCGTCAATGATTTCATCCGTATTCCACGGCGGTAAGAATATTTTCTTAACAGTCGGAATGGCCGCAACCTGCGGAATAAATTGCGGATCCTTGGTATCCATACAGATATTCAGAATCGTATTGGGATACTCGCGATAACATTTATCCACAAATTCCATCAGTTTCATATCCGGAATAAAGTTATCCGCCAACACCATAAATATCGGTCGGGATGCAAGCATTTCAAAAGCATCCGCAGCAGTACTCACCGAGAGGAATTCAATTTCCTCTCGGCTAGTCAAGCTGTTGCGAATGGATGTAGCAATTTCTTCATTTGGTTGCAGGTACAAAACGGAAATATCCATTTGTTACTCCACTACATACATCATAATCTCATTGCTTCGCATAATAAATTTGGTCATTGCATCCGGTGAAAGCGGTTTATTGGCCAATACAGCCAAATCATACAACTGCTCGCAGAACATCGGGATCTCTTTATTCTCGGGATGTTCAAGAATGTACTTCACCAAAGCATTATTGGCATTTAATACAAGCGTTTCGCCTTCGCTTCCGAACATACTCATGTCCATGCCCGGTGCAGAATACATTTTCATCATATCCTGCATACGACGACTTTCCTCCGAAACGGTAAGAAGTGAAGAAATCTTCTCATTCTTAAGCTTCTGAAGCTTCACTTCCATATTCTCACGAGACAACGCTTTTGCAAACAGCTCGGAGAGTTTCTTCGTATCGTCCGAAAGTGCGGAATCTTCTGTTGCGTCTTCGACAAAATCATCCAAAACGTCGGCATCGATACGCATAAATTTGATATCTTCGTTCTTGGATTCCAATTGCGAAACAAACGGCTGGTCAATATTATGTGTCAAAAGAACGGCTTCTTTGCCTTCTTCCTTAAACATATTAATATATTGGGACTGCTGCTGTACATCCGTAACATAATAAATCGTCTTACGAATCTTCTTCTCGCCGTCTTCATCAGCAGCTGTATCCTCATCGGTAACTACCTCTGCTTCGACTTTCTCTCCGTTTTCATCGGACGCCTCACCGGCTTCCTTCGAATCGGGAAGTTCCAAGCATTCGGGAAGTGTCAGATATTTATCATCCAGTGTCTTAAAGAGGATGTAATTCATCATCTTCTCGCAGAATTTATCGTCCTTTAAGCAACCAAACTTAATGAACGGACTGATATCGTCCCAATACTTCTCATACTCTTCCTTTTCGGTCTTGCACATTCCGGCCAGTTTATCCGCAACCTTCTTAGAAATGTAATCGGATATCTTCTTCACAAAGCCATCATTCTGTAATGCCGATCTGGAAACATTCAACGGCAGATCCGGGCAATCGATAACACCTTTAAGAAGCATCAAAAATTCCGGAATTACCTCTTTAATGTTGTCCGCAATAAATACCTGATTATTGTATAACTTAATAACGCCTTCGATGGATTCGTATTCCATATTAATCTTCGGGAAATACAGAATACCTTTCAAATTGAACGGATAATCCATGTTCAGATGAATCCAGAACAACGGCTCCTTATAATCCATAAATACCTTACGGTAAAAGTCAAGATACTCCTCTTTCGTGCAGTCATTCGGATGCTTTGTCCACAAAGGCTTTGTATCGTTTAATGCAACCGGACGTTTAACAATTTTCGCCATCTCCTTAGCGGGAGACACTTCAACCTTTTCCTTTGTTCCGTCCTCGTTCTCTTTCTCTTCGAACTTCGCTTCTTCGGTATACTCGGACAATACAATATCGTCCTCTGTAACTTCATCCTTCGGAATATTTTCCTCGCCGGGCTTCTCGCCTTCCTTCTCCATATAAATCGGATAAGGCATGAACGAACAATACTTCTTAATAACTTCTCTTGCACGATATTCGTTACAGAATTCCAAAGATTCTTCATTCAAGAACAGCGTAATTTCGGTACCGACTTCCGTACGATCGGACTCTTCCAACGTATATTCCGTACCGCCGTCACATTCCCAATGAACCGCTTTTGCGCCCTTCTTATAGGATAATGTATCGATATGAACTTCATCGGCAACCATAAATGCCGAATAGAATCCCAAACCAAAATGACCGATGATCTGATCATCATTTGTCTTATCTTTGTATTTCTCCAAAAATGCCGTTGCACCGGAAAATGCAATCTGCGTAATATATTCTTCAACCTCATCTGCATCCATACCCAAACCGGTATCGATAAACTTCAGTGTCTTCTCTTCTGTATTCACCACAACCCTGATCTGCATTTTCTGCTTCTCGGGAATTGCATAATCACCGATCATATCGAGTTTCTTCAATTTGGTAATTGCATCACATCCATTTGAAATAAGCTCTCTCATAAAAATATCATGATCCGAATAGAGCCATTTCTTAATAATCGGGAAAATGTTCTCGCTGTTGATTGATAAACTTCCCTGTTTTACTGCCATCTTTCTTACTTCCTTTCTGTAAATCACATTTCTTATCGGCAAAAGTCACTCATCGTGTTTTACCTAATGTGTATTTTAAGACGAGCGGAAACATAAGTCAAGGATTTAGCACTCATTTAATCGGAGTGCTAACAGTTGTGGTCCGGTGACTTTATTTATGCTGTATATGCGCATCTGCGGAGTCTTCGAAAAATTTGTCATAAATATCAAAGAAGCTCATCGTACCCACATTATCAGGGATTTCATACGATATGCTGTTCCACAAAGGAGCATTCAAATTCGACGTCAACGTTTTGACAAACTCGTTGTATACATTACTGAATTCTTCCTGTTTGCGCTTTTCCACAATCGCAATCTTGTTATTATCCGTTTCTTCCTGATTGAAATTATTCACACAGTAAATCAAATGATACCCGTACTCTGTCTCCACAACATCACTGATTTCACCGTTAGCAAGCGCAAATGCGGCTTTTTCAAAATTCTCAGGCATCACGCCGCGACCAAAACTGTATTCTGATTTACTGTCTTCGTTGTAATCGGCAGCCAGTACCTCAAACTGCTCACCTTCACTCAGTCTGCGTTTAATCGTACGGATTCGCTCAAGTGCGCTGTACTTATCTTTCTCGTCATAGTCAATTCGATTGCCGGCCACATCCACGGAATATGTCTTAATCAGGATGGTTCGAACCGTAATGGTACGTGCTTCATCATCACTGATTTCGGGATTCACATCCGCAGTAATATCCTCATACAAGCAATTTGCCATCGCAAAATCATGATACAGGCTCTCGATCAATTCCAGATCGCAACCAAGATAAACGCGTTCGTCTTCCGTAAGATTATTATAATAATCTCTTGCAGCTGCTTTGACTTTCTTCTCATCCTCTTCGGATAATACAAGTCCACGTTGCACTGCCAGAATATTCATTGCCTTGATCTGCGCCAGACGGGCCAGAATACTCTCCTTATACATATCCCCTACCGTCTGATCATCAACGGGGACCATCCAAATATCCTCAGGGAAAACGGTATTGTACTGGTTCTCGCTGTTCACAAGATACACCATCAATTCATTGGCAAAGCAGGAAGTTTTCTCAATTCGAAATACCTCGCCCGGCAAAAAGTCAGTCGTCAGAACAATTTCGCCCGCCGATTTGATTTCGCCGCATCCTGCCAAAATACACAATACAAGAAGTAGCGCCACAATTTGCGGCGCTACCCGTAATACTCTTCGATTGGAAAATACCTTATTCATTCTTGGCAGTTTCTTCGCTTTCGAATGCCTGGAATTCGAACTCACTTGCTGCCTTCTCTTCTTCACACTTAACTATGCCAAGGTTCTCTGCCTTCTCTTCAGCTTTCTTCTTCAGGTTCTCGGCAACTTCCTTCACATTTTTCTTCATTGTTTCCTTTGCTGCGGAAAAAGCTTCCGTAGCTGCTTCAATACTCGTATCAAGAGATACATACTCTCTCTTAATCTCTTCCTGTGCTTCTTCGTCATCAGACTTCTCGCCGCACTGAATGGTTTCATCATTCTCTGTTCTGAACAAAAAATACCAGAAACCGGCAACTGCTGCACCTGCAACTGCAATAAATGCCAACACTTTCATTAATTTCTTCATCGTTCTACTCCTTTGTGTACGTTAAGAATTCATCTTCTTCTTTTCCAACAGTATCTCTTTCAAATCGCGTGCGCGATCTTTAATTCGATTATTTGACGCTGAATTGGTAAGCACCGTCGCCACCATTCTGGATGCAATATCCAACTGATCAAACTTCGTGGCAAGGGCTGCAATAATATAGTCCAAAGTCGGTTCATCCATACCGGCAATCGGGAATGTCTCCTTGGCACGGGCAGATACAAATCCGTTCAGTGCTGCTTCAAGTGCTTCCTTCTCATCCGCACGCAAAGCTGCGATCTGTTCGTCATAGTCCGGCAAATCAAGAGGGAGTGATTCCGCTTTGCCCCGAATGCACCATCCCATACGCAGACAAGTATATGCTTTCTCCGAATCCTGTGCTTTCTTTACAACCGATGATGCAAGAGCCAAACGGAAACGGTCGATTGCTTCATCATATGTAAATTCGGGCTTATTCGTAACACCGCGAACCTTTCCAGCAATATTCTCCTTTACAAGCTTAATCGCCACCGCACTTGTAATGTTGAAATATCTGTTTATGGCTGAATAACCACATTTCGGGCATACAATAACATCATACTTAATCGGATCGATTCCGACAAATCTCGGACGCAAATCATCTTCCTGTGAAATCAGTCTTGCCTTTCCGGTCTTCATCGTACGATACTTAAATCCATATTGACATACCGGACAGGTAATCGCCTTGTCTAACAGAAAGTCACTGTCGCAATAAGATTTGACTACCGGCTCCTCTGACTTTTTCTCTTTTACGTCCTCTTCCTGCGGTTTCTCAAACAGATCGGCATTCTCCAATTTACCTAATCCAAGACTTCCCAACCCGGAAAATAAACTCATACTACTCTACCTTTCACCTGCGAAATCAGGAGCGTACTCCCCAAACTTTTACAAAATATATACTCGGTATCCAATAATTATGAAGGCAATTTAAAGCTGCTCTTTAACGAAACGATTCTGTTAAATACAAGAGCGTCCGGAGCAGAATCCTTCGAATCCACACAGAAGAAACCGTTTCTGACAAACTGGAAGCTGTCATACGCTTTGCTTCCTGCCACACTCGGCTCGATATATACATCCGAAAGAACCGTAATGGAATTGGGATTCAGGTTCATGGAACCGTCTTCCTCATTGTATACACCCTTTTCTTCATCGATCAGGTTCTCATACAAACGAACTTCGGCACGAACCGCCGTTGCTGCATTCACCCAGTGGATTGTTCCCTTCACTTTACGTCCTTCCACATTACCGGTACGAGTAGCGGGATCATATGTGCAGTGAACACATGTAATGTTACCGTTCTCATCCTTCTCAAAGCCGGTGCATGTTACAAAATACGCATTCATCAGGCGAACTTCATTACCGGGGAACATACGGAAATACTTCTTGGGAGGTTCCTCCATAAAGTCTTCACGTTCAATATACAATTCACGTGAGAACGGAACCTTTCTGGTACCCAATGCTTCATTCTCCAGATTATTGGGAATCTCGAACTCTTCCGTTTCACCTTCCGGATAATTATCAATCACAAGCTTAATGGGATCGAGAACTGCCATAATACGTGACTTTTTCAACTTCAAATCTTCACGAATGCAATACTCGAGTGCTGCATAATCCGCAACGGAATTGCTCTTTGATACACCACACATTTCCACGAACATGCGAATACTCTCGGGAGTAAATCCGCGGCGACGAAGTGCAGCGATACTAACAAGTCTCGGATCGTCCCAACCGTCAACAACACCGTCTTCAACCAGTTTCTTGATGTATCTCTTACCGGTAACAACATTCTTAAGATACAATTTGGCAAACTCAATCTGCTTCGGCGGATACTCATATTCAAGCTCACGTACAACCCAATCGTACAAAGGTCTGTGATCTTCGAACTCCAGTGTACAGATTGAATGTGTAACGCCTTCGATAGCGTCTTCAATCGGATGCGCAAAGTCATACATCGGATAGATGCACCACTTATCGCCTGTATTATGATGCGACATATGTGCCACACGATAGATAACGGGATCGCGCATGTTAATATTCGGGCTGGCCATATCAATCTTGGCACGAAGAACTTTGGCACCGTCTTCGTACATTCCGTTCTTCATATTCTCAAATAATTCAAGATTCTCTTCTATGGAACGGTCTCTGTAAGGGCTGTTCTTGCCGGGTTCTTCAAAACTTCCGCGGTATTGCTTTATTTCGTCGGCAGACAGATCACACACAAATGCCTTGCCTTTCTTAATCAGCTTAATTGCAGCCTCATACATCTGTTCAAAGTAATTGGATGCAAAGAACAGGCGGTCTTCCCAATTTGCGCCAAGCCATGCCACATCAGCTTTAATGGACTCAACAAATTCGGATTTCTCTTTTGTCGGATTCGTATCATCAAAGCGAAGATTAAACTGTCCGCCGTACTGCTGGGAAAGTCCGTAGTTCAGCAATATGGATTTGGCATGTCCGATATGCAGATAGCCGTTAGGTTCGGGAGGAAAACGTGTACAGATCTTCTTGTACTTTCCTTCCGCAAGGTCTTCATCAATAATCTGTTCGATAAAATTTCTGGAAACCGGTTCTGCAGTTTCCTCATTGTTCAATATTTCTTCGCTCATGTCTGTTCCCTCTATGTTCAATATTTTAATTAAGAAATCTCAATGTATAGTAATATGTCCTACAAAAGATGCGCTCTGATCTCTTCACCGGATAACGGTGATAAATATGCGGGTGCAATATCAAATACGGTCTTGCAGCCGCTTACACCTTCCTGCTGCAGGCGATATACCGCTCTGGCAAAAGCAACAATAACACTGCCTGTAAACTCCGGATTGGAATCCAGATTAAGTTTATATTCAATAACGTGATTATGATCTTTGTTGATACCGGTAACACCGCTTCGGATAACACTGCCGCCGTGCGGAAGACTGCTGTGATTTGCTTTCAGTTCCTCGGCCGAAATAAATGTTACCGTTGTATCATAATCTGCAAAGTAATTGGGCATGGTCTTAATCTCATGCTCAATTCTCGCCAAATCGGCACCTTCCTTTGCAACAACGAAACACTCTCTTGTATGCTTATCACGTGTGGACAGTGTAGGCATCTCTCCGTTACGAACGGAATTAACCGCCGCTTCAACAGGCACCGTATACTGTCGTGCGTCCGCAACGCCTTCAATTCTTCGAATGGCATCGGAATGTCCCTGTGATACACCTCTGCCCCAGAATGTATAATCGGCACCTTCGGGCAAAATCGCATTTGCATACAAACGATTCAAAGAAAACATTCCCGGGTCCCATCCGGCAGAAATCAATGCGACTTTACCGGCTTCTTTGGCCGATGCATCAACATTGGCAAAATGCTCGGGAATTCTTGCATGTGTATCAAATGAATCCACCACATTAAACATCTTGGCATATTCCGGGGTCTGCTTCGGAAGATCCGTTGCCGAACCTCCGCACAGCAAAAGAACATCTATTTCATCTTTCATATCGGGCAAATCATTCACAGACTTAACCGGTACATCCGGTGTAGCAATCGACAGCGATGCCGGATCGCGTCTCGTAAACACTGCCTGAAGTTTCATATCGGGATTCTGCATAATAGCGGCTTCAATTCCGCGTCCCAAATTACCGTAGCCCAAAATACCAATTCTGATACTCATCTCTTAATCTCCTTTGACAGACTCTAGGCACTTTTATCAAGATATTTTATCACATTCACCTGTCTTAACGCAAGCAATAACAACCTCTCCCGGCACTTGTTTCGGGGTAATGAATCATGTTATAATAAAGTGCTGTTTGAACCACAATTTTGCTGCATACACGCTCTTAAATTTACGGAGTAGACGGAGATATATATGAGCATTTCATTTGATTCAACCGATTCCATGAAGAAAATTCTTGCATACTCGCAAATGAGTGAAGACGAGCAGGCAACCATCGCCGGTCACTTACGCGAATTTATTGCAATGTCCGATCATAACGGCACCGATGACAAAACACGAACGATTCGCCGTGAACTCAACAAAGATTATTACACGCTGTATCGACATATATTCTTTGTCACTTTGGAGGATTCCCAGATTCCCCCCGAAGTATTAATGTTTCTTTACTACGGATATATCGATGCCACATTAGCCGGTGAAGAGAATGCACAGATTCTGTATAAACTGGCCACAACAACAGGTCTGGATGAGGAAATGCACGTTTTTCCTTTCTATCAGTGGCTTCGCCTTATATACATGGGCAAGGTTGAACCGTGCGTTAATGAATTTACGCAGGATTATCCGACATACCTTCGCAGTCTTCGCAAAGAGGGACGTATTACAGAAGCCAAAGAGAAAGAGCTTCTCTACAGTAACCGGGACAAAGTGATTTTTGAACTGGAGAATATGTTCCGAACGAACAACCGCGTTGTATCCGGGCACATTTCCACATTCTGCCCGTTCTTTGACAAGGATACGGTTTATCGTCCTTTGGAACAGTCATTTATCAATTATACAAACGTCAACCAGACGCTTAACGTTATACGTGCGCTTGATTATTCCGTGTTCTATCGCGAAACTATATTTACCGCACCCGAGGTCGGTGTTCAGAAAACCATTATCTCCGTGGAAATTCTCCCCGAGATTATCCTGATGCCCTGTTTCGGCGAACGCGGAAGCATGTGGCAGGAAACAACCGGAGCCAAACGTACTACTCCGGGCCGTATGATTCTTCCCGTCTTCCTGTCCGATGAATTGATCAAAGTCATGATTCGTTTATGCGGCGAATTTCGCTGGGAATTATGCCGTCGTATTCAGGGCGCACGCTGGAACGATTTGTCGGAGCACTCCCTTACAAGTGAGTATTGCGATTTCTTACAAACTTACAAGAAGAATCATGATATCTCCGAACAGGCGCGCGACAAGATCAAGTCATCTCTTGTCAAGCACCGCAATTCATTCAAAGATGTCTTTGCGGATGATTACTGCACATATATGATCTATGAAAGCACCGGCGCTGTTCGTATGAACAAAGTCGCTCGCAAAATTCTGTTCACCTACTGTCCGTTTTCCAAAACACTGCGGGAGGGTCCTTTATATGCCAACCCACAATACAGTGCACTGATCGATCATCGCAACACCAAGCAGAATCACGCAATTCATCTGCAAGAAGTTGCCATCAATCGTTTGGAGAAAGAGAACAAAGCCGTTCCTTATGAAATGCGCGCATATCTTTCATTCCTGCGCATGTAGTATGTAAATAATTCATCAATAAATAATTTAAACTAAAAATCCGAAGTGCCGGCGGGCACTTCGGATTTATTTATCTTACTGACTAACTTATCTTTCCTCACGGAAGTAGGACAGACCCAGACTATCAGGCGGCTGATCCTCTCTCTTCTTTCGCAAACTCGTTACCACCAATACGACAATGGTTACGATATACGGCAGAATCTTATAAATTTCATTCGGGATCGGCAACTGCAAACGCAGATACATAATCATCAAAGCTCCGAATAGCGCCGAACCCCAAAGCGTATTGAGCGGTCTCCACAGACAGAATATAACAAGTGCAACCGCTAACCAGCCTTCGCCTGCCAAGCCTTCATGATTCCATACACAACCGGCAATTGTCATAATATAAACCATACCGCCGATTGCCGAAATACCGCCACCGATGATGGTTGCAAGATATTTATATTTAGTAACATTTATGCCGGCCGCATCTGCTGTTGCAGGTGATTCACCAACTGCTTTCAGATTCAGACCGTACTTGGTCTTGTTTAAGAAAATTGCCATACAAACAGCAATCACAACGCCAAGATAAACAAACATATTATGTCCGAACAGAAGCTTACCGATTACGGGAATGTCCTGCACAGCCTGCGGGAAGATCGGCTTCTGGAAGAAATCCTTCATGGCATTGCTGACAACGACATAACCGCCTTCCTGGGTACGCATATATTCACCGGCAAACTGTCCGACACCCGTACCGAAAATTGTAAGTGCAAGACCCGTTACATTCTGATTGGCACGAAGTGAAATTGTCAGGAAAGAGAAAATCAAAGCCCCAACGGCTCCTGCCAAAAATGAAAACAGGATGGCGATCAATACACCGACAGCACCGCTCGCACCTGCTCCGAAAATCTTTTCGTAATAGAAGGCACCGGCAAGGCCAAAGGCGCCGCCCATATACATCATGCCTTCGACACCAAGGTTAAGGTTTCCCGACTTTTCCGTAAGGACCTCTCCCATCGTACCGAACATCAGCGGAGCACCGTTCAATATTGCACTGAAGATCAACAGAACCAAAGCATTCATTATTGTGCTCCCCCTTTCTTCGCATGATTATTGAATATCACCTTAAAGTTAATGAAGAATTCACTTGCCAGCATACAGAACAGGAATATACCTGTAATGATATCCGAAATAGAAGCCGGAACATTCATCATTGTCTGCAAGGTGCTGGCACCTTTATCAAGTATTGCCAGCAAAAATGAAACGATGATCATCGCAAACGGATTCAATTGTGCCAGCCAGGCAACCGTAATGGCCGTAAATCCAACTCCGTCCGCCACGCTGTAATACAATGTCATATTGGCGCCCGAACAAACCATATATCCGACGAGACCGCAGATAGCACCCGATAAAAGCATTGTACGAACAGTGATTTTGGCAACATTCATACCTGCATATCGTGCTGTATTCTCGCTTTCGCCAACAACCGCAATCTCATATCCGTGCTTTGTATACTTCATATAGATGTAAATAAATACCGTCAGAACCAATACGATAATCCATCCGCAATGGATGCCGAATATCTTGGGCAAAACAGCATTCTCGGCAAAATTCGGAATGATCTGACTGCCGGGCTTGCCTTCCCAGGGACCGCCCTGCAACCATTTTACAAGTCCGATGACAATATAATTCATCATAAGGGTAAACAACGTTTCATTTGTTCCCCATTTTGCCTTAAATACAGCAGGAAGAAACGCCCACAACGCACCGCATACGGCACCGGATATACCCATAAGTATTAACAGGATTCCTGCCGGAAGATACTCCGCACAATTTAACGCGAAGAACGTTGCGCCGATTGCGCCGGCCGTAATCTGGCCTTCGGCTCCGATATTCCAAAATCGCATTTTAAAACAAGGGGCAATCGCAAGTGCGGTTCCCAAAAGAGGAACGGCAATCTTAATTGTCTGACGAAGTGCGACTTTCTTCCCTAATGAACCGGTAAGTATCGCTCCGTATGCCTTGAACGGATTATCTCCGAGACACAGGAATATGATCGCACCGATAATAATAGCCGCAACAAATGAACACAAACGAATCGTCCAGGCAAGTGTCGGTTTAACATCCGTACGCTTTGCCAAATGAAAAAGAGGTGATTTGGTTTTATTCATGAGAAGCCTCCTTGTCATCCGGCATTCCGGTCATCAACTTACCGATCTGCTCCTTAGTAGCACTTCGGGCATCAACAATTCCCGAAACTTTTCCATCATATAACACAAGAATTCGATCACACAGTTCCAGTAAAACGTCCAGATCTTCTCCGACGAAGATTACGGCAACACCTTTCTGTTTCTGTTGTGTCATCAAATTATAAATCGTATAACTGGTATTAATATCCAATCCGCGAACCGCGTACGCACTCATCAAAACCGACGGTGAAGAAGCGATTTCACGACCGACCAATACCTTCTGCACATTTCCGCCCGACAGACGGCGTACAGGATAGTTCACATCCGGGGTAACTACTTCCAGATCTTCCATAATATGCTCTGCAAGGTTCTCGGGAGCTTTTGAATCAACAAACGCACCCCTGCCCTTCTTCCACGAACGAAGAAGCATATTTCCGGTCATTCCCATACCGCCCACAAGGCCCATGCCCAGTCGGTCTTCGGGAACGAATGCCATTGCAACACCGGCCTCTCGAATCTTCATCGGAGTCTTTCCGATAAGTTCTTCCGGAGCTTTTCCTTCGGGAGTATAAAGTACGGAACCGGCAACAACAGGCTGCAGGCCGCTAATGGATTCCAGCAGCTCTTTCTGTCCTGAACCGGCAACACCGGCTATTCCGAGAATTTCACCGCCCATGGCAGTAAAGGAAACATTATTAAGCCTTGTAAGTCCTTCTTTATCTACAACCGTCAAACCTTTCACCGTCAATCGCGGAGTCGGATCAACGGGAATCGGACGGTCAATATTCAATGTAACACTGTGGCCTACCATCATCTGTGTCATTTCTTCGGGATTCGTATCGGCTACATTCAAGTCACCGACATACGTACCTTTTCTTAACACGGCCACACGATCCGCAAGTGCCATTACTTCATGCAACTTATGAGTAATGATAACTATGGCTTTGCCATCGGCTTTCATAGTACGCAGGACGTCGAAAAGCTTATCTGTTTCCTGCGGTGTAAGCACTGCGGTAGGTTCATCCAGAATCAGAATATCCGCGCCGCGGTACAATACCTTGATGATCTCAAGGGTCTGTTTCTCCGATACGGACATCTCATATACCTTTTTGTAGGGATCCACAACAAAATTATACCTGTCGGCAATCTCTTCTATTTTCTTTGCCGCAGTCTTCGTATCCAAAAACGTTTTACCCGGCAAACCGAGAATAACATTTTCCGTAGCCGTAAGAACATCCACCAATTTGAAGTGCTGGTGAATCATTCCGATTCCAAGGGCATACGAATCTTTCGGAGAATTGATGGTAACCTCGTTTCCGTTAACAAAAATCTGACCGCCATCCGGATAATATATACCGGAAAGCATATTCATCAGCGTAGTTTTACCGGACCCGTTTTCACCCAATAACGATAAAATCTCTCCCCGTCGGATTTGCATACTGATATTATCGTTGGCCACAACCTCACCGAAGGTTTTGGTCACGTTTTTCAATTCAATAGCACACTCTGACAATGAAAAAACCTCCCTACAAAACGCCGAAAGGAGTCATTGTACAAAACCAATGACTCCTTTGGCAATCATAATTTATTTAGCTTAGAAAGCCTCGTTCAATCTTTCAATTCCGTCAATGCTCAAGTTGAAGTAAGGAGCAGACATAAGTTCGGGACATGCAGATTCCATGAATACGCCATCCTTAATTGCTTCACCTTCATCGGGAACAAAGTCACCTGTCATATCAATTGCCGTATAGCTGTCAACAGTCTGACCTTCAACAGTAAATGTAGATGTATCAAATACATTAAGTGTTCCGTCACAAATAGCCTTTTCAACTTCTGCAAGCTTCTCAGCAGTACCTGCAGCACAGATATCCTCGTTAAGTGTTGTCATAACGATGTCGCCGTCAACAAGACCCTTACTGTAGTCCTGATCGAACTTCTGTCCGTTTGCTGCTGCGCTGATCGCATATACAAAGTAATTTGTCCAGTCAATACGTGTGGAAATGATGGAAGCCTTGGGAGCTGCAGACATCATATCAGCATTGTAACCTGTGTGGAATACGTTGTTCTTCTCAGCTGTTGTAGCGGGTGTTGTGTTATCGGAATGCTGGGAAATAAGAACACAACCAAGGTCGATAAGTGCCTGAGCCGCATTTGCTTCAAGTGTTGCATCAGACCATGAACCAACGAACTGAACCTTCATTGTAACAGAAGGGCAAACGCTGCGAGCGCCAAGGAAATATGCTGTATAACCGGAAACAACTTCTGCATAGGAATAAGCACCAACATAACCGATTACTGCCTGGTCAGCTGTGATATCACCATTGTCAATCATCTCCTGGAGTTTCATACCTGCTGCAACGCCGGCGATGTAACGTCCTTCATGAATACGAGCAAATGCATTATGTGTATTCTCAAGGTTATCCTTCCAGCTTGCTTCGTTTGTCATACCAACGAACTGAACATCGGGATAGTTCGGAGCAACTGTAAGCATAGCAGGCTCCTGACCGTAAGAGTTATTAAATACGATAGCACAACCGTCTTCTGCAAGTTCTTCGTTAGCTACTGCTACGGGATCACCTTCGATCAAGTTGTACTTGATAACCCATTCAACATTAACACCCTGAGCCTTCAAAGCTTCGGAAGCTGTCTCTGTTGCACGAACAAAGTTATATGTATAACCCTGGTCGTTCTCATCACCGATACAAATCAAACCAACTTTGATGTTCTTACCTTCGGATGCTGCTGCATCTGCTGCGGGAGCTGCTGCTGTAGTGCCGCATGCACAAAGAGAAAGAACCATTGCACCTGCAAGAAGTGCTGCGATAAACTTTTTCATAATATGCCTCCTTATAAAAGAAAAAATAAAATCGACTACATTTGAGTAGTATACACAACTGCATTTGTTTTCTCAAGCCCCAAAAAACAAAATGCAGACGTTTTTTGTACAATCATTACTTCTTATTAAAAATATTCTATTTATCCTGAGAATGACAATTCGCACAATGTCCGCTGCAGGGCATACCCTTTTTATCCCAACAGTATGTACATAATTTCGACTTCGGAAGGCCGATGGATGCAACCATATCATCCAGACGATGGAATGCAAGCGATGTGAAATTCAATTGTTTACGAATTTCTTCTATCATCTCTTTATAGTTCTCCGAATCCGGATCGGAATATGTTGCCAAAACCTCATCGGATACATTCTCTCCTTCACGTTCGCGAATGATTCTTCTTGTAATAAGTTCATATTCGGAATTGGAACGTGAGAAATTAAGGAATCGACATCCGTACAAAAGCGGAGGACATGCCGGACGAATATGTACTTCCTTTGCACCGCTTCGATACAAGAATTCCGTCGTCTCACGAAGCTGTGTTCCACGGACAATTGAATCATCAATTAACAATAATTTCTTGTCACGGATAAGTGCATCTACCGGAATCAGTTTCATTCTGGCAATCAGATTACGCATACTCTGATCCGTCGGTGTAAATGATCTGGGCCAGGTCGGCGTATATTTAATAAACGGTCTTGCAAAAGGAATACCCGATTCATTCGCGTATCCAATTGCATGTGCCAATCCCGAATCGGGAACGCCGGCAACCAGATCGGGGGTTACGTTATCGCGTTTGGCCAACAGACGTCCGCATTCATAACGCATCTGTTCAACATTCACTCCTTCATACGCGGATGTCGGGTAACCGTAATATATCCACAAAAATGCGCAGACCTTCATCTCTTCCTGTTTATCACGAAGAACCGTATATCCGTCGGGAGTAATATATACAATCTCTCCCGGGCCAAGTTCCTTCTCATCCACATAATCGAGATTAATATATGCAAAGCTCTCAAAAGATACGCAATATGCTCCTTCCTTATGACCGATCATCAAAGGTGTGCGTCCGTACAAATCACGTGCCGCATACAAACCCTTATCCGTCATAATCAGAATTGTCATGGAGCCGTCAATACATTCCTGGGCGTAACGAATACCTTCTTCAATGGAATCCTGCCGATTCACAAGCGCCGCAACAAGCTCGGTAGGGTTAATGTTGCCGCCGCTCATTTCCAAAAACTGTGTACGGCCTTTTGCAAACACTTCCGATACCAATTCATCAATGTTATTGATCTTTCCAACGGTTGTTATCGCAAAACTGCCCAAATGCGATTGAATCAAAAGCGGCTGCGGTTCATAATCCGAGATACATCCGATACCGATATTTCCTTCAAATTCCGCAACGTCGCGTTCAAACTTTGTACGAAAAGGCGAATTGGAAATATTGTGAATCGCTCTGTCAAAGCCGCGCGCACCGTATACTGCCATACCGCCGCGCCTTGTTCCGAGATGCGAATGATAATCCGTACCGAAGAACAAGTCCATCACACAATCCTTTTTCGAAACAACACCAAATATACCGCCCATAATCTCTGCTCCTCTTTAGTTTGTTTTCAATATGTATTTTGGAAAAAGCCGATCATCACATATACGCATGCGGAGGACAACGCAAACAGGACGGAAAGTGCTGTTACCGATACAGCAAATATTCTGCCCATCTTCTCATCTTTTATTCGGTCGGCAAACATTCCCAGCAATAGCGCCTCCACAATAATTGCAACCGCCGAATAGCGAAAATCACCCGCGCAGAAGTATGGATTCTGAAGTGCAAAACTTACAAATCCAAACAAAACAGCCACATATATTCCCGCAAACAGTAAGCGGTACCCAATGTCCATTTTGCTCTTCTTGGAAAAAATCATATATATTGATGCAGCAAATGCCACTATGGCAAGTACTGTTGCCACCACAAACAGGACAACTGCCGGAGCCGTAATCCGTTCACTGTACAGGCTGTAATTATATTCACCGAACAGAGATGTCTTAAGCATCATCCATAATAAATTATATTCATGGTATGCATCCCCATTTCGAGTCGTTAACGGGTACACGCTTGTCAGCGTAAAGTCAAAGAATCTCGATGTCAAATCCGTTTTACCGACTGTTTCTGCAGCCTGTTCGCAATAGCTGATCGGAACATTAAACTTCACAAGATTACGAATCGGCCACCACAATCCAAGCGGGAATACAATAATCGCAAAACAAATATATTCAACAAACGTGCGAATGACTTTGTCCTTCTTGCGAATCCGTTCAATAAGTTTGTATACCATCAATGCGCCGATACCCACAGCCACGAGGCCTCCGGAAAGTTTGGCCATCATCGACAACCCGATGGTTGCTGCCACCAGCAGCAAAGCCAAAAAGCTGTTATCCTCATACCAGCAAACGGCAAAGTATATCGCGGCTACCGAAAGCATCAACGACAACGCATCATTATTAATACTTCCCGCAAGCATCACATAAATCGGATGGAAACAAACGAGAGTAAGGGCAATGCGCATACCCCATTTTTCAAAAGAAAGTTTCTGCGCCGTGTAATATACGAACAACGCGGTAAGAATCATATAGCACATCGGAAGAATCTGCTGGTTCTCAAATGCGGTTTCTCCCCAGTATCCAAGTTTTGCATTCACCCACAACCAAATGGCGGAAATAATATGATGAAGCGGCGGATGTGAAAAAGACCAAACGGTTCTCGGATCGAAATCCGGCAAACGGTGATTTTGGAAAATGTACAAAATGTAATATGCGTGACCTTCCATTCCCTGCACGAAATCGACAACGTCGTGCTGACGGTCGAAGTATTGCGTATAGAGAATATAAATAACCTTCAGAAGGCCTCCGCCCAATAAGCACCATGTCGCCCAGTTCCAGCGAATGGACTTACGAAAAACATACAACAGAAGAATCACCGTACACAGCAATACAAGATAATCCCATCGAAGAAGCGATCTCACTCCCGTATTCACAAAAAAAGCCAGAAAGAGAGAAACAATTAGTAAATATAAGAAATGAACCGGTTTGATGATATTCTCTTTCATCAGCAATCTCCTATTCGTTCGTAATATAATCTCTGGCATCCATAGCATTATCCGTTTCGGAAAAGTCACGAATTACCTGACGATACAATTCATCGGCAGTATCGGTATCCCCGCTCTCACGGTATGCATAAGCAAGACCCATCAGGTTATCGGAATTGGTCTGATCAAGATCCCACGCTTTTTGATAATTATCAATTGCAGCATTGTAATCGCTGGCACGGATCGCGTTCTTGGCAGCCTCGACATAATCGCTTACCGCCTTCTGCTCTGCTGCCTTGGCAAGCTTATTATATAAAATAATAAAGTCTTCCGTTGCTTCGGCACGATACTCTTCACCGATCATGGACAGATTATCCATAATCTGTGCGGAATCTCCCGGATCATCCATGTATACCTGCGCTGCACGTGACAAATAATCAAACTCCGTAATATGACCGTTATGTCCCAACAATTCATCCAACCGATTCTGTACTTCGTCCTTTTCGCTCTGAAGACTCTCCATCTGCTTCAGAGTTTCCTGCTCATTTGCCTTCTCTGCAGCAAGTTCTTCACTGACGGCAATAAACTTCTCGTCATTTTCGGCCGCAGCACTCTTCAATCTGGACGGCAAAATCAAATACCAGCAAATTGCCAATCCGACAACAATACCGATCACAATATTGATAATACTGGAAAAGCCCCGCTTTTCTTTGGCATAAACCGGCTGAATGATCGTATCATTCTCATTCTGATATGTATATACTTCCTGCGGGGAAGCGACTTTTGATCGACCGTTCGCATCTTTCATCTGTTCCGCCAACAAACGATTGACCTCTTTTAAGTACGTTTGTGTGATCGTATCGTTTGTATCGATTCGAATTGCACGAAGAAGTGTCCTTCTGGCCTTCTCGTATTCGCCCGTGGTCATATAAATAAGTGCCAAAAGCTGATACCCGACAATCAGATTCTCATTTAATGACAGCACCTTTTTCAATTGGATTACCGCAAGGTCCTGACTGTTCTGGCGGCAATATACAAGTGCCTGATTATATTTCTTGATCGTCTCATTAATTACTTCCATTTTGGAAGGATTGGACTGAACGGCCGTAATATAATCATCGGCAACATTCTTTACGCCCTGCTGCCCTCTGGAAATAATCCATTCGCTCAATGCCGATACGACTTCGCCGCGCTCAAAATAGCACAATCCCAACAGATTGCGCGCATCGATATTGTTTTTATTAAACTTAAGGCTTTGATTAAGACAAAGAATCGCTCCGGACAGGTCACGAACACGTGCTTTACTAAGTCCTTCATTATACAAACGATTGCTTTTATAAATAATTTGTTTATATACTCTGACGTCCGTACCGCAGGAAGTACAGAAGTCCAGTTCATTCAATTCATTCTGACATACAAAACATCTCATAATACTCTCCAACCCGCTCCACACATTTCGGAGCGCAATATGCCCCTACTTACTGTTGTTTCTGTTCCTGCTGTTGTTTCAGTAGAGCCACATATACATCTGTCATATCCATCATATCATGCTGATATACGGCAGTTTCCACATCTTCCACCTCAAGACTGGGGTGAAATTTCTTTAATTCTTCTTCAAAATTTAACATGATTTAACCTCTATCTCATCCATCTTTGACTTACGGAAAAAAATCACCTTATTCTGCGCACTAGTAACCGGATATTCCTTATCATCAATCTTTATGGCAGAACCGGGGAATACCGTATTTTGTACGCGAACAACGGAATGATCTCCTACTTCCATCGTCGCCTGAATCTCATTTAACTCTTCACGAATATGCGCAAGTAAACGTTCATCACGTAACTTGCGTCTCTGAATCATAGCTACTTTCGCATCGCGAACATCCTTTGGATCGCGATTGATTCGAATATCTTTTACCGCAGATATTTCTGCATCAGCCTTGGCAATTCCGGCAATTGCAGCCTTCTCCTTCTGTGACAGAAGATGATGACGTTTCTCAAGTTCTACAGATACACCTACACCTACAGAAGTCTTAATTCCCGCCGGATTCCCGATGAACGTCGTTTCCACCGAGCTGACCGCATATGCGATTCCACCTACAACTGTTCCTCGTTTTCCGGACACAATAATATCTCTGCCTGCGGAAATACGGCAATTCATAATAACATTTGCTTCGATATTGCCCTTTGCTTCAACATCCGTAAATTCCAGGAAATTGGCAAATACGGTTCCGCCGCTTGAAATTCTGGCACGTTGTCCGCCCTGCATTCCCTTTTTCAAAACAATATCACCACCGGCGATAAGTGTAGCAGCTTCAACACTGCCTTCCACCGTTATACTGCGTGAGGCACGAATCATCGTTCCCGTACGAACATTTCCGTGGACAATAACATCACCGCGAAAATCAATACGACCCCGAACCAGATCCAAATCACCACGCAATTCGTAAACATCACGAACATATAATTTGTTACCCGTATATTCGACACGGCCTTCCAAAGCTGCGTAATATGTCAAGCCGTCGGGAGACATTTCGAATCCGGTACCGCGAAGAGGCACCTGTTCTTTGCCCATTTTGCATCTTATTTCACGACCGCGCACATCATACCCATGTTTGCCCGGATCGGCAGGATGATATGTAACTATCTTCTGACCTTTCTGAACACTTTGGATCATTGTCATACTTTGGTAATCTACCGAACCATCCATACGAATCGTCGGATGTGATATCTCGGATGTTCTGACATGGAACTCAAAGCTGCCGTTCTCTCCGTTTACGGGATCGGCACCTTTTGCAACAACAATATCCTGATAATACAATCCCCGGTTGATCATATCCTCAATTACGGAATACTGAATACCGGCTGTTACACCGCAGGTTTGTAAATACGCCGTCACATCCGGCGGCGTAAGGCTGCCGGATGAAGACGGAGTAATATTAATTGTTGCGCTCATATTGTCATTGGCAATCGAAACTTTCCATCCGTAGGTCAATGAAGCGTCCATGTCAATCCCCCAATCCACATGAAGTGCTATGCGCGAAGAGATACCAGTCTTTCGCGAACCGTTTCAAGCATCTGTGTATATTTCTCTTTCTTCTGCTTCTCTTCGGCAATCTTCTCAGCAGGTGCTTTGGAAATGAAACGCTCATTACCAAGCATTCCGTCTACACGCGCCACTTCGCCAAGAAGTCTGTTTTCTTCTTTTTCAAGACGTGCAATCTCAGCCGATATATCAATCAATTCTGCCAGCGGAATATAAATCTCTGCACCGGCAATCACAACCGATACCGCATTGGTATCAATTCCATCTTTGGTGTCGCAAATAAAGCTTTCATTTGCATATGCCAAATGTGTAAAGAACAACTTACTTGTTTCAAAAGCTTTTCTGATATCCGCGTCGGTCGAAACAACATATACATTTGCCTTACGCGAAGGAGCAACGTTCATTTCGGCTCTGACATTTCGAATGCCTTTAACGGCAGCCATCAGAATCTCCATATCTTTCTCTTCCGCCTCGAATACACGATCTTCACGATATACAGGCCAGGAAGTAATCATAATGGATTCCTTCTCGCGGTCCGCATCATCCTCCGTCAATGTACAATAAATCTCTTCCGTGATAAACGGCATATAAGGATGAAGAAGCTTCAACGAATCGATCAAAACCGTCTTTAATGTATACAATGCAGCGTTCTGAGACTTAATATCATCACTGTTATACAGACGGGGCTTAACCATCTCGATATACCAGTCGCACAATACATCATAAATAAAGTCATATACCTTGGAAACTGCGATACCGAGTTCAAACTTCTCCATATTGTCGGTTACTTCGGCAATTACCTTATTCAGTTTGGAAAGAACCCAGCAATCCACAGGTTCCAGATCTGCCTTATCGGGAACGGTAATTGTCTTACCTTCCATGTTCATCATAATGAAACGTGATGCATTCCAAACCTTATTGGCAAAGTTACGGCTTGCTTCCACACGGTCATATGAAAAACGCATATCATTTCCCGGTGCATTACCGGTAATAAGAGTAAAGCGCAATGCATCCGCGCCGTATTTCTCAATAACTTCCAACGGGTCAATACCGTTTCCGAGTGATTTACTCATTTTACGTCCCTGAGCATCTCTTACAAGGCCATGGAATAAAACGGTAGAGAAAGGTTTCTCTTTCATCTGCTCATATCCGGAGAAAATCATACGAATAACCCAGAAGAAAATAATATCGTATCCCGTTACCAAAACATCCGTAGGATAGAAATAATCCAAATCCTCTGTCTTCTGCGGCCAGCCGAGTGTCGAGAACGGCCACAATGCCGACGAGAACCATGTATCCAGCGTATCCTCATCCTGTGTCATTTCGTTGCATCCGCACTTCGGACATGTATGCACTTCCGTTTTGGATACAACCATTTCACCGCACTTCGGACAATAGTATGCCGGAATACGATGTCCCCACCACAACTGTCTGGAAATACACCAGTCACGAATATTATCCGTCCAGTTGAAATAGGACTTGTCCATACGTTCGGGAACAAGATGAATATCTCCGTTCTTAACTGCTTCCGCTGCCGGTTTGATCATCTCATCCATCTTAACAAACCACTGCTGCTTTACCAACGGTTCAACCGTTGTACCGCAACGGTCATGTGTTCCGACATTATGCGAATAGTCTTCAATCTTCTCTAATAATCCCTGTGCCTTCAGTTCGGCAACAATTGCTTCTCTGGCTTCATAGCGATCCATTCCGGCATATGCTCCGCCGTTTTCGTTAATGGTCGCATCATCATTCATGATATTGATAATCGGGAGATCATGACGCTTTCCTACTTCAAAGTCGTTAGGGTCATGACCCGGAGTAATCTTTACAACTCCGGTACCGAATTCCATATCAACGTATGTATCTTCAACAACAGGGATAGCTTTATTTACAATCGGAAGCCATACGAAGCGTCCATGCAAATGCGTATAACGCTCATCATCGGGATGAACGGCAACAGCAGTATCACCAAGCATTGTTTCAGGTCTGGTTGTTGCGAATGTTAAAAATTCGCTGTCCGAAACAGAGCCGTCCTCATTTACAAGAGGATACTTAATGTGCCACAAATGGCCTGCCTGCTCTTCGTACTCTACTTCCGCATCGGAAATGGACGTATTACAAATCGGGCACCAGTTGATAATACGTGATCCTTTATATATCCATCCCTTTTCATAAAGTTTAACGAACACTTCCATTACGGCATCATTACAGCCCTGATCCATTGTAAAGCGTTCTCTCTGCCAGTCGCAGGAAGAACCCATCTTACGAAGCTGTTTCGTAATAGTTCCGCCATACTCTTTCTTCCATTCCCAAGCGCGCTCTAAAAAGCCTTCACGACCCAGATCATGTTTGTCAATTCCCTGCTCTTTTAAAGCTTTGATAATACGTACTTCGGTTGCAATACTGGCATGGTCTGTACCGGGCTGCCATAAAGCATTGTAACCCTGCATTCTCTTGAAACGAATCAGAATATCCTGCATGGTATTATCAAGTGCGTGACCCATATGTAATTGTCCTGTAATATTCGGAGGCGGCATCACGACGGTAAAAGGCTTGCGGGATCTGTCCACTTCTGCGTGAAAGTATCCTTTATTCTCCCAATTTTGATACAATCTCTCCTCCATCGAGGCCGGATCATAAGTTTTTGCAAGTTCCTTACTCATCTTGATTTCCTAACCTTTCTTTAATAGTTTCATGAAATATTTGTTTCGTGTAACAACACTCCTACATCTTTTCATAATAACAAAAAACCCTTGCATATGCAATCATACGCAAGGGTTGTAATCATTAGAAAAATCAAACTTTTTTCAATACTTCTTTGTGAATTATGCCATTTGAATCCCTTCGGAACAAATCATGCATTCGGCTGTTCTTCCGACGGCTGAGATAAAATCCTAACCACACGGTCACGGCCCGTCTGTTTTGCTTCATACAAGCAGTCATCCGCAGCCTTCACCAATTCATTAAGCGGTTGCCCTGTGTATTTGGCAACACCAAACGACATCGTCACTTTATGAATCTGTCCGTCATATAAAACTTCCTTTTCATGGAGTTTCTCAATAATCTCCAAAATAGTGGCGTACGCATCCATGTCATCCGCATTTTCAAACAATAGCAAAAACTCTTCGCCGCCCCAACGAACCGCGTATCCCTTTCCGGTCATCGAATCATTCAAAAGTTTCGCGATTTCCTTCAGAACCACATCGCCGCATTCATGACCGAAATTATCATTAAATTTCTTGAAGAAATCAATATCGCCGATGGAAACCGCAAATTTCATACCATCAGATAAGAATCTGTTCAGGTGCTTCTCCCCGCTTCTTCGATTATACAGTCCCGTGAGCGCATCTCGCTCTATCAGTTTGCGAAGCCCCTGTTGTACACGAATCATATGACGTCCGATGATTCCCAGTTCATCTTCACGTTGCATAATCACATCCGGAAGCTTAACGCTCAAATCACCGTCCGCAAGTTTCTTACAGAAATCTAAAATATTCTTAATAACTGCAACAAACGATGAAGAGAAACGCAAAATGCAAAATGCCGTAAGCAGCATGGCCACAACCATAACCGCTACGTTTCTCCATACGGATGCATGTACCTGGGATTCAACGACTTCAGATTGCTGCGCAACACCGATTATTCCGATTCGTTCTCCGCCCGACGAAGTAATCGGTTCATAATATGCATAATAATCCGTAGTTACGATTCTGACATTATCAATAAACTGCGTATTCCCGGCAAGCAACACTTCATCAACGATTTTGCTGTTGGCACCGTTTTGATCCATGCGTTCGCCATTTTTATCCGTAAGCGTTGTCAGTAAACGCGTATCGTACATAAACAGGGAAATATCCATGTCCGTACGTTCTTTGATAGAGTCAATAAGAGAATAGTCCTTTGTAATCTCCTGTTCCCCTTTAAAGAAAAACGCTTCATCTCCTACAACCGTTGCCGCAAAGTCACCATCATACAGGATATCATACGTAGCCAATACAGAGCTTGCGACGTTTGCAAGATTGCGTTGTACTTCGGACTGAATGCTTCTTCTGACCGAATAGGAACATACAATCATCATAACAATGCTGCACAGAGCCAACGGCAGCATCGTCATCAGCATAAAACTCTGGTAGATTGACTTTTGTCCCTTCTTCGTGACATACGTAAGTTTCGCCATGAAAACCTCCTTTTACGTAAATTGCCCATTTAGGGGGTTGCGATCATATAGCCTTTGGAATCAAAGAAATGATCATAATTCGACAGGACATAACCCGTTCCGGAACGAATTATGCGAATATAGTCTTCAAGAGAAGATAAACGTTCGGGGAAGCCGACACCGCCACCGATTACACGAGTAGTATGCACATCCGAACCGGCCGTCATCGGAAAATTGTGTTCACGCGCATAAGCAATTGCCTGCGTATCAAAATGTTCACCCATATGGGACTGCGAACGACTGCTTGTATGACAGGCGTTAATTGCCTCTACTGCTTCGGTAATCTCCGGTTTGAGGCGAACCTCTTTAATATATAATTCCTCACGAAACGGATGCGCATGAACTGTCAGCGCACCCGCTTTTTGTGCCATTAATATATGTTCTTCCAATGAGGCATCCCGAATCTCAGGGTGTGCTTTTAAAAAATCGGTCGTCAATCCGTATATCAAAAACTCCGTTGCATCAAATCCTGCCTCATACCCGTAGAACACATCAAAGTCATTCGCACGACCCCACTCCATTGCTTCAAAGCAGGGAGCAAAGAATCGGTCCACCCATTCATTCCAGGGGAGAGAACGGTCAACACATGTATTTCCGCCCCAATTATGATTCGTTATGATAATGCCGGTATACCCCGCTTCTTTATGTGCTTTGCACATATCAACCGCTGTACTTCTTGCACACGCACTGCTCTCGCTCGTATGCAAATGCGTTTCATACATATAAGGGTAATCCAGTAAAATATTAATCGTAAACATATTCGCCTCAACAATCAGTAAAATATTGTTAAAAAATTATGCATTTGCCATAAGCTCGCCATCCTTTACATCAATCGTAATCTTATTGCATACCGTGGCATTTCCCAGAATCAACTTGGCTGCAAGGGTCTCAACCGTGCGCTGCATGAATCTCTTCAAAGGACGAGCTCCGTAAACCGGATCATATGCATTCGAAATAATATAATCCTTGGCCGCATCCGTTAACTCAATTATTATATCACGATTTGCAAGACGATTGTTCAAATCTGCCAACAAAAGTGTCAAAATACCACCGACATCAGTTCTGGTAAGCGGTTTGAACATAATCGTTTCATCCAGACGATTCAGGAATTCGGGCCGGAAATGATTGCGCAGTTCATTCATTACCAGATTCTTTGCCTGCTCATCAATCTCTCCGTTTTCGCCAATTCCTTCAAGCAAATACTGCGCACCGATATTACTGGTCATAATAAGAATCGTATTCTTGAAATCAACCGTTCTTCCCTGGGAATCCGTAATACGTCCGTCATCCAGCACCTGCAACAGAACATTGAATACATCGGGATGGGCTTTTTCTATTTCGTCAAACAACACAACACTGTATGGTTTGCGTCTGACAGCCTCCGTTAACTGGCCGCCTTCTTCATATCCGACATATCCCGGAGGAGCTCCGATCAGTCGGGATACGGAATATTTCTCCATATATTCGCTCATATCGATACGAACCATATTGGCTTCATCATCAAACAGGCTTGCGGCAAGTGCCTTGGCCAATTCCGTTTTGCCGACACCTGTAGGGCCCAGAAACAGGAATGAACCGATCGGTTTACCCGGATCCTTAATGCCTGCTTTGGAGCGCAGAATTGCTTCCGACACTTTTGTTACGCCCTCATCTTGGCCGATCACTCGTTTATGGAGTTCATCATCCAAATGTAGAATCTTGCTCTTTTCGCCTTCCGTCAGTTTTGCAACGGGAATGCCTGTCCATCTGCTGACAATTCGAGATATCTCTTCATCGGTAACTTCTTCCTGTACCAAAGTCATATCCTGTTTGGATAAATGCTCTTCCCTTTGTGCCAATTCCTCTTTCAATGAAGGAAGTTTACTGTATTGAAGCATTCCGGCCTTCTCATAATCGCCTTCGCGCTGTGCCTTCTGAATCTGTGCACCAACTTCCTCTATCTCTTCACGAAGCGCCGACAGGGCCTGCACTTTTTCCTTTTCGTTTTCCCACTGTGCCATCAGCACATCATACCGGGATTTGATTTCGGCCAGTTCTTCATTCAGATCCTGCAACCTGCTCTCACTCTGCGAATCGGTTTCTTTGGACAGAGCTGCCGCTTCAATTTCAAGTTGCATTTTCTTACGCTCCAAAGCATCGATTTCCGTAGGTTTGGATTCACGTTCCGTCTTTAAGAGAGCACATGCCTCATCCACCAAATCGATTGCCTTATCCGGCAGAAAACGATCGGATATATAACGATTGGAAAGAGTCGCCGCGGCAACAAGCGCATTATCCGTGATTTTGACCCCATGATAATTCTGATAACGTTCCTTCAATCCTCGCAAAATCGAGATGGTATCTTCTACCGTAGGCTCATCCACCATAACAGGTTGGAATCGTCTTTCAAGAGCTGCATCCTTTTCAATATACTGACGGTATTCATCCAGCGTTGTTGCACCGATACAATGCAATTCACCTCTTGCCAACATCGGTTTCAGCATATTACCGGCATCCAGTGCCCCATCCGATTTGCCTGCTCCGACAATCGTATGCAACTCATCAATAAACAGAATGATTTGACCGTCGGAAGCTTTTACATCCTCCAAAACTGCTTTTAAGCGTTCCTCAAATTCACCGCGATATTTGGCTCCCGCAACAAGCGCACCCATATCCAATGAGAAAATCGTTTTGTCCTTTAAGGAATCAGGTACATCCTTATTGGCAATTCGCTGTGCAAGACCTTCAACAACAGCAGTTTTACCGACACCCGGTTCACCGATCAATACCGGATTATTCTTGGTCTTTCTGGATAAAATACGAATAACGTTTCGAATCTCTTCATCTCTTCCGATAACCGGATCAAGTTTCTGATTCTTCGCACGTTCCACCAAATCCTGTCCGTATTTTTCAAGCGTGTCATACGTTGCCTCGGGATTATCCGAAGTAACAGACTGATTGCCGCGCACTTCCTGCAGTGCCTTAAGGAATCTGTCTCTTGTAATGGAAAAGTCACCGAATACCGAACCTACTGCCTTATCCTGATGCTTGATCAATGTCAAAAACAAATGTTCAACCGACACATAGGAATCTCCCATTTGTTTCATCTCATCTTCGGCAGTAATAAGTACCTTATTCAATTTCTCACTGACATACAGGTTGCCGCCCGAAACCTTCGTACATTTCGAAAGTTCCTGCTTAATCTTCTCCAAAAACATCGGCAGATCGATTCCCATCTTCTCGATCATTTTGCCGATAAGACCGTCTTCCTGCGTCGTAAGACAATACAGAAGATGAATCTGCTCCAACTGTTGATTGCCGTATTCAACCGCAACTCGCTCGCAATCCTTTATTGCTTCCATTGATTTCTGTGTAAATTTATTAATATTCATCGCATACACCCCTTTCTTTATATCCGTATGCCTGCTATCTCCCCCCGGAGATTTACCATTTATGTTATACCATTCGTTGTTAGCACTGTCAATAGGCGAGTGCTAAAATTGTCAGAATATTGACTTTTCGCCATTTTATCCTATTTTCTGCATAAAAATACAGGAATAATAGGCATAATTTCTCTACTATTTTCAAGCGCTTATGCTATAATAGCGCACGCATACAGATACAGTACATATACATTTTGGAGAGAACCCATGAAAAAAATCATCACATTTGTTAAGAAAGAAACCATTTTTACGATTGCCATGCTTCTAGGCCTCGTCACGACATTTATCGTCGGTTCATATAGAAAGATGCCTTCGTTTATTGACTTTCGAACTCTCTCCATCCTGTTCTGTCTCATGTTCATTGTCGCCGGAATCAGAGAACAATGGATATTCCGAAGACTTGCAGAGAAACTGACCGAACATGTAGGCGGCAGCAAAATGTTAGAGTTGATATTGGTTCTGTTATGCTTTATTTCCGGCATGATTATTACAAATGATGTTGCTCTCATTACTTTCGTTCCCTTTACTCTTGCGTTGTATAACGGTGCCGGACTGCAGGATAAAATCATTCGCACGGTTTGTTTACAGACAGTTGCCGCCAATCTCGGAAGTATGTTAACTCCCATCGGAAACCCGCAGAATCTCTATCTGTACGGACAATCCGGAATGGGAATGGGCGCATTTGTTATGACCATGCTTCCGCTTACGATTCTGTCACTTATTATTCTTTTGATTATCGTTCTGTGCCAGCACAATGAACCGATAGCGGTCAATTTTGAAAAGGCTCCTGCGCATATTGACCGTAAGAAGCTTACCGGCCTTACCATTCTGTTTGTCATATGTATGGCAACCGTTTTACGAATTCTGCCATACTATTACTCACTTGCAATATGCATCATTGTAGGGCTTCTGTTCTATCGCAACTTATTCAAAGATGTGGACTATTATCTGTTGGGAACATTTATCGGATTCTTCCTATTTGTCGGAAACATTCAACAATTTCCGTTCTTAAGTAATGCCATCTCACAGATTCTCTCCGGTGAAGAAATCATTGTATCCGTACTGTGTTCACAAATTATCAGTAACGTTCCGGCAACCATGCTTCTGTCCGGATTCTCATCGGATATCAGAGGTCTGCTGTTCGGTGTAAACGTCGGCGGACTCGGCACGCTTATTGCCTCCATGGCCAGCCTTATATCCTACAAATTCTACGCAGTAACAAAAAATTCCAAAAAGGGAAAGTATGTATTAACCTTCACTCTTTGGAATCTTCTGTTTCTTGTTATTGTATTGCCCGCAGCATTACTTCTGCACAAATACTTCTAATCAGCACTTCACAAAGCAAGTGCTGTTAATCTGCACTTCACGAAACAAATGCTGCTAATCTGTTTCTGATCAGCACTTCACGGGCTCAGGATATGTTTCGCCCAATGTATCTACACGAACCGATTCAATCACCTGATCCTCATATGGTCTGTCACGGAAATCGGTAGGCGTTGATGCAATCTTATCAACAATATCGAGACCTTCCGTAATCTTACCAAATGCAGCATATGCTCCATCCAAATGCGGTGAAGTTTTATGCATGATAAAGAACTGGGAACCGGCGCTGTCGGGAGCCATTGCTCTGGCCATAGACAGAACACCTGCTGTATGCTTCAAGTCATTCTTGAATCCGTTCTGTGAAAATTCTCCGGCGATAGAATAACCTGGACCGCCCATTCCTGTTCCGTCCGGACATCCGCCCTGAATCATAAATCCGGGAATAACACGATGAAAAATCAATCCATCGTAGAATCCGCCGTTTGCCAAACTGATAAAATTATTAACGGTATTCGGTGCAATTTCGGGATAAAGTTCCCCCTTCATTACATCACCGTTCTGCATTGTAAATGTGATAATAGGATTACTCATTTCTTCCTCCTTTATATTTCTTTTCTATTGGCAATCATATTATATTAAGCCCGAAAACCACTGTTTTGGCTAAACACAATCACATTGTCTCCATTCCTGATTATTGTTTTTCCGGAAGGAATCAAAGTTCTATGTTTCCGATGAATCATTACAATAATTGTATCATGATCGATCGGCAAATCTTCTATTGCGGAATCGCACCACAGATGGTTCTCCCGAATGTGAACCTCTTTTAAACGAATATCCGTTTCTTCGGTAAACGCCTGTGCCGCAAGAATCGGACGATCCCCCTCTTCGATAATCGTATTTCCACGCGGAACAACCGTTTCTTTATCCCGTAAAATAGCGACAAGGATAAGCCCTTTCGGAATTTCTAACGCAGCAACCTTCTTGCCGATCCATTTATGACCTTCATCCATCTTAAGCGTAACAAAATGAATCGGGAACTCATTCGAAGACGCCGCCAAAGACTTCAATCGTGTATACTGCTCAACAAATCCGGCACTGATAATACCGGTAGGAATGGCTACGAGGCCGACGCCGAGAAATGCCAAAATAATTCCGACAAATTTCCCTACAAACGTTATCGGATAAATATCTCCGTATCCAACCGTAAGCAATGCAGATACAGCCCACCACATTCCGGAAAAAGCATTTCGAAAAACATCAGGCTGCGCTTCATGCTCCAAATTGTACATAATCAAGGACGATGCCATCAGAAGCATAAAGATAATGAACACCGATGATAATATTTGATTACGTTTCTCCTTAATAACATCCGTGATAACGTTAAATGCATCATAATACGCATTAATCCGAAACAATCGGAAAATACGGATAACTCGCAATATACGGAATGCCACAAGACCCGACGGGAAAAAGATTGGAAGATAAAACGGGAGAAATGACAACAGATCGATAATTCCGAATAAAGAAGTCATATAACGCAATGCGGCGAGCCATCCGTTTTTCTCATTCGGATAAGCATAATCCGCTGTCCATAAACGCAGAATATATTCCACAGTAAATATAAGAACCGTCACCAGTTCTATATTATTTAAGACAGGAATATACGCTGCAGAAACATCAAATGTCTCAAAGAAAATAATAAACAAATTCAACAGGATTGTTACGGCAATAACAATATCAAATATCCTGTTAGGCACATCCGACGTATTTCCGATTTGAATTATTTGAAAAACCCGTTTACGAAGTTTCTCCATATATGGGGTTACTCCTTTGATCCCGACAATAATTCATATTTGCTAGAAGGCAAATATTTACGAAGCATCTTCTCCAAATCCTCACCTTTTACAGGCTTGGACAAATAATCGCGGAAGCCTGCCGCAAGATACATTTCTCTTGCACCGACAATCGCATTCGCCGTAAGCGCAATAACCGGCGTATCATTATTCAAATGTTGTGTTTCCATCATATGCTGAAGTGTTTCAATACCGTCCATCTTCGGCATCATATGATCCAGCAGAATGACATCATAATGCTCTTTGGCGACCATTTCCAAAGCCTCCGGACCGGAAAGCGCACAGTCCACAATGATGGCCGTCTTCTTCAAAAGAGCCTTCGTGACTTTGAGATTCATATTAACATCATCTACCATAAGAATACGTGCGTCCGGCGCATGAAAACTCTCATGATACAGATTGGTAACTTCCGTCTGCTGTGCAGATGAACGATAATCCCCGATAGGAATATTTCGAACAATCTGCTGCGGAATCTCAACCGTAAATACCGAACCTTCATTTTCCTTACTCTGAATGGATATACTTCCGTTCATCAGTCCAAGAAGCTGTTTGGTAATGGCCAGGCCCAGTCCGGTTCCTTCAATACTTCTGTTCTTCTTCTCTTCTATACGCTTAAACGCCTCAAACAGAAGTTTCTGATTAGCTTCACTGATTCCGACACCCGTATCGGAAACAGAAATGATCAAAACAATGCTCTGATCATCTTCTTTGCGATATCCGACATGCAATGCAACAGAGCCGTGCGGCGTATATTTAACGGCATTGGTCAACAGATTGGTAACAATCTGACGAATACGAATTTCATCACCATAGAGTATTTTCGGAATCTGCGGATCATTTGTTACCTTATATGCCAAATTCTTGTCGGTTGCACGCATATAAACCATGTTATAGCAATCCACAATCAACGACGACAGATCATATTCAACCGGAATGATTTCCATCTTGCCGGATTCAATTTTGGAAAAGTCAAGTATATCATTAATAATGGACAAAAGCGTGTGGCTGGCATTCTGAATATCTTCCGCATAATGCTTGATTTCCTCGTCCTTGCATTCACGCAAGATCATTTCATCCATTCCTACAACCGCATTAATCGGTGTACGGATTTCATGAGACATATTTGCCAAAAAGTCACTCTTCGCCTTATTGGCAAGCTCCAACTCTTCTATGGCTTCCAAACGTTCCTGTTCCTTCTTAAGAAGAGACTTGGTATTCTTCTCATACAGATACGTATTGTATTTGAATATCGATCCTAACACGATTGCCGTAAGAAGAAGCGACAGAATCATATCCATCAATACATCATGCGGTGTAGCGAGTGGTGTAATATACTGCGGATGATAGAATCCGAACAAAAGAACCGCAGCATACTCGATAGAAGAAAGCGGCATAATAATATAAAACGCTTTTCCTTTTAACGTTAGCCATACAAACAGCAGGCCGACACCCATCCAAATCAGCATTCCGCTCTGATCGGCACCGGAAGTAAAATACATTATGGGAAATATGATCATTACACCAAAAACACACAGTATAATGGCAACTAACTCATGCTTGCCCCAAAAGATCGAGATAACAAAGCAGACAAACATCAACGCCATCATGGAAAATGCAGAGAGAACTCCCATCAATGACACACCGCCTATTACCGAAGCTATAGTGGAAACAAATCCGCAAACAGATGCAATAAGCAAAATAATATTCATCAGACGATAACGAATTTCCAGTTGATCGTCAAACAGTTCATCCCATACTTTTTGTTTTATATTGTGCAAAAATTCTTTCATATGATTATTCCCAATTCATCCGCACAGACACCCCACGTAGTCCGGCATCATATTAATCCTGATTCATCTTCACCAATTTAGCTGCCTGATCGGCTGCAATACACGCATCCAGAATTTCCTGAATATCGCCGTTCATGACTTTGTCCAATTTATACAATGTCAGATTAATTCGATGATCTGTCACTCTTCCCTGCGGGAAATTATAAGTACGAATCTTCTCGGAACGGTCTCCTGTTCCAATCTGAGATTTACGCAATTCCGCTTCTGCATCGTGTGCTTTCTGCTGTTCTATATCATACAACTTCGCACGAAGAAGAGCAAACGCCTTCGCTTTATTCTGCAACTGCGATTTCTCCGTTTGGGAATATACAACAATACCCGTCGGATAGTGCGTAAGTCTGACAGCCGAATCGGTTGTATTGACACACTGTCCGCCGTTTCCGGATGCTCTCATAACATCAATACGAATATCCTTTTCATCAATCACAACATCCACATCTTCTGCTTCAGGCATAACGGCAACAGAGATGGTTGATGTATGAATACGTCCGCCGCTCTCTGTTTCGGGAACACGCTGAACACGATGTACGCCACTCTCATATTTCATCACCGAATATGCACCCGAACCGGTAATCATGAATGTAACCGATTTCATTCCGCCGATACCGATTTCATCCACTTCCATTGTTTCAACTTTCCAATGACGCTCCTCTGCGTAATGCACATACATACGGTAAATTTCCGCAGCAAAGAGCGCAGCCTCGTCACCGCCGGCACCCGCACGGATCTCAACGATAACGTTTTTGTCATCATTCGGATCTTTCGGCAACAGAAGGATCTTTAATTCCTTTTCCAATTCTTCAACTCTCTTTTTGGAATCAGACAACTCTTCCTTGAGCATTTCTCTCATATCTTCATCCGACTCTTCTTCGAGCATGGACAAACTGTCCTCTATATCCTGACGACACTTTTTGTATTCACTGTAAGCTTCTACAATCGGAGCCAAATTTCCCTGCTCCTTCATCAAATTCTGAAAACGCTTTGCATCATCTGCCGCACCGGGCTCACTCAGATTACGCATCACTTCTTCATATCTGATTAACAAATCATCCAATTTATCAAACATAATAAACTCTCCGTTTCACTAATGAAATCTGTTTAAAGACTTTCTCTCAATCACTGTGTCTCTGTTTCTGCCTATTCCATTGATCTGTATCAGTCATCCTTACGGATATATTCCGCAAGTGCCGCACGGGGATTACCGGAATAATCATTCTTAACACATATATTTACAAATCCGTTTTCGGACAAAATTTTGGAAACCGCATCACCCTGATCATAACCGATCTCCAAAATCACTTTCCCATGATTATTCAAATAATCCTTGGCCCCGGCAATAATCCTTCGATAAAACGAAAGACCGTCCGCGCCTCCGTCCAAAGCCATTCTCGGATCGTGGTCACGTACTTCCGGCATTAATGTAGGGATAACATCCGTGGCAATATACGGCGGATTCGATACAATCACATCAAATCGCTTCTCCCTGTATTCCTGCGGCAGGGCATCATACAAATCGCCTTCGTAAAAAGTCACATTGGAAGAAAGGGCATCCGCATTCATACGAGCTACCGAAAGTGCCTCCCCGGACAAATCCACGCCCACACCGATACAATCATTCTTATAATTCATCAAAGAAAGAAGAATACAACCGCTTCCGGTACACATATCCAAAATACGCATACCGTCTTCCACTTCAATCAATGCTTCTTCAACAACAAATTCCGTATCAAATCGCGGAACAAGAACCGAAGGATTCACAACAAACGGCAAACCCATAAATTCCTGCCGCCCCGTAATATGCTGCAACGGCACATGACGCATCCGCATGGACAATGCATCCGCATAACGCCTGTACATAACCTCATCAACAGCATATTCCGGATGGTTGTATCTCATATTCCGGTCAATGTTCAATATATATTCCGCCAGATAGGCCGCATCAGTCGCTGCATCCTGTATCCCGGCCTCAGTCAATTTGGTACTGCCTTCCGCTATAAGTTCCTTAAGCGTCATTGCTTCTCCTCAATGCGGTCTTCTTCATCCGGTTCATCATAACCTTCGTACTCTGCCAAATCCAGGCCGAACTCACGATACAGGTATTCTCTCCAATCAAAAACAGCATCAACCGCAGCAATGCCTACCTCTATCATATCATCGGTCGGTTCCCTCGTCGTAAGCTTCTGCAACAATAATCCCGGTGCGGACAGCCATTGTACCAAAAAGAAATTGGTACGTCCCGCAAGACGGATAATCTCATACGCAATTCCAGCTATCACAGGAACGAGAAGTAAACGAATAACGACTCGCATAATCGGTTCTTCAACACGAATGAATATAAACAACACAACACTGATAAATATTACATAAAACAGGAAACTGGTTCCGCAACGTTTATGCTGTCTAGACGCATTGCGAACATTTTCCACGTTCAGATATTGTCCCTTTTCCAAACAATTAATGCATTTATGTTCAGCACCGTGATACATATACACTCGCTTGATATCCTGCATAAGTGATATCAATACAAGGTACAAAACAAAAATCACAACACGAAGACATCCCTCGATAATCGCGATCAATGTATCGGAAACAATATATTTACGCATGAATTCCGACAAAAAATACGGAAGCAACACAAACAAACCGATCGCAACAACAAATGAAAGGATCAAAGAAATCGCCGAAACAAACTTCTCGGCATTATCTCCCAATATGCGATCGATTAATTTCTCCTTTTTATGGCGATCTTCTTCCTCTTCATAAAATGAAGCGGAATAATTCAATGTACGAATACCCAAGATCAAAGAATCCAAAAAATTAAATATACCGCGTATAAAAGGAACTTTATTGAGAGCCTTCGCCGGAGCAAAGGAATCATATTCCTCCAAAACAACCTCAATATCTCCTTTCGGTGTACGAACAGCTACGGAATAATGATCCTTGTTCTTCATCATAATTCCTTCGATAACTGCTTGTCCGCCAATGCCGGAGTATCTCTCCTTTTTTCTTTTCTTTCCCATTTCTTAAGTCACTTTCAAAACAATTAATATTTCTGAATAAAATCATCAAAAAGCGTGTATCACCAAGCATAAAATACAAAAAGGATGAGAGCGAACGCACTCATCCTCTTAATACATAATAAAAGACAAAGTTCGCCAGGCGTACTTCTCTTTTACATACATCACTTTGAAATGCTTACATGCCGTACTTCTTGTTGAACTTATCAACACGTCCGTCACTTCTTGCACTCTTCTGCTGGCCTGTGTAGAAAGAATGACACTTAGAACAAATTTCTACGTGGATATCTTTCTTGGTTGATCCTACAACGAATGTATTACCACAGTTGCAGGTAACAGTAGCCTGATAGTACTCGGGATGGATTCCTTCTCTCATTTCTTTCACCTCTCTAAACAAATGACTCATCGTCATAATAATCTTTTCATAGACAGCGGATATATCTTATCATAAGAGTTTAGCAGGTGCAAGTACTTTTTGCATAATAAATAATACCAAAAACGGTATAACAGGATTACAAAACACGGAGCTTTTTGACATACTCCACAAAATCCTTATTATCACGTGTTCTTACATACATATCCAATATTTTCTCGACCGCTTCATCCGGCTTCAAACCATTAAGGGCACGTCTTAAAATATTAATGGCTTCCATTTCATCCTCACTCAACAGCAAATCTTCACGACGTGTACCGGATTTCGGAATATCGATAGCCGGGAACACTCTCTTCTCGGAAAGTTTTCTGTTAAGAACCATTTCCATATTACCGGTTCCTTTGAATTCCTCGTATACAACATCATCCATTTTACTTCCGGTCTCGATAAGTGCCGTAGCAAGAATTGTCAGACTTCCGCCTTCTCTCATATTACGCGCAGCACCAAAAAATCGTTTGGGCATATGAAGCGCAGCCGGATCCAAACCACCTGACAGAGTTCTGCCACTGGGCGGAACCGTAAGGTTATACGCACGTGTCAGTCTGGTGATACTGTCCAAAAGAATCATTACATCATCACCATGTTCCACCAAACGCTTTGCTCTCTCAATAACCATCTCGGATACACGTTTATGATGCTCAGGAAGTTCATCAAACGTCGAATAAATAACTTCAACATTTTCACCGTGAACCGTTTCCTTAATATCCGTAACTTCCTCGGGACGTTCGTCTATTAACAGAATAATCAGATGCATTTCCGGATTGTTACGCATTACGGAACGTGCAACATCCTTTAATAATGTAGTTTTACCTGCTTTGGGAGGTGAAACAATCATACCTCTCTGCCCCTTACCGATGGGAGACATCAAATCCATAATTCTCATGGCAACCGTTCCGCCCGGAATCTCCAAACGTAAACGTTCATTCGGAAATACAGGTGTCAAATCTTCAAAATTCGTACGTTTTGATGCTTCCTGCGGAGACATGCCATTTATTGTCTTCACATACAGAAGTGCCCCGAACTTATCTGTTGCGGAACGAACTCTTGTATTACCGACAATAATATCACCTGTCTTCAGTCCGAATCTTCGAATCTGACTGGGTGCAACATATACATCATCTTCTCCGGGAAGATAATTCTCGCTTCGAATAAATCCATATCCGTCGGAAAGAACCTCCAAAATACCGGCAGCCTCTTCACCGCTGTCCAGTTGCTTCTTATCATCGGATATATCGTTCTCGTGAGAAAGGCCGTTTCCTGTCTGCGCTTTCTTGGCTTCTTCCTCCTCATCCATCTTTATCATTGTATCAATCAAATCTGTTTTCTTCATGGTTGACACACTCTTTATTCCACGCGCCTTAGCAATATCTTTCAAGGCCGTAAGGGATAATGACTCATACTTTTCTCTTGACATCTTTTCCTCCTATTACATATCATTGTAAATGATACGATACACATCGAGAACAAATCTCGACATTAATTTACAGGTATTATTATGACCGACCCGCTTACACTGACAAAACTGATCGTTTTATATATGCTGAGCCAGGTTGAGTTTCCGCTTACCAGAGCTCAGGTATTTGACTATATTTTGGAAAAGGAATATACCAATTTCTTTACATTGCAACAAGCTGTATTTGAGCTGATTGACACGGGATTGGTGGATTCCAAAACAACCGACAGTACTACTATTCTATCTATAAATAATGCCGGTGAAGATACTTTACGGTATTTTAAAGGACGACTGTCCGACGGAATTAAAAGCGATATTACTTCTTACTGTAAGACAAATGAAATCAAACTTCATAATGAAATGTCCATACAGGCAGATTATTACAGAATCAGTTCCGGAGAATATGTCGCACAACTTACGGCCTCAGAAAAAGGGTCGGAGCTTGTTCATATCAAACTGACAATGCCCTCGGAAGATGCCGCGATTTCCATTTGCGACAATTGGAAAAAGAATAATCAAACGATTTATGCATATCTTATTGAGAATCTGATGTAACCATCGACTTTAACCATTTCATATGATCGCGAATCTTTTGCTCGTATCCGCTGTCACTCGGTTCATAAAATGTAGTCCCCGTTAATTCATAAGGAAGATACTGCTGATTAACGTAGTGTTTGGGGAAGACATGCGGATATTTGTAATCCAAACCATGTCCCAACTTGGCGGCTCCTTTATAATGTGCATCCATTAAATGCGGCGGTATAGTCACCGTACGGGTCTTGGCAACCGCTTCTTTTGCTGCAAAAATCGCTTCGCAGGAAGCATTACTCTTCGGTGCACAGGCGATATATATCGCTGCTTGAGACAAAATAATCTGAGACTCCGGCATGCCGACACGTTCTACCGCCATTGCAGCATTCGTGGCAACCACTATTGCCATCGGATCGGCATTTCCGACATCCTCCGAAGCACAAATCATCATGCGTCGCGCTATAAATGTCACGCTCTCACCGGCTTCCAACATTCTGGCCAGGTAGAACACAGCCGCATCGGGATCAGACCCGCGCATACTTTTGATAAATGCAGAAATGGTATCATAGTGATTATCCCCATCCCGATCATATCGAAGAACTCTCTTTTGTATGCACTCAGATGCCACATCCAATGTAATGTGTATCTTCCCGTCAGAGCTCCTCTCGGTCGACATGATGCCCAATTCTATGGCATTAAGTGCACATCTTGCATCACCATCGGATATATCTGCCAGAAAATCCAATGCATCATCATCGATTACGGCATCATATGCACCCATTCCTTTCTCGGTATCGTATACCGCACGTTGCAATAATGTACGAATATTCTCCGAAGTAAGTGAATGCAATTCAAATATAATGGAACGGGAAATCAAAGCCGAGTTGACTTCGAAATAAGGATTCTCCGTGGTAGCACCGATTAAAATTACCGTTCCGTCTTCCACAAACGGAAGTAAATAATCCTGCTGCCCTTTATTAAATCTATGAATCTCGTCGATAAACAGAATTGTTCGTTTGCCGTACATACCATAGGTCTCTTTGGCCTTGGCTGTAACGTCTTCCATATCCTTCTTACCTGCAACTGTCGCATTCAGCTGAACAAAACAGGCACTGGTTGTATTGGCAATAACCTTTGCAAGCGTGGTCTTACCTGTTCCCGGAGGGCCATAAAAAATGACCGAACTCAACTTATCAGCCATAATAGCCCTGTACAGAAGCTTATCCTTGCCGATAATATGCTCCTGCCCAACAACTTCATCCAACACTGTGGGACGCATACGCGAAGCAAGCGGTGCTTCCTTTTCCATATTTGATTCTCTCATATAAGAAAACAAATCCATACAGAACCTCAGACAAATTTGTTCAATTCCGCATCATATTCATAATCCACCGATGCAAGTGTGCGTACCAAATCTTCACGGTTCACACCCAAATCGTTGCACATCTCATCCAGACTTCCATAGAAATCACGCAGTTTCAAATTCACAAAACTCAACAACATCATGGGATCTTTGGGTAAATCCATGGCACACCTCATTAATATGTATCACGTAATGTACGAATAACCAGCTGCTGTTCAAGCTCATAACCATTCTGAATCTCAGGAATATCAGGACTCAAATATCGAATATCAGCCTTCCTTAACTTAACAGCCTTCTCACGTTTACTTGTCAAATGGAAATAGTTCTCGGAGAAAATAGCATCTGCCTGTTTCAGGTCAAGTTCAACAAATGCAGCAAATCCACCGGACATCAAACGAATAACATATTCATCCGCCAACTCGATAACCGAATACGAAATGGAGGAACGATCAAGGTTCAATCTCTTATAAGGAACAAACACTTCAATCTCCGAAGAAACAACCGCATCCTCCGAATCAAGGAATACTGCCTCGAGGAATACACGATCTTCCATTCCCGCGATCAAATCGGAATAATCAATCTCGCAAACTTTCATTGCAGCAAACGGAGGAACGTCTACTTCGTATTCTGCACTATGAAGTAAAACGAAATCCATCGTCTGTAACGATAACTTAACACGTCTTGTTTCAAAGTCACGCGTCTCGTTCTGAATATATATGGAAGCAACATTTCCGTTCATCTCAATGGAACCGGCAATTTGTGCATAGAAATTACGTGCAAAATATTGAAGTGCCTTCCATCTGCCGAAGTAATCGATACTGGACCAGGACGCTACGGGCCAGTTATCATTCAACTGCCAAAACAGCGTACCCATTGTACATCCGCGTTGTCTTCTCCAATGTTCTACGCCATACTTTACTGCAATTGCCTGCATAATCTGCGACAGATACAAAATGCTCTCCAAATCTTTCGGGAAAAGGAAATTCTGTGACAGATAGTACAGCATTTTGGCATTGGCACCATCATTCTTCTGATGACTCTCCATAACTTCCGAGAAAATATTACGATCTTCCGGATGCGTATACGTTTCAACTGTTTTAATGGACGGGAATGATTGGAAACCGAATTCGGAGCAAAAACGCATATTATGCAAGCGGTAATCCGTAAACGGCTTCTGCCCGTGCCATACTTCCCAATAATGACAATCACCTCTAGTCTCATCATCGGGCTTATCAAATCTTCCTCCCGATGAAGGAGATGAAGGCCAATAGAATGTCTGCGGCGCATTCTCATTAACAATATCCGGAAGCAATGATTCAAACATTGTCAGATAATCCTGTTTCAAAGCATCCGAATGATCCTTGAAACCACCCCAGTTCATCCAGGCGGATTCTATCTCATTATTGCCGCAAAGCAAAGCAAGGCAGGCATGATGACGCAATCTCTTAACGTTATCCGTAACTTCCGCCGAAATACTCTTCTTAAAGTCATCCGTCAAATCATAGATATTGCAGGCAAACATCAAATCCTGCCATACCAACAAACCGTATTCATCGCAATAATCATAAAATGTATCCGACGGATAATAACCTCCGCCCCACACACGAATCGTATTAAAATTACATTTCACCGCCGATTTGAGCAAATAATTAATCTTCGCCTGAGTTACGAAGGAATATATCGTATCTTCGGGAACATAATTCGCACCCATCGCGAAAATCTTAACGCCATTCACCGTAATGGCAAAGTCACGTCCGAATTCATCCTTGTCCTGGCTGACGGTAATCGTACGCAAACCAATCTTATAAGTCTTGGAATCCCATTGGTTACCGTTCATATCCAATGCAAATACACTGACTGTGTACAAAGGATGTTCACCGAATCCGTTCGGCCACCAGAGCTTCGGATTCTCGATTTCCATATTCATAACAACTTCATTACCGACCATTGTTTCCGTAATAGCAGTAACACGACCATCCGGCGTAACAAGTTCCGATTGGATAATATAATGCTGGTTACGGATTAACTGTGCTTTGACCCGTATCTCCAACGTAACTTTCTTCTTCTCATGGTGCTGAATAATCTGAACATCTTCCAGTTTAATCAAGCTGTAGCCGACAAGATCAATACTGCGCCAAATACCACAGTCGGGAAGCTGTGCGCCCCAATCCCAGCCGAACATACTGTGTGCTTTACGAATATATTGATTACCGGGAATACAACCGGTAGATGCATACGTAATTTCCTTACCCGGCGTACTCTTATGGTTCTCGATATAATTTAACGGGGAGAATAATTCCACCATAATCGTATTAATACCGGGATGTAAGAAGTTCTTCACTTCAAAGGTATAGGTCCGATGCATATTCTCGGTGGACCCAATATACATATTATTAATGTATACACGGGAAAGCGTATCTATACCATGGCAGATCAACTGAATACGTTCCTGCTCAAATAGCTGCGGAGAAACTTCAAATTCTCTGCTAAAGAAATAATCCTTACGGAACAATTCACGTATCTCATATTCGTTTGTACCGAAAAACGGGTCCTTGATTCGGTGCTGTACCAAAAGAGCCGACAATACCGAACCCGGAACATTCGCATCTACATATCCTTCAGAACCTCTCTCATTCAAAACCCAAGTTCCGTTCAATGACTGAAAAATCATAACATTAATCCTCAAAAAGAAAAGCTTTGCTTTGTATTAATTATAGCAAACATTTGTTCGATCGCAAGTATCTAATTAATTTCTGTGAAATATCGCCAAAAACAGCAGGAGTCATCAAAAACCAAAATCGGTAGAAATGTGAAATCTGCACGAATTATTAACAAAATTACTATAAAATAACACATAGAATTTGTCAACAAACCTTGCAAAGAAAACACATCAAAACGCATCAATTTACGCGCAACCCTTTCGGATAATGATTTTTCAATATATTACCCGCAGACTTTCCCCAGCCAAGGCTGTAACCATCCGTACAAACCAATGTCCAACCGGACATATTTTCCGGCAACATAAGGCTTTCGCCGGCCAGATATTTGCACACATCCGAACCCGACGCATCGAGATTGCACACATTCCTAACATCATCTTTCCCGAGAACCAGGGCAAATGCATGCGACGGTTCGAATCGGTCCTTCTTGATTTCGCCAAGATGCAGTCCGAACCGAACCACCTTAAGAGAACGAAGCGACGGGAAAAGATCACTGACTAAATACATCTGCGTACCGAACATCGCCGGATATGCTCCCCGTCTTTGATACTCCCTCATTTTTGACAAACCGCTTTCTGTCAGTGTTTTTTTGACAAAATCATCAAACTTGTCCTTATCTTTTGCGCCGGCAGGAGTAATTCTACCGTAAGGCTTGTATGACTTTACGCCGAAGGCGTCTCCTTCTTTCATAAGAACAGCACAATAATGGCCTTCACCGGGATGCGTATGCGGATAAATATGTTCCCGGCTCATACAGATAAATTCCGGATGGCGCGATAAAAAGCGGTCAACGCTGCCGTCATCTTCCGAATCGTTAAACGTACAGGTGGAAAAAACAATGCGCCCGCCCGCGCGCAACATTTCGGCCGCGCAATCAAGAATCATATCCTGACGTTTCGCGCAGATATCAACCTGGCTAAGGCTCCACTCATCCAAAACCTCCGGATGTTTCCTGAACATTCCTTCCCCCGAGCACGGTGCATCTACCAGAATTCTGTCAAAGTAATCATAAAACACATCTTTTAAGTGCAGCGGATCTTCATTCAGGGCCAGCACATTATCAACGCCCATTCTCTCCAGATTCTCCGACAGTATATCCGCACGTGACTTTATGATTTCATTTGAAATAAGAAGCCCTCTTCCTTTCATATGATCCGCAATCTGTGTGGATTTACCGCCGGGCGCCGCACACAGATCCAAAATGCGCAGAGCATAATCGGGCGGAAGTTCGTCGCAGTCCTCCAACAGTTTTGTAACCGGAAGCATGGCCGACGGTTCCTGAATATAATACAAACCCGCATGATGATACGGATGTTTTCCGGGAGACTTCATATATAAAGGTTTCTTTCCAAATGCTGAAAGAGTATCCGATGAAGCCGTCTCATCCGAATAATAATATCCGTTATTTTCCCAGTCGGTACGATATTCATGCAAAGTCGTCTCATCCGGTACCGTATCGGAAACACACAATTTATACAGCATATCCGCGGGATTCGTGACTTTTCTTATATTAACCCTTAGACCCGACAACGGTTGATTGTCATAGGAAGACAAAAAGTCATCCGCCGAAGTGCCAAGCAATCTCTTCATATTATTAATAAAATCATTAGGTAAATTCATTTTGTTCTCCGTATCAAATACTTCTTTCCCGGCAAACGAATAACTCCAAAAAGGCAATTCGAAAAATATGGAAATGAAAGCAAAATCCTGTTTACAAACCATATGTTACTATGATAATATCAATGGCAGAAAAAATAGGGGAAATACTATTTTTTTTTGCAAAAAACCACAATATGTAGTATGTAAAGGAGGATTTTATGAAACTGATTTATCAAGTTGAAGACAAGGTCGCGTTCGGCCCTCTTCTCGTATTCGCGTTGCAACAGCTATTGGCCATTATGACCGCAACTCTCGTTGTTCCCATTATTATCGGAAATGATATGAGTCCTGCGGCTGCATTATTCGGTGCAGGTTGCGGTACATTGATCTATGTATTGTTCACGGCCAAAAAGAGCCCCGTATTCTTAGGTTCATCTTTTGCATTCATCGGATCCATGACAGCAGCATTTGCAGGCGGTGTTTCCATGAGCCTCGGCTATCTCGGAATGATTATCGGTGCAATTCTTGCCGGCCTTGTTTATGTTGTCATCGCTATCATCGTTAAATTTGTCGGTGTCGACTGGATTAATAAATTAATGCCTGCAGTTGTTATCGGACCTACCGTTGCTATCATCGGTTTGTCACTTGCAGGAAACGCAGTCGGCGATATCACAACAGGTGGTGTTAAGGTTGACGGTGCATCCGTTGCGAGCCCGATTGTTGCTCTTTGCTGCGGTCTTGTTACTCTTGCTGTTACAATGCTTTGCTCCACATATGGCAAGAAATCCGCAAAACTTATTCCTTTCATCTACGGTATTCTCGCCGGATATGCATTTGCTCTGGTTCTGACATTGATCGGAAACGCTGCTAACATTGATGCCATTAAGCTTTTAAGCTTTGATTCATTCAAGGCCCTTACTGCAAACGGTGTAGGCGTATCTACATTTGTTGCACTTCCTTCCTTTACATTTGTTACGGCATCAAAAGGTTTCTCCGAATTATCCGGTGCATATATCGGAACAATTTTTGCAGCATACGTTCCGGTTGCGTTCGTAGTATTTGCTGAGCATATTGCTGACCACAAGAACATTTCTTCCATTATTGAAAGAGATCTTTTGGAAGAGCCCGGTCTCCACAGAACACTTCTTGGTGATGGTATCGGATCCATGGTCGGCGCATTCTTCGGTGGTTGCCCCAACACAACATACGGCGAATCCATCGGATGTGTAGCTATTACAAAGAACGCTTCCGTTTACACCATTATCGCTGCAGCAATCGGCGCCATCATCATTTCTTTCATAAGTCCTTTCATCGCATTCGTTAATTCCATTCCGAGTTGCGTAATGGGCGGCGTATGCATGGCATTGTACGGCTTCATCGCTGTATCCGGTTTGAAGATGATCAAAGATGTAGACCTTAACAAGAACAAAAATCTGTTTGTTGTATCCGTAATCCTGATTGCAGGTATCGGCGGACTTACAGTAAGCTTTGGTGCTGTTACGATCACTGAAGTTGCATGTGCTTTGATTCTTGGTATTCTTACAAATGTTATCTTAAAGAATGCTCCGGAAGAAGAATAGTTCTTTCGTAACACAAGTCATATGATGAAATGGGGACGTTAATCGTCCCCATTTTTTATCGTCCTTACGGCATCTTATACGGATCATCGGCAGGATATCCGCCGGCAAGTTTCTGCATTGTACGCGGAATGGCATCCTTACTGTTCTTCCAATCCGCATCTTTATAACGATAATCGAATTTATCCACAAACCAGCTGATATCTTCTTCGATTCGTTTCATATTCTCACGGATCAGTTTTGCAAGAATTCCATAAAACTCTTTCTGCTTAGCTGCAGATAATCTGCTCTGCGCTCCTTCAATCAAATGCTTTACGTGATACAGACAGAACCCTTTCGAATTCTTCAGTGTCTCAATAAAATCACGGTCGTTATCATATAAATAAAAGAATGTATCAATATACCGTTCATATGTATCCGCATAATAATTGCATACGAAGCATTGCTGCATTTCATCGGCCAGGAACTGCTCCATGCCTGTTCTTGCACCGCCATCCTTTTTTGCGAACAATCCGGCACTCTTTACTTCACCCTTTTTTAAAGCATCCAGTTGCTTCTGCATATCTCTGTTTACACGCTTTACGTGGGTCTTTAATATCAAACCGTTTCCAAGTGCGTTTCCGTAATCATGCATCATTTTCAAATGATGTCTGCAGAATCCCATACGATCCGTCTTCTCTCGTACATCACTCTCCATATAGGACGAACAGGCTCCTAACGTAAAGTCAAGCGCATCCTGTTCCAGCGAACGCTCCACGTAACAGAACGGGCACTCATCATTCGCACGGAATGCATCCGTAAGAGGTATGGTATATAACTTTTCCTTCATATATTATTCTCCGATTACACTGTATGTATTAATTATTCTCGTTTGCGGATTAAGATTTACGCTGACATCTCCCGTTTTTACCCAGGGCGTTCCGTACGTATATGTAAATCCCCCCTGCGTAAGCGAAGCTGTATCATTCTCTGCTGCATCTGCCTCTACTACAATAGACTCTGCTGCATCTGCCTCTACTACATCAGACTCTGCTGCGCCGCTCTCTGCCTTATCGGATTCAGCATCGGTAACATCAATTTCGGCTTCGTCTTCCTTCGGTGTATCCACAAGCGGACGTTTTCCTGCAAGCAAACGTTCTTCAAATGTCTGCTCCATACGCATGTTTTCCATAACACGTTCGTCACGGTCATATCCGTCATCCACAACCTCCGTATCAATTACGGAAGTAGGACGACCTTTATAGAAATGTGCCTTCAGCATCGTCAGGTATTTGCCGAACTCCTCACTCATCTGTTCAAGATCGGGGTTCGGTGTTCGGAATGCTTCTTTAATAAATCCTTCCGACATCCAGCTGATCATCTGAATAACTCTGGTAACATCCACATGCTCCATAAACTTCGTGTTATCCGTCTGACAATATACATTGTAATATACACTTGTCATGACATCCTTCTGCTCACCCATTGCCTCCAAAGCATCCGGATGTGTCTCGAATTTCACACTGTCCAAAAACTGCTGCATATAAGGATAATTTCGCATCACACGAAACTTTGCTGTTTCAATCATTTTCTGAACTTCGAAAAAATCCTTCTCCATTCTCTTGACTGATTGGGTCAGTTCCAATGTCATATATTTTACACTGTAATCATAGATAAATTCATATAGGCCCTTCTTGCTGATAAAATAGTGAAACAACAGACCTTTGGATATTCCTGCTTCCTGCACGATCACATCTGTACTTGCCTTACGATATCCGTTTGTGGCAAATACTTTCAGTGCAGCGTTAATGATTGAATCCTGTTTTGATTTCTTTACATCGAAAAATTTTGAATTCATAGGCTCCCCAAACTCCCGCACTCACGTGCCAGCAACATGACTAAATGTAAACATGGGGCAAAAAAATATCCTCATGAAAACAATCGTCATATATAAAAAAGTGATTTTGACCTTATTGGTCAAAATCACTATATCATACAGTTCTTGAGGTTGCAAGTATTATGTAAACAAAAAGTCACATCGTAATAATTATCCGACGATATTGTTCATCCACTTACCACTTCGCAAAATCAGGACACCGATAATAATCTTGATAACTCCTAGTCCCTGACATATCGCAAAGATTGGAATAATCGGCATTGATGTATACCGGGTCAGCACAAATGCAACCGGAACGGCAATCACCCACATGAAACCCGAATCAAACAGAAACGTAATTCCTGTTTTACCACCGGATCGAATCGTAAAATAAGTAGAATGCAGAAAACCATCGAGAGGAAGGAGTGCAGCCGAAACAAGAATGAAATCTGCCGCCAGCGAACGAACCTCATCCGTTGTATTATACAAAAGCGGGAACTTCGAAGAAAGCGCGGCCAAAATAACTCCCAGAACAACACACGTTGTTGTAGACATTGCAATAACCTTCGTAGACGTATCCTTTGCTTCATCAAATTCACCTGCACCAAGCTGCTGGCCGACAATAATCGCAACCGAATCACCCAATGCCAGGAATACAACATTCAGCACATTGAATAGAGTCGATTGAATGTTCATGCCGGCAATAACCGCCAAGCCACGCAAAGAATAACTTTGCTTCTGCACTTCAACAGAAGCCGCCCATAATGTTTCATTAAGAAGAAGCGGAGTTCCCATGACAATGACTTTTTTAAGCAAATCGGAGGGAATATGAAACTTTACAAAAGCTCCTTCCAAATAAGGCACCTTATCTTTGTGGCGTTTCGTCCATATAAGAATATACGCTGCTTCAACAAAACGTGACAAAACCGTAGCAATGGCGGCACCCTGTACACCCAGTTCGGGAAATCCGAATTTGCCGTAGATCAATAGATAATTAAAAATCAGGTTAATGAAAACGGCTGTTATTGATGCTTTCATCGGTGTAACAGTCTCACCGGTTTCGCGCAACGTCGAAGCATAACTGTTTGTAATGCACACCGGGAGCAAGCCAATCAGCATGATCATCAAATAATCATTTCCATAGGAAAGAGTTGCAGCCAAATCTCCCGTTTCCGATCCTTCATGCAGGAATAACCCAATCAACGGTTCTTTCCATACAAGAAGTGCAGACACCGTAAGAATCAGAATAATGAAGCAAATAACTATCTTAATTCGGAACGTATCACGAACACCTTTCATATTCTTCTGTCCGTAATACTGTGCCGTAAAAATACCAGCACCGGAAATAGCACCAAACAGACACAAATAGAATACAAACAACAGATCATTTACAATAGATACACCGGACATCGGTTCTGTTCCGCAGCGTCCGACCATCAGATTGTCCAGCATACTGACAAAATTACTGATCCCGTTTTGTAACATAATAGGCAGTGCTACTGCCAAAACCTTCTTATAAAATGCTTTATCTCCAATAAACTTTTTCATCAAACTCTCCGTCTTTACACAAAATCTTATGATTACATGCTTAATTCCCGCTTCCGATTGACAAGCGGAAGTTCTTGTGATAACATTGCTTTTGCTGTATGAATAATAATGCTGACATGGCACAGTAGGTAGCGCACCGCATTGGTAGTGCGGAGGTCATGGGTTCGATTCCCGTTGTCAGCACGAGACGGAAGCTTTCGCTTCCGTCTTTTTTCGTCCAACTTATCCCAAATTGTACTAGCTATTATTTATCATTCAGCCCATCCTTATTTATCGTTCAACTCATCTAATATTTTACGTGCTTTTGTCTTAATTCTCGTAAGCGCATTATCTGTAGACTTATCATCCTTACCGAGGATCCTGGCAATCTCAGCATAACCCGCTCCGGTTAAACGTAGTCTCAAAACACTTTTCTCAAAGTCACTCAATGAAGCAAATAATGCATTCTCAAAATTCAGGCAATTCTCTCTGTCAATCAATAATTCTTCCGGGCTTCTGTCCGTAATGGATTGCAGTGCCTCAACAAAAACTGCACCTTCCTCATCCTGATTATCCGAATTCACGTAGATGGACACATAAGAATTCAGCGGCATATTCTTCATTCTGTTACTCGCTTCAATAGCAGTATACATTTGTCGGACAACACACAATTCGGCAAATGTCTTAAAGCTGGCATCTCGTCCGCTGTCATAGAAATGAACAGCCTTAAACAGACCAATCATTCCTTCCTGAATCAAATCGTCGTTGTCACCGCCCAAAATGAACATCGACTTTGCCTTGATCCGAACAAGTTCCTTATATTTTTCTACCAGATACGAAGCAATCTCCTGTTCACCGTCACGGAACATCGTAATCAGTTCTTCATCTGAATAACATGCGTAATTATTATATCGCATAAGTTCATTTTCCTTTATATTCACGCTGTCTGAGTGCTTCATACATAAGTACACCCGCAGCAACCGAAGCATTCAGCGAGTCAATGTCGCCTTTCATCGGAATCGAACAGATAAAGTCACATTTCTCCCGAACGAGCCTGCTTACGCCTTCTCCTTCGTTTCCGATCACAATACCCAGTGATCCTGTCAGGTTCTGTTTATACATAACCTCGCCACCCATATCGGCACAGGCAAACCACATGCCTTCCTTCTTGAGTTTTTCAATCGTCTGCGCCATATTGGTAATTCTGGCAACAGGCGTATAATTCAAAGCACCCGCACTGGTACGCATTACGGTAGCCGTTAATGATGCCGCACGGTTTTTCGGAATTACAACGCCATGTGCACCGACCAGATTGGCAGTACGAATAATCGCTCCGAGATTATGCGGATCTTCGATTCCATCCAAAAAAATCACAAAAGGCGATTCTCCATTTTGGCGGGCGATTTCCATAATATCCTCAAGTTCCACATATGCGCATGCGCTCACAGTGGCGATTACACCCTGATGATGACCCGTTTCACTCAGCTGATCCAACCGTTCCTTCGGAACAAATTTTAAAATAGCATCTGTTTTTTGAGCCTCGCGCTTAATGGATTGAATCGGACCATCCTGACATCCGTCAAGAATATACAACTTATCCACAGGCTTTTTGGCACGAAATGCTTCTAACACCGCATTACGCCCTTCAATCATGAATTCCTCAACAGCCATATCCTAACCCTCGTGATTTTGTCTGAATATTTCGTCAATATAAGAAATGCCGAGCCCGATCAGTTCCACCATACGTTCATTCTCTCCCGATAGATATAAATATCCGATCAGAGCTTCCAGGCCGGTGGCCTTGCGATAATCCTGTACTGAAGCATTCTTGGCAGTTGACGATGCCTTGGCATTTCTGCCTCGTGTATAAATATATTGTTCGTTTTCCGAAAGTATACCTTCCGCAATAAAGTGCTGCGCAATTGCAGACTGTGCCGTAGCCTTTACGTAACGGGTAGTTCTGCTGTTTAAGACATTTGCCGGACAATTTGCTTTCTCAACAATATATGTCTTAACAACCAAACCGTATATACTATCTCCGATAAACGCCAATGTAAGCGGCGAGTAACTTCCCGGGTTCTCTCCGCTTACCTGAAATTGATTATTTATTATAGAAAGGAAGCTCATTTCTTGTTCCATACAGTTCCTTCACGTGTGTCTTTAATCTCAATGCCTTCGGATAACAGTTGTTCTCTTATCGCATCGGCCTTCGCAAAATCCTTCTCTTTCTTGGCCTGTCGACGCTGTTCCAACAAGTTTTCCACATGCTCTTTCAATTCGGGATCAACATCGGAAGCTTCTGCTTCGCCTTCGTCCTTCTTAAGAAGCGACAGACCAAGTACATAATCGTAATCCTCGATAATAGCAAGTTTGGTATTACCGTTCAATTCAGCCTTCAGCACATCGTACAAAAGCGTAAGACCCATTGCCGTGTTCACATCATTACCGACAGCTTCAACAAATTTATCATGCCACAATGCAATCGCTTCCGTATCCTTCTCACCCTCGCAAGGAACATTGGCAATACGGTTCTTCAATTTCTTATATGTATTGGCTGCCTGCGACAAGGCATCGTACGAAAATACAAGCGGCTTACGATAATGAGACTGCAATGCAAACAAACGGTAAACAACCGGATCATATCCCTTCTCTTCCAATAAAGATACGGTCAAAAAATCACCCTTTGACTTACTCATCTTACCCGTTTCATCATTCAAATGATGCACATGGAACCAATAGTTACACCACTTATGACCCAAATAGCTTTCGGACTGTGCGATCTCATTTGTATGATGCGGGAACATGTTATCCACACCTCCGCAGTGAATATCCATATACTCACCAAGATGCTTCATACTTATGCAGGAGCATTCGATATGCCATCCGGGGTAACCGACGCCCCACGGGCTATCCCATTTCAGAGCCTGATCTTCGAACTTTGACTTGGTAAACCATAATACAAAGTCATTCTTATTTCGTTTATTGGTATCCTCGGTAACATCATCACGAACACCGACCATCAATTCCTCTTCGTTCATATTACCGAATACGTAATAATTCTTAAGCTTGGATGTATCAAAATAAATATTCTCTCCGGCCTTGTATGCATATCCTTTTTCCAGCAATACTTCAATCATGTGGATAAACTCCGGAATACAATTTGTTGCCGGTTCTACTACGTCGGGAGTCTTTATATTTAACTTCGCACAATCCGCAAAGAAAGCGTCTGTATAGAACTTCGCAATTTCCATAACCGTCTTGTGCTCACGCTTTGCTCCCTTAATCATTTTATCTTCGCCGGTATCTGCATCCGAAGAAAGATGTCCGACGTCAGTAATATTCATAACGCGTGTTACATTATATCCCGAGAAGCGTAAAAGCTTTTCCAAAACATCTTCCATCAAATAGCTGCGCAAATTTCCGATATGTGCAAAATGATAAACGGTAGGTCCGCATGTATACATTGCAACCTTTCCTTCTTCATTGGGAACAAACTCTTCAACTTTCTTAGATAATGAATTATAGATTCTCATCACGTATCCTCCGTATATATAACGCATGGTATTTATCTATCCGCCACGCACAACATAATCTCTTTATTATATTACTGTTTGCTACATCCGCTGCAACAGGCGCATCCGCCCTCGTCTGTAACATCCGCTATCGCAAAGTCACCATAATCAAATAATGAAGAAATACTACAGATAGCCTGTGCACTGATTCCTTCTCCGGATCCGGTAAATCCGAGACCTTCTTCGGTAGTAGCCTTTACATTCACCTGTGAAACGGAAAGTCCCAACACCCCCGCTATATTCCGAACCATCTCATCAATATGCGGCCGCATCTTTGGTTGCTGTGCAATAATCGTGGCATCTATATTTTCTACAACATAATGACTTTCTTCCAAAAGAGCCGCCACCTTCTCAAGTAGAACCATACTGGAGATACCCTTATATGCAGGATCGGTATCCGGAAAATGCTTCCCGATATCACCCAGGGCTGCAGCTCCCAAAAGCGCATCCATAATGGCATGAACAAGAACATCCGCGTCCGAATGACCCAGAAGTCCCTTTTCATAAGGAATCTTCACACCGCCCAATATCAAATCACGATCCGACACCAATCGGTGTACATCATAACCCATTCCTACGCGCATAATTCTCTCCGTTTCATCACTTAATTTCTTCCTCTGTGGAAAGTAACCATATCTTCCGTGCTCAAAGCATAGCCACGGCAGGTATTATACCATATTTCGGGCATACTTTTCCACTTTTCATTTCTGTGAATAGTGAACTATATTTTTCTTACATACGTACATATTCAAATCTATATTTATGTAGCATCATTGTTGGAATGTAGCATCATTGTTGGAATAATGCGGATTACAAAGTGGGGCTTCTTCTGAAAAGGAAGTTTGAATGTTATTTTTGTGTCTGGCGGGCTAAAAATAACCATCCAGACACAATTCGGTTGACATAAATCAACCATTCTATTTATTTATCAGCCTCATTGTGTCTAGCTGTCCCCAAAAATCCTTTCAGACACAATTCGGTTTACATAAATTGGCCGTTCTCTTTGAATATTTGCTTCATTGTGTCTGAAGCACCATTTATGCATTCTCCAGACACAATTTTTGTTAACATAACATTTTCGTATTATCCGTCAACACTGCTTTTGTGTCTAAAGAAGCATAAAATGAACTGTAGACACAAATTTAGTTAACATAACATATTTTGGCATTTACACATCACTACGCCGCAAATAACAAAGATAACAAAAATAACACAAATAACAAATTGCTAAAAACAGACATAAAAAAGCCCCGAGATATTGATTTCTCGGGGTTTTCTATCGTAGCGAGAAAGAGACTTGAACTCTTAACCTCCCGGGTATGAACCGGACGCTCTAGCCAGTTGAGCCATCTCGCCATATGGAACCTATAGGGCTCGAACCTATGACCCTCTGCTTGTAAGGCAGATGCTCTCCCAGCTGAGCTAAGATTCCCTACGCGTTCTTACGACCGCTTTGCTATTGTACTAAACAATCAGCACAATTGTCAAGCAAAATTTTGAATCAAAGCACTTTCTCGTTTAAAATCACATTGGTTATTTTACATTTACCGTCAAATCACCTGATGCTGTGTCCACATCAAAATTATATTTACCGTCATTTAGCGTATAAACATCTCCGCTCACACCAAACTTCGCATTGGATGTGAATTCACCGCTGCCTGTATCATATGCTATTTGGACGGATGCATCCGAAGGAAGTGTTAAGGATACAGCTCCCGATGCAGTATCGCAGGATACATCACATACCGTAGCCATATCAAGATTTACAGCTCCCGAAGAGGAATCTATCATAATCTTATTCCGAACCGAAGCATTATAAACATTTATCGCACCGGATGCCGTATCGTCACGATATGTATCCGCAGTTAATTCTTCGTTTATAATAAATGCTCCTGATGCAGCATCAACATTTATTTCTTCATCCGCATGAAGTTTGTCACCGACTATTTTACCGCTGGCTGTATCAAATGCAATAGATTTGGCATCAATACAGTCAAAGTCACACTCCGCCGATGCTCCGTCATAAACGAACTCATCCAGCTTTATACCTTCCGGTAAAAGAATCGTAAGATCCTTTTGTAAAAATTGTATTTTGAAACTACGATCCCACTTCTGAAATGCAATCTTCAATGTCCCATTATCAACGCAATATTGCATTTTATCATCATCCGAAAGCGTTTGATCGGAAGTTTCATAGAAGACAACCGTATCGGCATTATGGTGTCCGATCGTGACACTGCCGGAGGCCCAGTCAATATTCAGTCCGGTAATATTCTCCAATGAAATCTCTCCATCAGCCATTGTATATCCTGCTGTATTCGGATTTGAACTTCCGCTTCCGCTATCATAAATAAATCCGTTCTTTCCCTGAATTGTAATCGGTTCGCACGCACACAATCCCGCACACAAAACCGACAAACCAATAAATACACCAAATCCCGCTAATTTCTTCATTTTTTCTCCTCACTCTTTTTTCCTAAATTTGTAACAATAAGAATCGTTCCAATTACAAGACAAATCACAAATACTACCCAATTCACATTCGAATTGATTGTCGAGCCGTTCCAAGTCAAGGGATAAAACGGATGCCATACAACCGAATACCCCAAAAGCATGAAAATAATGTTCTGCGAACATGACACAAACAATCCGGACAAAATCGTCGCAAGACCTGCACGAACACCCTTAGCGACCGGTAAATAACGAATAATCCCAAACATTCCCCAAATATAGATCAAGTTATAGAAAACAATAGCAAACATAATCGACCAATACTTCATCGAAGAAGCATACAGCCCGATAACACACATCATAAGAAGGAACATTATCGTTATTGTCCCGATAATAAACAAACCTCTGTGTTTGCTCCAAAATCCGTTTGTAAATAATTTTGACAGTAACGGGGCCAGTATAAACGACAGTCCGAATAAAACACATACCGTGACTAAGAAAAACCATTTACCTTTTGTAATAATGCAGATCGTCGCAAACAGCAGAATAAGTGAACCTGCAAACGCGAGCATCGTCCACATCCCCTTCTTCTCATGAACCATAAGCGGAACAATCAATAATGATGCCAACACCAAAATTGAAGCTAATACAATGAAGAACCAGCTCAATCCGTGTCCGGTTGCCAAATCAACAATCAGGCAAACAACAATGGGGATCATCAGAATACCGGAGAAAACCATACCTACGGTAAATGACTTTCTCTTCTCTTTCTGAACGTGTTTTTGTACAACATTATCTCCCTCTTCCTTCAGAATCGTTTCAATCCCGGTATCCGAAAGTTTCCGGAGTATTGCCTTACAATCCTGACACTCTGCTATATGATTATCAACAAGTTGCTTGCTCTCACTGCTGCAAACATTATCTGCATAAAGCGGTAACAAATCTTTAATAATATTGCATTCGCTATTCATCTGAATCTATCCTTTCCTGTATTTTAAGCTTTGCGCGATGATAAGTAACACGAGCCCAATTCTCGGATTTTGAAAAAATGGTACCTATCTTTTCAAATGATAATTCTCCGAATACTCTGAGCTGAAAAACTTCTTTATACGGTTCTTCCAAATGATGCAAAATCACGTGAAGTCTGTACGACGAGTCCTTATCAATTGCAGTACTTTCCAAATCACAATCCGAAGCAATTTCCGTTTCGTCCGGCAACTCCGCTATATGTTTCTTCTTTTTGATTTCGTCAAAATAGAAATTCTTTGCAATGGAACACAGCCACGTTAACTCACTTGATTCATTTCTGTATGAGCCCTTGGATATTGCCCGCGTAAATGTTTCCTGCGTAATTTCTTCTGCCTGATTCCTATCTTTGACCATAGCCATTACATAGGAAAAAACCTGTTTGTAATACGTATTGTATACTAATTCGAAGTCCATGCTACCTAAATCACCTCCTTCCGTAATTCAATAAAATCGGAAGTTTTTACCCTTACATATGATTAGACGACGTTTTTGACATTTCGTTACAAAAAAAAATAAATTTTGAAAAAATTTAAAAACGAACCGGCGCATCAGCCGGTTCGTCAAAAAACCAAATATAAAGGAATCAAAAAATCCAAGAATACTAATCCATCAAAAATCAGAAAACACATCAAATAAACAAATCAGACGGTTGCATAAATCTTGCTGCATTCATACGTGCGGTCTGCATCTGCATATCAAGCATACCCGCATAATCCTTCGTTTCGCCCATCTTAAGAGGATTCTCATTAACGGCAGGTGCCTTCTCAAAATCCGTCTTGGAAGATAACAAATCATCACCGATCGGAGAAATCTTACCCAAGCTGGCACGGCTGACAGCATTCGTATTATATACATACGGCTGATATACGGTTGTTCCGATTGCACCAACCCTCATGGCACATCTCCTTTCGCGAAATTACAGATTCATAATACAACAAAACCAATCTGCGCATTTATTCAGTCATATTATACCCCAAATGTATCATTTTGACAATATGCGTTCGCCGAACAGCATATGAACTTATGAAAACAGATTATGATACATTTAGCCAAACTCATAAAATGTTTGCACGAGAAGTTTCATAATATAACGGATATTCATCACATATTCATTGTCTTCGCCGTAATAACTTCTGTATGAATTCACTGTACCTTCATAAGAATCAAAGTCATAAGCCGCAAACCAGTCCGACTTCTTACGTAATACATCCAAAACTTCTCCGGCGGAAACATCCTCGTCGTTATAGTCTTCACGCAGAACCAAATCCAAATTCTTAGGTGTTATATCATAAAACATAATCGGGCGCATTTCATGATATACCTTTGCGGGATCTTCCGAATAATCACCGTAGATCTCGAAAGAATATCCGCAGACGTTGCTGTCATCATATTGCAAATCTTCTACATAATAAGATGCCGAATCATTAACGTAATCGTACCACATCATCGTCGTTGAACTGTCTTCTTCCGTACCGCAATAGAAAGTCACAAGATTTCCGTTATACATTCCTGCAATCAAAGGATCAATCGTCCAGCTATCACCAAACAAAGAGGTAGCATAATCAGGGAAGGTTTTCGCAATCATATGCTCGGTTTCCTTATGATACTGCACATAGTCTTCATCCAACGAATATTCATCCAGATAATAATTACCGGAGTTGCCGTTACCCATATCCGTATGCGTCATGTAGCGAACACGTCCGGTCGACGGATCAAATTGATAAATATAGATCTGCTGCATCAGGTAATAGTATGTAGGACCGAAATCGATCAACAGTTCCGGCAAATCATCTTGATTTACATCGCGAACTGCAAAACCGTAAATCATTCCGGGCATATCTCCGAAGTCTGTAATGCAATCGGAAAGCATAATGGAACGGAATGATAACGGATCGGACAGAAACTTCTTATATGCGCAAAGAGCCTGCGCAACAGTACTTGTACCATCATTAATATCCGCACCGTAAACGGCGCCAAGCTGAACATCAGTCATTTCTGTATATTCAACCGTGGATACATCCATTTGACGAGCATTTTCACTGATGCCCAATTTCTGTGCCCTTTCCTTTAACAGTTCGTCAAGTTCTTCGGGAGAAACAAATTGAAGTCCGGCCTTCTCAAACAACTTGCATAATTCTCCGTCCGCAGCATACATATCCGGAGTATGCACGAACGAACCGCTCTGATCCTTTTCAACCGTGTATATTGTACTCTTCTCATATTCCTCAACATCACTGACTGTCGGATCCTTCGGATATTCCGATAAATGAACCTGACGGAGAACGTACTTTCCTTCAAAATAGTCAAACATTTCAAGCTCGAAAGCTGCCTTTCCCAGTTCGCTTATTTCACCGAAATTCTCCTCAAATGCATACGTATCCACTTCGGTATAAAAAAGCTGTGACTTTCCCTTAGCATCAACATAGTCAAATGAGTATCCGTTTTCAAAAGCCGATGAGCTTCCGGAATACGCAACCAGTCCGTAAGGATTGGCGATATCGGCACGTTCGCGATAATAACCTTCTGCCACATACAGAAGTTCAACTTTCTCATCAATCGCCTGAAGGATAAACTTCGCCTGACCTGACGTAGGAAATTCTGCCGAAATAACGAGTTCCTTCTTGCCGTCCTCACCGCAATCAATATATGCATATTGAATTGACTCGTCCATATTCTCGCTTCCATCGGTCTGCTCCCAATAATACAAACGATAAGCCGCCAACAGTTCGTTCAGATATAATCCGTCCTTGGCATCAAACATCGGCTCGTCATAATGAAAGTACTTGGTAGGAACACATTTCGAGAAATAGACTTTCTCATGATTGGCCAAGAAGGCATCATATAATTCCTCATCCGATATCTTCGCTTCTTCCGCTTTTGCTTGCACTTCATCAGACTCCTTAACGGCATCATCAGAAGATGTATCGGTCTTTGCGGTCTCAGTCTCTGTTACATTTGACGTTTGCACGTCCGCTGTATTGTCTTCACCGTTCTTCTTGCCGCAACCGACAGTCATCGCCAAACATATAGTGGCCAGGCAAATGATCATCCATCTCTTTTTCATTTCTTATCCCCCATAGATATCACTACGTGCTCCTAAAAATCGATTTCATTAAGAATTCTGTCAAGAAGTTCGGCATTTCTGACTGAAAATTCTTCGGTAACCAAAGGCTTCTCCTGCCCCAGAATGCTCTTGGAAAGATTCTCAACTTCAAGTGCATAATTCTGCGGTGCATAGATTTTCTTTACTGTTTCTGTTCCCTTGGACCTATATAGGTACTGAAGGTTACCCTCTTCATTATATTCAACCTCGGAACGGATATTTCCCTCCGATCCGTGTATATACAGTTTGTCATATCTGGCATTGCTGTTTTCGCCGAGAGCCATGCCGACGACAAAGCTGGCTCTTACACCGTTTTGGAACTTAATAATAACCGTAGTGAAGGCATCGACATCTTCATCGGTCATTTCCGCAACTGCTTTTACATAATCGATTGGCGAATCCACCAGTGAAAGAATCATCGTGGTGCAATAGCAACCCAAATCATAAACCATGCCGCCGCCAAGTTCTTTATGAAGACGGAAGTCTTCCGTATAACCCTGAGTCACAAAAGCAGTATCTATATACATAAGCTGACCAAGTGCGCCGCCTTTTACCTCATCTTTAAGCGCCTGCACATAAGGGCTATGGAGATATGCGTAAGCTTCCATCAGAATAACACCGTTTTCACGGGCAACTCTGTACATTTCCCTTGATTCTTCCGCATTCAGTGCCATGGGTTTTTCACATAATACATGCTTTTGGGCCTTTAAGCAGGCTATTACCCACTCCTTATGGATATTGTTCGGAAGCGGAATATATACCGCCTGAACCATTGGATCGTTTACAAGATTTTCGTAACCTACGTACCCTTTTTCAAAGCCGAATTTATCTTTGAATTCCTGAACCTTTTCGGCATTTCTGCCTGCGATGGCATAAAGATTACAGCTTTCGGCCTGAATCATTCCGGGAATGGTACAATGCTTTGCTATTGAAGCCGTTCCCAATACACCCCAGTTGACTTTCATGATAAACCTCACAAATATTAATGCAGAAACACACTACATTCTCTCAGGTGATTCAAATCCCAACAAATCAATACAGTTTTCCAATACATCCCGTGTAAGGGCCAAAAGTGCAATTCGACTCTGCATTGCCGCATCATTCTCACCCACAAGGACCTTGGTTTCATGATAGTAGCGATTAAACGCATTGCTGACATCATAGATAAACGCGCAAATCTTATGAGGTGCTATCTCTTCATATGCAGAAGTCACAACCGAAGAGAATTTCGCAAGTTCAATCATCAGATCCTTGGCAGATGCATTTTCCACTCCGTCAAAGTCAAACGCCGTTACATCACACACTCCGAACGTCTCAACATATTTATTCAAAATGGATTTGATACGAACAATCGTATACAAAATGTACGGACCGGTATTTCCTTCAAACGAAGTAAATTTCTCCAGGTCAAATACATAATCCTTTGTTGCCTGATTGGACAGATCACCGTATTTAATAGCTGCAAGAGCTACTACATTCGCAATCTTGCGTCCTTCTTCGGGATCAACCGTGTGATTTTCGCTAATCTTCTTGTACATTTCCTCGCGGATATCATTTATTAACGTTTCAAGACGCATTACGCCGCCTTCACGTGTCTTAAAAGGTTTCCCGTCTTTACCGTTCATCGTTCCGAATCCAAGGAAATCCAGCTTCATGTCTTTGTTGACAACACCTGTCTTCTTCGCGCAACGAAATACCTGAACAAAATGCATATCCTGACGTTTGTCCACAACATAAATTACCTGATCCGGATGCACTTTTTCTTCACGATACAAAAGTGTTGCCAAATCCGTCGTTGTATACAATGCAGCACCGTCAGACTTGAGAATCATGCACGGAGGGATCTCCTTGCTGTCCGTCTCTTCTGCTACATCCACAACAAGCGCACCTTCGCTTTCATATGCGAATCCGCCATCCTTCATTTTATCAACCATTCCCGGAACGATCGATTCCACATCGGACTCCCCGTTCCACCAGTCAAAGCTTACATTCAAATTATCATAATTTCTGTGCAAATCAGGAAGCGATACATTCATAATATGCTTCCACAACGCACGATATCCCCTGCGGCCCTGCTGATTTTCAAATGTTGCACGAAGTGCAGCCTCTTTAAAAGACTCATCCACTTTTGACTTTGCGGAAGCGGTCGGATAAATCTCTTCCAGTTCCGACAAAGTAAACGGCGCCTCCTCAGGGTATTCGCCCGTATAATCGGGATCGAAATAACACAACTCAGGCTTGCGGGACTGAAGTTCGGAAATAATAAGTCCCATCTGCAATCCCCAATCGCCCAAATGCACATCACCGATTACGTTATTGCCCATATATTTGCAAATACGCTTTACACTTTCACCGATAATTGCAGCACGCAAATGGCCGACATGTAACGGCTTGGCAACGTTCGGTCCGCCGTAGTCAACAACAATGCTTTTGGCTTCGGTCTCTTCCAAACCGAATTTATCGTTTTGGCGCATACCGGTCATATATTTTGTCAAAAAGTCATCCGCCAGCTTCAAATTCAAAAAGCCGGGAGCAACTGCATCAACCACGGAAAAGCAGGTGTCTTCCATCGATGAAAGTGCACCTTTTACATCCTGTGCAATCATAATCGGTGCTTTGTGATATTCTTTGGCTGCCGCCATTGCACCGTTACATTGAAACTCGCACAAATCCGGTCTGTTGGAGAACGTCACGCGACCATACTTAGCATCGTATCCGGCCGCAGCAAATGCTTTCTCCATATATGCCGATATTTCATTCAAAAATAACTTCATTTCACATCCTCCTTGGGTTTCGAATATATACAACCGCAATAATTCTGGCGGTACAAATCGTATTGCTTACTTAATTCTATTGATTTCTTGTAACCGTCCTTTTTCTTAAAATCGGACGGAAGCCACATAACAGACTTACAATCCTTTGCGCATGAATATCCGATTTCGTTTACTACCTCGGCCGACTTTAGCGGGCTTAGTGTAAGCGATGTCGTCACATAATCAAAACCGTTTTTCTCTGCATAAGCTACGGCTTCGCTCAGTCTGAGACGATAACATGCATGGCAGCGCAAACCTCTCTCCGGCTGACTTTCCAACCCTTCCGATATCTTAAAAAACGCCTCCGGCGCAAAGTCACCGATTACCGTACGAATCGTCCCATACTCGTCAGACAAAAGTTCACACAATCGTACAAGTTCGGCCGCGCGTTTATCGTATTCGCTTTGCTCGGTGATATTCGGATTGTAGTAATAGCACGTAATATCGAAATAGGGTGCCAAATAAATCAAACAATAGCTGCTGCAAGGAGCGCAGCAGCTATGCAACAAAAGCCTCGGACGGGTTTGCATTCGGGCAACATTCGCAAGAATATCGTCCATTTTCTTTTGAAAATTCTCAACATTCATCTTATTTTGTTTCGATTTCATTGTACTTATCAATAAATTCCTGCAACGGAATCGGTCTGGAATACTTAAATCCCTGCGCATATTTGCATCCGATGTTCAGAAGCATGTCAACCTGTTCCTGTGTCTCAACACCTTCGCAAATAACTCTTAAGTTCAAACCGTCTGCCATCTCGACAATCTTCTGCAAAATCCATTTGCCGGAATCTGTTGTTACGGATTCATCCAGGAATTCACGATCAATCTTTAAGACATCGAAAGGAATATCTCGTAACAGATTCAGTGAAGAATAACCGGAGCCAAAGTCATCTATGGACAGTTCCATGTTATATTCTTTCAACTGTTTCATAATACTGATCATTCGTTCCTTTTCATGGAAGAATACGGTTTCCGTAAGTTCCAATTCAACCAGGCCCTTGGGGATCTTATATTTCAACAATATCTCCTGAACATTGGAAATATAGCCCGGGTCAAACAAAAGGAATCTGGACTGATTGATGGAAACAGGATATACCGCACGTCCCTCATCCAACATCTGACGGAGATAAGCGCATATGCTTTCCAACATATAGAAATCTACTTTTTCAATGAACCCATTCTTCTCGAATAAAGGAATAAATTCTCCCGGAGGAACTACACCGCCGTTCGCCGTCTTCCAACGAACCAATGCCTCCGCACCGCAGATATGATCCTTTTCCATATCCCATTTCGGTTGCAAAAACGGAACAAATTCCTTATTAATCAGCGCCTCTTCCATACGGGATTCAATCTGCTCCTGATGTCTCGTTTCTTCCATCAACTGGTCTCTGTATTCCTCAACCAATTCTTTGGAATTAACGTCAACCGCTTTACGGGCAAGATTTGCTTTATCAATCATGTCCGAAATATCTTCATGACGGTTGGAAACATAATACATACCTGACTTTAATCGAATCGGGTAATTCATATTAATCTCAGCTGTTTCCTGCGCCAAGCGTTCCTGAATGAACTTACGGCGACTGTCAATTCGACCGTCATCTACAATACATGTAATAAAGCAGTCTGCGCTTCGTCTTGCATACGTCTCATTGTATGAATAAGCTTCGCTAAATATCTTAGTCATTGCTTTCAACAACATATCGGCTTTGGCATGTCCGTATCCTTCATTAATATATCTGAAATTCAAAATGTCGACACAACAGATCATGTAACGTTCTTCGGGATAATCATGTAAAAGTTGTCCGACTCTCTCGATAAATGCACTTTCATTCGGAGCATTTGTCAAACTGTCCACATATGAAATCTCATACATCTTACGCTCTTCATCCGAAACAAAACGGATCACAAGAGCAATCATAATCAGCAAAATAATAAGGAAACCGAATACCGAGAAAAATGATTCCGTCAAAAACGAACTGTAGCCGCTGTCAACAGATGCATCGTCAATAAAATATACAAGTCCCCAACCGTTTGTTCCCTCAAGGGCACGGCAAAGGAAGAATCCGCTTCGACCGGCAGACAGTTCGGACGGAATCGACTCCAATATTCCGCCGCTTATGGATGCACGTATACTTTCGGATGCATTTTGATAATCATAATCATCCTCGATATATGTTCTCAAAATGTCCTGATAGAAATTCACCTTCTCGGGAACCAGAACCTCTCCGTTCTTATAGGAAGCAATCACACCGCCTGCAGCATCAACAACATACTGTTCCGCAAGATCTGTTTCTCCGCCGTTTTCATATACATCAAACAGAGATTCGCACGTATTCATTCCCAAAATATATATCTTGGTTGCACCGATATATACAGGCGTTACCATACAATACGAACCCGTACCGTCTTTTAATGAAACCGTGTTCATAAATGGGTTAAGCATCATATACAGCTCCGTCGTCCCATCATCCAGCGCATCCAATACGGAAGCATCAACCCGTGCCATTCTTCCGTCGGAAAAGTTGATCACGTCATTCTCAATATAAGCGGCCTTCGCAAAGTTGTCGAACTCCATAACCTGTAATGACTTCACAAGTTTCTCGCGGTCCAGTTTAGCATCTCTTCGGAATACATCGGCCTTGGACAAAACATCCGCACTTTCATGACGCATTTTATCCGAAATACATGTCGCGGACAAATCGATATTCGAATAAACATTCTCATACGACAGATCCTGCACCGTATCGACAACACGATTTACATGCGAAACACAAATAAATATCGCATACCCGATGAGTACGATAAATACACCGATCAGATATAGGAATCGCTTATCGGTAATGAATTTTTTAAAGGTATAACCGGCATTTCTGATTCGATTCTGAGTATTCATACACAGACTCCTTATTTACTATTGAAAGTACTTTGTTCCGGATTCAAATATCTTCATGTCCTGCTCACCGTAAATGTTAATGGCAACACCATCGCCTCTTCGTTCGGCATGTCCCATCTTACCAAAAACACGTCCGTCAGGACTCGTTATTCCTTCGATGGCCATATAGGAACCGTTAATATTGTATTCCTCGTCCATGGATACAACCCCTTGAGGGCTGCAATACTGTGTTGCAACCTGTCCGGCAGCAAACAGTTTCTCAATTACATCCTTAGGTGCAACAAAACGACCTTCTCCATGGGAAGCCGGAATAACATAAGTACTTCCGAGATCTGCCTCATACAACCAGGGAGAAAGATTGGATACAACTTTCGTATATGCCATCTTTGATATATGACGATTAATAGTATTAAATGTAAGCGTAGGTGAATTTGCATTCTGCCCGGTTATTGCACCCAAAGGAACCAGACCAAGCTTAATCAACGCCTGGAATCCGTTACAAATACCGAGAACCAAACCATCACGTTCATTCAAAAGCTTCATTACTTCTTCCGCGATCACTTCATTACGGAATGCTGTAGCAAAGAATTTGGCAGAACCATCCGGTTCATCACCTGCCGAGAATCCGCCCGGGAACATGATCATCTGCGAAGCAGCAATTCCCTTGCGGAAAGCTTCTACAGAATCACGAATATCCTGAGCGCTCATATTGGTAAATACCTGTGTAATAACATTCGCTCCGGCTCTCTCAAAGGCACGCATACTGTCATACTCACAGTTTGTACCGGGGAATACCGGAATAAATACGGTCGGTTTAGCCACACGATGTGCGCATACACGCACTTTTTCTTTTCCATTATACAGAGGCGTATTCACAGGGTCAAGATTGTCGCTGCTTCTTGTCGGGAACACTTTTTCAAGAGGTGCCCTCCAAAGAGCAAGCGCTTCCTGCTGTCCCATACGTATATCTTTATAGGAAAAGTCACCGTCTGCAGTAACTTCACCGATTACCGTAACGTCAAACCCAAGTTTTTCTACATCTTCGTCGGAAATTTCAAATACAATATCACCAATTAACGGCATAAACAGTTCAGTTGCATCTACTGTATCGTAAATCTTTATACCGCATCCGTTTCCAAATGCCATCTTGCAAAGTGCTGCAAAAAGACCGAACGTTTCAACCGTATATGCACTCTTGATCATACCATTCTTTGAAGCTGCATAAAATGCATCATACTGCTTCTTGGCATATTCGAAATCGGGAAGATCGTATTCATCCTTCTTCAGTGTAAGCAGTGCAAGTTTGTTCCCTGCCTTCTTCAATTCGGGCGTAACAACATCCTGCATTTTCGCAACATCAACTGCAAAGGAAACAAGTGTCGGCGGAACATCAATCTCATTAAAGGAACCGGACATGGAATCCTTACCGCCAATGGACGGAAGCTTAAATCCCATCTGTGCACGGAATGCTCCGAGAAGTGCGGCAAGCGGCTGACTCCAACGTGTCTTGTCTTCGCTCATACGACGGAAATATTCCTGGAATGTAAAACGAATCTTCTTATAATCACCACCGCAGGAAACAATCTTTGCTACCGATTCAAGCACTGCATAAACAGCACCGTGATAAGGGCTCCATGAAGAAAGATACGGATTAAATCCATAGCTCATCATCGTAACCGTATCACATTTTCCCGATAATACCGGAAGCTTTGCTACCATTGTCTGTGTCTCGGTAAGCTGATTGATTCCACCGTAAGGCATAAGTGTTGAACCTGCACCGATGGAGGAGTCAAACATCTCTACAAGACCCTTCTGTGAACATACATTCAAATCGGAAAGCGTATCTGTAAATGCTGCTTTAATATCTCCCTTTTCAAGATCCTTCTGAACCTTTTCAATCGCAGGTGCATCAAAGAAAGATTGCTCGTCAGGCATCTGTACAAATACATCCGTCTCCTGATGCGCACCGTTTGTTGAAAGGAATGCTCTGGATATATTGACAATCTCTTTGCCGCGCCATGTAAGTACCAATCTGGGATATTCCGTAACATATGCAACCGCAACGGCTTCAAGATTCTCTTCTTTGGAGAATGCAAGGAAAGCATCAACATCCTCTTTGGCTACAACAACAGCCATTCTTTCCTGTGACTCGGAAATAGCCAGTTCCGTACCGTCAAGACCTGCATATTTCTTCGGTACAAGATCCAGATTGATATTCAAACCGTCAGCCAATTCACCGATCGCAACCGATACACCGCCCGCACCAAAGTCATTACATTTCTTAATCATCTTGGATACTTCGGGGCGGCGGAACAAACGCTGCAATTTACGTTCTGTAGGTGCATTACCCTTCTGAACTTCCGCACCGCATGTATTAATGGAATTCTCCGTATGTGCCTTGGATGAACCTGTTGCACCGCCGCAGCCGTCTCGTCCGGTTCTTCCACCCAAAAGGATAATGATATCACCGGGATCGGAATTGGCACGAAGAACGTTTTCTCTCGGAGCTGCACCCATAACAGCACCGATTTCCATACGTTTTGCAACATAGTTCGGATGATATATTTCTTTGACATAGCCTGTAGCCAAGCCAATCTGATTACCGTAAGATGAATATCCTGCTGCCGCACCCTTTACCAGTTTCTTCTGCGGAAGCTTACCGCCAAGTGTATCCTTTAACGATACCGTAGGGTCTGCAGCACCGGTAACACGCATAGCCTGATATACATAGGAACGACCTGACAAGGGATCACGAATTGCTCCGCCCAAGCATGTTGCGGCACCACCAAACGGTTCGATTTCCGTCGGGTGATTATGTGTCTCATTCTTAAAGCTTACGAGCCATTCTTCACATTTTCCGTCAATTTCCACGGGAACAACAATGGAGCAGGCATTAATTTCATCGGATTCTTCCTGATCCTCCAGATACCCCTGTTTCTTTAACTCTTTCATAGCCATCAGGGCTACATCCATCAGGCAGATAAATTTATCGCTGCGTCCTTTGTATACATCGGCACGTGCAGCTTCGTACTCCGAAAACGTATCGCGAATCGGTTTCGCATACTTGCCTTCGCCGAATTCGATATTCTTAAGCTCTGTAGAGAATGTGGTATGTCTGCAATGATCCGACCAATATGTATCCAGCACACGAATCTCAGTCATGGTAGGATCACGATGTTCTTCATTATTAAAGTAGTTCTGTATATGAAGGAAATCTTTGTAAGTCATCGCCAGAGAAAGCGATTCATATAAGGAAGTAAGTTCCTCTTCATTCATGGAGATAAATCCGTCAAACACAATAACATCTGCCGGTTCGTCAAACTGCGTAATCAATGTATCGGGCTTAACCTCATCGGTTTCTCTGGAATCCACGGGATTAATGCAATATGACTTGATTGCCGCAAACTCCTCATCGGAAATATCTCCCGACAGGCAATATGTTGTAGCCGTAGCAATAACAGGTTTCTCTTCGGCAGCCAAAAACTGTACACACTGAACAGCCGAATCCGCTCTCTGGTCAAACTGTCCCGGCAAATATTCTACCGAGAATATCCTGTCACTTTGCGCATGCGGAAAGTCATCCTCATACAAGTCATCTACCGGCGGCTCGGAAAATACACAGGTAAGTGCATTTTTGTATACTTCTTCCGACAGATTCTCAATATCGTACCGAATAAGTACACGAACATCCGTAAGTCCGTTAATATTCAGATAACTTTTCAAATCCGCCTTTCTCTCTCGCGCGCTCTGCGCATAATCGGGCTTCTTTTCCACATACACTCTCTTAACCACAGCTTTTCTCCTTTTTATATATACTTTTACTTACTTTGCAAGATAACGTAAAACATCGGAGAGGTTCTCCACCGGAATCAGATTCTTCCGAAACTGTTCACCGCAGGATGGAAGTGATGCCTTCGGCATAATGATTTCATCAAATCCAAGCTTCATCGCTTCCGCTATTCTTCTGTCCGGCGACGATACGGAACGAACTTCTCCCGCCAAACCGATTTCACCGAAAACACATAAGTTCCGTTTCAAAACTATATTCTTGGCAGCAGAAATAATCGCTACCGCTATTCCCAAATCAATGGCCGGCTCGGACAACTTCATTCCGCCGGCAACATTAACATACGCATCACAGTCACCGGTCGAAAGGTTTGCTCTCTTCTCAAGAACAGCCATCAGCAAATTCATTCTGTTAAAGTCGATTCCCGTAGCAGACCGTCTCGGAATTCCGAATCCCGAACGGCACACAAGTGCCTGCATCTCCAGAAGAATCGGACGGGTACCTTCCATCGCACACACAACAACCGAACCGGATGCATCCTCCGGGCGACCGGCAAGCATAAACTCGGACGGATTGGTCACTTCCCGTAAACCGTCCTGACACATCTCAAACACACCGATTTCGTTTGTCGAACCGAAACGATTCTTCACACCGCGCAGTATTCGATGTGATGCAAAACGATCTCCTTCAAAATACAGAACAGTATCAACCATGTGTTCCAAAACACGCGGTCCGGCCACCGTTCCCTCTTTGGTAACATGTCCGACGATAAATATCGTTACCGCAAGACCCTTGGCCAACTGCATCAAAATATTCGTAGCTTCACGAACCTGAGAAACACTGCCGGGTGCAGACGAAATATTATCCGAATACATCGTCTGAATGGAGTCGATAACAACCACTTCCGGCTTCGTTGTACGTATCACATCCTCGATATGCGTAAGGTCTGTTTCGCACAACAGAAACATTTTATCCGAAAAGTCACCGATTCGACGGGCTCGCATCTTAATCTGATTAAGCGATTCCTCTCCGGAAATATACAAAACATGATGATTATTATTGGAAAGAAGTCGGGTAATCTGCAAAAGCAAAGTAGACTTACCAATACCGGGATCTCCTCCTACCAAAACAAGGGAGCCCGGTACAATACCGCCTCCCAAAACCCGATCCAGTTCATCCATTCCCGAAGACATCCTCATTTCATCGGATATATCAATATCCGTGATTTTGGACGGCTGCGACAATTTTAAACTGCGTTGACCGGACATACTGCTCTTGTTAGAAGAATTGCTGACAGTTTCTTCTACGAATGTATTCCACTCACGACACCCGGGACATTGTCCCATCCATTTGGAAGATTCGTAGCCGCAACTGTTGCAGAAAAACACAGTAGTAAGTTTACTTTTGGCCATTTGTTACTTAACTACCTTTACTTTTATTTCCCCTTCACCTGAAAGTTCAACACCGAAGCTTAATTTACCACCAAGGTTTGTCTTCATCTTGCCGACATTCTTATCAGCCACGAAAACTTCATATTCGGAATCTTCCGTAAGACCGATGGTAATCTGCGCATCTTCGTCACCGCATACCGTAAATTCCACACCATTCTCCAGTGCTTTGAATCCCGTTACGCTTGTTCCCGGAACAGATTCATATACAAATGCTCCATCCCTCTCCAATCTGGTAATCTCGGAGAATGTCTTCACCTTATACAAATTCCCACTGCAAGGATAATCTTCCAATTTTGTTTTCTCGGAAAGAGAATGATCGCCAAAACTGATTGAACCGTCTGCTTCCGTACGAATAAGTTCTTTCACTGTTGCCATGAAGTAATTCCTCCTGTCTGATTGTCATAAAAATTATACTGTATTTATTAATATGTTTCAAATGTCAAAATGCCATTTCTGACACTAATTTTTACTCGATCTCCGTCATTTATTTCCCCGGACAGAATACGATATGCCAGTTCGTCTTCTACCATTGTTTGCACAGCACGTTTCAAAGGACGTGCACCGTACTTCTTATCCGTTCCCTTCTCGGCTATCAATTTCTTGGCCGGAGCGCTTACGGAAAGCATAATGTCATGCTCGGAAAGTGCACGTTTCGCCAGCATATCTGTTTGCAGCGAAACAATTTGCTGCATATCCGATTCCGACAAACTGCGGAAAACAATGATTTCATCAATACGATTAAGAAACTCCGGGCGGAATATTTTCTTAACTTCCTCCATCACTCCGCTCTTCATTCTCTCGTGGTCGCTCTTTTCATCCGTCTGTGTAGCAAATCCCAAATATTTCGGATCAACGATACGATTGGCACCGGCATTGCTGGTCATGATAATAATGGTATTTTTGAAACTGACTTTTCTTCCCGACGAATCTGTCACATGACCATCATCAAGAATCTGCAGCAATATATTGAACACATCCGGATGAGCCTTTTCGATTTCGTCAAACAGGACAACCGAATATGGATTCCTGCGCACCTTTTCGGACAGCTGACCGCCTTCTTCATAACCCACATATCCCGGAGGCGATCCGATCATTTTCGAAACGGTATGCTTCTCCATATATTCGGACATATCCACACGAATCAATGCATTCTCTGTACCGAACAAAGCTTTCGCCAGTGTCTTGGTCAATTCCGTCTTACCTACACCGGTAGGTCCCAGAAACAGGAATGAGCCGATCGGACGGTTGCCGTCGGACAAGCCGACTCTGCCGCGCTTTATTGCTCTTGCCACTGCGGAAATTGCCTCACTCTGACCGATAACGGATTTGCCGAGTTCCTTCTCCAGTTTTTGCAACTTGGAACCTTCCGACTCCGTCAGACGCTTTGCCGGAATCTTTGTCCATTCTTCCACTACGGAAGCCATATCATTTTCCGTTACAACCGGGACGAGTGACTTTCCGCTCTTAGCGGCGCGTGTTCTGGATTTCTCATATTTCTTCTTAAGTGTATTGTATGTATTCTTCAATTCCGAAAAGGCAGCGATATCACCTTTCTTAAGTGCAGCCTCCTGACGCGCCAACAGATCGGTAAGTTCATCCTTTTCTTTATCCGTCGAACCGCCGGTATGCGATAAGCGAACCTTTGCAGCCGCCTCATCCATCAAATCGATTGCCTTATCCGGCAAGAATCTGTCGGCAATGTATTTCTGAGAAAGGGCAACTGCCTGTACAAGTGCCTCATCTTCATACACAACATTATGATGTTCTTCATATTCCTTACGAATACCCTTCAATATGGCTACGCACTCGTCAAACGAAGGTTCCTCCACGTAAATCGGTTGAAATCTGCGTTCAAGGGCAGCATCCTTTCGAATATGCTTTCTGTATTCATCATACGTAGTCGCACCGATTAACTGAAGTTCACCTCTTGCCAGAGAAGGCTTCAGTATATTGGACGCATCTATGGAGCCCTCGGCACCGCCCGCGCCGATAATCGTATGAACCTCATCCATAAACAGCAGAATATTGCCCTCGGAAATCACTTCGGAAATCACCTTTTTGATTCTTTCCTCAAATTCACCGCGATACTTGCTTCCCGCAACAATCGCAGACAAATCTAACGAAAGCACTCTCTTATCGGCTACCGAAGCAGGAACTTCATTTCGCACGATCTTCTGTGCAAGGCCTTCTACCAATGCGGTTTTACCGACACCGGGTTCACCGATTAAGCAGGGATTGTTCTTCGTCTTTCGGGAAAGTGTCTGAATCATTCTTGTAATCTCGGCATCACGACCGACAATATTCGAAAGTTTCCCCTCTTTTGCCAACTTTGTAAGGTCGCGGCTGTACTTATCAATCATAAGTTCCGCACCCTGCGCCCTGCTGTTTTTCTGCGCACGTTTAAGCTGTTGCTTATATTGCTCGATATTTTCACCCATTGCCAAAAGAATATCCACGTATACTTTCTGAATATTCACACCCAAAGTATTCAACAGGCGTATGGCAAGATTGTCACCGTCCTGAATAAGGGCGATCAGCAAATGTTCCGTTCCGATCTTCTTGCTGCCAAACGACTGCGCAACTTCTTCCGATAATGCAAGAATCTCCTGCGTTTTCGGGGACAAACCGTCCCGTTCTCGAAGAGCCACCTTGCTATCGGGTGCAATCTGATCGTCAATCAGGCCGATTATGCGGTCTGTCTCAACTTCATTGGCAAATAGAACCTTTGCGGCAACACCAACGTTTTCCTGCAACAGGCCGACCAGAATATGCTCTGTTCCGACATATCCGTGACGCATTTCCTTTGAATACTGTTTGGCAAGGTCAATCGCGGTTTGCGCGCTGTCTGTATAATCCATACTCATGTGATACCTCTGTCTAAATGAAAAATATTGTGTATTAACAAGTTAATTATTTCAAATATAACGGATTGCTACGCACTTCGTGCTCTCGCAATCCTACACAATATTCGCATATCGCACTGCTTGCGCAGCGCTTTTATGCTCATATTGTGTTGCTTCCAAGGTCTCTGCCCCTTATGCATGCGAGCATGCAACGGGGCATAGACTTTGGAAGCTTATATTTGGATAAATTCGAATTCAAAGTCTTCGTCCAAATCTTCGTGCGGTATATTTTCTTGCACAGGCTGCATCATTGGTATGTGTGTGGGAGGTGTGTATGCAGCCTGTGCGCTCTGAATATCCATTTCATCGGTATATTGTCCGGTATATTCTTCCTGACCGTACCAATCCGAAGGTGAAGGCACGCGTTCCGCACGGGTACTCTTCTTCTCGGGTTTCTTTACGGGCTTTTTCTCTTCTTTCTTGTCAACTTTCTTATCTGCCCTCGCAAGTGACTTTTTCTCGATCGGTTTCTCCGGCTTCTTTGCGGACATTAATATCGGTCTGTCGGGAATCTCTTCCGGTTCATCCTCCATAATTGCGAGCATTTCGTTCACCTTCTTCTGCGGAAGAACACCGGTGATGATTTCCTCTTCCTCTTCAGCATCGGTAAGTGCAGCCTCGTCCTGTCCGACTCCACCCTCTTCCATATATTCTCTCATATAAGAAGGCATTTTCCCTGTATCGCGTCCGCCATACAGTTTGGAAGATTCGTTCCTGCCATGACTCTGCATGGATGTTTCGAATTCTTCCCAATCCATGTCATCATATCCCTTGCGGCGACGCTTCTGCGCTTCCTTTTCATCTTTACGCTTCTGCTTTTCTTCTTTTCTGAGTCGTTTCTCTTCTTCCTTGAGACGCTTCTTTTCTTCTCTGGACAGATTATCGTAATAGTACTCGTCATCATCTTCTTCCTCTTCGATAATCTCTTCCATATTTTCAACCGTATCTACGATAAAGTCACTGTCATCCGAAAGTGCTTCTTCGACTTTCTTCTGCATTTCGGCATTCTTTTTTGCTTTCGCATCTGACAAAGTCTTCGCATTATCCGAAGTTTTCACATCCTTTGCTTCTTCGACATCCTCTTCTTCCAAATCAATTTCCTGTGTAAACGTCAAGTCCTTGGCAGGTGCCTTCGCAGATGATTTTGCAGCCGGTTTCTCCGATGCCTTTGCCGCATTTGCATTCTGGGCAAAATATTCATCTTCATCAATATATTCGTAGCTTCCGTATTCACGAAGCTTGATTGCCATAATAATAATTGCGATAATCGCTGCCAGCAAAAGAACTGCCAATGATGCCATAATAATAAATGCCGTAAGGCTTAGTCCAAACAAACCTTCCGCTGCGGTTGCACTGCCTTCGGACGGCTGACTTTCCGCGTCAGCGGGGGCTGTTCCCGTCATAAAGAAACGCTGATACGTTCCTTCCTTCTGGTCATACAAATACCAGCCCGTTGTTCCCTCCGAGCTCATTGCATACAGTAAGAAAAAGTCATTTGCCGAAACCTGTGATGCAGGATCCGCCTGTGCTTCAAAGTTCATATAAGCCGTAAGTGTCTGACTGTTCCACTGCAAAACCGCCTTGGAGTAACCTTCCGGTACCAGCGCATCGCCGGAATCCGGCAAAACAATGATAAAGCGGTTCTCAATTCCCTGAATCATTCTGAAATCCGAAAAAGACTCCGTTTCTTTATCAAAAATCTTCAACTGACCGTCAGTCTCATCTGCATCAAGAACATACAAAAGAAGCAAATCTCCCATATCGAACTGTGCTGCCTCAACAGGCTGTGCCTGATACTCCGTCGAAACCTTGTGGAACAAAACGGGCATACATTCATCAGGAATAACAGTAGAGATTGTTCCGCTTCCATCCGGCAGGGAAATATAACCTGCTTCCTGTGCAGTTGTCTCTTCCGGTGCCGGTTCCATAAGAGCCGCCGTATCCTCACCGGATACTTCGACCGCAGCAAAAGCAGTTTCCGTGGTGGATTCATCTCCGTCAAAAACAGCCGTAATACTAACTCTTGCCGTTCCACCCGACAGTGCCGCGAACGTAATATCCGCCGTGTCATCAGACAATGTCAAAAGGCCACCGCCGCCACCGCCGTACTGTGTGCTGCATTCCACAAATTCCAAACGATTGCTGTTGTACTCTATACTGATCTCGGGTGCAGCCGCCGCATCCTCGGGACTCTGCACTTTTACGGAAAACGTAATCTGCTCGCCGGGGTTGGCGCTGTCTCTGTCTGCCTTTATTTCAACTTTTCCGTCGGCATACACCGGATATTTCACAACAAACAAACTGCATAATGCAACGGTAAGCACTCCGGTGATCACGGCTAATGACTTTCTCATTTTGATAACTCTCCTCATCTATCGATTAATGGTAATAATATAGTTCTTGGTATTTCCGTTCTGCGCTTTACAGCAAATCTGGAATCTGTTGGAACCCGGATTCAGCATAACCGTACCTGTACCGCCTATGGATGATGTCTCCACAACAGCCTGGGCCCCGATATTTACAGATTCCGTATTCGGGTCCACCGTAAGTGTGTAGTTCTCACATCCGGATGTAAACGGTGTGGTAAAGCTGTATCCGTCAACCCAAAGATTCGACAAATATGTATTCGGATTCGAATCGGAAACAGGCTTCGGGCACGGAAGCACCGGCATATTCCGATATACGGGAATTCGGAATACAATCGTCTGTGACGGATCCGTATACGCTGTCTTAAGTCTTGCGGATTCCGACGAAGCACCCGAAAGATTACTCATATACTGATGCGAATAAATACCGTTCTTCTTGTTCACAACATTGAACTTCTGGAAGTACAACGTATTCTGACCTGCCTGAACATATTTCTCCGCAACATATTTCGAACCGCCGAAAAGAGAACGATATCTGCTGTTCCAAGGGCGCAGATAACTCTCATCACTTCCCGCCGCATACAGAACGCCTCGTGCAACCGCATCCAAGCCGCCGTATGCATATGCTCCGATATTGAAATAATTGAACATATTCTCATATCCGGGAACCGTACCGGAAATGCTGTTACTCTTACCGGTTATTCCCTGTTCCTGAATGCATCTTGCAGCCAGATGATAAGGGCTGACGCCAAGCATTGCACCGATTTCCATAAAAGCGGATGCATAACTTCTGACGCTGCCGTCCGTATCGGTATAAGAACCGCTCATAAACGTTCCGTTTAAAAGATTCTGTACACCGGCTTCGTTCATGTAATCACGAAGTTCCAATGTCTCAAACTGGAATATGCCGCTGTCAGTAAGGAAGTTTCTCGGATCCATATAGAAAGCAATCAGCTCACTGCTTGCAGACGCCCAACTTCCACCGTCAAACGTATACCACGTATTATCCGACCAATTATAAGCCTGCGGTTGTGTCGACTTCCATGAAGAAATACTGTATTTGCTGACCAGATTCTTACCGACTGCCGATTCTGCCATAAGTGCCTCGTTAAAGTCAAGGCCGGTATCTACCGCTTCAAAACGCCAATTCGGATATGTCGAATGCAATGCACGAAGGGAATTCTTATAACTGTCGGGGAACTGTGCAATTGCATTTTCAAAATCAGGATCGGTAGCGTAATCGGATGCAGCAGATGAATACACAACATTCACAAGGTCCGAACGAACGTAGCCCACTTTCTCCGAACCGAGATAACTGAACTTTACGCAATACCATTTATAATTGTCTTTCTCTGTATTCTCGCCCAATATGGAAAGAGGATGTCCCGTAGACAACTGTGCCTGAATGTTTCCGTCTACCGCACGGTCGCGCACACGAACGCCCGATCCTTTAATGGACGCCGAAGATATTGTTTTCTCATTTGTCGAAGCTGTGGCTGCCGCCGCGTTTCTTGCAGCTTCCTCGGCTGCAGCTTTCTCTCTTAAAGCCGCCTCTTCCTGCTCTTTCCTTGCAAGTGCCTCTTTTTCCAACTTTATCGCGTCATAAACACCGTCAACAAAGTCACTGCGAATATAACCGGTTTGCGGAGTCTTTCCTTTAATAAATGAAATCTTGTACCAGGTAATTCCATCCGAGCCTTCCGTCTGATCAACAACCGTGCAGTTAGTTCCGGCATTTACCGAACAAATGATTGCACCGCTTACAGGTTCTCTTCTGACATTTACGGAAGAACCTTTGGTCGTACCGTTCTGCTTCGTATCTCTATGTATGTCCGGAGCATTTGACGCTTCCGGTTGTGACGATTGCGTACCCTGGGTCTGTCCGTCCGTCGTTTGTCCGTCATTTGTTTCGTCGAGAATAACATTTACATAGGAAGAAGCAATATATCCGTTAATCGGTTTGTTCATATACGTAAATGCCACCTGATACCAATTTCGGTCTGTTCCCTTAACATACGAAAGAACTGACACTTCAGCACCGTTATCCAACATACATAATGACTGCGAAGATACGGATGCTTTGCTTCTGACGCGGATCTGCGAACCTTTGATGATACCCTTCTTGGGGGCATTTGCATTCGTCGCGGTTTGTGGGGAATTTGTTGCATCAGAAACAGCCTGCGAGGAACTTCCTGCAGACACAATATCTTTCGTATTCACAACTGTTTTGGATTTTTGTACTAAATCAGACCGAATATATCCGACGGATTTGCCAACCTGAATCAGGCTCCAACTTTTCTGATCATCACCCGAAACTTCATCTATTATCACAACACTGTCACCCTTTTTCACGCAGAAAACAACCTGTGACCGTGTTGATGCTTCCTTACGAACATTGGCGCTTTTAGCAGTAACCGTTCCCTTTACGGCCGTAAAAGCAAATACCGGTCTTGCCGAATACAAGGCACAGGAGACCTGTGCCGAGATCAGCAACAGTACAAGAACCTTAGTCAGCCAGGACCGGTCAAACCGACCTGCTATCTTCGGAAATGTACGAAACATAATATACCGATTCCCCTTTCAGTATATTATTGACCCTATAAGTCAATACTCCCTCAAGCATCGTAACTTACGTTGTAATCATACACTCAATGTTTTGTTTATGTCAACTGTTTTCACAAAAGATACAAAAAATATTTCGTTAAAGCAATAGCCCATATCCGACATCCAAAAGTGCATTTTCCGAAAATTATGATAAAAAAGAACCGTCATTGACTTTTTAGGTCAACAACGGTTCCGAATGTATTCACACCGTATATTCTTTATGAAATATCTGCACATGCATAAACCTTATCGATTAAATCGCTTCGTTCCATGTGCATCCCCTTTTGGAGCAGCTGTCGATACACCTTTTGCACCGCCACGGGATAAAGCAGACGACTGAGACATTTCTCCCCAGCCGGCATGACGCGATTTACAGGAAAGGCACAAATATCCGGAACTGATATCGGCTCCGCACAATTCACAATGCAAACGAATTGCAGAATTCGCCGCGATCGACAATCGTTCATCTCGCACAAACTGTCTGATCATCGCCGTGCTTACATGCGTATCACGACTAATCTCGGCAATATTTGCCCCTCTGTGTTCTTCAATATAGTTTCTGACTTTGCCGAAGGCATCATAACAAATCACATGGCATTCGTCACATACGTATTCGCCTACCCCTTTGTAGGTAAGTCGGCCGCCGCACTTTTCACAATTTGTCAGTTTTCCTTCATCCTTTATGAAAGCATTTTCTTCACTCATAGCAATCTCCATTTTGCCTGCAAAATCCGGAACAAACTATTGTAAGTGCATCAAAGATCACTTACGCTTCGTCAATCGCCTTACCGATATCATTTCTGCAATATTTGTTTTCAAACGAAATCCACTGTGTTGCTTCATACGCCTTTTTGCGGGCCGTAAGCAAATCTTCGCCCGTTGCGGTAATGCCCAATACTCTTCCGCCATTTGTCACAACACGGCCTTCCGATAATTTGGTTCCTGCATGGAAGCAATAATAATCGCCCTTTCCTTCGAAAGCATTAAAACCGGAAATCGGGAAGCCTTTCTCGTAATGTTCGGGATATCCGTCGGATGCCAATACAACACATACCGCCGCATTATCCGCAAAATCAAGTTGTATGTCGGAAAGTGTTCCGTCAACACACGCTTCCATTACATCAATAATGTCATTTCTCATTCTCGGCAATACTACCTGTGTTTCGGGATCACCGAATCGTGCATTATATTCGAGTACCTTCGGGCCATCTTCGGTAAGCATCAATCCAAAGAAAATAACTCCCTTAAACTCTCTGCCTTCAGCCGCCATTGCATCAACAGTCGGTTGATAAATATACTTTCTGCAGAATTCATCTACCTCTTTTGTATAGAAGGGGCTTGGTGAGAAAGTTCCCATACCACCGGTATTCAGGCCCTGATCACCGTCTTTGGCACGTTTATGATCCTGAGCACTTGTCATCGGGCGAATCGTCTTACCGTCGCAGAATGTAAGAACCGACACTTCACGACCGGTCATAAACTCTTCAATAACCATCATATTTCCGGCGGAACCGAATTTCTGATCCACCATAATCGTTTCCACGCCTTCTTTGGCTTCTTCCAAAGTATTGCAGATCAAAACACCTTTTCCGAGTGCCAGTCCATCCGCTTTCAAGACAATGGGCATCTTGGCCGTTTCAAGATAAGCCAGTGCATCATTCGGATCGGAAAAATTCTCATATGCTGCGGTCGGAATATTGTACTTTTTCATCAAATCCTTGGAAAAAGCCTTACTTCCTTCCAGAATTGCGGCATTCTTTCTGGGGCCGAACGCCTTCAGTCCTTTTGCTTCGAATGCATCTACTATTCCGCCGACAAGCGGATCATCCGGTCCGACAATTGTAAAGTCAATTCCTTCGGATACCGCAAAATCAACAAGTTTATCAAATTCCATCACACCAATAGGAACACAAGTTGCCAATCCGGCAATTCCGGCATTTCCCGGTGCGCAGTAAATCTTATCCACACGGGGACTCTGCGCAACTTTTGTTACAATGGCATGTTCACGACCACCGGAACCAATAACCAAAACTTTCATTTCACATTCCTCCGTACTATTTATGCATTTTCACTTTGCCTTCGGCGATCAAACGAATTGCCTCAGGTAAAATAATCCATTCCGCCGATTCCATTACTCTCTTCTGTAAGATCTCGGGTGTGTCATTCTCTTCCACATAAACCGCCTTTTGTAAAATGATCGGACCTGTATCTGTTCCGTCATCAACAAAATGCACCGTAGCACCCGTAACCTTAACGCCTCGTTGCAATGCTGCCTCGTGCACTTTCAGTCCGTAGAAGCCGTCTCCGCAAAAACTCGGAATCAGTGAAGGATGAATATTAATAATTCTGCCTTCGTAGGCTTTTACCAAAGACGCGGGAAGCACGACGAGAAATCCCGCCAATACAACCAAATCAATTCCATACTCGGAAAGTGTCTTAATCATCTGTTCGGAATATGCTTCTCTGTCAGCATAATCCTTCGGGCGAATACAAAGCGCCGGAATATTATGTTCGGTTGCACGTGTCAGCGCATAGGCATCTTTACGGTTACTGATAACACAGGAAATATTCACATTCGGTAAGCTGTTATTCTCCACCGCATCAATAATCGCCTGCAGATTCGTACCGCCGCCGGAAACAAGAACCGCTATATTCAGCATAATGTCACTCCCTTGGTTCCCTTTTTGATCGAACCGATCTCGTAAGGTGTCTCGCCTGCTGCCGCAATTGCATCCATCGTCGCACGCACATCTGCCTTATCGACAACCAGCATCATACCGATACCCATATTATATGTGTTATACATCATTTCTTCTGCAATGCCGCCGCTCTTTCTTAAGAGGTCGAATATCGGAAGAATCGGGTAAGAATTCTTCACGATATGTGCATTCATTCCATCGGGAAGCATTCTGGGAACATTTTCATAGAATCCGCCACCTGTAATATGGCTGCATCCCTTAATCGTAATTCCTGCATCACGAACGGAAGAAAGGGCTTTTACATAGATCTTGGTCGGAACAAGAAGTGCCTCACCAAGTGTCATTCCCAAAGAAGAAATGTATTCATTCATATTCTCTTCATGCATCGGGAATACTTTACGAACCAAAGAATAACCGTTACTATGAATACCCGAAGAAGTGATACCGATAATCGCATCACCTTCTTTGATGGAATCTCCCGTTACAAGTTTCGCTTTATCAACAATACCAACCGCAAAGCCGGCCAAATCATATTCATCTACAGGATAGAATCCCGGCATCTCGGCAGTTTCTCCGCCGATCAATGAGCAACCCGCCATAAGACATCCGTCAGCCACGCCTTTTACGATTGCCGCAATCTTCTCCGGCTCGTTTTTGCCACATGCAATATAATCCAGGAAAAACAACGGTTCGCCACCTGCGCATGCAATATCGTTAACACACATGGCAACACAATCGATTCCGATTGTATCATGCTTATCCAGCAAAAAAGCAAGTTTCAATTTTGTTCCGACGCCATCGGTTCCGGAAACCAATGTAGGTTCTTCCATGCTCATGTACTTCTTCAACGAGAAAGCACCGGAGAAACCGCCCAAACCGCCCAATACTTCGGGACGATATGTCTTGGCAACATGCTCCTTCATCAGTTCCACAGCCTTATAGCCTGCTTCAATGTCAACACCAGCACTCTTGTAATCCATAATATTGTCTCCTTATATTAAATATGGTTATCCCAATACATTTCGATATTATTTATTTGAGTATGCCTCGTATCCGACTTCGGATAATTTCTCATCCTTCTTTATAACATCATTCTTCATATTCTCAGTATACTCGGCAAGTTTCGCAAGCAAATCATCATCGGATATCGCCAACATACGTACAGCCAAAAGAGCCGCATTGGCTCCTCCGCCGATAGCTACCGTAGCAACGGGAATTCCCGAAGGCATCTGAACGATGGAATACAGTGAATCACGTCCGCCCAAAGAAGTTGTGTGCATGGGAATACCGATTACCGGAAGCGGGAACAGCGCCGCACACATTCCGGGAAGATGTGCTGCCATACCTGCACCGGCAATGATAATCTTGACGCCACGCTCTTTGGCCGTCTTGGCATATTCAAAAAACAAATCCGGTTCACGATGTGCAGAGATGATTCTCATTTCATATTCAATTCCGAACTGATCAAGAATCGCTGCTGCCTTGCTCATAACCGGCATATCCGAATCGCTACCCATAACAATACTGACTTTTGCCATAATAATCTCCATTTCCTATATGAAATCCTACGCACAAATCTCCGATTTCATTTAATATTTACACCTTAATCATACCGAATATTCCTTACCTATTCAAGGGAATATTCAACTCCTCGCACCCCGGAAGAACAAACCTGCCATCCTCAATAATAGCCACATCACCATCCGGGCAAATCGCATAAATCCCGCCAAGTTCATCATATGGGATCGTAATATCCGTATGGCAATTGAAATATGCATTTTTCGAATCGGTATCCCGCTTACGCGAAAAGTCATTCTCCCTCGCAATAATCTCTTTGCCATCGGGATTATATACCTTCACGTCCTCCTCGTGCGAATAACATGTATCGCCAACCGCAAAATGGGGTCCTGTCTTCTCTCCGATCAATATCTGCAGGCGATCGACAATGTCATAGTCCCGTGCCATGCGATACGCCGTAGTATTAGTACCGATTGCAAACTCGCCCATCGGAAGAGATTCATGATGACGCATAAATGTGTTACGGATATAATTCCTGTTCTCTTCTTCACTTTCGTAGTTTGAACATATAAAATCGGAAATGCATCCGTCCTTAAACGTTATTTTCAAATCCTTGTAGAACAGTTCGTCCAGATATACGCCCGTTACATGCAATACACCGTTCGTTCCCGAAAGAGATGGTGAAGTAAATACCTCACCTACCGGAATATTTACATCCGCAACGCAGTTCTCAAACTTCGTCTGGGAATCAGGATCGGTCAGTTGATACAGTGCAACCGTCAGATCCGTCACATTATCACCCTTTCCGACAATGTGTACCGAATCGGCGCGATCGAGTGTATCGATAATTTTCTGCTGGATCGATTCGTACAGCTTATAATCCAGTGTATTTACCGCAACGGTTGCAGAGAAAATTTCTTCAAACTTCTCTCCGATTTCGGGAATCGGATACGAAATGATTGTAAAGCTTCTCTCATCACCGGGTATATATGTATAAGTAATATCACCGATTTTGCGTGCCATATCCACAGAAAGCTTCTGTTGTTTCTCCGACAGGGTAATGCTTTCCTTCTTCATGATCGGAGTAAACGGATTCTCACCGAACGATTCCTGTACGGCCGGCCCCGCATGCACTGCCGCCATTTCTTTATACTGTTCATAACAGTCACGGGTTACGGAAACCTTACGATTCGCATAATCAGGAGTCAAATACAGTGCTTCATCTTCCCTGTGGTCATACTCGTACTGTCTGTTCGGAAGCGTTCCGTAATAACCGATTCTGGTCACACCCTTTCTGTTTTGAGAAAGAGTTGCCGCCGTATATATCGTAGCATCCAGGCCAATTTCGATAAGGTTGCGTATGGCAGCCCTCGTAACACGTTCAAATCCGACATTATATCGAACGTTTGCTGTTTTCTTCTTGTGCAGAGGTTTACCCGCCTTTACGAATCCGATCCGATACCCTTCCGTAAATGTTGATGCCATGGCATTAATCTGTTCTTCGTCAAGAGTATTCAAAAATGTGGCAATTCTAATTTCATTCTCCGAAATGTAATCTCCGAATAAATATAAATATCTGAGATCACTAAGATCAGCATTCATAATGATTGACTTTTCAAAGTCACGACTCGCGTCAATATTGGCGAGAATACGGTCGGGAACGAGGATATCGCAATTATCGCTCTCAAACCAATATATTGCCTCGGTAAAGAACTCGGGATTAATCGGAATCTCTTCACGCACACTGTCCGCAACCATTCCGTATGTTTCAATAAACAGTTCGAAATACAGCGTCAATATGTCCTTTCGAGCGCGAAAAGCGTACGGGATCAGACCGCGAAACTGTGCATACAGGTAGCATAAACATTTTGCCATTTTGCTTCCGAGCCCTGCCATTGCAGCCTGTTGTGCCATATAGGCAGGATTCCCATAGCTGGTATCATAATTTACAGGGAATATATCTTCGTATAACGCCGCATTCAAATCCTGCAAATCGGAAAGGGACATTTGCGCAAGAAGGTCCTTTTCTGCCTTTTGGCATACGTCCGCAAGAAGAAGCAAAAAGTCACTTTCCTTTTCAAAAAAGTCATCCCAGAAAGGAATCGAAAACTTCTCCGTCTGTATAAGCGCAATACGTTCCGTACATAATTCATAGCGTTCTGTCAAAAGTTCATCGTACATTATTTTACTCCGTACTCTTCATAGTATTTGGCAAGAGCTTCCTTCACGGTGTCGTCGATCACAACACGTCCGCAGCACTCACGATTATACAAATGGTTGGTAACCTCTTCCATGGAAACAATAGCCTTTGCCGGGAAACCATACTTCTCTTCTATCTCGTCCAAAGCCGCCAGTTTGCCGCCCAGTCCAACTTCCATTCGATTTAAGGAAACCATCAGGCCCAGAATCTTTACATCAGCCTGTGCTTGGATAATCGGGAAAGTTTCCTCAATGGATTTGCCGGATGTTGTAACATCCTCGATAATCACAACACGATCACCGTCCTTAAGCTTACTTCCCAAAAGGATTCCCGTATCGCCGTGATCCTTAACCTCCTTACGGTTACTGCAGTATCGAATTTCTTTGCCGTACAAATTATAAAATGCAATTACGGTTGCTACAGAAAGGGGAATGCCTTTATATGCCGGTCCGAACAACACATCAAAGTCTTCTCCGTATGCATCGTGAATCGCTTTAGCATAATATTCACCCAATCTCATCAACATGCTTCCTGTAACATAAGCACCCGCATTCATAAAAAAAGGTGACTTTCGACCGCTCTTCAGCGTAAAATCACCAAATTTCAAAACATCCGATTCCACCATAAATTCAATAAATTCCTGCTTGTATGCTTCCATCTGTACTCCCGACATGCCCTGCGGCACATCCTTCCTTTCTCCTTTAATAGGTTCTATCGTAATGCCAACAACACCAAAACGCCCCAGATAACAAGAACAACGCCATTCATTCCGACAGCAGTCCATGGAGCGATCTTAAAAATATCACGTTCACGCAGTCCGCGAAAACCGCAAATAATACCGATAATATTTAAAAATGCGGAAAAGAATCCCAGAAATCCGTATGTTTCTTCCACCTGTCCGCGCACCCTGAATCCGTACGCCACGCCAAAGGACAGGATCAGCAAGGAAATGCAGGCAACCACAATACCGAGAATTCCCAAAAACGAATGGTGTTTGGACGTGAACATAAAGCTCTTTTTCTTTTTAATCTTGGCCGGTTTGCCCATACATTACATCCTTATCACTGTCAACATGTGCTGATAGTACTGCGTCATACAAAATTTCCTTCATTAATCCCATATGTCTATCTTACTACATGGCCCCAAATAATTCATTATTTTCATGCAATAATACAAAAACATTTCGGTATCCGCTCTCCAAAAGAATTTTCGCCGCCATACTGCTTTGCGATGCCCCGTTGCAATACAAAACGATCGGTAAAAACCGATTCTGTGAAACCGAAAACGGATTCATTTTGATTGTATCAAGCGGAAACGAAATTCCTCCCGCAAAAATCGGCCCGGTCTCATGCTCCTCTTTGCTCCGAACATCCAATAGCAGATATTGCTCGTCGTGAATATGACTTTTTATAAAGTCGGCCACATTTTTTACATCTGCCGGAAGCGACAGAAACTTAATTGTGCTTCTTATAGCCGTATCCGGTCGAACCCTTTTCTTCGGATGAAACAATCTGTCCAAGCCCTCTTTAGCTTCTTCCTCCGATATTTCCCTTACTCCGTCAAAAGTCATTCCCCGCTCAATGATTAAAGGCTCATGACTTTCCTCCTTCGAACAAAGAACCGATGTTTCAACGCCAATTGGGAAAGCATTCATAATTCCTTTGACATAGACCTGTGCAATATGAATTACACAAGTATGACAATCATATAGATCACGCAAAAGATGCGCCGCAGAAACATCCGGTTCATCCGGTTCCTTACAGCATATCCTTAATATTTCATGCATAATCCGGGCAGCATTTCGTCTGCTCATTACATCAAACGGATTCGTAACATCCTCCGACAAAAGGATTCCCATCCGACGCATTTGTTGCGCATCCATGGATATATATTCAACACATTTCTGTATAAATCGTTCCTTATTCATCCGTCTTCTGCTTCATCTATTGTGACGTAATCCTGAAAACAGCACTTCCGCAACCGTCAAGCTTATCTATCGCAAACACTCCGGTATCGGATACACGCCTCTCACCGGTTATTAAATCAACAATCTTATATTCTTTAGCATTTACAAAGGAAGATGCATCAATCATCTTGTTGCCGATCAATTCAACAATCCGTTCGGCAGATACGGATACCTTACCCGTATGATCTGCGGTGCTCAAATTGAAAAATGCCAGAGCAACATCACCGTTTGCAAGCGGTTTGGCCAAAACATCCATTCTGTTATGATTGGTTACATATTCCGTATCCGGATGTTCCTCGCATACGGAGCAATAAATCCGCTTTGCCTGCACTCCCAACGCATCCTGATTAAGGGCAATAAGTTCCCGATTGGCAATGATCGACCAAACAGAGTCTCCTTTTTGCACTTTTCTAAGATCCATCCCCAGCATCAAAGGAGCATTCATCATACACCACATGGCCATATGTGTCCGGGCCATTGTTTCGGTCACACCATCCATTCCGATCACGAGCATATCCGGATCGTTCCATCCCAAAGACAGGCCTGCGTACTCATCCATAATAACCGCTTTGTCATACTGTGAAGTTATACTTGGTGTTCCCGGATCTTCCCATGCGCCTTTACCGGGTTCTTCGGGAGAGCCGACAGCAAACGTAATATCATTCAAAATACGCCATGAATTACCAATCTTGTATCCCCAATTATGAGGCATTGTCTTGCCCCATTCACAAATCGACAATAACACATCCCTATCCGGAGCGGCCTCCCGAAGAGCATTAAACAATGCCGCATATGAAATCAAAACATTTTCCTGCCGACGATGATTCATCAAACGGATCCTGTTTGTTCCTTTTGAAAGGATTACCTTTATGGGTGATGAATCGATAAACGAATCCGGTGACTGTGTTTCCGGCAGTAATCCATCAAAATATCTCTCGGCCGCCAATCCGTCACCTACGGCAACCTGCAGATGTTGTCCCACACCATTCTCTTTACCCGTTGCATAAGTAACAACGATCTCGTATTCACCGTCCCCAGGAACAACAACTTCAAATACCAGTTCTCCGCTCTGCACTCCGATCGGTGTATTTCCCACATTCGTACCGTCAAACGAAAACAGTCCCGTAACATATCCGTCCTGCTTTTGAACACCCCGTCCTTCTAAAATACCGTCCGATGATGCATCGAAATACAGCTTTTCTTCCACAGCCAAACCGTTTCTTTTAATCACACAAATCCCTTTAATATTGGGTGCGTGTGTATATTTCATGTTTTCCGGATTGGAAAAAGTCGCATTATCCCACAGATAATAACAATTATCCACTTTTAAAAAGTCAACATCCCATTCCGTATATGTTTGTGCATCCACGTCTTCAAAACCGCAGGTTCCGACCGCAGAACCGGCGCACAGATTCGTTCCTATATCATTATACATTCCGAATTTCAATCCGCGGGAATGAACATAATCCGCCAAAGCCTTGAATCCGGAAGGAAACTTCACATCCTCGTTCACCAAACGACCGTTTTCGCGCTCCGCCCTATAGCATCCGTCATCAAGAACAACATACTCATATCCCAATTCTTTAAGGCCCAATGATACCAACCTGTCTGCCATGATTTGGGTCAATTCTTCCGTATTTCTGCTTCCGAATGCATTCCAACTGTTCCAGCCCATAGCCGGTAGTCTTCCCTGTTTCTTTGATTCGAACGCTTTACCCGTAGCAAAATACTCATATGTATATTCCTTGGGAATCTTGGATAACGGCGCCTTGGTCGATGTCTTTGTAATTGCCATAATTGATCTCCGTTTCATTTATGCAAGCAAAATGTCCGTTCTGCTCGTCGTCATAACACAAAAATCGGACCCAATGAGTCCGATTTTGTATATACATGTTTACATCAAAATTCACATGATCTCGGTGTACGGGGATAAGGAATGACGTCACGAATGTTTTCAACACCCGAAAGATACATGATCAGTCTCTCAAATCCCATACCGAATCCGCTGTGGATACATCCGCCGTATCTTCTTGTATCAAGATACCATTCAATCTCGCTGCGGGATACACCCATCTCATCCATTCTTTCCAAAAGCTTCGGAAGATTCTCTTCACGCTGGCTGCCGCCCATCAGCTCGCCTGCCTGAGGAACCAATAAGTCAACCGCTGCAACAGTCTTGTCATCGGGATTGACTTTCATATAATATGCCTTGATCTCCTTCGGCCAGTCCGTAACAAATACCGGTCCGCCGAAATGCTCGGTAATATATCTCTCATGTTCTTTGGCGATATCTTCACCGTAATCCGGCTCAAATTCCCACTGAACATCAGCCTTCTTCAAGACATCGATCACATCATGGTGAGAAATACGGGTAAACTCGGAATCAACAAGATCCGTAAGTTTCTTCTTGAGACCTTTGCTTACAAACTGATCGCAAAAGTCAATTTCCTCGGGGCATTTCTCCAGGACATAGGATACGATAAACTTCAGCATTTCTTCTTCGATATCCATTAATCCGTTAATATCGCAAAAAGCCATTTCCGGCTCAATCATCCAAAATTCGTTCGCATGTGTCTGCGTATTGGAATTCTCTGTACGGAAGGTAGGTCCGAAAGTATAAATGTCGCCGAATGCCATCGCAAATGTTTCACCCTGCAACTGACCGGAGCCTGTAATAAACGACTGCTTGCCAAACAGATCTTTGGAGAAATCAACCTTGCCCTCTTCCGTCATGGGAAGATCATTCATGTTAAAGGTCGTAATCTTAAACATCTGATCCGAACCTTCGCAATCAGCGCCTGTAATAAGCGGAGTATGAACATACACATATCCGCGATCCTGGAAATACGTATGTATTGCCATTGCAGCAACGCTTCGAATTCTGAACACTGCCGAAAAGAGATTTGTTCTCGGACGAAGATGCGCAACGGTACGCAGAAATTCTCTTGTATGACGCTTCGGCTGAATCGGATAATCTTCCGGGCAGTCTCCCAAAAGAGTAACCTTTACGGCATGCATTTCAAATGCCTGCTTCATATCCGGGGTCATAACAATATTACCTACAACTTCTACCGAAGAGCCGACACGAATCTTGGAAATATCTTCAAAATTCGGCAAATCCTGCTCATATACCACCTGCAATGATTCAAAGAACGAACCGTCGTTTATTGTCAAAAATCCGAATTTGGCCTGAGCTCTGTTCGTACGAACCCATCCGCAAACCGTGACTTCTTTGGACGTATATTGTGCTGTATCGCCAAACAGCTGTTTCATTTTAGTTCTCATACCGATATCCTCCCGTTTAAGCGTTTCCATTCTACATTTTCTGTAAGAAACTGTCAATTATCATCGGCAAATCTCTTCCTATAAATTAAATGCAGTCATACGCAAACAAGCTTCCGAAAGTACACGGTATGAAACATCCGATTATACCGGTGCCGACAAAAGCATTTTAATATTGCCTATCATCTTTACAGTGTCGATTCCTGTCGGGAAGATCATATGATCCCCCTTCTTTACCGGGTCTCCGTTAACGGTGCCTTCACCATCCAGAACATCCACACATACAAATGCAGACTCCATCCGATATGTATATTCACCGGACACTTCCAATTTCCATACGCAGTAATAATGACCTTTGTGCAAAAGAACCGGGCAGTTATCCTGTACATCCACCGCACCTTTGCAAATCATTTCAACCGGAAGCGCAGGCACCGACATTACATCCATTGCCTTCTTCTGATGCAATTCTCTGCGTACTCCGTGGTCTTCTCTGTCATAATCATACACACGGTATGTAATATCACTGCTCTGCTGCACTTCCATCAAAAGGATTCCGCCTTTGATCGCATGCAGCGTACCGGGATGAATTACAAAGAAATCACCTTCACTGACGGGTACCTCACGAAGAAAATCATTCCAGTTCCCATCTTCTATCATCTTAGCCATTTCTTCTTTGGTCTGCGCATTATGTCCCAGAATAATGGACGCATCCGAATCGCACGATAATACATACCAGCACTCGGTTTTGCCGCAGGAACCGTTCTCATGTTCCATCGCATACGTATCATCAGGATGCACCTGTACGGACAGATCATCCTTGGCATCAATGATCTTAACCAAAAGAGGGAAATGATCACCCGAAATATTACCAAATAATTCCCTATGCTCCTGCCACAACACAGACAGGCGCATTCCGTCAAAATCACCACCGCGGACCAGACAGTCACCATTCTGGTGTGCCGATATAGCCCAGCACTCTCCTGTGTCTGTCCACGGAATCTCATATTCAAATTCTGTATTCAGGCGTTCGCCGCCCCATATACGCCGCATAAACAGCGGCTCCAAATATATAATCTTTTTCATAACCTCTATTTTATCCTATTTTCGCGAGGATGCAATAACACTTGTTAAATAAAACGGAACAACATCCGCTTCATGACTTTCGATAACGGTAATTGTAATTCGATGGAGTCCGTACGGAAGGTGATGTCCAACCGTGGTAATCGCCAGACAATCGCCCCAGTCCTCCGTAAAATTGCCGTCAAGGATTACTGCATGCTCCTTGTCATCATCAATTACAGCTTGCGCAATACAGGTAGGTTTACGAACGCTCTTTCTGTATTGCACAGCCAGTTCCGTACACGGCACGGTTATCGTAAGATACGCTCCTTCATGCCATGCAGTCCAGCCCTTTCTAAATATATCGCAAATATTCTCCTGCGGGGCGCGATCCGAAGAAAACGCGCTGACCCCGAAAGAAACCTTTTCATCCGAATTGTAATTCTGATATCTTACCGCCGTCTCATAAGATGCCGGGGTAAGCGGTGCAGGAATATCAAAAGTCACACAATCCGCAATCTCTTTCGATTGCAAATCTGCAAGAATCTCCTGCAACATACGGATAATCACATCTGCCACCAGTCGATGACCGCGATCATTCGGATGCAAATTATCCGGTGTAATCTCGCTCCTGTCAATGTGTCCCGCCGTTACTTCCTTATATATGGAAGATTTCATGCTAACCATCGGAAGTCGATAATGTTTCGCAACCGCAAGGTGCATCTCTTCGGCAGACGCTCCGCTATCATAGCACACATTGCACATTGTAAGCAATGCCGGCCTCTTTTCGAACAGAAGAATGCGACGAATAAGGCTTTCATATGTTTCTTTATAAAACTCTGTATTTTCGTCATTTACCGCGAATTCGGTCAATACGAAATCCGGACGATATGATAATACATCCTCTTCGACCCTGGCTGCACCGAACTGTGAAGTAGTTCCGCCGATTCCCGCATTTACAAATGTTACTTTACTGTTCGGGAAAGTTTCACACCACCAGCGATATACAAGGTATGCATAGCAGCTTTCACTCGTTGAAGAAAGAGAGCCCATTGTAATGGAGCCGCCCAAAAATGCCGTGGTGATCGCTTCACCGGCCATTGCTTTCTTCATACATTGCTGTATCAATGTATAATCGCCTCTGTTCACAATTCCTTCTAAAGGGTCAATCTGTATCTTCATTATCGTATTCCTATCTCCGTATCCGTTTCGCTTAAACAACTGTTTTCCTTAATATAGGTAACAATATCATCAAGTTTTGTAAATGCCAGACCCACATACGAATCCGCACAACCATAATACAACGCAATCTTACCGCTTTCGGAATCATGAAGAGTTGCGCAGGGGAAGCAGACATTCGGAACAAAACCTCTCTCTTCGTACCATTCCTCAGGAGTTAACAGGAACTTATCCGTACGATATTTCACAACGGACGGATTATCAATATCCAGAATTGCACCGCCGATGGAATACACCAAACCATTACATGTTCCCGTTACACCATGGTAGAACAGAAGCCACCCTTCACTCGTTTCAATAGGTGCCGCACCTGCACCGATTTTGACGGACTGCCACCACTGACTGCCCTGGCTCATCACATGTCTGTGTTTGCCCCAATATACCAAATCCGGAGATTCGGACAGGAAGATATCGCCGAAGGGTGTATGTCCCGAATCCGAGGGACGGGATAACATCACGAAATTTCCGTTAATCTTACGAGGAAACAATACTGCATTTCTGTTATACGGAATAAACGGATTCTCCAGTCTGACAAATGTCTTAAAATCTTTTGTTTTCGCCATTCCGATGGAGGCACCGTAGAAATCCTGACACCAAATCACATAATATGTGTCCTCTACCTTTACAAGGCGCGGATCATATGCGTAGCGCGGCATAAACTCTTCTCCGGCTTCATTTACAAAAGGAATCTTCTCCTCATCAAATACCCAATGAATCGCATCATCGCTTCTTCCCAAATAAATATAAGGAATACCGTTTGTCTGTTCTCCGCGAAATACTCCGATAAACTTTCCTTCGTAAGGCACAACCGCACTGTTAAATATACGCGCAACATTTTTAACGGGATTCCGTCCGATAATCGGATTCTCGGAATATCTCCACATCGGTGCTCCGGTAAGATTTGCAGGTGCATCCTGCCAGGGAATATTCGAAAGCGCAGGCGCGATCATTTTTACTTTTTCCATAATCAAACTCCTATTTCCAACTTATTTTGTCATTGTTTATTCTGTCTGTTTAATCAACTATTTGTTTGTATCCAAGTAAGCCATATTCCTGCGGATCAGGTCACAGCGCTGTTTAACGCAATCCACACTTCTAAGCGGATCATTCGGCGTATTAAATACATAATCCATCAATTTATCAATGGTTGTCGTTGCAACATGCATTCTCGTATCCGATGAAGCATAATAGATAAACACATCGCCGTTATCACGGGCTATGGCACCGTTTGTAAAGCAAACATTCGATACATCTCCGACACGTTCCCGATCGCGAGGTCCTATAAGAAGTCCGGACGGTTCCGCGATCACTTTGGACGGATCCGAAAGATCGGTTGCGAATGCATAAATTACATAGCGCAAACCTGCTGCCGTATTTCGTACACCGTGCGCAATATGAATCCATCCGCGCGGTGTCTTAATCGGAGTCGCACCGGCACCGTTTTTGGCTTCCGTGATCGTATGATATCTGCGGATCGATGTCATCTTCTCTTCATCGATCACAGCATGTTCAATATCATCACACAGGCCGAATCCGATTCCGCCACCGGATCCCGTTTCGATAAAGTCATCCATCGGACGTGTATAGAAAGCATATTTGCCGTCTACAAATTCAGGATGCAGGCATACATTTCTCTGCTGAGGACTGCGTAGAGTAACCAGGTTCGGCAGTCGCTCCCAGGTCTTCAAATCCTTTGTTCGAACAATTCCCGCTGCAGCAACCGCTGCAGACAGATCATCCGATGAAGTATCTTTGCTTTCGGAGCAGAATACGCCGTAGATATATCCGTCTTCATGTTTTGTAAGACGCATGTCATATACATTTGTTTCTTCCGGATTGGTATCCGGCAATTGAAGCGGATAATCCCAGAAACGGAACCCATCTATCCCGGTTTCGGACTCCGCAACCGCAAAGAATGATTTGCGATCATCGCCTTCCACGCGTGCCACCAGATAAAACTTACCGTCAAGTTCAATGGCACCGGAATTGAGCACCGCATTAATTCCCAATCGTTTCATAAAATACGGATTGGTTTCGGGATTCAGGTCATACTGCCAAGTAAGCGGGATATGTTCCCTTGTAAGCACGGGATATATATAGCGATCATATACTCCGTTATAGAAAGATGTATCGACCTCATTCTTTAATGATATCATCAACTCCAGTTTCTTCTGTTCTTCATAATATCTTTCGTGCAGCATAATGACTCCTTTACATACAGGCACTTTTCAGTACTTCCATACACATTCGTCCGTTATGATACGGACATTTCCATGGTTCCACAATCGGTCTGTCCGGATACGGTTTGCCATCCGAATTCACTTCCCAGAACCATTCGGACCCATATCGATCATCCACCATATAATCTCTGATAAAACACCATTCGGCCCGGGCAGCTGCCAGAAACTTTCTCTGTTGCGGATTCTTCCGATATGCATTCATAAATCCCAATAGTGCTTCGGCCTGAACCCACCAGATGCGATGTCTGTTCACAACACCGTTCTCACTTTCATTGGCAAGAGACCTTCCGTCAAATGCTTCTGCGTAAACATTTTCAGCCATCTTGGCCGTTATCGGATAAATCAAATCCTTGTAATGTTCATCACCGACAATACTTACCGTTCTGTCAAGAAGCCACGATGTTTCAATATCATGTCCGTAGGAATACAAATCAATAAGTGACTTCCACTCCCGATCAAAAAAGACTTCCTGTCTGCCCTTATCAAAATTATACACTTTCGAAAGAAATGTATCCATAATCGCACACAGGTCCCGCTTGATGAACGCATCCTGCGTCACCCTGTACAATTCGGTATATGCTTCCATTACATGCAGCAATGTATTCATCGTTCTGGATGCCATCACACCGTTTTCGGATAATGCATCATTTGATATTGCATGAAAGCTTCGGTCAAATGCTTCCAGGTATCCGTCCTTATCACGACACTTTGTTTCAATGATACGATACAGATCATATGCCGCATTCAACGCCTTCATATCTTTTGTTGCATCGTAGTAAGACGCCAAAGCATATATGGCAAACGCCTGATTATATGTATGCTTCATCGTGTCCGCGCACTTGCCGTCATATGTCACCGACCAGTATATTCCGCCGTACACTTCATCAATACAATGTTTCATCATAAAGTCAAATCCCACTTTTGCATAACTTAAAAGATCATCATCATGAAGAAGCATGTATGCATTGGAAAAGAACCATGTAATGCGACTGTTCAGAATGCAACCCTTATCAGCCCGTATGTCTTTTTTAAGATCATAATCCACATATCCGACAAATCCGCCGTTTTCTTTATCCGCCAGTTGTTTCCAGAAAGGAATAATACCGTTTATCAGATGTTCTCTTATCTCTTCTTCCATCAGGCACCTCCTTAACCTTTCACAGCACCGGCTGTCAGTCCGGAATAAATCTGTTTCTGACACAGAATGAATACAACAAGTGCCGGGATGAGGGAAATAATAACCCCCGCACAAATCAGATTGTATTTTGAACCAAGAGGTCCGACGAACGTATACAACGATGTGGCCACCGTGGGATACAGCTTTTTATCCTGCAAATACAGATTGGCGTTGTAGTATTCGTTATACGTCCCAACACCTTTTAAGATGCAGGAAGTAACAATCGCCGGTTTCAAAAGCGGCAGTAATATTTTGTAAAAAATCGTGAAATAAGAAGCACCGTCCATAATCCCTGATTCATCCAAAGATTTATCAATGTTCTCGAAAAACTGAATATAAATGTAAATGGAGATTACATCTGTTCCGCACATCATAACGATATAACCCGCAAGCGAATTAATGAAATGCAGTGTATACATTATTTCATATACGGAAATCTGCATTGCCACACCCGGAAGAAGTGATGCGAACAAAAACAGATTTCGAATCAATGTATTTCCAACAAATGCAAAACGATTCAGCACATACGCCAACTGCGTTCCGATAAGCGTAGACAGGAGTAACACACAAATTAAGATAATCGTCGAATTTATAAATGCCCTTCCCATATTTGCCTTTTCAAAAGCAGTCTTGAAATTCTCAAAATTCAACCAGTTTTCCGGCAACACCATCACATTCGTCGATTGGTATTCTTTGTCCGTTTTGAATGCCGTAATAAGGCATGACACAACCGGCAAAACTGCCAGGAACGAAAAGAATACAAGGGACAGATATTTCAGTGTCGTAAGTATTGTTTTTATGATTTTCTGCCAGTAACTCATGATTCCTCCCCGCCGTCCTTAAATACATACTTAAAGAACAGTTTCTGTAAAATCGTCGCCACAAAAATAATAAGCAGCAGCACAATTGCCATAGCCGACGCCAGTCCGACTTTCTGTTGCGTATGAGCGATCTCATGCATGACAACAAAATACGTTCCGGTTCCGTTCGCGCCATCCGTAATAACATACGGCGGTTCGAATGCACTTAACGAACCTGTAATGGACAAAATCACATTCAACACAACAATCGTTTTAATGCTCGGCAGGATAATATAGCGAAACTGTGCCCATCTGTTGGCTCCGTCCAACATGGCGGCTTCATACAATTCGGAATCAACCGACATGATTGCACCGATAAACAACACCATATTCTGACCAAAATATCGCCATACCGATGTTCCCACGAGGGATATGTTGTTAATGCTCTGATCCTTTAACCAGTACGGCAAATTCTCCAAATCGAACCCGCACCACGAGAGGACTGTGTCAAAGACGAATCCTCTCGTATAGAAAAATTTAAAGATAAAGCCTATGGCTATACCGTTAATCAGATAAGGGAAAAACATGAATCCCTTAAACAAGGCACCACCTCTTACCTTGAAGCTTAAGATGGTTGCCAGATACAGTGCGAGTCCCAACTGGACGATAGAACCGCCCATATAATACAGACTTAATTTCAAGGCACCGAAGCAGTCGTCTCTGGTAAACACTTTCTGATAGTTCTTCAAGCCAACGAATTTACGTGCACCCACATATTTCATGTTATAAAAGCTGTAACGGAACATCTCCGCAAACGGAATATATGTAAACACCGCCAAAAGCACAAGGGGAACGGTCATAAATGCCGTAATAACAAGTATCTTTTGGAATTCGCGACTCGATAGGTATTGTGATAACGATCTTCTGTTTCTTTTTCCGGAAAGTTTGTTTGATTTCATAACTCCTGCTCCTAATTTCTCACGTGCCCTGATGCATTTTAGTAAAGAACTTCAATACCGAGTTCTTCCTGTGCTGCATTCCAGACAGATGTCCAATCTGCCATAATATCATCAAAGGTCTCCGAACCGGTTGCACCTGCTTCAACAAGTCTCTGAACTTTTGCATTTCCGCCTGCATTGAAGGAAAGTTCGGATTCATTATTAATATCGTTCAAAAGTGTTTCTTCACCGGCAATCGCAGGTTGATCGGACAAAACTTCACAACCGTCAAATGCAGCATACATGTCGGGATTCTGACCGCCCTTAACAACCGTGTATCCACCTTCGTTAAAGCACCAGTTTGACTTTTCAACCATCCATTTTACAAAAATCAAAGAAGCAAGCTTATTCTCATCAGATGCATTCACATTAATGCAATAGTTGTAATCGCCGCCTGCAGATACATACTGTGTTCCACCGACTGTCATCGGGAACGGCATATATCCGACATCTTCGGGATGCTCATCAGCCTCTACCATCTGTGCATATGCCCAAGAGCCGAGTACCATCGTTCCGATTTCGCCGCGATTCAGCATTCCCTTGCAGCCTTCCCAGTCTGTTGTTGTGTAATCTTCTTCGATCAGGCCACGTGCTGTAGCATCATACAGAATACGGTACAGATTGTATGCGCCCGTATCATCTCCGGGATCGTCGAAAGGATTTGCTGTATGTGCAAATTTCTGATTGGTGTAAGTATTGTCACCGTTTGAAACATTTCCGATGTACGCATCCCAAGCACCCATTGTCCATCCGGCTGCATAGTTTGTATAAAGAGGAATTGCATCGGTGTTATCCTTAATCATCTGCAACGCATCCAAAAACTCGGTCGGTGTTTTGGGGATACTTGTAATTCCGGCCTGTTCAAATACAGCTTTGTTGTACAGAACACCCTGTGCATTTGCCATGTAAGGAATACCGTAGCAAAGTCCGTCGAATTCCCATGAATCAACAAAGTTCAACTGCTGTGACAAATTATCAAGTGTATCAAGAGGCATAAAATATGTTGCCAAATCAGACTTATCTACTGCAGGAATAAACATGATGTCGCCCCAATCGCCGGTAGATAAACGAAGAAGTGAATCTTCTGCATAATCGGTAACAGCTTCCATTGATACCTTTATTCCGGGAAATTCTGCATTGAATTCCGCAACCATGCGGTCCATTGTTCCGTCTTCGGCACGGTCTGTCTTATGATGAATAAACTTAATGTCCGCAACCGCATCCTTGTAATCATCAATGTTCAATGTTGTGTACGAAAGTGCAACACTCTCCGCAACTTCTTCTGCTGCAGGTGCTTCTTCTGCTGCAGCCGTTTCTGTTTCTTCGGTCTGCTGTACTTCGGTTACAGCGGTATCAGATGAATTCTGTACATCCGCTGCTGCCTCGCCGCATGCAACAAGTGACAGTGTCATTGCCGATGCAACCATAAGCGCCAATAACTTTTTGAGCTTCATAATAAAAGTCCTCCTTTACAATTTACGGGCCGTCTCCCGTTTAGCTAATTTTAAGTTAAATTTATTATACTAATTTTAAGTAATATTGCAATATCTTTTAGTTACTTTTAAGCATTTCATCCATTTTTACAATATTAATTTAGTTGTTTTGGGGTTTTTCTATAATAAAACGATTTATTAGACTCGATTATGAATATTACACATCAACTTTTTTAGCTAAATTTTAGCCTGCGTCATTTGCAACAAAAAAGACGGTGAATGATTTCACCGTCTTTTATAATCCCAAGATCACTGCATTAAGATATATCCGACACAGAATCCTTTATTACTATCTTGCCCTCCACAATTATCATACCGCGATGATATTTTTCACCGTTCATCTTCTTAATCAATGTATTAACAGTTTGTCTGGCCATTTCCTTTACATCCACTTCATACGTTGTAAATTCAACAGGCGTTGAAGTCTGAAAAATATAATTATCAAAACCCACCACAGAAATGTCTTCCGGAACCCGATACCCCATCGCCATAAGCTTTTCGGTCAGTATTACGGCTGCGGCATCGCAATTACATGCAAATGCCGTCGGCATATCGGCAGGAAACTGCATCGGATACGATGCGCTAAGAATACCGTCTTCCATATTACGATCATCAATAATGTATTCTCTCGGAACCAAAACGCCATGTTCCAGCATCGCCTTATTGTATCCGAAGAAACGATCCGTAATACTATCCGTATACAGAAGAGTACCAACGTATGCTATCTTCTTATGTCCCTTGTCAAACAAATAATTTACAAGATTATACATACCGTAATAATTATCGTTGATAACCGCATCGCACTCTATTTCACGATTATAGAAATCCATACATATATACGGAACCTTACAATATTCTGCCAAGCGATGCATATACTCATTCTTCAGCATGCCGATAATGATCAGGCCGTCAACCTTTTTACCCGTAAGCAGCATGGGCATGCTCAGATTCTTCTCGTTTTCGGGTGACAGTACTTCCAGCATCGTAAAGCTGCCCTTTGATTGGGCTTTCGTTGCAACATCCTGATACATCAGCCAATAGAAACACTGCGATCTGTCAAAATAACGATCCGATATTAAAACACCTATATTGAATGACTTTGACGAAGTGGCCATCTTTATTTCCGTAGGTGACTGATATCCCATCTCATTTGCAAGTGCACGAATCTTCTCGCGCATTTCCTCGGAAACACCCTTCTGTCCCGACAAAGCCTTGGATACAGTTACCGTACTAACCCCTAATTTCTGTCCGATATCCGACAATTTAACACTTTTTGACATTTCTACTCTCCTGCATAAACAAATAAACTTACCCGACTACAGCAACAAGATGTAACAACTTACTCTGATAATCACCGGAAAGCATCGGTTGCAACAATCCGCCGTTATTAAGCATCCTTCCGGAATATATACATTCCGTTCCTTCCAGAGAATACTTCATATCAGGATCAAGTCCCTGTAAATAAAGGCGTCTTGATTTCGCATTCGGCTTACCCAGAACCTGCACATACGTAAACAAGGCTTCCCTCTTGTCTTTGGAAACAACTCCCCAACAATCAAATTCATGATTGCGCGAATAAGATGCAATTCGATAATAATCGCCTTCACGAATCAAATCGTTATATTTATGATACATGGCTACCTGTGCAGGAATCATCTTGCGATCCGCTTCGGGAATACGGGTCACATCCAATTCATATCCGAACGTACCGGCCAACGCAACATGACCGCGCGTTTCAAACGGCGTAACACGTCCGACTGTATGATTCGGGCAATCCGAAACATGCGCACCCATGGTAGAAAGCGGATAAACAAGCGCAGTTCCCTCCTGGATTGTCAATCGTTCAACAGCATCCGTATCATCAGAACACCATATTTGCGGCGAATAATACAACATTCCCGGATCAAAACGGGCGCCTCCTCCGGAACAATTCTCCAATAAAAGATTCGGGAACGCGCACAGCAGTCTTTCCTGCAGTTCATACACCGCAAGCACATACCGATGGTAGAATTCCCCCATTCTTTCGGGAGGAATTACTGCCGAACCGATGTCTGTAAGCGGTCTGTTCATGTCCCATTTTACATATTCGATATTCGCAGACGAAAGGATATCGTGCATACGATCAAACACATAATCCCTTACTTCTTTGCGGGTTATATCCAATACATACTGATTCCTGTTACGGGTCGGTCTGCGTCCCTTTATCGCAATAGCCCAGTCCGGATGTTTACGGTACAGCTGGGAATCAGGAGAAATCATCTCCGGTTCGAACCAGATTCCGAACTTCATTCCCAGCTTGTTAATCTCTCCCACCAAATAAGGAAGGCCTCCGGGAAGCTTCTCCTCGTTAACAAACCAGTCACCCAATGCTCTGTTATCATCAAAACGATTGCCAAACCAACCATCGTCCATAACAAGCATCTCAATTCCCAGTTCATGTGCCTGCGACGCAATGGCAATCAGTTTTTCTGTCGTGAAATCGAAATAAGTTGCCTCCCAATTGTTAATCAATATCGGGCGTTTTTTATTAAGAAAAGGACTGCGAATCAAATGCTTCCGCATAAAGTCATGGTAATTCCGGCTCATTTGACCGATACCCGTATCGGAATATGTCATCAACACTTCGGGAGAATAGAATGTTTCCCCGTCATTAAGGCACCAGGCAAAGTCCATCGGCGAAATACCCATTGTCATTCTGACCTGATTAAACTGATTGTTCTGACAGGTAACTCGGAAATTACCGGAATACACAAAGCTCATCCCGTAAACTTGACCGCAAGTATCATTTGCATTGGGCGATACAAGCGCCATAAAGGGATGGTCCTGATGGCCCGGTTCTCCACGGAAGGACTCCACAACAAGATTGGCACATCCTACAGGACGTCTCTCCTGATATCGTTCCCTTGCCCATGAACCATGAAGCGTAATCGCTTCAAAGTCGCGATTATCCATATCCAGACAGGCACTCAGAACTTTTGTTAAATAAATCGGTCTTGATACCGTATTCGTTACACGAACAGATCTCGTAACCACATCACACTCTTCAAATATCGTGTACAACAAATCAATTTGTAAACCGGTTGGTTCATCCTTAGCATGAATCACCAAAGTACAGCACTCTTTATCCGTTCCGAACGAAGCCGGAAGATTCGGTATTCCCGGTTTTCCCGGAATAATTTCATGATCGTAATAGTGTAAAGAAACTGCCGTATTCCCCGATTCCGTGCGAATTGCCAGACAATCCTCGCGGTAATCACCGATTCCGTGCGTAGAATATTCCACCGGAAAACTATCCATAAAAGATCCGCGATCGCGATCATTACATGACGGAAGATACGGAGATTCATTAATTCTTAGAAGAGAAGAATAATCATCTGCCATAATCTTATTGCCGTAATACACATGACCAATAAATCCTTCTTCATCAACAACAGCTATTACATATTCCGAATTCTTGCCGGACAATCGAAAAAAGCATCGAATCTTATCGTTTCCGGGAATATATTGAATACTCATATCAACCTCCGTTTTGCTTAAAAAAAGCTAAAAAATAATGGTTTCTCTTAAAGTATAAGAGAAACCATCAAAATGTCAATCGTGAATTTACAGGTATTTTGAAAGAAATACATCAAAAATACCAGTTGATATTTTAACTGTTTTTTACTTTGAAGAAAGTGCGGACTTAATATCCTTCTTCATATCCAATACAGCCTGACGCGCTGCATCGGCAAAGTTTGTTTCATCAAAACGATCTTTGTATGCATCGTTCTGATATGCCGCAATAATACCACGGGAAGAATTGATTATTGCGCCCAGACCGTCTTCATTAAAGAAATGTACCAAATCTGCGCCCTTGCCGCCCTGTGCGCCATATCCGGGAACAAGAATATAGGAATGCGGCATTATTTTTCGAAGTGCCTTACCCATCTCAGGATATGTTGCACCGACAACCGCACCAACATTACTGTAACTTCCGTCCATTGATTCTGCTGCCCAAGCTGCTACCGTCTTGCCAACCTGCTCATATAACGGAAGATGTGTTCCGTCTTCCAAAACGATCTCCCGATCCTGAAATTCTCCGCTGGAAGGATTGGATGTCTTAACGAGCAGGAATATGCCTCTGTCATTCTTATTACATTCATCAATAAACGGCTTCACACCATCTGTTCCGAAATACGGATTCACAGTAACAAAATCTTCATGAAAGCCTTCACAAACAGTATTACCGACAAGTACATTTCCGATATGTGCTGATGCATAAGCACCGCTTGTCGAACCGATATCCCCGCGCTTAATGTCGCCGATAACAAAAAGACCTTTTTGACGGGCATATTCATTTGTCTTATTGAATGCCACAAGTCCGGGAATACCAAACTGCTCATACATCGCAATCTGAGGCTTAACGGCAGGAACCAAATCATATATTGCATCAATCAATGCTTTATTGTACTGCCATACTGCTTCCGCCGCTCCCTCGAGCGACTCCCCGTATTGGGAAAAGGCATCGGACTTAATGTGTTGCGGAATGTACTTCATCATCGGGTCAAGCCCTACAACGATCGGTGCATCCTTATTTACAATAGAATCAATCAGTTTTTGAATCATTTACGTTACTCTCCTTGCATCATATTTATAATAGTATCATTAATGTGACTGCCTTAGATTAATGTAACTGCCCTACTATAGAAGAAATCCTACCTGAACAAACAGATAGGATTTCGTATAATGCTGTCGCGAACACCTCCCAATATCACACAACAGCCTTCTCATTTATACAAGGGCAGAGGCATGTTCTTCCGCATACTTACGTATATTGGAAGCATTTGCATATTTCTTAACATGATCTCCGTCAACAATTACAAGTGTAGGCGCCTGCATTACACCGTAACGTGAAGCAAGTTCCGTATTCTCTTCGGCATCAATCAAAATATAATTCTCATCCTTCAAATACTCTTTGGCAAGTTTGCAATTCGGGCAAGTCTTGGTTGTAAAGAGATATTTGGCCTTAACGGATGTTGCCACCTCAACTTTGGTATCACTGTCCGTGGATGACAATTTAACAACTGCTGTAACAGGGCGTTTCATACTGCTGTTTGCAATATCATATACCACACGCTGTTTATATTCCTGCGTCTTACCGTCATTCCAGTTCTGAACAGGACGGTAATAACCTGTAATACGGCTGTATACTTCGGTCACTGCACCGCAATGAGGACAAGTCTTCTGTTCTCCTGCCAGATATCCGTGTTCTTTACATACAGAATAAGTCGGACTAAGCGTATAATAAGGAAGTTTATAATTCTGTGCAATCTTACGAACAAGAGATGCTGCAGCTTTCCAGTCCGGAAGTTTCTCACCGAGGAACGCATGGAATACGGTACCACTCGTATACAATGTCTGCAATTCATCCTGAATATCCAAAGCATCGAAAATATCCGATGTAAATCCGACAGGAAGGTGAGAACTGTTAGTATAATACGGTGTTTCTCCGTTTTCACTGGCTGTCTTGATATTCGGCCAACGTTTCTTATCATGCTTTGCCAAACGATATGTTGTTGACTCGGCCGGAGTAGCTTCCAAATTATAAAGGTCACCATACTGTTCCTGATAATCGGACAGACGATTACGCATATGATTCAGAACTTCTTTTGTAAATTCCTGTGTTCTCTCATCCGTCATATCTGCTCTGAGCCAATTCGCATTCAAACCGACTTCGTTCATACCGATCAAACCGATTGTAGAGAAATGATTATCAAAGCTTCCCAAATAACGCTTTGTATACGGATATAATCCCTCATCCAGAAGTTTGGAAATAACGCCACGCTTAATCTTAAGCGAACGGGCTGCAATATCCATCATACGATTCAAACGCTTATAGAATTCATCCTTGTTCGCAGAAAGATAAGCGATACGAGGCATATTGATTGTAACAACGCCAACAGAGCCCGTGCTCTCACCTGAACCGAAGAAACCACCTGTTTTCTTACGAAGTTCACGGAGATCCAGACGAAGACGGCAACACATGCTGCGGACATCGGACGGCTCCATGTCACTGTTGATATAATTCGAGAAATACGGTGTACCGTATTTGGATGTCATTTCAAAGAGAAGACGATTATTCTCTGTGTCGGACCAATCGAAATCACTTGTTATGGAATATGTAGGAATCGGATACTGGAAGCCACGGCCGTTTGCATCACCTTCGATCATCGTCTCGATGAATGCCTTGTTAATCATATCCATCTCGGCCTTACAATCTTTATATTTGAAATCCATTTCCTTACCGCCTACAATTGCGGGAAGTTCTGCCAAATCGTTCGGAACGGTCCAATCCAATGTAATATTGGAGAACGGAGCCTGTGTACCCCAACGGCTGGGAGTATTTACACCATAAATGAAAGCTTCAATACACTTCTTCACATCGTGGTATGTAAGATTATCCACCTTTACGAAAGGTGCAAGATATGTATCAAATGATGAGAAAGCCTGTGCGCCTGCCCATTCATTCTGCATAATGCCGAGGAAGTTAACCATCTGATTACACAAAACGGACAAGTGTGCAGCGGGAGCTGATGTAATCTTACCGCTGATACCGCCCAAACCTTCTTTAATTAACTGTTTCAGAGACCAACCGGCACAATAACCGGTAAGCATGGACAAATCATGTATATGAATATCCGCATTACGATGAGCTTCTGCAATTTCTTCATCATAAATCTCGGACAACCAATAATTGGCCGTAACGGCACCGGAATTGGACAAAATCAAACCGCCAACGGAATACGTAACCGTGGAGTTCTCTTTTACACGCCAGTCCTCAACCTTAACGTAACTGTTAACCACATCCTTGTAATCAAGAATGGTAGACTTCATGTTACGCATCTTCTCGCGCTGCTTACGATAAAGAATGTAAGCCTTCGCAACTTCCGTATATCCGCACTGTTCCAAAACAGCTTCCACACTGTCCTGAATATCTTCCACATGAACCTGACCATCCTTCACCTTGGCCTGGAAGTTTGCGGTTGTACGAAGAGCAAGCAGATCAATCATATCATTATTATATTGCTGCTCGCACGCATCAAAAGCTTTCATAATTGCATCATTTATCTTTGAGAGATTAAAATCAGCAATTCCCCCGTCTCTTTTTACAACTTTAAACATTACAAATACTCCCTCCGAATACTATTACGCCGCGCAGATACTGGATTGTGAACATTGACTAAATTGGTCAAAGATATGAATATGTGATTAAAACGGCGATTGGTTTCAGTATAGCACCCCTGCAAACCTACGTCAACGCACAAAATACAATATCTAATGTTATTATATCGTTGGGGTACAACATATTGTGTCAGATGTGATTTTACACAAAGAAAAGAAGACCCGAAAAATCATCGGGTCTTCAGAAATGTATATTCGCGGAGCGCTTCTTCATCGTCCGGATACTGTTCAAGATAATCCTTCATATAATCTGCCGCCGTCTTATAATCCCGCAAATATTCACAGCAAATGGCACGGTTGTAAAGCATGCTCTGCATATATAAAGCATTACCCGTTTCTATGCCGCTTGACAGGCGAGCCAAAGCATTTTCATAATCGGAAATTCCCATATAGGCAAGAGCAGACTGCAGATACATAACGCATGCTTCGGGATGTTTCTGTACATATGTATCATATAAAGAAATGGCATATTTGGTATCACCAACCTGTTCATAGGATTTGCCGAGATACAAAATAGTACTCTCGGTCTCTGCCTTCTTACGTGCTTCTTCCAGACTGTTCATGGCGTGGGTATAATCGCCCAGATAGTAATAAAAAATGCCTCTTTGATCCTCGGAAAGTTTTCCTCCGCCGTTCATTGCCCTGGAAATATATGCCTTACCGTCTTCTTCATACCCGGCTTCCGACAAGTCCTTACAAATACGCACACAGTGATCATAATCGGTAGGCGCTACGGTAATCGTCTGTTCATAATCCTCTTTTGCCCCCGCAAGATCACCCTGAGAGAGTTTGATTTTGCCTCGCAGATAATACGCATCCGCTGCCGTATCATCCATTGCTATAATAGCATCGTAAATCTTAATCGCTTCGTCCGAACGGCCGCAATTCTGCATGGCAACGGCAAGATAATAAGAAATATCAAAGTCTTCTTTCGAAACAATGCCGTTGGACTGACGCAAAGAAGCCTCCAGGCAATCCACCGCCTTTCCGTATTCACCCTGTGTCATGTAGGCCATACCTTCTCCGCGAAGAATCATCTTCTCATTCTCACCCGCCTTTTGGGCAGTATCAAAGTCGGCAAGGGCCTTTATCGTATCAAGTCTCTGTAAAGCTTCATAAGCACTGTCCGTATTCGGTGTTTTGGATGTAAATCCGGGCAGAGAACATCCGGTGAGTGCAAATAAAAAAACAGTTGCTATACACAAGGCAGCTATGGAATTGTCATTTTGATTTTCTCTTCTCATGTGGTTTATTTTTCCGTGTTCTTGTGGTATTATCACATTACTATGACAATAAATATTAACGATTCCAAATACAAAATATTCTCTGCCGCAGCCATGAAATGGATCGCGGTTATTACCATGCTGATTGATCATATCGGCTATGTATGCATTCGTTCCTATTTAAATGCATTCGGTATGACCCTGACACCCGAAGCGTTCACACGATGGAACACAATATACAAGCTTTGCCGCGGCATCGGCAGAATTGCCTTCCCTATATTTGCTTTCTTTTTGGTGGAAGGATTTCTCCATACCAAAGATGTCAAAAAGTATGCTCTCCGGCTTCTGATTTTCTCCATCTGTTCGGAAATCCCGCTCAATCTGGCAGCGGGTCGTTCACTTTTATATCCCGAATACCAGAATGTAGGATTTACGCTCCTTATGGGGCTTCTGATGCTTATGATTATATCACGCATCAACAAGTCGCTTCCGGCCGAGAAGCTTACCCGTAAGCAACTGTACGGTAAACAGCTTCTTCTGATATCCATCATTGCTGCTTTTGCACTCGTTGCCGTCTTTATCGTAAAATGCGATTACACTTGGAAAGGTATCTGTTTGATTGCGCTGTTGTATTATTTCCGTTCACAACGTGATATTCAGTTACTGGCAGGCGCCTGTGCATCTTCAATTGGGAACACTGCCTCTATGGCATTTCTGTTTCTGTTTTTCTACAATGGCCAAAAAGGGAAGTTTCCGAAATGGTTCTTCTACCTGTTCTATCCGCTTCATCTGTTGGCATTGTACGGAATCACATGTCTTTTTGGTGCCTGATCAATACTTGCACAATCATATAAAACAATAAAGACTATGCTTAAATATGTTATATACCGTATTTTAGCATAGTCCTTTTATTTTACTCGGTCAGTTTCTGAGGATGCGGCCAATAACGGAACACGGCTTTTCCTAAAATTTTCTTTCGATTTACAAATGTTTTGTTCCAAAAACGGGAATCTGCGGAATTATTCCGATTATCTCCCATCATAAAGTAACTTCCTTCCGGTACATAATACGGTCCATAGTCACCGTATGCATCAACTCTCAGATACGGTTCTTCCAGATACTCGCCATTAATGTACACATCACCGTCCACTATTTCCACGGTATCACCCGGTAGTCCGATAATTCTCTTGATAAACAATTGTTTCTCATCATCCGGATACTTGAAGATTACGATATCACCTCGTTGCGGTTCCTTAGTAACATAGGAAAGTCTGACTCCGATCACACGATCTCCCCGCATAATGGTTGGTTCCATGGATGCCGTCGGAATAACAGCATTTACTATAATGAACATATTCAGAACAAAAGCAAGAGCCACAGCGATTTCAATAACAATGACCCATTCCATTATTTCGCGTTTCAGCGAAAACTCTTCCTTTTCCTCCGTGTTCTGCGGAGGCACTTTATACGTATGTGCTTTACGTGCTGCCATAATACTGTCCTTACCTAAAATTGACATCGTTTTTTCATTATAATATAATCAAACTCGGATTACAAGCACACCGGAGGGCGCATATGGCCTTTACATCCATACATTTTTTAATATTTTTTCCCATTACGGTCATACTGTTTTTTCTGATTCCGCAAAGGTTCAGATACATATGGCTTCTTTTATGCAGCTATTTCTTCTATCTGACACAATCCGGCGCCTTTGTTTCCAGTCTGATCGCTTCGACCCTGATCACATGGGTCTGCGGCAACATTGCATACAAAGCCCCCTATCGCTGGCAGAAACGCCTTACTCTTGTTATCGGACTTATACTGAACATAGGTCTTTTGGCTGTCTTTAAATACACTAATTTTGCACTGTCTCTTGTGGGCAGCGATACACGCGTCAATCTGATTTTGCCTGTCGGCATTTCATTTTATACATTCCAGTCACTGACATACCTGATTGACTGCTACAAAGAGAAGCAGGAACCCGAACGCAACATCCTGAAATATGCACTCTTTGTATCCTTCTTCCCCAGTATCCTCTCCGGGCCTATTGCACGAAGCACTAACCTGATTCCGCAATTTTCCTGTAGTGGCAAATGGGACACAAACAGATTTAAAACAGGCATGCAATTAATGTTGTGGGGATATTTCCAGAAGCTCGTCATCGTTGACCGGCTCTCCATTGTAACCAATCTTGTTTATGAAAACTATGAAAGCTATTCCGGCGCCATGATTCTTTTGGCCGGCTTCGCTTATACACTGATGATTTACTGTGATTTTGCCGGTTACTCATCTATCGCCATCGGATGCGGTCGTATCCTTGGATTTGACCTCGGTGTTAATTTCAAAACACCTTATTTGGTAACTTCCATCGCACAGCACTGGCGTCAATGGCATATTTCTCTTTCCACCTGGTTTAAAGATTATGTATATATTCCTTTGGGCGGCAGTCGATTGGGCAAATGGCGTCAGAATCTCAATATTCTGATTGTTTTTGCTGTCAGCGGAATATGGCACGGTGCCAATCTGACCTATATTTTCTGGGGGCTTTTGCATGGTTTATATCAGGTGATCGGCAAAACGCTGATGCCGATTCGCAATAAAATCACAGCCGTTACGCATTTGGACAAAGCACCTGTGCTCAAGAAATGGTTACAGATTATCGGCACGTTCCTGCTGATTGATTTAAGTTTCATTTTCTTTGCCGCACCGTCTCTTTCCAGAGCTTTTACGATATTAAAACTGATCTTTACGAAATTCGAAGCCAAGACGCTGATCGACGGAACAATTTCTACCATCGGTCTCGGATACAGCAATCTTCTTCTGGTGATTTTTGCCCTGTTCCTTTTGTTCCTTTCGGATCTTTGGCAGGATCGAATGAATTGTGATATTACCGGCCTGTTTGCCAAAATGCCGACGATAATGCGTTGGGGGGCTTACTACCTTATATTAATGTTGATTATTTTCTCGGCAAATCTGTCGGGTCAGGAGTTTATATATGCGGGATTCTAGTAAATTCTTTCTCAAGTTCATATTGGCAATTCTCCCGCTGATCATCTGGTGTCTCTTTACCTATTTTTGCCCTTTGGCGTACATGGATGAGCAATATCCTTCCTGGCACTATGTCCGTTCCGTCATCTACGATTCATCCGTATCGTATGACACAGTGATTTTAGGTGATTCAACCGCCAAATCTTCACTCAATCCAACACTTTTATCGGATTCCACGGTTTCGCTTGCCCTTGGCGGTACTACGCCTATCGAAATGTATTACACCGCTAAGACTTATTTGGAGAGACACACAGCTCCCAAGCATGTAATTGTACAGTTTTCGCCTTTCCACTATTCCTATGTGGACAATTACGACAATCGAACGAGATACTTCCATTATCTGACCATTCCGCAGGCGTATGAATTGTACCAAAATGCGGCCATTGCCCAAAGCGAATCCATTCAGACAGAGAATGCCTTCGTCGAAGAATTGTCCTGCCGACTCGGTCTTCCGACCAAATACCTTCCCGCGCTTATAAACAGCCGTTTTATCGGACGTCTGTCCACCAATCGGGAATTGCTTGCCAAGTGCCATGAAACTCGCGGTTATGACACCTTCGGTACCGCCGACGGATGTGATGCCCTAAACTACGAAACAAATTACCTTACAATGCCGTACGAAGGCGATGCCGTATTAATTCGCATATACATGGACAAACTAATGGCACTTCTTGCCGAATACGATCTGGATGTGTATATCACACAGTCACCGATGAGTTGCGCAAGTATGAATGCCATTCACAAGGAGTATCTGTCGGAATACAACGACTACCTTAACGATGTCGTAAAAGGCTACGATAATGTGACTTTGTCCACAGAAATTGCCGAGTATCCGAACGCTCTCTATGGAGATTCCCAACACATGAATCAAAAGGGAGGAGATGTCTTCTCTCTCGATTATAAAGCAAAATTTCCCGAGCTTTTTGAATAACAGGAAGGAAAAGTCATGAGCAGATTATGGTATGAAACCCCCGCAAAAGTGTGGGAAGAAGCTCTGCCTTTGGGCAATGGGCGTCTGGGCGCCATGATTTTCGGCGATCCCGTAAATGAACGCATTCAGGTAAACGAAGAAAGCATGTGGTACGGAGGATACGTGGATCGAATCAATCCCGATGCAGCCTCTTCTCTTCCTGCCATTCGCGAACTGATTTTTGCCGGCAAAATTCCGCAAGCAGAACAATTAATGCGTTATGCTCTGTCTGGAACGCCCGAATCACAGCATCCATACCAAACATTGGGTGATATTCAGCTTCATTTCAATCATGAAGGCGAAATCAGCAATTATACGCGCGAATTATCACTCGATTCGGCAATATATACACAGACATATACGGTTTCCGAAAAACGCGGAGACACGGTATTCACACGTGAATGTTTCCTTTCCCATCCCGCTGACTGTATGATTATGCATCTTACCAAAGTAGGTCCCGCACCCATATCATTTGATGCAATTCTGCGCAGAGGGCGCTTCTTTGACGGCGTATCACGAGAAGGTGACGACACAATTACTCTCTACGGCAATTTGGGAAAAGGCGGCATAGATTTCCGTATGGGACTTACGGCAACTGCCGAAGAAGGATGCGTGCGCGTCATCGGAGAACATCTGATCGTGGAAAATGCGCAATCCGTAACACTGTTCTTTAGCGCAACAACAACTTATCGCTATGAATATACGCTGCCCTCACTCATCGATATTCTTAAGAAAGCCAAGGCTGAGACTTATTCCAAGCTTCTGCGCGATCACATAGACGATTATCAGGTTTTCTACAATCGTGTAGATTTTAACATCGGTGATTTGACCAAATGTGATGCTCTTCCTACGGATGTCCGAATCAAAAATGCTACCACCGGCGTAGTCGATACAGGACTTGCCAAGCTCTATTTTGATTACGGAAGATACCTTCTGATTGCATGTTCAAGAGAAGGGACCTTACCCGCAACACTGCAGGGACTGTGGAATCAGGATATGACACCTCCATGGGACAGCAAATACACTATTAATATCAATACCGAAATGAATTACTGGCCGGCGGAAATCTGTAACTTAAGCGAATTGCACCTTCCGCTGTTTCATCTGATGGAAATCATGCAACAAAACGGTGCCCGTGTTGCCCGACAGATGTATAATTGCCGCGGCATTGTTGCACATCATAATACAGATATCAACGGAGACTGCGCGCCGCAGGATATATGGATTCCGAGCACTTACTGGGTAATGGGATTTGCCTGGCTGTCCACACATATCTGGACACATTTCGAATACACGCTGGATCTTGACTTTCTGCGAAAATACTATCCGATCATGAAGGAATCGGCAGTATTCTTCCTTGACTTTTTGGTAGAGTATCGCGGCAATCTCGTAACATGTCCATCCGTATCGCCCGAAAACGTATTTATTCTTCCGGATTCCACACAGGGGGCTAATATTTACGGGGTTACCATGGACAATCAGATCCTTCGCGATTTGTTTACGGAATGCATAAAAGCATCCGAAATTCTTAACAATTCGGATGAAGATATTGCCAAGATGCAGGAAGCACTCGGTAAACTGATTCCCAATCGCATCGCGCAAAACGGTACATTAATGGAGTGGCCCAAAGAATTTGGCGAAGCAGAACCCGGCCACCGTCATGTATCACACCTTTACGGCCTGCACCCTTCGTCGCAGATTACTCCGGATGCAACACCGGAACTGGCCAGAGCTGCTGCACTCACATTAAAGAAGCGTCTGTCTGCCGGCGGTGGGCACACAGGATGGAGCCGTGCATGGATTACCTGTCATTATGCCAAATTATGGCAGAGTGAAAAGGCATACGAAAGTCTGGAACTTCTGTTCATACGTTCCACGTATCCCAATCTGTTCGACAAGCATCCGCCCTTCCAGATTGACGGCAATTTCGGTATTACCGATGCCATTGCGGAAATGCTTATGCAGAGCACCTTCGAGCGAATCATCCTGCTGCCCGCGCTTCCTTCCAAATGGAAAACCGGACACATTTGCGGTCTCAAGGCGCGACGTAATATTACAGTTGATATCTACTGGAAGAACGGCAAACTTGAGTACTGTCTCTTAAGCAGCAAAAATGATACGGAGATTACGGTCAAATATGAAAAAGCTGCAATCCCCGTAAAGATTGCAGCCTTTGAAACAGTTAAACTGACCGTCAAGTTCGGAAAGTTGTCCGTACAAACCGAGAAATAAACATCCGTTACGGCAAACGATAACTTTCCTTCGGTCCCAAATATGATTCGGGAAGCGGCGCTTTGGCCGATACCAGAACAATCCTTTCCAATATCAGATTCGGACTGATTTGATAATATTGCAATGTATTAAGGCCCTGTCTGCATTCAATTTTGCAGACGGCCTTTTTCACATTATTACGCGCTTCTTCATTCCACTGCGGACCGTTAAAGAACGGACGATCGGGATCCCATACGGTATCTACCGTTGTCGGGATATCACCGTTTACAGCATGTGCGAACAGTTGCTCCGGAACGTCAATAACAGGCGTCGAAGGTGCGAAGCAGAAAATTGCCTCGTACTCGCCCGCTTCCTTACATGCAAAACGATATGTCAGATACGGACGATGGCGCAGTTCGCGTGCATCCGCACGATTCGGATACATCTTCACGCCTGCTCCGGTGATGCCGTACGGAGTAAGCACTTCATACCATGCCTCATCATTTACGACTTTCTCTGCAAAGTGATTGGCTTCCATCGCAATATATCCGTCATACTCCACGAATGTTCCCGCAGGAAATTCAAACGTCGGTACGGGACATACCGCAAAAATTACTTTCACAAAATCTTCGCCGCATGTAAACGTCACGGAAAGATCCGTTTCCTCACATAATGCCTCTCTGTCAACTTCAACGGTAAAGTAATCTGTCTTGCCGGTTACAAACGTTGCCGCATCCTTATCAAAACATTCTCCTTTATCCTTGGGTGAATACAAGAGATCGGCGCCGGCCTTTGTCGGGCCATATACACGCAAAAGGTCACTGTCCGTTTCCACCGTATATGTAATATCATCTCTGCTGCCGCAGGATACTTCCAGCACTACGTTCTTAACATCCGGGCGTAAAAAGTCATTCACATACATCTCATGCCGCGTATACGGTTTGCCGTCAAAGAAATCCGCACTGTCCTTTTTGGAGATGAGCATTCTCGTCAAATTTGCCGGATAGCAGTAAATGCGAAGGGGCATCTGATTGTTGGAGTTGTTCCAGAATCGGAAACCGAAATGTTCCGACAATCCCTGCCCGTAAAACTTTCCGTCACCGACACTGTGGAACTCATCGATCAGCTTACGGTCACGCACAATTCCTTCGTCAATCACATCATTCCAATCGTTAGCCGAATTGCGATTCTGATTTGCTTCAAACTGATTCCACAAAGACGCAATCCAGGTTTTCATCAAATTGGCCGTGCCGACAGCCGGGTAATATATCAGCTCATAAAAACCGGTATATACCCTCCTAGGACATGACTTTAACAAATATTCACAATCCGACAGAACGCTGTCCGACAACTTATACAAATCTTCCGCTTCCGAAAAATGTCTCGGATGATATACGGATAGATTCATGATCTCATGCTTACGACGTTCCAGAATCAACGTATAATTCCAAATAACTCTCTCTATTACAGACAGATCCGCTTCATCAAAATATGCGCCGAATTGCGTCTTTACCCAATTATGAACGAACTCTTCGCAATTATTGGGATGAGCGCTTCCGTAACGGTCCATATCGTTCGCCATAGCCATGATATAGGATATTTCAAGCTCCTGTGTGCAGATATCACCAACATTCACTACCCAAATTCTGTCTACGCCGTAATCGTAGGTAGTAGAAAGCTGATCCCAGATTCTCGGCAGATATGTGGAACCGATCCATTCGTAGGAGTACGCGCCGCCATGCATATCCACATGATAATACATGCCGTATCCGCCGTTATGAGAAAGCATCTTCTCTGTAGGAAGTGTTCTGGTATATCCGTAATTATCATCACTGAACATAACGGTTACCCCATCCAGTTCGGGATCCGTTATCAGTCCGGGAGTTTCTTCGTCACCATAGAAGAATTTCTCAACTTCCGTAAACAAAACAAGCTGTCGCGGAATCTTTGTAAGATCCGGATTGACGTATTTACGAAGCAATTCGTTCTGCGTCTTAAAAATATCACGCAGAAGAGCAATATTTTCAGCCAAAGATGCATTCGCCATAATGGCCGTATCACGTTCTCCGCGCATGCCCATTGTATACACATTCTCAAACGGTGCATTTCTCTTAAGACCGTCTTCCCAGAATCTGGTAATTCCTTCGCGGTTTGAAATAAAATCCCACGCATCGCCGTACGGTGAATCTTTACCGCGCAGCAGGCTGTATTCTTCGCCTGTACGCATGCACGGCTCATGATGTGATGTGCTCATCACGATTCCCAGCTCATCTGCAAGTTCTGCCGCCAGAATTCCCGGTCCGTCCATGGAGAAATTTGTTGCCCACATAGCAGGCCACATATAATTTCCCTTCAATCGCAGAATCATTTGGAACACGTGCGAATAGCACTCCGCGTTCACACCGCCGAATCTTTTCGTCGCCCAGTTTCCGAAAGCCGGCCATTCATCATTAATAAAAATACCTCTGTATCGTACGGAAGGTTCACGTGATATGCCAAACAAATCCTTTCCGATTGCAATACTGTCACACTTTTTAGGAAGCACTCCGCTAAAATCAACAAACGGAGACACTCCCATATATTCGGATAACCTAAGCAAACCGTAAATTGTGCCACGTTTGTCACTTCCGCATACAACAACAGCGTTCCCTATATCACCAAACGACTCAGGAATACGGGCAATTTCATATACCTCTCTCTTTCCCTCCAACTCGTCCCGATGAATAATGCAGGCATCTGTTAATGCATTCAAAAAGTCATCATGCGCAAGTGTTCCGAATATAACCGTCAGTCCCTCCGCTTTGGATGCAGCAATTGATAATATATCATCCGTAAAATGCAACGCCGGCTGCTTATCAAAAATCAGTTCCATATCACTTCTGACATAATCACAAACCCGAAGGACACCGGGATATGCGGATTGCATTCCGTAAAATGCAACATTTGCATCAAATTTAAACGCTTCCATAATATACCTCCGCTTCACTTACTAATCATGAATGTATTATTCCGTACACTTTTTCGTACTGCCATATTTCTATTTAAGTATATTATATTATGAAAGTATATAAATTTACTTGTCGGAACGTGCTGTTTTCTATGCGAAACTTGTTGTACATATCCATATTCATTCGCACATATGCCGATATTTTTGAAAATAATGACTTCATTTTCGGTAAATTTACGATGACTATATTATGAACATATGATATAATACTTGCTGATATGTTTTGCGTATTTAAGGAAATGCGTGTAAGGAGGTTTATAATATGAAGAAGAAATCAGTATTACTTCTTGGCCTATGTTGCGTTCTTGCATTTACAGGATGTGGAGATAAAGAACCCGAAGCTGCTGCAACACCTGCAGTAAACGCACCTCAGATTCAGGTTGTCAGTGATGCACCTGTTGTTGAGACGATTTCAATTGAACCGGAAGCAGAAACAGTAACAGATGAGATTCCCGAAGGAATGTATCGTTCGGAACTTACAAATGAGCCTATCAGTCTCGATATCCAGAATCAGCGTCCGATCGCTGCCATGGTTGATAACGAGAAAACAGCTCTTCCTCATTTCGGTCTTTCCAAGGCTGATATCGTTTACGAGATTACAAACAGTACCGCTAACGATGGTGTAACACGTTTCATGGTTCTTGTAAAAGACTGGGGCAGCATCGAACAGCTCGGCAGTATCCGAAGCGTTCGTCCGACAAACCTTCAGCTCATTACAGAATGGAATGCTGTTGTATGTCATGACGGTGGTCCTTTCTATATTGATGATTATCTTGCAAAAGATTACGTTGAGAATTTCTCCGGAACATTCTCCCGTGTTGATAACGGTAAGGCAAGAGAATTTACGGAATACATTCTCCCCGGTGATTTGGAGAAGAACTTTGCAAACAAGGGATATTCCACAACATATAACAGTTATTATCCCGGACCGCATTATAATTTCGCACTTCCCACACAGCCTGTTGATTACAGCAGCGAAAGCGGTGCGGTTTCCTGTTCCTTCATCCAGATGCCTTACAAGCACAACAAACCGTATCTTGAATACGACGCCGAAGCAGGTGTTTACAAATACTTCGAATACGGTCAGGCTCACGTAGATGCGGGCAACAACAACGAACAGTTGGCATTTAAGAATCTTCTTTTACAGAATGCCCGCTACGTACAGTTCGATAGCAACGGTTACATGATGTTCCACTCCATCGATTACAATCGTGAAGGTTGGTACATCACAAACGGTGTAGCACTTCCCATTACATGGTCCAAGGACGGAGAACTTTCTCCTACCAAGTATTTCGGACCGGACGGCGAAGAAATCACAATCAACACCGGTAAGACATATGTAGCATTTGTTCCCGATGACATTTGGAAAGATCTTGAGATCAAGTAATTGTTTTTCCTAATATGATTTATAAGGGTGCTCAAACGAGCACCCTTTATATTTGCCACGTAATACAAGTTGAATTTTACAAATTCCCCAAAGCAGAACGGAGAAAATACTAATATGAAGTTATACGCGAAAGAACCACAGTTTTACAAAAAAGTATTTACCTTGGCACTTCCGATTGCCCTACAGAGTCTGATTACCATCGGTGTTAATATGCTTGACACCATTATGGTCGGAAGTCTTGGCGATGCACCATTGTCAGCGACCTCACTGGCCAACTCCTTTATCAGTATCTACCAGATTTTCTGTATGGGACTGGGTATGGGCGCTTCAGTATTGGTATCCAGATATTGGGGAATGAAGCATTCGGATGCAGGTATGGAAGAAGAAGCATCGCATGCACTCAGACAAACCGTGTGCCTAATGCTTCGTATTACTGTTCTGCTGGCTGCCTTATTTGCAGTTGTTACACTCATCATGCCCGAAATCCTGATGAAGATGTATACAAATGATCCCGAGATTATCCGTTTGGGTGCCATCTATTTCCGATATTCCGTCATAACTTATTTCTTCCTCGGAACATCACTTACTTCCACCATTGTCTTACGAAGCGTCGAACAGGTTCGTCTGCCGCTTTTTGTATCCATCGGAGCTTTCTTTGTAAACCTTGGTGCCAATTATGTATTAATCTATGGTAAGTTCGGTGCACCCCATATGGAAATCGCCGGTGCTGCATTGGGAACACTTATTGCCCGTATATTCGAAGCATTTATTATCGTCGGTTATCTCTTGTTCAAGGATCAGCGAATTGCATTTCGAATTAAGCATATCACCATGAAAACAGGCTCATTAATCAAGGAATATATGCACATCAGTATTCCCGTATTAATCAGTGACGGTATTCTGGCAATAGGAAACAATTCCGTTGCGATGGTAATCGGACATCTGGGTGCGGCATTCGTTGCGGCAAATGCCATTACCAGCGTCACACAGCAGCTTAGTACCGTACTTATTCAGGGAATCAGTCAGGCAGGTGCAATTGTAACGGGACAAACTTTGGGACTCGGCAAAAAGGATCAGACAATGAAGCAGGGATGGCTGTTTCTGGGGCTTGGAATCGGTTTGGGACTGGTATCTGCTCTGTTCATTATGTTGAGCAGTAATCCGATCATTTCAACATACACAAATGTCAGTGCCGAAACCGTTGAAATTGCGAAACAGTTAATGTTGGCCATCAGTTTGATTATCGTATTCCAGGCGACCAACAGTATCATGACAAAAGGCGTATTACGCGGCGGCGGAGATACCAAGATGCTCATGCTTACCGATAACATATTCCTTTGGGTCATCTCAATTCCGCTCGGTATTCTGGCCGGTTTCGTATTCCACTTATCCGCCTTTTGGATTTACGTATTCCTCAAATCCGATCAAATTGTCAAATCCGTCTGGTGTGTGCTTCGCTTACGAAGCGGCAAATGGATTAAGAAAATAACAACAGGAAGCCATTAGGCTTCCTGTTGTTTTTCCTGTTCCTCGAACTTTTCTTCTATCTTTTCTTCTGTCTTTTCTTTCTTCTTCCAAACATATACGAAGAATACAATTGCCAAAAGCGCTATCCATATACCGATAAACTGTGATGTCGACAACGCGCCTACCGTTCCTCTCTCCAAATCGCCTCGGAAGAACTCCACAATGAATCTGCCCACACTGTACAGGAACAAATAAACTGCCGCCCTGATACCCGGTTTCAATTTACGAAACGTAAGAATCACGAGAAGAATAAACATCAGCAAGTCGCCCGCAGCCATAAACAACTGTGTCGGCAATATTCTGACACCGGCCGGTGCTATGCACCCCTCCGGGAAAATCACACCGATGGGGCTATCGGTTTCACGACCGTAACAACAGCCGGCCAGAAAGCAACCGAGGCGGCCAAACATCTGATTAATGGCTACCGACGTCGTCATCAAATCTATGTATGTCAGGAAGTCAATTTTCTTAATACGACAATACACATAAATAGTCAAAACACCCGTAATAACTCCGCCGTATACAACAAATCCTTCCGAACCCAGAACCGCCATCGGAGCAGTTAAGAACTGTTTAAAATTTACAATTACATACATCAGCTTCCCGCCGATGAATCCAAACAGCAATACAAATATTGCCAGATTAATAAAATGATCTTCCGATAAACCAATCTTGCGGGAAATAAAGCAACCCACCAAAACCGCGGCCAAAAAGCCAAGACCAATCATCAATCCATATCCGTGAACCGTAATCGGTCCGATTGTAAACAAATCAATAGCCATATTCACTGATCCTTTCTGCTTCCTTCATGGATATATATCCTTCTATGCCGCTCTTGCAGCGAATGAAACAATTCTTCTGCAAATCGGTCTTAATAAAGAACAATATTTCACCCTCACCTGCGGTCTGCAATTTCTTGCTTAGATCGGCATCCGAATAAATAATAATATCATCCTTAAGTTCTACCGGTTGAGAGGGGCGAAGTTCATACTCCTTACCGTCATATTCTTCCTTCTCCAACTGCATCTTATCATAATCAAACCAATAGTCTGTAAAAATATTACGACTATGGAGAGAATATACTCGCTCACAGCCTATAACACGTGCTTCCTGCGCCATTCCGTCATAGAACGAATGATATTCCCTAAACGGGAAACCTCCGACGCGTCCTGCGTCATGAATTGTATTCCCATCATATACAATAAATCTTGTTCCCGTATTATCGTCATTTCCGTATTCCAAAAGGGCAATTTCAAGACCGCCGAAATACGGTTGAATATCGGTTATATAGAAGCAGTCCATTACAGGATTCTCCATAGCAATACCATAATCCATCAAACGGAAATCCTGTCCGTCAATGGTCAGAACGCAATCCGCATCTTCTGCATACATCTCCTCGGGAGAATAAACAATTGTACTGACATTCAAATCATCTGTATTGTATACACCGCTCCTTATATCCTCCGATGATGGATTCGTCGTTGCAATCGGCGCGTAATTCTCGGTAAAGCATTCACATTTAATCGGATATGCATCCTTGTCACCCCATTCAGGGTCCGCCAAATATGCGGAAATCACGTTAATATTATCCTGCTCAAATACAGACAGATCATCAAAAGAAACAGCATCTGTCGAAGCTTCATACCAGGGCATTGAATCAAAATACAATTGCGTATCATCATCGTCAAACCGCTTTCCGTGACGTGCATATATTTCATCTATCGCCCGGTTCAGCAAATTCACATCATTATCATACAAATCCTCATAGCTCATCTCCCATACGCTGCTCATCGGATAAATATGATGCGAAATGTCAAAATGAATCGTATCATCACCATCTGTAATAGAAGCATTCTTAATTATCTCTTCTGCTTCATCGGCCAGTTCTCCATACTCGGCCGCCACCTGTGCATCTTCATACGCAAACGGGACATCGGTCGGCCACTGCGCATAATACATATGGTGTTCCGAATATGCGAACGCCTCCGCTCCCGCGTACGGCAAAATCACATGATCACTTTTTTCGGCCGAAACAATGAAACCGCTTCCTTCCCAAATCTCATCGGAAGACTTCTGTCGAAATATTATGCTGTTATCGGTTGTTTCGATAATAACCTTCTGATAAAAATCCTCTGAAAGAGTAAGCGTAATCCCGCCTGCCGATACAGTATTATTGAACGTTACCGGTTCTTCCTGCACGTCAGTTTCAATAATATCCTGCGGCGTATCGCCCGTTTGTTCATCGGTAATAATCGTATCCTGCGGCTCCTGATTCGCTTCCGCCGCTTGCTCAGCCTGTTTACCGCACGCACAGATCATGCCGGCCATACAAATTCCCATCAACGTAATAAGTAAATACTTCTTCATATTCAGATCTCTCCATTCCCCTCACAAAAACGCAAAACACAAAATGAATCGAGCAGGTGTCCGATGTCCGCCTCCTCGATACACAACTCAATATAAAAGAATAATATTAATCCTTCTTCTCTATATGACTTTTGATATATTCTTTCACCTGATCGCGATCCATGGAAAGAGCCAAACCCAACTCATCATACAAACGTTGCTCGGCAATACGAAAATATCTTTCGTCAACAGCGGTACTCTTCTTGCCGTTTTCGATTCGCGATTTACGACGGTAATACATTGTCTTGATAATACGAATCAGCTTACGCGGATCTGAGGAATTCACCGCATCTTTGTATTCCGTCTCCCTCATTTTCTCATCATTGATCCAGATTTGCTCCAGCCCGGAAATCTCCGTAATCAAATTCTGTGCCTGATCTTTCGTAAGCGCAGGACGCATTCTGGAATCCTCATTTTCCACAGGAACATAAACCTTACCACCACGTTCAAAACATGGTTTTAAGGTGTAGTAGTTCTTCCCGGCAGCCGCTTTTCCCATCATCGCAAGGGGACCGATACTCTCCACATAACAGACCCCATTACAACCGGCAACAACAGTCTCTCCGATTTGATACATAAATACCTTCCTTTATTTGTAACCAAAACCCAATACTACTATATATTTTACTCCTTTTTCACCTATTTTGTAAGGAGATTATTTCATCTTTTGAAGCCAAACCGTCACGAAATGCGGTTGCACTTCCGGCACATACTGCCATATCCAATGCATCCGGATAACTTCCGCCTTCCGTAATCGTTGCAACAAATCCGGCCAGCATACTGTCGCCGGCGCCTACGGAATTAATGACGCGTCCTTCCGGTGCTTCCCGATACATGGCTTGCCCGTCTTCGGTAACGAGAAATGCACCGGATGCCCCCAAAGATACAAGAACATTTCGTGCACCCATTGTCTGCATCTGGCGTGCATATTCTTCGATTGTATGAAGATCATCTTCCCGTATTTCCACTTGAAAAAGTTCGCCCAGTTCATGATGATTCGGTTTCACCAAATACGGATGATACGGCAGCACATTTCGTAACATCTCACCCGTTGTATCGGCAACCACACGCATATCCGAATAAGGAAGGCTTTCATATAATTTCGCATAAAAATCACCGCGAATACCGGGCGACATACGCCCTGCCAGAATCAGCATATCCTCCCTCTTCATTTGGGAGATACGATCAAACAACGCTTCCAGCTCCTTTTCTGACGGGATCGCAGCCGGTCCGTTAATCTCTGTCTCCATATCGGCAGGAATCTTCACATTGATTCGCGAAATTCCTTCGGCAAGATGGATAAAGTCAGTCTGAATATGCATCCGAGAAAGGCCGCGTTCTATTTCATCCCCTGTAAAACCGGCAACAAAACCAAGTGCAACATTATCACATCCCAGGTTATGAAGAACCTGAGATACATTAATTCCTTTACCGCCATAATAAAATGACGCACTCGAGCAAACGTTCAATGTACCCGGTTTAAGATGATCAACATGAACAATATAGTCGATGGACGGGCTGTAAGTAAACGTATAAATCATTTTGTCTCCCTGTGAAAAATTATGCGGAATTATATGATACTGCGATTTCCTTTTACTTGTATAAAAAGGGGCTGCAGAAATCTCATCCCTGCAGCCCCCGCATAATACTTAATTCAATAATTGCTTAGTCCATTGAAAACTCGCCAACGATTGCCCTAAGCTGTTCAACACAATCCTTGCTCTCTTCAACAAGGTCATTTGTTTCACTTGTACGGCTAACCATATCTGTTGTCTTACCTGCAATATCGGTAACACCGAGTGTGGATTCACCGATTGTGGAATTGATACCTGACAATGCATCGGAAATCTTGGCGATAGAATCAGCAAGATTCAAAATGGATTCATGAACATCATTCATGCTCTCCTTAAACTTCTTGGCATCATCGTTATACTGCTCACTGACATCTGCGAAATCCTGATAATCGGAAAGAACTGTCTTCTCCAGGAAGGAAGATGTTTCTTCCAAACATCCTGCCATATTGGAAACAGCGGAATTAACTTCTGCAACAATACCGTTGATATCGCCGACAGCCTTGGATGTCTGTTCTGCAAGGTTACCAATCTCGGTAGCAACAACTGCGAAACCTCTTCCTGCTTCACCGGCTCTGGCAGCCTCGATACTTGCATTCAATGCAAGAAGGCTTGTCTGTGAAGAAATAGCCATAATAGCTTCGGTCAATTCATTAATCTTCTGAACTGCCTTGGAATCTTCAATTGCATTTGCAGAGCGAACCTTAACGGATTCGTATGTTTCTTTGGTACGTCTTGTTGCATCAAGTGTCTTGTCACGAAGTGCATTGGCTCTGTCCATAACCTCGTTGGAAAGAGCGTCGCCGTTTTCGGACAACTGAGTGATATCCTTGGCGCCCGTCTGCATATATCCGATATTTGCGTAGATGCTCTCTGTTGTAGCAGCTGTTTCCTGCATTCCTGCAGCAAGCTCTTCTGTTGTAGCAGAGTTATCTGTACACATGGAATTAACTACATTGGTTACTGTCTGCAACTGATCTACGTTTCCGTTAATCTTAGCGGAAGCATCTTCGATGCTGACAATCATTCTGCGGAGGTTATTTCTCATTGTTGAAATACCTCTTGCCATAACACCATTTTCATCTTTACGCTGACAAAGCTTTGCGCTGTTCGGATTCTTACGGAAGTTGAAGTTTGCTGTGTCTTCAACAATTTCTGCCAACTGATTGATCGGAGCAACGATCAAACGGCTCATAACAAATGCACCGAGCATGGAAATAACAAGCATAATCACCGCAATAATGATACCTGTATTTCTGATAGAATTCATCGGAGCCAAAACCTTCTCTTCATCACAAGAAATAACAAGGATCCAACGGTTGGAAGTAATTGCGTAGCTGGCATACTTCATAGCACCCTTGAAAAGATAACTTGTAACAGCATCGGAAGGAGTCTTGCCTGCGCCGAGTTCTTTAACAAGGCCGCTGACAACTTCATTTTCAACAGGGGAACCGACTTTATCCTGTGTAGGATGATACATCATCGTTCCGTCTGTAGAAACAAGATATGCATAAGAACCGTCGATACCATCAACAACTACATCGCTGAGAAGTTCATTGTAACCTTCATAGTCAAGTTCAGCGCCGCCGGTCTTGGTATCAAGCAGATCTCTCTCTGCCTGTGCAATATAAAGCATATACTTCTGTGTTACATCTGAAATTTCTGTCTTCGCATTCTTAACAAGTACAAGCGTTGTTGTAACAACGGTAATTGCCAAACATACCGCAACAAGCAACATAATCTTAAATGTTATGGATGCAAAAAATGATACTTTTCCGTTCTCTTGTTTTTTGTTTCCCATAGTTTAATGTCCTTTCCCGTATTAATTGAGCTCACATCCTTTTAAGCTCTACGTTCACATAAAATCATTATACATAAAGTTCACATAATTATCAACAAAAATTGTCTCAAAAATCGCTTGTTTTTATACATTTTTGTAAACAATTGCAGCGCGGTTAGTTTGCACATATGAGTAGGATTTGTGACGAGTACGGAGGCATGTACAATCCGTTTTCAAAATTCACACTTTCCTGTGACAAAAGATTCTTTGCACTGCCCGCATTAAAGTTTCCGTATGCGGTATAGTCACATGAATCTGCATTCACAGCAACCAATACCCTCTCATTGTCAACACATCTTTCAAAAACACACTGTTTATTGGTAAGAACAACCGAACGGAAATCTCCGTAGCATAACGCCGGTGTATTCTTTTTGATATTGGAAAGTGCTGCAATATGATCCGTCAGTTGTGTCCAAACCGGAGCATCAAAACAAGGGCGAAGTGCCGGATCTCCCATACTCTTCTCAGCCTTTTCTCCCCACTCGCTTCCATAATATACGCACGGAATTCCGGGCATTGTAAAGCACATTGTATATATAAGCGGCAGATGATTCGAATCGTTCAATATGGATGCTACGCGTGTTACATCATGATTATCCGTAAACGACATCAAATGCTTGCCTTTATATAAGGTCCAGTTCTCCGGTCCGAATTGTCTGAGAAGCGAATGATTGATTTCAAACATATTCATACTGTTAAAACTGGAATACAATCCCTTATAACATTCGTAATTTGTGCAGGAATGCAGCATCTCATCATTTACGAAGCGATTGTAATCCCCATGTAAGAGCTCTCCCAACAGGAAAAAGTCACTCTTTAGAGAATCCGTATATGTGCGCAGACGTTTTATAAACTCGGGTGGCAGGCAATATGCAACATCCAGACGAATACCGTCGATATCAAATTCATGAATCCAGAAAGCGATTGCATCAAAAATATGCGCGATGACTTCTTCATTCCACAAATTCAATTTAACCAGATCGTAATTGCCTTCCCAGCCCTCATAATACAATCCGTCATTATAAGCACTGTTTCCGTCAAAGTTAATATGAAACCAATCTTTGTACGGCGAATCCCATCGGTTCTTTAATACATCTTCAAATGCCCAAAAGCCTCTTCCCACATGATTAAACACACCATCCAAAACGACTTTGATTCCATGCTTATGAAGTGTTCGTACCACCTTTTTAAAATCATTGTTATCACCAAGTCGACAATCGATTCGTTTATAATCTCGCGTATTATATCCATGCGTATCGCTTTCAAATACAGGAGAAAAATACACGGCATTCGCACCCAGTTTACTAATATGATCCGCCCAATCACAAACCTTCGTAATTCTATGTGTCAAATTTCCGTCATTCTCGTATGGTGCTCCGCAAAATCCCAACGGATAGACCTGATAAAACACACTTTCATATGCCCACATAACAATCTGTCTCCTATCGCTTTTTATACCATTATATCAAAGAATAAATTATGATAAAATATACAGAAAGGAACTGACTTTGTCAGGATCATACATATATACGAATAAATAAAAGGTGAGGATAAACTATGTTATTACTTGGTTCACATGTCGGAATGAGCGGAAAAGAAATGTTTCTCGGTTCGGCCAAAGAAGCTGCCGAATACGGTGCGAACTGTATGATGGTCTATACAGGTGCTCCGCAAAATACTAAGAGAAAAGAAATAAGCGAACTTCGTATTCCCGAAGGGCATGCATATATAAAGGAGCACGGCATCGAGAAATTCGTCGTACACGCACCCTATATCATCAATCTTGCCAACACCGTCAATGCCGATACATACAAATTGGCGGTTGACTTTCTCGCATTGGAACTTGAACGAAGCACCGCCATGGGTACAGACACGCTCATTCTTCACCCCGGTGCGCATGTAGGTGCGGGAGTTGACGCCGGAATCAGCCAAATAATCGAAGGAATTAACAGTATCTTAACCGCAGATACCAAATGTAATATTGCTCTGGAAACCATGGCCGGAAAAGGTTCCGAAATTGGCGCATCCTTTGAAGAACTGGCACGAATTTTCGATGGTGTGAAATATAACGATAAACTGCGCGTATGCTTTGACACCTGTCATACGCACGATGCGGGATATGATATTATTCATGACTTTGACGGAGTACTTAATAAGTTCGATCGTCTGATCGGACGAGATGCCATCGCCGTATTTCATATTAACGACAGCAAAAACGAATGTGGGGCACGCAAGGACAGACATGCAAACATCGGAGACGGGTATATCGGTTACGATGCATTATGCAGGATTGTATATCATCCCGATTTTGAAAACATTCCGAAGATATTAGAGACGCCGTATATACCCTCTGTCGAAAACCCGGATATGAAATCGGCGCCTTACAAGGAAGAAATCAAACGCATACGCAAGTATGTTATGTAAATCATTTGGGTGATTTCGCTTCTCAATCGGTAAATTTATTCCAAAATTTCATCAATTCATTTCCGACCGTTCCAAGTGTTACGGGAATATAATCCTCCCATTCCCGCGGAAACAGATTCAGATATTCCCGTGACAGGAACCGGTCGTCCAACAGAAGAATAGTTCCACAGTCATTCACCGTACGAATCACACGCCCGGCTGCCTGCAAAACCTTATTCATTCCCGGATAACGATACGCATACGCAAATCCGTCCTGCCCTTCCTGAGAATATTTATTCATCAGCAGTTCTCTCTCGCGACAAACCATCGGCAATCCGGTTCCGACGATAACGGCACCGATTAACAGATCCTCCGTCAAATCAATTCCTTCGGAAAATGCACCACCCAATACGCAGAAACCTATAAGTGTGTCGGAATGATTATCTCGAAACGCATTCAGGAATTCATCCTTTTCTTCTTCCGTCATATTGGCACTCTGACAGATAACCGTCTGCGTCTTCTCATCCCAAAATGCACCCATATAACTCTCGTACAAATCCGAAAGAACAGCATAACTAGGACAAAAAATCATATAATTTCCGTTTCGGGCACACACCGTTTGGGAAATATAAAATGCCATATTCTCGTATTCCGCGGCATTTCGCCTGGTATAGCGCGACGTCACATCACGAGCAACAAACAGCCCTCGCCTTTGAGGATCAAATACCGAACGGGCATAGACCGCACAATCCTCTTTTTCTGCCCCCAGCATATCTTTATAATATGAAATCGGAAGAAGCGTTGCCGAAAACAGTATTACGGACAGAGCTTTCTCGTAACGGCTCTCCAGATTATGTGCGGGATTGGTACACATTAATCGAATCATAAAGCGTGAATCATACATTAACTGGCCGTAAATCACATAGTCGCTTTTACGCATCACATCATAAATATTCAAAAAATGTCGCAAATCAAAATAAAACTCAACAACCGCCTTCTGTTCCGGAATATGGTCTCTGTCGTGGTCATCCAAAAAGGACTCTATTTTACCCATCAGACGCATCAAAGAGTCTACCAGCAAATCCAGATCATCATATACGACAACTTCTTCACATTCTCTCTTCATGGAAAGAAGAGTTTTGTTACAACTTTCCAATGCACGGGAAAGACGGGCATCATACTGTTTAAGTATTGCCTTCATTTCCAAAAACTGTTCCTTATATAAACGCGCACTGTACATATTCATTGCACGATCCGTAAGATTGTGTGCCTCGTCCACAAGGAAATAGTATTTCCCGCCGCACCCCTGAGCAAAAAAACGCCGTAAATATACATTCGGATCAAACGCATAATTGTAATCACAGATGACGGCGTCCGAGAAAAGTGACATATCCAACGACAATTCAAGCGGACACACCATATAGATTTGACTGACTTTCTCTATTGTTTCCTTATCAAAGTTATCGTACTCGGTCAGCAGATGATACATCGCATCATTAATCCGGTCGAAATGTCCCTTTGCATATGGGCAGTTATCCGGGTTGCATTCACATTCTTCCTGCGGGCAAATCTTCTCTTTTGCAGTCACAGTGACCGACTTTAACCGAAGGTTTCCCGTATCCCGCAAAAGTTGCAGACATTCCAAAGCAACGGTTCTGGTAATCGTTTTGGCAGTCAGATAAAACATCTTCTCCGCGCGACCCTCACCGATTGCCTTCAATGTCGGATAAACGGTGGCAATTGTCTTGCCGGCCCCCGTAGGCGCCTGAATAAACAGCTTCGTCTCATTCGTCAGTACGCGATACACCTGTGCAACCAGCTGCTTCTGGCCCTCACGATACGGATAAGGAAAAGAGAGCGCATCAATACTGTTATTTCGAATTGTACGCCAGGTAACGGAAAACTGAGCCCATGGTTTGTACATATTAATAAGAGCTTCATACCAGGAAATTATCTCTTCCCCGGTATAAAGCTCCGTAAAATATCTGACTTCCCGGGTATCCAAATTACAATACGTTATGCGCACCGCAATATGCGGCAGTTCATGCTGCATAGCGTATATGGCGGCATAACACTTGGCCTGCGCCAAATGTACCTCCTCAGGTGCCTTAATGTATTCGAGTTCCCGGTATGAAGTTTTAATCTCATCTATGGTAACCGGATTGGCTATCGGGTCCATAATCGCCTGTTCCGACACGGGATTGATAATTCCGTCGGCTCTTCCTTCGACTATTAAGTCAAATCCGGCCATCGGACGAATATCGCGAAGAGAAACTTCGGGATGATATTCAGGTCCCTGCTTGCGCTGAATTGCTCTGTGAACAGCCGCTCCGAGCTGCATAAGCTCCGGATCGGCCCCGGAAGATTTCCTGCGATTATCAATATCTCCGCTTCGCAGAAGAAATTCAACAAGCTCGCGAACGGAGACGGTTACCGTTTCATTCATTTATGCAAATGCCTTGGAAATTCCGGAAAGAACTTCCCCATACTGTGCCATCATAGCCGCGTGATTTGCAACTACGAAATCAGCGTTATTCTCGGCAGCGGCCAACTCCAATGCCTTTGCATTGGCAGACAGATCAACTGCACCGATTGTAAGAGACGTAGACTTAACGGCATGAACTACAATACGGTAATTCGGCCAGTCCTTTGCATCAAAATATTGTGTAAGTTCCTCGCGTCTGTCCTCTTCAAGGTAACCTTCCAATACTTCATCGTAAATCTCGTCATCACCTGCACAATATTCCATTGCAACATCGTAATCCAAAAAATCAAGTTTCATGCGTTTATCCTCCCCGGATTATTTATTCGAAAATTGTATTTTTTTAAATACTTAAACTATACTATACAACTTTTCTGTGACTTTTCAAGTTAAATGCAACATTTCTGTGCAAATCTTACTGTGCTCATCGCATCCGGCGAATACGCATCCGCTTCGATACGATCTGCATATTCCTGCGTCAGAACCGCGCCGCCCACAACGACTTTGCAAAACGGTGCCCGAGCATGAATCAGCCGAATGGTTTCTTCCATGGCCGGAACCGTAGTTGTCATCAACGCCGACAAACCGCACACTGCTGCATTCGTCACTAAGACTTTATCGACAATTATCTCGGGATCTACGTCTTTGCCCAGATCTATTACATCAAATCCGTAATTTTCAAGCAAAAGTCGCACAATATTTTTACCGATATCGTGAATATCGCCCTTTACGGTAGCAATAACAACTGTCCGATCACTCCGTTCTTCTGTGGCAGAGTCTGCGTTTCTGCTTTCCTGCATCTTCTCTTTAATGGCACCGAAAGCACTCTGTGCTGCTTCGGCACTCATCAAAAGTTGCGGCAGATAAATCTTCTTTTCTTCGAATCGTTTTCCGACACTGTTCAAAGCAGGAATAATCTGCTCCTGCACCAAAGAAAGCGGATCGTTACCATCCGAAAGCAAAGCCTGTGTTTCCAAAAGTGCCTGCTTCTTAATTCCCTTTTCAATCGCCGTCATTAATGCCGAAGACTCCGTCGTATCGTTTGTACCCGCGGATTCCGTCACTGACGTTTTTGCTATCTTTACGGGTACTTCGGCCGCACGCTTTTCAAATACTTCGGCTGCCTCTATATATTCCATACAATTTGCGTCACGCCCCGTAAGCGTACGGAAACTGTAGTATACCTTCATCATATCATCGGAAAACGGGTTCATAATGGCCGCCGACAGCCCCTGAGAAAGAGTCATCGCATAAAATGTCGAATTAACAATATTTCGAAGCGGTAATCCGAAGGAAACATTGGAAAGTCCCAATGAAGTATGTGCACCAAGCTCGCAATGAATACGATGCAACGCCTCCATTGTAACGTTCGCCGCATTCTGATCGGCGCTTACAGTCATGGCAAGTGTATCAAAAATCAAATCATTCTTACCGATTCCATAGGTTGCCGCCTTTTCAATAATACGCTTGGCAATTGCCACACGTCCGTCTGCCGTATCCGGAATACCGTTTTCATCCAACGTCAACGCGATGATCGCTCCGCCATATTTAGCCGCAAGCGGGAAAATCGCATCCATCACTTCTTCTTTTCCGTTTACGGAATTAATCAGCGCTTTTCCGTTATATATGCGAAGCGTCTTCTCCATTGCCAATGCATCGGAAGTATCAATCGAAAGAGGAACATCGGTAACCGCCTGCAACTCTTTGACAACATCCGCAAGAACTTTCGGCTCACAGAGTTCGGGAAGTCCCGCATTCACATCCAGGATATGAACGCCATACTCCACCTGCTTCAGGCCTTCATTCAATATATAGCTCATATCTTCATCAATCAGAGCCTGTTTCAATTTCTTCTTACCTGTCGGATTCAGTCGCTCACCGATTAATATGGGCGCATTCGCAAAGTCAACCGCGTGAGTATACGAAGAAACGAGCGTCATATTCTTGGGCGATATTTCCGACACACACAAATCGTGTGACTTTTCAACAAGCGCCTTAATATGCGCGGGCGTAGTTCCGCAGCATCCACCGACAATCCGGACGCCGTCTTTAATCTTTGTGCATACCGCATCGGCAAATTCATCCGGTTCTACCAAAAAGACTGTCTTGCCATTCTCATCTACAACCGGAAGACCCGCATTCGGTTTAAAAATCACAGGATGGGAGGATACGGCCAAAAACGTATCAATTACGGGGAAGAGATCCTCGGGTCCCAACGAACAATTCGCGCCAAATGCATCTACACGCATGCCTTCCAAAAGAGCCGTCATCGCGCACGCATCCGCACCGGTCATAAGTTTCCCGTCACTGCCGTATGCATTGGTCACAAATACAGGTAGATCGCAGTTTTCTTTCGCGGCAAGAAGAGCAGCCTTCGTTTCATAGGAATCGGTCATTGTTTCGATACAAATAAGATCCACGCCGCATTCCGCACCGATAACCACTGCCTTTTTGAAACATTCCACTGCTTCTTCAAAATCCAAATCTCCATACGGTTTCAAAAGTCTTCCCAATGAAGAAATATCGAGTGCGACAAACTTTTCCTGTAATCCTTCGGAAAGTTCGGCAGCCCGCCGTGCAAGCGTAACGGCAGCACCAATCAATTCCTTCATCTGTTCATCGGAATAAGTTAATGCGTTGGCACCGAACGTATTGGCCATAACCACATTACTTCCGGCATCAAAATATGCCTTATGAACCGCTATTACATCATCGGGATGCGAAAGATTCCATTGTTCGCTCCGCTCCCCGCTCTTCATTCCGCGTTTCTGGAGTTCTGTCCCAAAACCGCCATCCAAATAAACTATATGATTCTGTATATACTCTCTCAGTTTCATAGTAATCTCCATTTCATTTATGAAAACAGATTTCTTTCTTAAGGAGTCAAAGAATTCTGTGAATGTCCGTTCACTCCGACAAATGCCGAAACACTTTTGGAGGGTGACATCAGAAGACTCTCATTTAACCCGATTCCGATATTTTTGCCGGCTTCAAGAATCTGCAGAAACGGTTTCTGTGCAGCAAGCGGCAAATCTCCGTATCCCGGGGAAAATCGCGGACGAACGACAGCAAAGTTTTGCTTCAAATCACTGCAGAAAGCGTCACACAGACTTTCAATTCGTTCCGCACCGTATGCCTGCATAATCACAGCTTTCGTCAGCGAAAGTTTAGCGTATTTCTGAATCAGTCTGTCAAATCCCATGCCGAGTGTTGCCGCAAACATCACGACATCGGAGCAACCATCCAGATTCTTTGCCAAATGATGTCCCGCGAAAGACACCCCGGCAATTTCTACCGAATCCTTTGCCGGCGAAACAGATATCGGCTCGATTCGATATACGCAATCGTACCGCAATATGCTGTCCGCTTCCTTAATACACTCGTCAATATAAGGCTCGATTGTCTCTATTGCAGCGTCTGCCTGCTCTTTAGCATCTGTCTGTTCATTAGCGTCTGTCTTCGCTATTCGAATACCGGCATATCTTTTTATTTCATTATAATTTACCGGCATTTGGTCTGCCGGTAAATGTAATACATAATTATAGTGAAACACAATATTTGATTCTCTCATTTATTATGCCTATCCGCTTATTCGCTATGCACATGAATCTCTGTCGAATCAACGACCGGGAACATCACCAAACCCTATGCAATAATCTCGGAAACATTTCTCATGATCGCCTCGGCAACTTCGGGCTTATTCATCGAATATACATGTACATTACTGATGCCGTTTGCATACAGATCGATGATCTGATCGGTTGCATAGATAATACCCGCCTGCTTCATCGCATCCGGATTGGTTCCGAAATAATCAACCAATGCCTTGAATCGAACCGGCATAAACGATCCGGAAAGCTTAATCGCCTTCTCCACCTGGGTTGCACTTGTAATCGGCATTATTCCGGGCACAACCGGAACCGTAATCCCCGCTTCTCTGATTTTGTATAAGAAATTATAAAAGAGGTTATTGTCAAAAAACATCTGCGTCGTCAAAAAGTCAGCACCGGCATCCACTTTTTCCTTCAAGTATTTAATATCCTCTTTCTGATTACTGCTTTCGGGATGAATCTCGGGATAACATGCCCCACCAATGCAGAAATCATTGCCGCTCTCACGAAGTTCCCGAATCAGTTCCACTGCATGATGATAATGCCAGTTACTTCTGTCGGCATCCATAAGATCGGCCGGAATATCTCCGCGCAGAGCCATTACATTCTCAATTCCGGCTGCCTTCATATCATTAATACGCTCGTGCACGGTTTCTCTTGTCGACGATACGCATGTAAGATGTGCAAGAGACGGCACTCCGTATGCTTTATAAATGTTCTGTGCAATATCCAGGGTATATTTGCTCGTTCCACCGCCGGCGCCGTAAGTCACACTCATAAAGGAAGGTTTTAACTTTGCAATTTCCTCCGTTGCATACTTCACAGATTCATATTTGACATCCGTCTTGGGTGGAAACACTTCAAAAGATAAGCATTTCTTATCCGACTTCAATATATCTATAATCTTCATAACGTCCTCCTGTAATAAGTTGCACTATCACAATCTTTATCATCATACCATACTATTGCACAGAATGCTCCAATATTTCATATATTACATGGCTGGATTTCGGTTAAATATCTTCTCTTTTGCACAGAAGAGGCGTTGTGTTTCCCCTACACAACGCCTGACTCTGACTATATATATGCATACTCCCCTATAGTACTGACCGGTTTCCCCAAACCGGCATATACATATATAACTTATACATGAAGCCCATACAGATCCAGTTCCGTCAATCGATCCTGATAATCCGCGAGCTTGATGACGGATAAAAGCGTAAGAAAAACCGCTGCCGCCATCATAACGAAAATTATATTGATATTGTCCGGATTCGCCATACGCAAGAGCAATACGACAAGAAATGCAATTCCGGCAATTTCGCTTCCCTTAAGTGCCTGCGCAACCATGTCCTCGTTAATTCTGGGCATACGCGCCGGAAACAAAATAAGATTAATTATTGTTCTCTTTATATTACGAATCATGCGTCTTCTGCGACGCCTGCGCTTCTGTTCAGTCACAAATGATCCCCCGTCTTAATCATTTTGTACTATGCTTTCTGTGCCATAACAAATCCGTCATACGCTTTGCGAAGCAATGTGCGAATCTCTTTTTCCGAAAGTGACACCCGGCCTCCGGCCACCATTGCCGCGACTCCGTGCGTAAACATCCAGACCATCAGAAACAATTCATGTTTCTGACCGGAACTGAGTTCGTCTGTATCCGGCAATTTGTTCAGTAATTCATTTACGTCATTTTCCGGAAGGTTCTCGGAAAATGTCCCCTTCGTAAAGTCATCCACTGAAGCAATTAATTCAAACAGGTTCTTCTCGCGGACCGCCAGGTCGATATATGTCATCCCCATTGACATATAGACCGGCATCGTCCTGCTCTTCTTATGCATCATTTCCTCAACAAAGAACTCTGTACTCATGGAAAATACGTCTGTACGAAGTTCGTCCATGTTGGCATATGCACGAAATATCGGCTGTGTGGAACACTTCAACCGAGATGCCAGACTCCTGGCCGTTACCTGTCCGAAGCCGAGTTCTTTTGTCATTTCAAAGGCGGCCTGTCGAACCATATCCTTTGAGACTTTCTCCTTCGGAGGCATAATAAAACTCCCCTTTTACCAAATAAACGTGAAAGCACACGTTAAATATCTTTGTTATATAACAATGTTACATATCTTAGTTACACATCTAAGTTATATAACACTGTTATCTTACATCGCATAATAAAACCTGTCAACACATTTTGACAGGTTTTTTTAAAAATTTAGGCTGATATATTATACAAACGGTCTGTCAATTGTAAGCACCGCATATTTTCTGCCGGGAAGCGATTCCACTTTTGCCTTTATCATCTCGGTCACCTGATCAGGTGATAACGACACCTCGTATGGAAGAACAACATCAAATATCAAATTGGTATGTGTCGGTCCCTTCACCATGCGAAAGTCATGAATCGTAATCGACGGATCGATCTCCTCGACAATTGAGATGACCTCACTCTTATGCAATTTGGTTTCCTCGTCATTCACGGCAATCGGATCCATGTGAATCACCGTTTGGCAACCCCATTTCTCATTTATTCCTACTTCAATATTATCTACGGTATCATGCATTTCCATAATGTCACCGTCAGCGGGTACTTCGGCATGCAACGATATCATCATACGCCCGGGGCCGTAATCATGAATAATCAAATCATGTATTCCGATAATATGCTCATGTGAAGTCACATATTCCTCGATCTCCTTCACAAATGCAGGGTCCGGAGCGGAACCGAGAAGCGGTCGCACCGTATCTTTCAATGAAGAAATACCTGTATATAAAATGAAGACCGCTACCAACAGACCACACCATCCGTCCAAATGAATCCCAAAACCCATAGCGGCAGCGGTGGTTAACATAACTACAGTTGTGGATATCGCATCGGACAGAGAATCCTTTGCCGTTGCATTCATGGCCGCCGATGAAATCTTTTTCGATATCGCATGATTATAATAATACATGTATAATTTCACCAAAATGGATGCTGCCAATATAATAAAAGTCACAATCGATGCAGTTATTTCCTCGGGATGAATGATTTTGGCAAATGAACTCTTCAATAATTCAAATCCCATCAGAATGATCAAAAAGGACACAACCAATCCTGTAATATACTCAAACCTGCCGTGTCCGAACGGATGCTCCGGGTCCGGTTTATGACCCGACAGTCGGAATCCAATCATCGTAATAATGGAGGAGCCGGCATCCGATAAGTTATTCAGCGCATCTGCCATAATTGCGACCGAAGAACTGATAAGTCCCACAAACAATTTGGCCGCAAAAAGCAATATATTTAATGCGACGCCTACAGCGCCGCATAAAACACCATACTTTTGTCGAACTTCGACGTTTTCATAGTCCCTGTTGTTCTTAATAAACAAACGACTCAAAATTTCTATCATATAACTCTCTACTTTCGCTTACAAAAATCGAAATCGTCTTTTGAATCTTCTTTCGTATCATCGTCGGTAATTATTCCCTCACTAACCAACTCATCGTGCGTAAACACACGTCTCTTTGCGAGATCCTTCGCAAGTATTTTGATTCCGTATACAAAGTTACTGAACATTCCGGCTTTGTACAGATTAATAACAATCATTCCGATCGGAACAGCAATAATCAATCCAATGGCACCGCCTAAACGGAATCCGACATACAAAAGCAGCAGTGTCGGAATTGCAGGCATTCCAACCGATGTGGATAAAAGTTTCGGCTGAATAAACTGTCGCACCAACTGGCTGATTGCCCAGACGATCATCAATCCGACCGCCATAAAATAATTGTCCTGCAAAAAGGCTATAACTGCCCATGGCCACATAATCGTACCTGTTCCGAAAAACGGCAGGAAATCCATAAACGCGATCAGTAAAGCGATCAAGAATGCATATTTCACGCGAAGAATCAGCAATCCCGCAAAGATAATTACATATACAACACCCATGATCTTGAATTGTGCTTTAAAATAACCGCCTACGGCAGTTTTCATGGAATTACGAACCACTTCCATTCTCTCTGTAACGGATTGCGGTAAAAATTTGCCGGCAATGGCAGCAAGGTAATCTCTTTCGGCAACAAACAGATAACATGCCAAAATACACATAATCACACTGACAATCATCAGAGGAATATTGGATGCTGTATTTCCGGCCACATTGGCAACTCGCTCTCCCAATGTGGAAATCCATGTTGACAGGCTTTCAATTATACTGTCGCCGACAGATTCCAGCCAGTCCTGTGCACTCTGAGGCAAACGTCCAAAGGCACTGCTTATGGACTCACCGGTCTTACGAATAGTTTCCGAAACCGACTTCCAAACCGCGGGGGCATTCTCCGCGAATCCGATAATTTCACGAATTAACAAAGAAATCAGTTCATAGCAGGCAAATACCACAGCTGCTAAAACGAGGATAATTACAAATGCCGAACCGGCTTTTCGTTTTAACTTAATCTTCTTCTCCAGGAAACGAACAATCGGATTAGCTATGCATGCAATAATTCCGGCAATCACAAACGGCATAAAATACACCAGAAGTTTCGGCAACAACCAGAAGCAAAACAGAATAAGGATGATCATCCCGCAAATATTCAAACTAATCTTCAAGTATTTTGTCGATGATTTCATAAATATCCTCCCTTCCCTGTTTCGTCTGTGCCGAAAACGGAATAATAATCGTATCCGCTTTGGCTTTCAAACCGTTTCTTATGATCTTCACATTTTTCTGAATCTGGCTGCGATTGATCTTGTCCAGCTTTGTGGCGATAATAATCGGTTCATAACCATTTTCGCATATCCAGTCATACATCATTTTGTCATTGGCACCCGGTTCATGTCGAATATCCACCAAAAGAAAAACCTTTTTGAGCACCTTGGAGGTATGCAGATAATTCTCAATCATCTTCCCCCACTTTTCCTGCTCCGTACGGGACACCTTCGCAAACCCATATCCCGGCAGATCGGTAAAATACACTTCATCATTTACATTATAGAAATTAATAGTCTGCGTTTTGCCCGGCTGAGCCGACGTTCTCGCCAACGATTTACGATTCATCAACGCATTGATCAACGATGACTTTCCGACATTGGATTTGCCTGCAAAAGCAACTTCCGGATGTTGATTATCCGGCAATTTGCTTGTAATCCCGCAAACCGTCTCCAATGATACATTCTTAATAACCATATACTACTCTCTCCGTTTCACTTGAGATAACAGGAGTGCACTCTCATAAGTTGCACACCAATCCGGTGAAATCCTTTCTAAACAATTGCATGCATAAGTACCTGATTCATATTCGATACAAATACAATCTGCAATCCCTGTGTAATCTCCTCGCTCAGTTCTGCAACATCAGGTTCATTATCCTTCGGTACGAGAACCGTCACTATTCCGGCGTTTTTGGCGGCCAGCAATTTCTCCTTCAAGCCACCGATAGGCAAAACGCGTCCGCGCAAAGTGATCTCCCCGGTCATGGCAAGATTGGCTCTGACTTTCCTTCCGGAAACAACCGAGTATATTGCGGTTGCCATGGTAATACCGGCACTTGGGCCATCCTTCGGAACACTGCCCTGCGGAATATGCATATGAAAGTCATTCTTCTCAAATACTTCCGGAAGAATTCCCTCCTTTTTCGCAATTGAACGTATGAAACTGATTCCCGTAAGAGCGGACTCTTTCATTACGTCGCCCAATTGTCCGGTCAGTTGAATCTCTCCCTTGCCGGGCATCATGTTTACTTCTATGGACAACGTATCACCGCCGGCACTTGTCCATGCAAGTCCTCTGACAATTCCGATTTCATCGGATTTGTTAGCCTTATCATAGTGATGCTTGGGTTTGCCGAGATACTCCTCGAGATTCTTCATCGTAATACGAACACACCGATCACCGTCGGATATAATCTTTCTGGCAGCTTTACGGCATATTTCGCCAAGCTTTCGCTCCAGATTACGCACACCTGCTTCCGCCGTATATCCACGAATGATCTGACGCAGTGCCGCATCATTGATTGTGATGCTTCGAGACGGCAAACCGTTCTTTCGAATCGTCTTCGTAAGAAGATGTTCCTTAGCAATATGCATCTTCTCATTTTCGGTATAACTGCTTACCTCGATAACCTCCATACGATCCAAAAGAGGCTTCGGTATATCTGCCATGGAATTGGCCGTTGCTATAAACAGCACATTGGACAGATCCATCGGTATTTCCACATAATGATCTACAAATCGGCCATTCTGCTCTCCGTCAAGAACTTCTAAAAGCGCCGACGCCGTATCACCACGATAATCACTGCTCATTTTGTCAATTTCATCCAAAAGCATCAGTGGATTATTCACACCGGCCGACTTTATTGCAGCCGCAATCCTGCCGGGCATTGCGCCCACATACGTTCTGCGATGGCCTCGAATCTCGGCTTCATCACGTACACCGCCCAGACAAATACGAACATATTTCTTATCCAAAGCTTCGGCAACGGATTTGGCAATGCTTGTTTTACCGACACCCGGAGGTCCGACAAGACAGATGATCGGTGTGTCGGCTTTGTTCGTCAAAGACCGTACGGCCAGGAATTCGAGCATACGCTCTTTGACTTTATCTAACCCGTAATGATCCCGGTTCAAAATATACTCTGCCTTTTGAATATCATAACTGTCCTCGGAAGATTTATCCCAGGGAAGTTCCAAAAGTGTTTCGATATAACCTCTGCATACCGCCGCATCGGAAGAATTGTCATGCATCTTCCCCAGTCTGTCGATTTCACGGAGAATCTTGTCTTTGACTTCCTGTGGGGCACACAATTCCTGTGTTTTCTTACGATATGACTCCTCATCATCGGCCAGTGTCGATGTTTCACCGAGTTCTTCCCGAATCAGACGCATCTGCTCACGCAATACATATTCACGTTGATTCTGGTCCACACGTTTCTTAATCTTTGCGGCAATATCTTTCTTAATATTTAATACGTCCACTTCCCGCGACATAATGGTGACAAGCGCCATAAATCGTTCGGAAACGGAAACCGTCTCCAACAGAAGCTGTCTGTCCGGATAGTTCATCTGCAAGTTAATTGCCACACTGTCCAGAAGCTGTGAAAGAGTTGATGCATCCTCAAATTGTTTATACAGCACCTTCGACATCTTCGGATGATACTCCAGATAGGAATTCAGGAGTTCGCGAAGCATATTGACCATTGCAGTCAATTCTTTCAACCGAGCATGAGAAGCCTCTATTTCTTCGTCACTCATCGAATTCGGATCGAGAAGTGCGGTATCGGTCGTAATAGGAATTGTCACATCATCATCGGGGCGCAGTTCACCAACCGTTGCCAGGAGAAAATCATCCGCCTCGGCAAGAGAAAAGAGCTTTGCACGGTCAATTCCTTCCACCAAAACACGAACAACATTGTTCGGCAATTTCAAAAGCTGCTTTATTTCAACAATCGTTCCGATCTCGTGCAGTTCGGCCTCTTGCGGATTGTCGCAGGAAGGGTCTTTCTGCGCAACGCAAAAAAGCTTTTGATCTTTCATCATTGCCTGCTCTACACCTTTAATAGAAACAGATCGGTTAAGATCAAAATGAATAATCATTCCCGGCAGTACTGCCAGATTTCGCAATGCCACAGCGGGCATCTTCTTTTTACTAATTCGTCTTTCCATAATTGTATTGTTTTTGACCCGCCTTTCACCATATGAAAGACGGGTCAATATCATTTCATGCTAACTCTGTTATTTGTCTTTACGAACGATTTCGGGATCACCGCCCTCAACCGTTTCCTTCTTAATAATACATTTGATAATCGACTCATCGGATGGGATCGCAAACATCAGATCGTTCATAACCTTCTCGAGAATCGAACGCAATCCTCTTGCACCGGTCTTCTTCTGATATGCCTGATGTGCTACCTCACGAATCGCTTCGTCATCAAACTCAAGTTCCACGCCATCCAGTGAGAACAATTCCTGATACTGCTTAATAATGGCATTCTTGGGTTCTTTGAGGATTCGAACGAGTGCATTCTCATCCAAACCTTCCAAAGATACGCAAATCGGTACTCGACCGACAAATTCGGGAATCAACCCGAATTTAATCAGATCTTCCGGTTGAACCTGTTTCAACAGTTCTCCAACCTCATGCTCCGACTTCTTGGCAATCTCCTGATTAAATCCGATGGACTTGCGATCCAAACGAGTTTCAATAATTTTGTCCAGGCCGGCAAAAGCACCGCCGCATATAAACAAAATATTCGTTGTATTAATCGGAATCAATTCCTGATGCGGATGTTTGCGTCCGCCCTGAGGAGGAACCGATGCATCTGTGCCTTCAATAATCTTTAAGAGTGCCTGCTGAACGCCTTCACCCGAAACATCTCGCGTAATGGAAACATTCTCGCTCTTCTTCGTAATCTTATCTATCTCATCAATATAGATAATTCCGTGTTCCGCTTTCTTAAGATCATAATCGGCTGCCTGTATGACTTTGAGCAATATATTCTCAACGTCTTCTCCGACATAACCCGCTTCGGTAAGAGCCGTGGCATCCGCGATTGCAAAAGGAACATTAATAATCTTGGCAAGCGTCTGTGCCAGAAGAGTCTTACCGCTACCGGTAGGTCCTAACATAATGATATTGCTCTTCTGCAATTCGACTTCGGATTCCTTTTGATAAAGGATTCTCTTATAATGATTGTAGACCGCAACCGAAAGGACCTTTTTCGCCTCATCCTGTCCGATCACGCACTCATCCAAAAGCGCTTTCAGCTCCTGCGGTTTCTTTAAATTAATCTCAGTCTCGACAGACTCATCCGCTTCCGGTTCGTCTTCAAACTCTTCTTCGATAATCTCCATACAAACGCCGACGCATTCATCACAGATAAACGTTCCGTTCGGTCCGGCAATCAGCTTGCGAACCTCACTCTGTGTTTTTCCGCAAAACGAACAACAGAGATCGTCTTTTGACATTTTTGACATTTCCGATGCTCCTTATGCTCTGCTTGCAATGATCTTATCGATCAGACCATACTCAAGTGCTTCTTCAGCGCTCTTCCAATTATCACGCTCTGTATCGGCAGCGATAACTTCATACGGCTGACCGCAATTCTCAGCCAGAAGACGATTGATTTTCTCTTTTGTACGAAGTATCTGCTTCGCAGCAATCTCAATCTCGGTTGCCTGACCCTTTGCTCCGCCAAGAGGCTGATGAATCATAATCTCAGCGTTGGGAAGTGCGAATCTCTTACCCTTCGTGCCGCCCGCCAAAAGGAATGCGCCCATGCTTGCTGCCATACCGATACAATATGTAGCAACATCGCACTTAACGTAATGCATTGTATCGTAAATCGCAAAACCATCCGTTACGCTTCCGCCGGGGCTGTTAATATAGAAATGAATATCTTTATCAGGATCTTCCGCTTCCAAAAACATCATCTGAGCTACAACAAGGCTGGCCGTTGTTTCATTTACTTCTTCCCCAAGGAAAATAATACGTTCCTTTAATAAACGGGAATAGATATCATATGATCTCTCGCCGTGACTTGTCTGTTCAATGACATAAGGTACTAAACTCATATTTTCTGCCTTTCTGAAACAAATTATTTCTCAACTGCCTTCTCAACTACGAAATCAACTGCTTTCTTAACCTTCAAATCATCAATGATCTGCTTCTTCTCGTATTCGCCGACCATTTCCGTAAGCTTGTCAGCTTCCATATTGTATGCTTCAGCCATACGGGCAATTTCTGCATCATATTCTTCATCGCTGACTTCAAACTTCTCGGCAGCAACAACAGCTTCCAAAACGAGGCGGGACTGAATTCTCTTCAATGCGCCGGGCTTCATCTGCTCAAGGAATTTGTCCTTATCAAGACCTGTGAACATGAAATACTGCTCCAATGACAAACCTGACTGCTGCAAACGGATCGCATAATCATCTGCCATCTGACGTGTCTGAGAATCGATCATGGCCTCGGGAATTTCCATCTTGGAATCGGCAACGATTGCTTCGATAACAGCATCTTCCTTACGATCCTTTGCTTCGCTTTCTTTCTTCTCGGAAAGGTTCTTGCGAACGCTCTCTTTATACTCGGCAAACGTATCGTATTCCGATACTTCGGAAGCGAACTCATCGTCAAGTTCCGGAAGTTCTTTCTCTTTAATCTCGTTAACTTTTACTTTGAAGAGTGCAGCTTTACCCTTCAACTCTTCTGCATGATAATCTTCGGGGAAAGTCACATTCACATCAACTTCATCACCTGTATTTGCTCCGATAAGCTGTTCTTCGAAGCCGGGGATAAACTGACCGGAACCGATCGTCAGGCTGTGATTCTCGCCCTTACCGCCTTCAAATGCAACACCGTCAACAAAACCTTCGAAATCGATGATTGCAATATCCTTATCCTTTATGGGACGATCTGTTACGGTAATTGTTCTTGCACTGTTATCACGTTCTTTTTCGATAGCAGCATCAATTTCCTCATCGGTAACTTCCGTGTCAATCTTTTCAATCTTAACGCCTTTGTACTTACCAAGTTCTACTTCGGGCTTTAATGCTACTTCTGCCGTAAAGATAAAGCTCTTACCCTTTTCGCACTGTGTAACTTCAATCTTCGGTGAAGATACGATTTCGATTTCGTTTGAAACTTCTTCATATGCCTTCTCATAGCAATCGGGAATCAAAATATTGGCAGCATCTTCATAGAATACGCCAGCACCATACATTTTCTCAATCATAGCCTGAGGAACTTTGCCCTTACGGAATCCGGGAACACTCATTTTATTCTTATTCTTGTTGTAAGCAGCTGTCAGTGCTTTCGCAAATTCCTCAGCACTTGCTTCAATTGTCAATTTGGCCATGTTCTTCTCAAGTTTCTCAACCTGTACGCTCATTTAAAAAATCCTCTCTTTCACTTCTTTATATTCATCGCTTTATTTATGCGCTGTATACGCAATCCAAGATATTATAGCATAACAAATGCCAAAAATAAAGGAAAACACGTTATTCAACAGTCCGTATACAATTCCCCGTTAATTATTATAGACAATTCCTTCCGCCAAAGCGCGGGCAGTCTCTTCGCCTTTCATTATTTCCACTAATTTAAGACCCAGATCAATGGCTGTTCCCATTCCCCTGGAAGTAATGATATTACCGTCCGTTACAACACTTTCTGTTGTAACAATGGCACCGCGAAGATGGTTCTCCATTCCGGGATAACAAATTGCCTTTCTTCCTTTCAGCAGTCCGCGTTCTCCCAATATAAGTGCAGGAGCCGCACAAATAGCAGCCACATAGCGATTCGAATTAACAAATTCATCTACCCGGTTCATAAGCAAATTGCAGGCTGCAAGGTTTTTGGTTCCCGGACCACCGCCCGGCAAGATCAGCATATCCGCATTCTCAAAATCCACATCCGAAAGGAAGATATCCGCTTCCACCGGAATATTATGCGAACTTACGACACGTTTTGTGTCCGAAATACTGACGGTTCGTACCGGCACATCCGCGCGATACAACAAATCCGCAACTGCCAACGCTTCCACCGTTTCAAACCCATCTGCCAAAAACATGTATATCTTTTTCTCCATACCATTTCTCCTTATCAAAACAATTTATGCCGACATAGACATTTCCTATTTATTTAACTATACTGTAAACATATTTTCAACATATCAACTTACTTTTTCTGCCCCGGTCTGCCTGCATTTATAAAGCACACCCCGGAGGAATTTACACACAGGGATGGAAAATATGGAAATCGAACGCAAATTTTTAATTAAATTTAAGCCCGAGAATCTGGCGGACTATGACTTTTGCCTTATCGAGCAGGGATATCTGTGCAGAGAACCGGTCATCAGGATCCGCAAAGAAAATGACAATTATTATATGACATACAAAGGGAAGGGATGTATGGTTCGCGAGGAGTATAACCTCCCCCTGAATAAGGACGCATACGAAAGTCTGCTGCCCAAATGCGAAGGACGAATCATTTCCAAGAAACGGGTTCTGATTCCGTACGGTAAATATACAATCGAGTTAGATCTGTTTGCGCGGGATTTGGCGCCCTTGATTATCGCAGAAGTGGAATTCGAATCGGAAGCGGAGGCCAACGCATTTACGCCGCCCGAATGGTTTTCAACAGATGTCTCCGACAATCCGCAATACCAGAATTCCAATCTTTCCAAATAGAATATATCTTCATTGACCCAAAATGGATATGTTTGACTTTATCAAAATTAAAAGTGAAGGGAGTGTTCATCCCTTCACTTTTATTATTTCCTGTCAGTTAATCTTTTTAACCGATTCGCCCTCATAAAGCTCACCGTCAAAGAACTTGGTTCTGTAAGATTCGCCTCCGTCAATTACATAAAACAACTGACGTATTGTTTCCACCGCCATCTTTTCAAACGGCTGACGTATCGTTGTCAGGGACGGACAAAAAAATGCGCCCGCATCGATTCCGTCAAATCCGGCAATCGAAACATTCTCGGGAACACTGATCCCCGCTTCATAAAGGGCACGGCAGGCGCCGATTGCCAATGTATCGGAAATAGCATAAACCGCACTGAATGAAACGCCTGATTCCAAAATGCGTTTCATAACGGCATATCCATTCTCCATAGTATACGTATCAATCGTATTATCCATCGGGAAGATAAGTTCCGGACGAATCTTGATTCCGTGCTCCGAAAGAGCCTTTTCATACCCGGCATTTCTTAATTTACCGATACTCGAATCCTCATCGGAAGCGCCGATAATCGCAATGTCTTTATGTCCCATATCACATAAATAATCAACGATTTTCTTACTCTCCGCAACGTCATCTACCGCAATGGACGAACACAATCCGGCAAACTCCTCACGTCCGGAAATCGTACTTAACACAATCGGAACACCGACTCTTTTTAATTTCTCACGCGAATGATTGAATCGACCGCCCAAAAAGACTATTCCCTGCAATTTCTTCTCTTTGACAAGTTCACAGGCAACTTCCACTTCATCAACCGATTCATCCACATGACGAAGTTCCAGTGTAAAATGCCGGCTGATAATTTCCTGCTCCATGATCTTGATCATTTTTACAAAGAACGGATTACTGATTCCTTTCACAAGTACAGCGATGGTTTTGGAATCCGTGATTTTGAGATTACGCGCACTGTTATTCGGCACAAAACCATACTGTTCCACCACTTCCATAACCTTCTGCCGCGTTTCGGGATTAATATCGGGATGATCATTAAGCGCACGACTGACAGTGCTGACACCGACACCGCAAATTCTGGCAATATCTTTAATGGTAATCGTTTCCAACTTACAATACCCTCCGAATTATCTTTCTACTATATGCCAAATATCTCTGTTGTACTCCGCAATTGTACGATCCGAAGAGAAGAATCCGGCCTGAGCAATATTCACAAGGCTCTTCTTTGCCCAACTCATTCTGTCTTCGTAATCGGCAAACGCCCGATCCTTTACGGCAATATACTCTTCCAGATCCAGAAGAGTCATAAACCAGTCCTTATGCAGCAACTCTTTATACAAGCGTTGAAGATTCTCTTTATGGCCAACCGCAAGCATCTTCTTACTTACGATAAAGTCAACCGCCTCGGCAATCACTTTACTCTTCTCGTAGTAATCTTTCGAAACATATGCACTCTCGTCATACAACTTAATAACCGTATCGGCATCCTTACCGAACGTATAGATATTATCGTCTCCGACAAAGTCATGAATCTCCACATTTGCGCCGTCAAGCGTACCCAGTGTAACCGCACCGTTCAGCATAAACTTCATATTACCGGTACCGGATGCCTCCTTGGAAGCCAGAGAAATCTGTTCGGAAATATCACAGGCCGGAATAAGCTTCTCCGCATACGATACGTTGTAATTCTCAACCATAATGACTTTCATGTGATCCTTCACATCAGGATCATTATTAATGATCTTGCTCAGGCAGAGGATCAAATGAATGATATCCTGCGCGATAACATATGCGGGAGCAGCTTTGGCACCGAATATAAAAGTCATGGGACGCGAAGGAATCTTGCCGCTCTTAATCTCCAAATACTTATGAATGATATACAATGCGTTCATCTGCTGACGCTTGTATTCATGCATACGCTTCACCTGAATATCAAATATCGAATCGGGATTGATCTCAACATTTTCATGTTTCAGAATGTAAGCAGCCAATTCCTTTTTACGGTTCATCTTGATTTCGGACAGTCTGTTAAGAACTTCTTCATTCTCCGTATACTCCATCAATTTGGCAAGAAGAGACGCATCGCGCTTATAGCTGTCACCGATCAATTCCGAGATATAGGCGGCAAGCTGCGGATTGCAGGATAACAACCATCTTCTGAAAGTAATACCGTTTGTCTTGTTGTTAAACTTATCGGGATAAATATCATAAAAATGTTTCAATTCCGAATTCTTCAGTATTTCGGTATGCAGAGCGGCAACACCGTTAATGGAGAATCCGTAATGAATATCAATATGTGCCATGTGCACTCTGTCATTTTCATCAATAATCTGTACCCTGGGATCATCGTATTCGGCACGAACTCTCTTATCCAGTTCTTTGATGATCGGAACAAGCTGCGGCACAACTTTCTCAAGATACTCAAGGGGCCATTTCTCCAATGCCTCCGCAAGAATGGTATGGTTCGTATAAGCACAGGTCTGTCTGACAATGGAAATTGCCTCATCCAAAGGCATTGCCTTGTCTTCCGTCAAAATACGAATCAATTCGGGAATAATCATCGTCGGATGTGTATCGTTAATCTGAATAACCGCATGCTTATACATCTCGTGCAAATCATAATGATTGCGATGCATATCCTGCAAAATAAGCTGCGCACCGGCGCTGACCATTAAATACTGCTGGTATATTCTCAGTAAATTACCCGCCTCATCGGAATCGTCGGGATACAGAAACAACGTAAGGTTCTTTTCGATATCCTCTTTGTCAAAGCTTATGCCATCCTCAACGATGCTCTCGTCAATCGACTCGATATCAAACAAATGCAGTGCATTCTTGCCATTCTGATATCCTGCAACATCCAGATCATACATAACCGCTTTAACTTTATGACTGCCATAGCAGACATCAAAAGATATATCCGTTTTCTTCAGCCATCCGTCCTTTTCAATCCATTCGTTTGGCTGTGCTGTCTGTAAATTATCCTTGAAAACCTGCTTAAACAATCCGTAATGATACAAAAGGCCGATTCCGTCTCCGGGAAGTCCAAGTGTTGCAATGGAATCCAAAAAACATGCGGCCAAACGTCCAAGGCCACCGTTTCCCAAAGAAGGTTCCGGTTCAATCTCTTCGATTGCGGCAAGATCATGCCCGTTCTTCTTAAAAATATCGGCAGCACTTTCATACAATCCCAAATTGATCAGATTATTTGACAAAAGCTTACCGATCAAAAATTCTGCCGATACATAATAAATTTTCTTGTCTCCGGAAAGTGTCGGAATATGTTCCAAATACTCTTTCACAACCGTAAGTAATGCAAAATAGCATTCCGGATCGCTGAGTTCACGCAATGTTTTGCCGTAAACACTCTGTGCACACTGTGAAAGCTTTGTCTCCAACTCCATCTGAAATACTTCTGTTCTAAGTTTCTGAAAACTCATTTTTAATCTCCCATCCGTAAATAAATAAAAACCGTTTTCGAATATGCATTTGGAAACACAGCCAACAATAGCGCCAAATCAAATAAAATGGGCATTGGAATCGTTGCTGGTAACGTTTCCAATACCCATCTTACTAAAAGTCTTTCCAAATTGCAATACTTTATTTAGGGAAGCAGTTGCATATCTTTTACAAGATCATGGTTTACCATATCATAAATAAATATCTCAATACCGCTGCCGGTAAGGTCATGCGATTCCGTATTATAATAGAACCGTGTGGAGAACAAATGACCGTCATCTTCTCCGCTTTCATGTGACTTTCGTGATATGTACAACGTATCGGTATCTATCGGTACGGACATCTTAAATTCCAACGAACTGTTCTGGAACAATATCTGCCCATTATTTACGACATATACCGTATCCGGCAGAATCATATTCTGCTGAATGCCTGCTTCGGACAAAGAATAAATATGAGGCGGTGTTAAATTGGACAACGTATTGATGTTTCCGACGGATATGACCGTTATATACGCAGGATCTGCTGCCGTTTGCAAACAATACGCTCCATCTTCGTTATAACGCATACTTTCGTCAGCCCATAGTGTACGCCAACGAAGGGCATCCGCATCCCAGGAAGCATATTTCGCATCCCCGCGATGATCCGGCAGATGGAAAGTATCTGTCACAACATTTCCGAAATACTCCGTATATTTGTCACTACCCGAGAAATTCAAATGCGTATCATCACGAAAATCCGTTTCAAAGTCTATCCCGATTGCTTCGGAATCTGCATTACCGTCCAAATACATTATTCCGTTTGCATCCGCAATATCGGAAATGGTATTCAAAATCACCTGCTCCTCTTCCTTGGCAACATAAGGAGTACAGAAAAACAAAAGTTCCGATTGATGCTCTGCAGCCAGGTCAATTATCTTCTGCAAATATTCGGCATTTTTATCGGATAACGGTTCTCTGCCCGTCACATGCGAAAGATCGGATTTGGTCTGCGGAGCAACTACATTTATCGGATGAAATCCCTTAAACGATGCGCCGACACCTTCATCCGTAAAATCCTTCTCTTCCAGATCATTATATCTGCCATGCATCACATGAAGAGGCAACAAATAATCCCACGATTCTTCTCCTGTAGAATTGGATTTCATAATGTTTACACGATTCGACCCCCACTTCATGCCATACATGGTTGACTCCACCCAATAAATCAGGCTGACCTCTTCCCGATGCATCGCAGGCGATGATATTTCCAGCGCAACAACCTTCGGGCTCTGACTTTTGTACATTTCACGTAACAAATAATAGGTACTCCATAAAGGTTGCTCGGCAGTACTCAGTTCATAAGACGCAATGCCATGTTCGTCCCACAATTCTCCTGTATTAATATTTGCATGAACGTGAGATCCGCCAATCATCAACAGATCTACGGTATTCTTCGGTTGTTTGTAAAGCGATCGCACCTGTGCAATCCCGTCAAAATCCAACAAAAGAAGAATGCGGGATGTCACAAACAAAACTATCGCCGCACATAGTACGGCGATAGCACCTTTTATAAAGTTATTTCGAATAGATTTGGTCCTCATTTACTGCTTTGTTCCTATATTGATTTTTAAATTACCCTCTTTTAAATTCGCTTCAATTTCGGAAGTCTGTATACCTGCATCGTTTGACACCTTGATGGTATACATGCACGGAAGAAGCGGGCAAAGGGTTGCGGAATCCCCTGCATTCAACAAACGATCCGAGAAGCCGGATATAGAAAGAGTGGTATTATTGAATCCCATATTTACCGTAAAGCGAATAAGCGGCAATACAATTATATGTGCGCCTTCATTCTCTCCGGCATAATTCTCCGGACCGACAGCTGCAATAAACGCAGTCAGCTTGTCGGGATTATTCTGCATGTACTCGGTAAAATGTTCCACAATCGACTGAGGATAACCGTACAGATTACCGGTCGTTTCATCTTTGTATGCAAGCTTACGTCCAACGAATCCGATATCACCCGAAGCAATCGCGCCTTGTAACTGTGTAAGTACCTCACTATGAGATGCTGCAGCGGTATAGTTTCCGTAATCACCGCCGGTATCCAAGGCCATGGCAGCACCGGTCGTTGTATTCGGAGCTGATGATGTGATCGGATTACCGTTTTCATCGGTAATCGCGGATGTACTATCCTGACTATCCGAAGGTACGGAATCCGAAGGTTCGGATGCAGCAGCAGTATTGCCGGGCAAATGTTTGGCAAATCCGGCGCCGCTTCCTAATGCACCGCCCACAAAATAATCGTCAAAAATATTATTAATGACGCCCGAACTTGTAATCATATCATTCGGGAACGAATATCCGTTTACCACTTTATGATGACTGTTATAATACAGAACTGCCGTCATGACACATGCAAACAGCAACACCATATAAACAATCCACGCATAATCCAAAATACCGGCCAATTCTTTCGGCAGGCGACCTGCTCCCGACGGATTCTTCTTATATCCGCCGGATGCACTTGCAGTCCGAGGTCCGTTATATCCGCCGGATGCATTCGGATTCCTTGGGCCGCTGTATCCGCCGGATGCATTCGGATTCCTTGGGCCGCTGTATCCACCGGATGTTCTTGCCGATCCCCCGGCAGGTGCATTTCCGTTTAAACGATTGAACGAACCGTCTCCTCTGAAATCGGCACCGGCACTTCTTGAAATGCTTCCTCCGGTTGTAGATATACGGGATGAAATATCGGAAGTCGACCATGCTCCCGTAGAGCGATCGGAAACAGACGAGGAACGATATTCCGTTTTGGGACCCGTATAACCGCTTCTTCTTGTTGAAGCTGCAGTCGGATTATCCAACATATCCTGTATAGATTGTGCTCTTCTTTTTGGTCTGTTATCCATTCTTCTTTATCTTCTTATCCTTAATACGTCTTCCAACTTTACGAAGTTGTATTTCGAAATCCTGTCTTTCTTTTTGTTTCAGGCTGTCCAGAATCATTCCCGAGAAGAATGATTGAACCGCCGCAATCATTACGAATCCGCACATTACAAGTGTCGGAATATTGGGTACCTCATGTGTTTTGAAAAACAATGTCAGAATCGGTATGAAAAATCCTATCGACACAATAGCCAGCAGAAATGCCAACACACCGAAAAACTGAAACGGACGATAAATACGATACAAACGCAAAATCGTCATCAAAACTTTCCAGCCGTCCGAATATGTATTCAGTTTGGATTCGCTTCCGTCCGGACGATCTCTGTAATCAATCACAACATTTTCCATCTGCATGTTCTTATCGATCGCATGAATAGTCATCTCGGTCTCTATTTCAAATCCTTTGGACAAAATAGGGAATGTCTTGACGAAGCGATAACTAAATGCACGATATCCTGTCATAATATCGCGAATATCACTATGGAACAAAATATTGATGGATTTACGTACCAGACTGTTTCCAAAATTATGGAAAGGACGTTTGTTCTCTTCAAAATATGTTGAGCTTAAACGATCGCCGATAACCATATCACAATTCTTCGTAAGTACAGGCGTTACCATCGCTCTCGCATTCTCAGCGGAATAAGTATCGTCACCATCTACCATCAAATAGCATTTGGCATCAATTTCGGCAAACATACGTCGAATAACATTTCCCTTACCCTGCAAATATTCATATCGCACCTTGGCGCCCGCCGCTTTGGCAAGTTCTGCGGAACCATCGGTGGAATTGTTGTCATATACATATATTGTTGCTTCCGGAAGTGCCGTCTTATAATCGGTAACTACCTTGGCAATCGTCTTACATTCGTTATAACACGGAATAAGTACTGCGATCTGATCCATCCTAAAAACCTCACAATGCACATAAGCATACACTATGCATTCTACCACAATCATTAACAAGTCGCAATGATTGACAGAAAACCATCCTTGAATTAGTATACAAAAGTGACACTAGGGGTGAGCAATACCGATTGTATTGTTCTGAGACTGAATGTAATTCTAACCCTTATAACTTGATCCGGTTCGTACCGGCGAAAGGAAGTGAACCTATGAAAAACAAATCTGTTAATGCACTCGTTGTATGCGGTATGAGCCTTGCTCTTGCCACAATCACATCATTAATCAAACTGTTTTCTCTGCCCATGGGCGGCTCCGTGACTTTATGCAGCATGATGTTTATTACCTTGATCGGATACATATACGGTCCGGTCTATTCTTTCTCTGCCGCAATAACATACGGATTATTACAGTTTGTCATCAAGCCGGATTTCTACACGCCCCTGCAAGTGATCATTGATTATGTTCTTGCTTTCGGAAGTCTCGGGCTTTCAGGACTTCTGTATCAAAAAAGCCGAGACTTATATCTCGGCTATTTACTCGGAATCACCGGTCGCTTTATATTCGCGACTCTGTCCGGTTACATATTCTGGGCTTCTTATGCGCCCGAAGGATGGAACCCCCTTTGGTACTCCATCTGTTATAACGGTTCCTATATCTACGCGGAAGGCATTATTACCATAATTTTAATGATGATCCCCGCCGTAAAGAAGCAGCTGCTTGCCCTCAAAATCAATCAAGCTTCCATACAAAGCAAAAAGCGATAAATCAAGCCCCTTTGCGAAGCGAAAAGCGATAAATCAGAAAGCTTATAAAGCGCAGTGTAAATGCACCCACAATGCCAACAAACAAACACACGCCGACCGTTTCCTTTAAATATTTGCCAACATCCGAAAGCAGATTCGGCGACAAACGAAGCACCGCTTCCACAGATCTAAACAGCGCAGACACAATAATCATATCGATCGAAAGCAAAATACCGAAATCAACCATTTCGCGCTTTCCCATATGACCCTCACGTGCTTTGAAATGATCGCAGAAGAACCCGAGAATCAGTCCAAAAATCATCGCCTCAAGTGCATCGCCCCACGAAAAGCCGTTCAAAAAGATGACATCGTAAAGAGCCATACCCGCGAATCCGGATAAAGCACCGGTAGTTGAACCGAACAATACCGAAATTACTGCCAAAAGCAAATAGGGAAAACTGATATATTCCTCAAAAATGGCACGCATCGATGCATTGGGAATCAACGTCTCCAAATAGTGTAAAAGCACAAAACACAATGCAGTCAGCACAGACGCCGCAATCTCAACATATCCCAGTCCATATTTTAATGTACATTCTTTCTTCTCCATGCCAAAGCCTCCCATTTATATTTACCACAAAACGTCACCCTTTAGCAAATCAAAATGGAACGTTTCAGTCTTGTGGAATAAATGATTTCTTCCTTGACATTCATCCCCGTAAGACGCATCAAGGCATCCCTGTAATAATCAAGCTGTACCTTATATCTTCGGATCAAATCCTTCTCGTCCGATACGGCATCGGTCTTATAGTCAACCACAACAATCTCACCGTCTTCCTCAAAATAAGCATCGATAATACCCTGCACCAGATACATAGGTTCTTCGGGATTGCTTTGCTGACCGATTACAAACGGTTGCTCACGTTTCAGTAAATTCTGTTTGGACGCTGTTTGCATGCGTTTGGCAAGAGGGGATTGTAAGAAAGTCACAACATCCGTGTAACGAACAACATCCTTCCATTCCGCTTCCATTCGACCGAGCGCAAATTCTTTCTCGAAATATTGCGTCACGCTTTCCTGATCCTGCGGATATGAATAATCCCATATTTCCAACATACGGTGAAAAGCACTCCCGTATAAAGCACCCTTGGTAGCGCGACCTCTTTTGATTGCCTCTTCTGCCTTATACATATCGACGCTGTTCTCCGGGGAAAGATCGGCGTTGTCCTGCAAATCTTCCTGTGCGGCAAGACTCTTCTTCTTAATCTCGGAAACAGACATTTTAATGGGACGATTCGGATCTTCCGTGAATTCATATTCCATTATACAATCGTCCAAATATGCACGCATGTGAAGTTTGTCTTCTTCCGAAACGTCTCCGGAAAAGAGTGCACGATATAACAGATCCCGTCGATTTCGATACGACAGTTCGTCTCTTACATTTTGTGACACAATGTCATGAACATCCACTTCCCGGACGAGCATTTTCCCGGCCAGATTCCCGTTTCGATATGCGTTTGACAACAATCCCAGAAACGAATTGCTCTCACCGCCCACCTTTTGGTAGAAATCCTTTTGCATATCATTCGTTACGGCCGTCATAAATAAGTATTCTCTTGCACGCGTAAGAGCCACATAAAATACCCGCATTTCTTCCGCAGAGTTCTCATCGGCCAGATGTTCGGCGATTACACTCTTTAACAGATTTCCTTTCCGAATTCGCAATTCAGGATCAATATAATCCATGCCGATTCCGTAATCCATATCGCAAATAACACTTTTACTTTCATCCTTTTTGGAACGTAACTTATGGAGCGAAGTCACAAAGCATGCCGGGAATTCCAATCCCTTGCTCTTATGAATCGTCATAATGGATACACAATCACCGTCACCGGATTCATCCGATGCTTCACCAAAATCAATCTCATACTTACGAATCTGTTCAATATACCGAATGAAATGAAAGATTCCTTTATAAGAAAGCATTCCGTATTTCTCGGCCTTACGCAATAGCATACGCAGGTTGGCCATACGCTGCGCTCCATGATCCATCAGACAGATTCTGTCCGCAAAGTCTCCCGATATTATCAATGACAGAATGTCATAAACCGATTTGTATTTAGATGCTTTGCGATATCGATTCAACTGATCGATGAAGTCCTTTGCATGTTTCTCTTCTGCTTCCGTTGACGCAGCAAGAACAGAATCATACAAATGTTCCCCGGGATATTTTGTACATAATGTAACAATTTCCTCATCGGAAAAGTCACACAGGAAAGATTTAAGAACAACCATCAACGGAATGTCCTGCCTCGGATTATCGATAACAGACAATGCAGAAAGCGCAACCTGCACTTCAAGCGTATCAAAATATCCCTGATCACAGGATACCCGCACCGGTATATTCATATCATCAAACACCTTACGATATACCTCGGCATGACCTTTCAAATTGCGCATCAGCACCGCGATATCTCCATATTTCATCGGACGGTAAGTTTCGCTCTTCTTATCGAAAACCGGATATTTGCCGACCATCTGCCGAATTCTTTGTCCGATGGCAAGTGCCTGCAATCGCTTATCGTCCAGTTCCGGATCCTTTTGAATCATCCACAATTCCGGCTTATACAGTTCCTCTTTGGAAGAAACCGACTCCGGCAAATTAATGTCCTCTTTTCCTTCGTACAGTCCGCCGTAATGCAATTCGGCATTTTCATCATATTCGATCTTACCGTTTTCACGCGTCATATTTACGGAAAATACCGCATTAATACAATCAATCACCGATAACCTGGACCGGAAATTATCCGACAGATCAATTCGATGATTCATGCCGGGATTTTGCGGATAGGCTTCATATTTATCCAGGAATAAATTGGGACGAGCCAGACGGAAGCGATAAATACTCTGTTTAACGTCACCTACCAAAAAGAGATTCGCACGCCCCTCCTCTTTCCGGCAAATTGCATCCAGAATCATCTCCTGCGTCAAATTGCTGTCCTGATATTCATCCACATATATTTCCTCATAAAAGTCACGATATTTCGATGCAATCAAAGGATCTGCAAGAATCTGCAGACAGAAATGCTCCATATCATTAAAATCGATAATATTCTTCTCTCTCTTTTTCATCGAAAATCTTTGAGAAAAGTCTTTGACCAGTCTGGTCAAACATGATGTGATCCGCTTCATTGCACTGATTTGAGCATAGATCTCCGAAACCTCGGATGTGCACCGGGAAGCCATGGCAAGCACATCGGCCTTGTAGATTGCACGCAGATTCTTAATGGTTTCCGTCAGTTCTTCATCCGATGAATCCGTTTTTCTTACCGACGGCAGACGATCAAACGAAATATAGGAAAGAATCCGGCGATACTCGTCATATGTTTGTGCCTTGGATAAATCGGCAATCATCTTGTATTCATGTTCAAAAAATTCCGCATACTTGGCGGATGCTCCGTCACTGATCGAGAGATTCCGGGCCCTATATGAATTCTTTATCGCTTCATCGGCAGTCTGTGATAAATGATCAAGCATCTGATTCCACCAATACGACGAAACCATCTCTTCCTCGGAGGCAAAGTCATAATTCGCCACACATCTTGCAAGAAAGTCGTCCGGATCTGGATAACTCTGTGCAAATGAATAAAGATTCATAATAATCTTGGGCAGTTCCTCGTCGCTCTTTCCGGCAGACAAACATTCCACAACCCGAATAAAGTCTTCATCGCTCTCAGTGTAATACTCTTCAAGCATTGCATCACAGACATCCGATTTCATTAATTTGCACTCATTATCATCACCCACACGAAAAGAAGGGTCCAAATTGATTGCCAGATAATGATCCCGAATAACCTGCTGGCAGAATCCGTGAATCGTGGAAATGCAGGCATTATGCACCAACTGTTCCTGTTTGGAAATATTATCATCCAAGGGATTGGCATTGTGTGCATTCTCAATCTCCTTACGAATTCTCTCACGCATTTCCGCTGCCGCGGCATTTGTAAAAGTCATCACCAAAATATGATCAATGTCCACAGGGTGATCTTTATCCGTAATTCTATGCAATATCCGTTGTGACAAAACCGCCGTTTTACCCGATCCCGCCGCAGCCGAAACCAAAACATTATGATTTCTGTTGTCAATTGCTTCCTGTTGTTTCTGTGTAAACTTCATATATTCTCTACTCTCCATTTTGCTCCGCAAAAGACGGAACATACCCGCAGAACTTTATTGCTCTGTCAAAAACTGCCGCATCAGAAGAAGAGCCTCCTCATCCGTGACTTTGCCCGTTTCATCGGTCACATCAGTATCCGTATCCTGTGAATCCTCCGAAGACGAAACCGTAACTTGTGATCCGGCCGTTTGTAATCTGCATATTGCGCGATATTCACAATAACTGCAGTTCTTCTCGTCCGTAGGATTCGGCGTAATGTCACCGGATACAATTCGCCTGCCGAGCTGCGTAATCCGCGCATTGACAAAGTCACTCACCAAAGCGAATTCTTCACTTGATAATGTATGAGAATTCTTCGTAAACGTGCCATCGGCTTTATACGATACGGGGATAACATCCGATTTCTTCTCGGTATCAAGCGCAGCATCCATGAAAAGTGCAACATCCTTCTCGCTGCTTACATATCCGCTCATTTTAAGTGTTTTACGTATCTCGGCATTAATCTTGTCATAATCGGTCTCCACTGTTTGAATCATCGGATCATCAATATGATAGTACAGCACGCCGGCCGGCATAATCGTCTCGCCCGGATGACTTTGCTTAAGCATTTCCATCGCAACATTCAGATATACAACCAGCTGTAGCTGTGTGCCTTCATAAACGGCTGCCAAAGACAAATCATGTGAGGAAGATTTGTAATCAATAATCTTAACGTATGTTACTGCCTCATCCCGATATACGTCCACTCTGTCGATACGTCCGTACAAACGCATCGTTTCTTCCGGACTCAGTGTAAAGTTAAGACTGTCCAGATTGGATAATGTTTCAAATCCCATTTCGAAATTCTCCGGAACAAATCGTCCCTGGCGAATCTGGTATGATAACACATCTACGGTTCTTCTCATAATCGCAGACATTCTCTTAACAAGGTATGCGCTTCGCTTTGTTGCATATAACGCAGCCATTCCATCTTCTGCCACCGTTCTCTTTACTGCCTCATCCATCAAAGAATGCATTTCATCCACAGTAATATCAAACCAGTTTTTGCCCTGTTCATTCATCAGGACGCCGAAGTTTTCCAATGCGCCGTGAAATACCATTCCCATATCGTTTCGTTCAAAAGAGAATACTTCTCTCTCACTCAGATTGAGACCATATAACAGATAATACTTATATGCACACTTGGCAAATGTTTCCAATCTTGTGACCGAACCGGTCAATTTCTTACCGTACAGCAATTCAGCGGTCTTCTTTGCAAGGAATGTTCCGTCACTATCCTCAGAAACTCTCGTCAGATCATCTCCCAATAACGAGCAGATACGGTCACGTACATCCGGAAGCAAAGTACACAATTTCAATAACAGCAGGTAATCCTTCAAATCATCATTCGCATTTTTATAAATAACATTGTTATTTAACGCATCCCGATAAAGAGATAAAGCAAGCGTTTGAGCGCTTCTCTTATCCACAATTTCCTCTAAAAGACTGCCGTCTTCATACGATATGGGCACCGTCGGAAACAGTTTGGTGAACACAGAGATTAAATATGAAGGACGCAATGTTTCACCGTCCGGATTCACACCGGCATATGATAAATGCAATCCGCAGGAAGGCTTCGTAAGCATCATATACAGATACAGTCTTTGCTCATATCCCTTCTCACGGATCGATGGTTTCAATACAAGGTCCGGATGCTGATCGCACAGTATGCGCCGGTCTGCATCCGTCAACAGTCCCATGGAAGATGTCACCGACGGAATAAATCCTTCGTTTGCTCCCACTACAAAGAGGTGTTTTACTTCCGACAAACGTGTTCTCGTAAGGTCACCGACCTGTACATAATCTGTTCCGCACGGAATAATTCCTGTATGCAATTCCTTAAGGGATGCATCCAAAAGCGTCACAAACTCTCCGATCGTTATAGAGTCCTCTCCGAGAAAGTCACGCATTCTGTCAAATATTTGAATCACTTTGTCATATATTTGATCATATTCGGACGAAAGCCCTTTCTCACCGCTATCTCTGAATTCATCACTCAGCAAATCCAGTGCATCGCGCAGATGATTCTCCTCGAGCATATTTACAACAGCATCCGTAAATACCGAGACCTGAAGCTTGCACCTGTTATCCTGCGGATTCCCCAAAAGCTCCGCAAATCTGTCGAATATACACGTAACACGAATACGAATGTCATTCAGATGCAACATTTCGGCCGTAATACGGTTCGTATAGTCCTCATCGCTCTCCTTCGGAAGTTTTTGGCGCGAAAGTGGGGATACGAACATTTCATGCCACGCTCTTTTCCCGGAGATACCCTTCGCAATAATATAATTCTCCAATAGATCAATATCTTCCTCCGGTATATCCGTAAGTGAAGAACGTAAGAATCTGAATACACTCTCATATGTATACGAATCCGCCACCACATCAATAAGCGCACGCACATATTCCACAAATGCATTCATCAAAAGAGGTTGCGACTGATCGATAAAGAAAGGAATGTCATGCAATAAAAACACATCCTCTATTTCATGTCGGTACTCCGATAATGCCGCCGAAACAACCGCTATATCTTTATATTGACACCCCGTATGCTTAACGAGCCGAATAATGCGTCGCGCCAAAATAGCCACTTCGCGATGCATATCTGCCGCACAGTCGATTGTAATCTCGGAAGCCTCACCGGCAAAAGCGCTTGATTTCGGACGGAACAAATTCGCTTCCAAATGTAAAAGAGCCGGAATATCGGTACGCCTTTTATGGTCGCCGTATTTGTGGTCGTTACCGCTATGATAGTCGTTACCGCTATGATCAAGAAGAGTCTCATAATCACTTTCCCGTATGCACCCACACGTTTCGGCAAGCTTATCCAGTTTACAAACCATCGTTTTGGACATGGCAAACAGTTCCTGCGCCTTAATCTGCCTCGGAAAAAACCTGCGACCTCCGTCACTGCTTGATAGAAAGTCATCCGCCGATGTTTCAGCTAAATCCATCAATACGGAAATATGAACATCCTTCGCATATCGCAGAAGCTGCCCGATCAATTCGTACTGAACTGGTGTAAAACCGGTATATCCATCCAAAATGAAAACGCCTTGCTTTATCTTATCCGACTGCGGGATCACTTCGGATACACGCGTAAGCAGCTCCTCTTTGGTGGAATAACGATCGGCCAAAAAAGTCAGAAATTCTTTGTACAAAAAAACAATATCCGACATTTTGGCAGCCAGTCGGTCGTTACCGGTCTCCTGCGCCGTTGTCGCAATAGCTTCGGCCATGTCCGGTGTGATCTTGTATTGCATAAATTCCGAAATAACGGACTTGATTTCACTGATATAGCCCAAATGATGCAGATTCTCACCGACAAAGCAGAGTTTATCTTCATGTTGTCGGCAAAGATGCATCAAAATGAGGTTCTTGGCCATATCATCAATCAGTTCCCCCGCATTTTTGCCATAACCTACTTCCTCAAAAACACGATGTGCCAAACGATTAAAACTTAAAACGTCAATGTTCAATATACCGTGCGACGGATGCATATTTACAAGCTTCTGCTGAACAGAAAGCGTAAACTGTTCGGGCACGATAACGTAATAGGTAAGTTCGGGATGTTCCTGTGCATTCTTGATTGCATAGGCAAACATGTCATGCGTCTTGCCGCTTCCTGAAGGGCCGAGCCATAATTTCAACGCCATTCATATCCTCCAAATCGGTAAATCATGCAGGCTGATTCCTGCCTGTCAAAAAAGCGCGAGGAAAAATCCCCGCGCCGTAATCTGTTTCCTGTTTATTGAATTCCGAATAGAAGTTCGCCGTATTGCGGGAACGGCCATATCTTCGAATCCACCATCATCTCCATCTTATCACAGGTTGCTCGAAGTGCCGCCATGGCAGGCAAAATCTGTTCCTTATAATACCGTCCTCTTGCCAGTTCATCCGCAAAATCCGTCTTCGCGATCAGGGTCTGAAGCATAACAACCTGCGTCATGGCCTGATCTGAGTAAGATGAAATCTGCATCAGCAGTTCCTCCTCCATCTTCGCGGGGACATTGGGAGAAACCGCTCTCTTGGCTAACAATGTATTGGCGATCTCTCCGGAGAATCTGCTTACAGCCGGGAGGATCTGCTTTCTTGCCATATCTATCATTGTAAGAGCTTCTATATTGATTGTTTTGTTGTACGTATCGAGAAGAATCGCATAGCGGGAACGCATCTCGGTTTCCGTAAATATTTTGTGTGAAGTAAACAGGCGAATATTCTTCTCCTCCAAGAAATACGGAAGTGCATCTACTGTTGACTTCAGATTGAGAAGTCCTCGACGCGATGCCTCTTCTTCCCAAAGTTCCGAATAACCGTCTCCGTTAAACAGAATACGCTTATGTTCGCGAATGGTCCGCTTGATAATATCATTCAGCGCTGCATTAAAGTCATCCGCTTCTGAAAGCTCATCCGCAAATATGCGCAGTTCTTCCGCCATAATTGTATTAAGAACAATGTTGGAACTTGCAATAGACTGCGAAGAGCCGACACTTCTGAACTCAAATTTGTTACCCGTAAATGCAAACGGTGAAGTACGGTTACGATCGGTAGCATCCTTCGGAAAGTCAGGAAGCACATGTACACCAATCTCCATACGGCTGTTTCCGGCGCCCTTGTAAGGCTTGTCATTCTCAATACAATCCAAAACTTCGGACAGATCATCGCCCACAAACATCGAAATAATTGCCGGAGGTGCCTCGTTTGCACCAAGACGATGGTCATTTCCTGCCGATGCAACACATACGCGCAGCAAATCCTGATACTCATCCGCCGCTTTAATCATGGCAGCCAGGAATAACAAAAACTGCGCATTCTCATGAGGAGACTTGCCGGGTTCCAAAAGATTCACACCCGTGTCCGTGCACATGGACCAGTTGTTATGCTTACCGGAACCGTTCACGCCTGCAAATGGCTTCTCTGCCAACAGACAAATCATTCCATGTCGCTTTGCAACATTTTTCATAATTTCCATCGTCACCTGATTATGATCGGTAGAAATATTGGTCGTTGTAAAGATCGGAGCAAGCTCATGCTGTGCGGGAGATGCTTCGTTATGCTCTGTCTTGGCCAGAATACCAAGTTTCCACAATTCTTCGTCAAGTTCTTTCATGAATGCGGATATTCTCGGTTTGATGGCTCCGAAATAATGATCATCCAGTTCCTGTCCCTTCGGAGCAAAAGCACCGTACAGTGTACGGCCGCAATAAATCAGGTCTTTTCTCTGATTAAACAATTCCCTGTCAACAAGAAAATATTCCTGCTCCGCACCGACTGTTGTATTTACATGCTTCACATCCGTATTACCGAACAGTTTCAGAATACGCATTGCTTCTTCATTCAATGTTTCCATGGAGCGCAACAGCGGAGTCTTCTTATCAAGTGCTTCACCGCCGTAGGAACAGAATGCCGTAGGAATGCACAATACTCCGTCCTTTACAAATGCATAACTTGTAGGATCCCATGCTGTATATCCACGCGCTTCAAAGGTTGCACGAAGACCGCCGTTCGGGAACGAAGATGCATCACTCTCACCCTTTATCAGTTCCTTGCCGGAGAATTCCATAATGACGCGACCGTCGGACTGCGGAGAGATAAAGCTGTCATGCTTCTCGGCCGTACGACCCGTCATCGGCTGAAACCAGTGTGTATAGTGTGTAGCTCCTTTTTCGATTGCCCAGTCCTTCATTGCTATTGCGACTACATTGGCAACCGTAATATCCAGATCTTTGCCTGTCTCAATAGTTTTCCGTAGGGATTTGTAAATATCCTTCGGAAGTTTCTCACGCATAATGGCATCATTAAATACCATACTGCCAAAAATCTCGGGAACATTGCTCTTCATAATTCTCTCCTCAAATCCTCAAAATGATTATTTCACAACACCTGCACAATAAAAAGTACAGCTATATTTCTCCTTCAAAAACAGTAACAGCCTCACCTGTCATCAAAACATGATTGTTACCGTTGCGATTCCAAGTGATCGACAAATCTCCGCCCAAGAGATGTACTGTTACAGTTTCATCCGTATATCCGTTCAAAATGGACGCAACCGCCACCGCACAGGCCCCTGTACCGCAAGCCATCGTTTCCCCCGAGCCACGCTCCCAGACACGCATATATACTTCCTTGCGGTTAGCAACGCGAACAAATTCCGTATTGATTCGATTCGGGAAAAAGGGATGATTCTCGAAACCGGGACCAATCTCTTCAATGGGAAGTTTGCTGATGTGATCCATAAAAACGATCGCATGCGGGTTTCCCATCGAAACACATGTCACGCGATAATTCGCATTCTCCACATATATATCCTGATTCACACACAGATCGCCCGCCTTCGGGAAAATCACGGGAATCCGCTCCGGCAAAAGAATCGGTTCACCCATATCTATCTTTACGCGCCGAACCGCTTTGCCGTCCGGACGCTTCGCGAATCCTACGCCGGTATATTCGTTTACTTCTTCATCGGATGTATCCACCCATACTTCATATATTCTGCCGCCGGATGCAATATGAAAATGCTTCTTGTCTACAATGCAATTGTCATAGACATATTTGGCCACGCATCGCATTCCGTTACCGCACATTTCCCCTTTGGAACCGTCCGCATTATACATCTGCATCTCACAATCTGCCGTATCATGCGGGCATATAAATATGGCACCGTCGGAACCGATTCCTTTATGACGGTCGCTGACCATTCTGGCGAATTCGGATTTCTTATTGACTTCTTCCTCAAAGCAATTCACGTATACATAGTCATTTCCGATTCCATGCATTTTCGTAAATTTCATTCTTCCCATCCTTTCCATTCCAGATCCGACGGAAGCATCCACCCCGCACGCGGAGAAAGAGATACCGGCACAACAGCCGGACCGTCAGGCATGCAATTTCGTTTGTACTGTTGCGAATAAAAACGTTTATAGAAAACTTTCATCCACTTTTGAATCACGGATGCATCGTAGCTATCACCAAATGCATATTCGGCCATATATAATATTTTCTCGAATGAGAAGCCTTCGTTCACCATATAATACAGGAAAAAGTCATGTAATTCATACGGTCCGACCAGTTCTTCCGTGCACTGCACGATATGCGTTCCGTCGGAAGGCAATAATTCGGGAGAAATCGGTGTATCGTATACATCCGTAAGTACTTCGGATAATTTCGGATCATCCGTATGTTCGGCTTCGAAACGTATAAGCATTTTAAGCATTGATTTCGGAATACCGGAATTCACATCATACATGGACATATGATCTCCGTTAAATGTTGCAAAACCGAGCGCTGCTTCCGACAGATCACCGGTTCCCACAACTATTCCGAATTCTTTGTTGGCCACATCCATCAAAATCTGTGTCCGTTCACGTGCCTGCGCATTTTCATATACAACACTATGATCATTCTCATCATGTCCTATATCGTCAAAGTGCATAAGAACCGACCTGGCAATGGGAATCTGTCGATACGTAACACCCAATGCTTCTGCCATAATCTGCGCATTCGACCTGGTTCTGTCGGTTGTACCGAAACCGGGCATGGAAATCGCAATAATATTTTCATGCGGCATTTTCAAAAAGTCATACGCCCGTACGCAAGCCAAAAGCGCCAGTGTTGAATCCAGTCCGCCGGATATCCCCAAAACAACTTTGGAGCACCCTATATGCGTAAGCCGTTTTGCAAGACCCGTTGCCTGCATCATAAGCATTTTATAAAGAATCTGCGAATCTCTTTTAGTGTCACCCGATAAATACGGATTGGACATAATCTTACGGGTAAGTTCGGTTTGCTTATCTGAAAAAGAAACTTCCTTTACGAAACATTTTGACGAATCTCTGTATAGTTCATCCTTCCCTGCCCGTAGTTTTCTCTTTCTTAACATACAACGCTGCGTATCGATCTCTGTAGTTATCGCAGCATTACCAAATAACGTAGCTTCCGCAAGCAGGTCGCCGCATTCATATATACAGCTTCCTCCGGCAAATACCCGATCCGTCGAGGATTCGCCATAACCTGCATTAGCCCAGATCACAACGCTTTGCGTCTCTTCGCTGACCGTTTCGGTCAACATTTTAAATGTATCCCTCTTTCCGGCGATTTCAGGGCGTGCAGACATAACAACCAACACATTGGCTCTTTGAATTCGATTCTTCAGAACGCCAAAGCCATCGCCATCAAAAAGATTATGCAGCGTATCTCCCACACATACCGCAATACGGCACCCCGGAATGTTCTTTACATCAATCAGGAAATCAAATAGATCAGGCCCGCCATTGACCGCATCGGTCAAATCATATGAGAAATAGCGCGACAACTGCAAAACATCCGGGCATATCTCCTCCTGCTGCACCGTAATCCCAAGCAATTGGCCCATACAAATTACGGCAACGGCATTATAAAGATGTTCCTTATAAGCATACGGATATCCGACAAAACACAGCATCTCATATTTACCGCTGTAAGATACCAATTCCTTAACGGCGCAATCCGCTTTTTGAAGAAATGTCTGATCCCAAAACAGAGAACCGCATGTCGCACCTGTAACGGTTAACATCGGAAATACCAGAATCTTAACTTCCTCTGCTGCTGCCTCGTCCATACATTGTTTGATATTATTTACATTTTCATCGATGCAGCCCGGTTTAATAACAGGAGCGGCCACCATGGTTTTAATGAATCCGTTTTGCACTGTTTTCTCCCACAGTTTATATGAATACTCAATACTTCAAACAAATACCCGTACTATTTACGTAAAGTTTTTCTTAATGCACACAAATCATCCACCGAAAAAACATATTGCTTCCCACAGAAGACGCAGTTCACTTCCGCGGGATGTTTCTCATTTATCAATGATGTAATCTCTTCGGAACCGAGGCTTATAATGACTTTTTCTACACGTTCCTTACTGCAATTGCAGGCAAAACCGACCGGTTTCTTCTCTAAAACTTCCGGTGCATAGTCCGAAAGAATGGTCTGCATAATATCTTCGGGCAACATACCTGAATCCAGCATTGTTGTAACCGAAGGGATCGAAGATAATTTTGCTTCAAGAGCATCAATCAATGCATCGTCCGCACCCGGCATCAGCTGAATGATAAATCCGCCCGCCGCACGCGTTGTATTATCGCGGTTCATCAATACACCCAGGCCTACCGATGACGGAACCTGCTCCGATGCAGCAAAATAATACGTAAGGTCTTCGGCAATTTCACCGGAAATCAGATCAACTTTTCCGACATACGGATCCTTCAGGCCCAAATCCTTGATAACCGTCAAATATCCCTTTCCGATCGCACCTGCCACATCCAATTTACCAACACTGTTTGCCGGCAAAATCACCTGCGCATTTTGTGCATATCCTTTTACATTTCCGGACGCATCCGCTGTAACGGTAATACCGGCCATCGGACCGTCTCCGCGAAGGGATATCGTTAATAAATCATCTTCACCTTTTAACATATTGCCCATCATTACGCCGGCTGTAAGAGTTCTTCCCAATGCTGCCGTTACAACGGGGCTTGTATTATGCTTTGTACGAGCCGTTTCTACCGTATTCCTTGTCGTAGCAGCAAAGAATCGAATACTGCCGTCTCCGGCCGTACATCTGATCATATAATCTTCCATAATCATTTCACACCTTATTAACTACAAAATACACTCTTTCCGATGTCCTTTGCGGAGCATCATAAGTAAACGCATCATATACATGAATACATGTAAGCCCGGCCTGTCGAATCAGTTTCTTAATCTGCGAAACGGTGTATGACTTTTGTATATGCACCTCTTCGAATCTGCGAAACGATTCACCGCACTCCTTTACAAAAAGAGTCAAATCATATTCATTCAAACCGCTTTCGGGATCATACGTATTCTCCCAAATGAAGCTGCAATCATCGCGTGTCTCTGCAAAAGTATTATCTCCTAAAAGATACCGATACTTATACGGTGTATTCAGATCAAAAATGAATACGCCGCCCGGATCAAGATAATTCTTTACCAATTTAAAAATCGCAAGCAAATCATCCGAGTCCGTAATATAGTTCAAGGAATCGCATATACTTACGATTCCCGCCACTGTTCCGTATAATTCAAATTCACGCATATCCTGACATATATACAGAATATCCGCTCCGGAATGTTCTTTCTTTCTTTGTGCTATCGAAAGCATATCCTCCGACAAATCCACGCCGATCATATCATAGCCTGCTGCCGCAAGAAGCTCGGTAACATTTCCGGTTCCGCACCCCAGATCCAGCACAATACCGTCACGAACACCTTCTGCCGACAGAAGACTGATCACATACGATGTCCACTCTTTGTACGGAACGTTATCCATCAATTCATCATAGACCTGTGCAAATCCGGTATAACTCTCCATTTAGAATATCGCTCCCAACGCTCCGAATACACCCATACTGGCAACGCCCATAATAATACCGGCAATAACAACACCGCACAAAACCGCAATAACACTGGACTTAAAATCCATATCCAGAATACTTGCCGCCAATGTACCTGTCCAGGCGCCCGTTCCCGGAAGCGGAATGCCTACAAACAGCATCAGGGCAATAAAAAGACCTTTGCCTGCCTTTTCTTTCAGTTTCTCGCCACCTTTATGTCCCTTTTCCAAGCACCATGTAAAGAATTTACCGATAAACTTCTTGTCGGCACCCCATTCCAATACTTTTCTCGCGAAAAAGAAAATCACGGGAACGGGAAGCATGTTTCCGAGGATAGCAATCACATAGCAAAGAGGAAGCGACATCGGAACGCCCGCATCGATAAACCCAATCGCGTAGGGAATGGCGCCTCGAAGTTCAATCAAAGGAACCATGGAAATAAAGAATACAATCAGATAATGTGTAAAAACAGACATAAGTTTACTCCTTACTACTACAATTTCATCAAAATATATCAGGCAATTACAGATATGCCTTCAAAAGCTCTATTACTCTCTCCATCTGTTCATGGGTTCCCATGGATACGCGGAGATAATTGTCAATAATCGGCTTGTCAAAATAACGGACATACACATTCTTACTCTTCAAATATGCAAAGATATCGCGCGCCGGAACACTCTTATGTGTAATAAAAATCAAATTGGCGCTGGATGGTAATACCGTAAATCCGAGTTCCCTCAAACGTGCAATTGTCCATTCACGAATATCAATGACTTTTTGAACGGTTTCTTTAAAATATGCATCATCTTCTATCGATGCTATTCCGCATGCGATTGCCGTATAGTTCATCGTATAAGAATTAATGGAGAATTTGATATTGTTCATCGCATCAATTAATGCAGAATTACCGACTGCATATCCGATTCGCATACCGGCCATGGCACGAGACTTGGAGAACGTACGCACAACCAGCAGGTTTTTGTACTTATTTACAAGCGGTAAAGCGGTTTCACCGCCAAAATCAACATAAGCTTCATCGATAATAACCACACTTTCCGGATGTGCCGCAACAAGCTTCTCTATCTCGGAAAGCGGAAGTGCTATTGACGTCGGAGCATTCGGATTAGCCAGAACTATACCGCCGTTCTCCTTCGAATAATCTTCCACATGTACTTCAAAATTCTCATCCACGGAAATTTCTTCATACGGAATACTATACAGTTTCGCCCAGACATCATAAAAAGAATATGTTACATTCGGGAACAAGATCGGTTTCTTTCCCGCAAAGAACGTAAGAAATGCCGTAGCCAAAACATCATCCGAACCCACACCGACAAATATCTGATTCTCGTCAAATCCATGATACTCCGCCAATTTGGCGGCAAGAGGTGCAGCCGTAACATTCGGATACAAACGCAGTTCATTACTGTCAATTTCACGAAGGATCTGCTTTACCTTCGGAGACGGCGGAAACGGAAATTCATTCGTATTAAGCTTTATCAAATCTCCGGTCACTACCGGCTGTTCTCCCGGAACATACGGTGTGACTTTTCGGATATTATCTTCAAATCCCATCAGTTTATTCCCCCATATTCAATTCCCGCGCAACCTTTGCGAATTCGGGAAGTGATCTAACAATCGTATCATATGACACGCAATATGCAATTCGTACATAACCCGGGCAGGCAAATGTAGAGCCGGGAACTATCAGAATATGATATTTCTTGGCTGTTTCCACAAATACTTTTTCGTCTTCGACGGGTGACTTTACAAACAGATAAAATGCACCCTCGGGTTTCTGACATTCAAAGCCCCGCTTGCACAAGCCTTCGTAAAGCGTATTTCTGTTGCGATCATAATAGGACAAATCCGTTTTCTCGGATAAGCATCTGGAAACCGCAAGCTGCATCAGAGACGGTGCATTTACAAATCCCAAAATACGGGTTGCAACACCAAATGCAGCAAACAGATCCGCATAATCCGCAGCCTCATTGGGAACTACCAGATAACCGATTCGTTCTCCGGGAAGCGACAGGGACTTGGAATATGAATATCCGACAATTGTATTATCATAAAACGAAGGTACCCAGGGAACATCCATTCCGTCATAAGCCAGTTCCCTGTACGGTTCATCCGTAACAAGATAAATATCCGTTCCGAATTCCTTCTGCTTCTTATTCAAGATCTCAGAAAGAGCACGCAATGTTTCCGCGCTGTAGATTACGCCGCTCGGATTATTGGGCGAATTAACGATAACACATTTGGTCTTCGAGGTAATCGCACCTTCAAACTCCGACAATTTCGGCTGGAACGTTTCGGTATCCGGAGAAATAACAACCAGTTTACCATCAAAGTTTACCACATAATTACGATATTCACCGAAAAACGGCGCAAACGTAATTACTTCATCACCGGGATTCAAAAGAGCTCTGAATACAACATTCAAACCGCCGGCCGCGCCGACCGTCATAACAATATTATTCTGATGATAGTTCGTCGCAAAACGCTTATTCAACGACTCTGCTATTGCTTCCCGTACTTCCTCATATCCGGTATTGCTCATATATCCGTGCAAATACAACGAATCCGTGTTCTTCGCAATATCGATAATTGCCTCATTTACAGCCGGAGGAGCCGGTACATTGGGATTCCCCAAGCTAAAGTCATACACGTTCTCGGCACCGAATTCTGCCGCCATTTTCTTGCCTTCTTCAAACATGGCGCGAATAACGGAACTGCCTTTTACCAAACCAACCATCTTCTCAGATATCATTTTATATATCTCCTTCTATTATAATCACCAAAATATATGCACACATTCCATACGCTTACGCGTTTCCGTTCTTATGGAACAGGGAATCGAGGCATTCCAATGCCGTTACAAAAATACGTTCTTCCACGGCCAGTGTCCACACGGGTCCGCGGCGCTGCCCTTCCATTACATATTTGCTCAATATACCGCGAAACAGCTCTATATCCGTGATTTTGGCATTCTCCATTGCCTTTCTCTCATCTGCCGGTGTATTCAAATGATACCGACGATATACATACGGATAATTACGATTCATAAGGGAAGTCTTGGCAGCAACACGAACAAACTGTAGTAATGTGCTGTCATAAACAGGAAGCGGAATGACTTTGAACTGACCGTCTCCGTCATACATTCGCGAAACATCGCTGCCCTTCTTCTTGGAAAGCCAGGGTAAATATTGCAGCAAAAGATTCACGTCCTTTTCATACTGTGCAATAATCATTTCTCTTGAATTCTGTTCTTGTCCGTACATCTGCAAATGATCCTTTCATGCTATCTCAAAACGCATAAATATATGCTCTTATTTTACAACAACAGACTTTTTCTCTTCTATAGCACAAACGCCAAATAATAGTGGTAAAAAAGCCCAATTTTTATTATAATCTATGCATATTTTGTTGTAAAGAAACGACCATTAGGAAATTGAATCATATGAAAACGCTTATTACCGTTCACCCCCGAATAAACACACTCCCTAAACGCACAAAACTATTGGGGTATTTGTGTCTGTTTCTGGCATCGGTTCTGTTTCTTCTTCTGTTTTCCACCTGGACTTCTCCGCTGTTTAAGAATTGGTACGGGTGCGACTCCTCTTTCTTTTCGATGACCGGCAGGGCAATCCTTTCAGGCAAAGTCATTTACCGCGACATTTTTGATTTAAAGGGTCCTTACTTCTTCCTTCTGCAGGCTGCAAGCCAGTTGATCTTCAAAGGCAAGACAGGCACATTTTTAATGCAGGCGTTGTTTCTGTGGGCATCGCTTATTCTGATTTACAATATCTCAAAAATTTACCTGAACACATCCCAATCCATCTGGATTATCGTTATTTTTCTCATGTCCCACATAGCTACGCTTTGGGGCGGTAATACACTGGAAGAATATTGTCTTCCACTGTCTCTTTTGGCGGTTTGGCTTCTGCTTCTGTACAAGAAGAATCAGATCTTTGTCAATGCAGACGACAGCAAATGTCTGCTTGTCGATTTACCGCCGGCCCTCTCGGCCATTCTCGGCTTCATTTTGGGCATTATCATTTTTTCCAAAATCAGTGTGGCCGCACCTGTTCTCGGAATAATCTGTGCAGTTTTGTTTCTGCAATTATCCGGTAAATATTATAAGAACTTCTTTACTACGCTGATGTTTGTCCTTTTGGGAATATCTCTTGCCACGCTTCCGTTGATCCTCTACTTTGGTTTAAACGGAGCACTGTCGGACATGTTCTACTGTGTATTCTCTTTCGCATTCAAACGCTCGATTGACTTTGCGGAGCGCTTCAATATTCGTTGGGAACTCAAATGTTCCGGAATTATCTTCGCCTTCGGTTTTGCCTGTATGCATCAGAAACGCATCGGTAAAGAAATTACCGCCGTACTCATGGCAATGTCTGCTGCCACCTATATCCTTCTGCATTTTGGCACACCGTTTTATTATTATTTCACAACCGCATACCCTTGCTTTCTGCTGGCTCTGATCCTCTTTCTGCATGTCTACGATCCGCTTATTCTGTTCGAAAACATAAAACAGGGAATATGTCTGATTATTCTGGCAGTCTTCTTTATTTACTGGATTCCGGCCTCACTGGAAAATGCCCGTACAACCATTTACGACCGTGAGATGGAAAGCTATCAAACTTATTATAACGATGCCACACAACTGGTGACACTGATTCCTGAATTTGAGCAGAACAATGTATTCTCATTCCTTACGGATATGACTTTCTTCGAAATCAATCAGATTCTTCCGTGCTATAAATATCCGATTAATCTTCCGTTTTTTATTGCACTTGATTCATCCATTCAGACCGACATTCTGAATCTTCTTGAAACAGACGCGCCGAAGTGGCTCGTTATCGGCGATGATTTTGACGCCATAATGCCTGATATAGCTTCTGTGGTTTATGAAAAATACGATTGCATTTATGAAAATAGTGCCGGACACTTGTATTTGCTTCGCTGATATGTTATATTGTTTGTCCGCGCCCTTTTTAGGGGTAACTGCATATTGGCTACGAAGGAGGTATCGAAATTGGAACCGGAATCAAACTTTTTAGGTATCACTCGTAAAGACGAAGAAGAAAAGCTTGCCGAAGTCATTGCCATCGCACAGGAAAAGATTCGTGCAACACAGGCTTCTGTCCAAAGTCTTCAAAATGAACTGAACGAATTACGTGACGTTTACGATTTGGACGAAAAGGAAGGCTTGGCGTTATGGTTCAATACGGACGCACGCTTTCAGGAAGTTCGCAAAGAACTCCTACGCGTGGAACGATCACGCAAGAAACCGTATTTCGGCAGAATTGATTTTATCGATGACGAAGAAGGCAAAAAAGAATCGTATTACATCGGCAAAATTGCAATCTCCGAAACACCCGAGAAACCGATTGTTATTGACTGGCGTGCGCCTGTCGCTTCATCATATTATGAACAGAGCCTCGGAAAATGCACTTACAAAGTTCCCGGCGAAGGCAATCGCTCTCTCGACCTTATCCGCAAACGCACATATGAAATTGAAGAAGACAGATTAAAAGACTTCTATGACACCGAGGTCGTTGCCAACGATGACCTTTTGACCAAGTATTTATCCAAAGGAAAGCGTTCCGTTTTAAGCGAAATAATCGCAACCATCCAGCAGGAACAAAACGACGTCATCCGCAAGAATCCACATCACAATATACTTATTCAAGGAAGTGCCGGTTCCGGTAAAACAACCGTTGCCATGCACAGAATCTCCTATATTCTTTACAATTACGAAACAGAGTTCGCGCCGAAAGATTTCTATATCATCGGCAGCAATAAAGTACTCCTTTCCTATATTACCGGAGTATTGCCCGATTTGGATGTTTACGATGTGCGACAGATGACGATGGAGGATTTGTTTGTACGTCTTCTGTATGAACAATGGGATTGTAACCGTTACTCTGTCAAAAAGCTCAACCCGGCAGATACTGCATCCTATATAAAAGGGTCCTCTGCATGGTTTGATTCTCTTTCCGAATATGCCACACGTATTCTGCGCAATTCATTCCATCGGGAAGATGTTGTACTGGATACAAACGGACGATTAATCATGTCTGCAAAAGAAATCAACGATATTCTTGACAGAATGAAAGGACAGACTTTCCTTCAGATATCGGAGAAACTGAATGATGTACTCGTAAGCAAACTGGAGTCGGAGCTGTTCGGTCGATACTACTCGTATTCCAAAGAGAAGCAAAAGCAGATCATGTTCCACTATCGAACATATTTTACGCGATTGAACATTAAAGAGGATGTAGTGACTTTATACGAACAGTTTCTAAATCTTCTGCGTGCAAACGGGCTGCAGTTTTCATACACCGCAGAAGAATTTGATTTGTATGATTTGGCTTCGATGGCTTACCTCTACAAATGCCTGTTGGAGACCGAAGAGGTTCGCGAAGCAAGTCACATTATTATTGATGAGGCGCAGGATTTTGGTATCGCTGTTTACCATTCTCTAAAATATTGCCTGAACAAATGCACGTATACCATTATGGGAGATGTCTCCCAGAATATTTTCTTCGGATGCGGTCTGTCTGATTGGGAAGAGCTCAAGAAACTCATGCTTCCGGATCCGTATGACTATTTCGGACTCCTTAAGAAAAGTTATCGAAATACTATAGAAATATCCGAATTTGCAACCGATATTCTGCGGCACGGAACATTCCCGATATATCCCGTAGAGCCGATTATTCGTCACGGAGGCAAAGTCACAGTCACCAAAGCTTTGAACAAAACGGATCTTTCCAAAAAGATTGTCTCAAAGATACACGAATTAACAGATCTTGCGGGCGAATCCTACGAAACGATTGCCGTAATCTGCCGAAATGAAGAGGAATGTAATCAAATGGCCGAGAAGTTATCCGCAAGCTTTGATGTACATATCTTTTCACAAGAAAATACCGACTTTGAATCAGGTATAACGGTATTGCCGATTGAGTATGCCAAAGGTCTTGAATTTGATGCGGTAATAATCTGCGATGCTTCAACAACAAATTATCCGTACGAAGACGGATACGCCAAATTGCTCTACGTAGCCGCAACACGTGCATTACACAGTCTGACGGTCTTCTATACAGGAAAGCTTACGGAACTTTTGTCCACTCCGGTTCCCGCAGATCGAACCGAAATTAATTTTGTAACGGATGATTATCATAAGATTGCACGCGTATTTGAAGAAGATACACGTACCAAGAAGGAAATCGCATATGATCTGGCCAGAAGCGGTGACGAGGAAATGTCACGCCGCGAAAGATTCGGTCCCAAAAGAATTGTCGTCGCCGACAATTCCTCAGAAAAGAAAAGCGCATCAACATCAAGCGGGCAGTCCCAGACAAGTGTGTACAAGCCATACTCCGGCCATAATGTAAAACTTCAGGCTCGCAAGAAAGGCTCCTCCTATGACATTAACGCCGTCAATGCGGCAATCATGGGAACGAATGTATCTGCAGGCCGCACGGCATCGCATACAGCTCCGAATTCTCCGGCTAAGAAATCCGGTAACTGTGAATTCGGTAAAATGCCCGCAGGGACCTCATTAATCCCCGCCGGTCATGGCAAAATCGATCTGTCTGTCCGATTCTGCAGTATTGAGAAAAGCAAAGTCACCATTACAAGCAGCTATGGCACTTTATATATCATTCCAATCTCCGGTGGTGAGATCAAAGTGATTTTCTCCAAGACCGCAATCATAGATGCCGGCAGTTTCCCGCCTTGCACAAAAGATAAATGGACTGCCAAAGATTTGCGTGACGCTATAGAAATCACAACAGAGAAGCTGCTTATTCGAATTCCGAAAAAGAGCGGTGCACTGCAGTTTCTAACTGTCAAAGGACAATTACTCCTTTCCGAAGCAGATATAAACGCACGACATTATTCGGATACGGACCAAGCGTATTGGAATTATATAAAGTTTGACAAAAAGGAAGTATTACAGGCATATGATTCCGTAAAGAAAGAATGGATCGGTGTATCCGGAAATGCCAAATACATTTCCTGCAGCAAAACAGACAATGGCGAAGATACGATCCTAATGTCGATGAAAGGGTATCAAATTATCATACCGCATAAATACTGCATTCTTCTGTGCGATACTCTTTCGGGAGCGCCGTATATCAAATACGAAGACACATCCGTTATGGAATACTCTTTCCGCATACGATAAAAATATGGTCGGTCACACACATAAAAAGCCCCTGTGCATACTCGCACAGGGGCAAATTTATTTGCTGTTTATGTAAGGATTAAGTCCTACTTCCATGCATCGTACTGTGCCTGGAACTCAGCAAGAACGTCCTGGTAACCAGCTTCGTCAAGAGCTGCCTGGTAAGCTTCGATCTCAGACTCAACGTCTGCAACTGCTACACCACCGGTCTCAAGACCAAATCCGTACTCTTCGAATACGTTCTGGCAAGCTGTGTACTGAGCTTCTACAGGAGTCTTATCGAAATGGAAACCATTTGCACAAGAGATCAAAGCGCTGCTGTTGAAGTCGATGTACATCTGAGCTGTGTAAGGGCTGGAGAATTCAGGTGTAACGATTGTTGCACTTGCAGATTCCCACATGGAGTGGTTGTACTTACCAGCTTCTGACTTAGCTACATATCCGTCAGCGTCGTAATCAAAGTCTTCGCCCTGGATACCGAATGTGTACATATCAGCCAATGTAGCATCTGTGTAAAGGAGACCCATGAAATCGATACAAGCCTGAGCTTCTTCAGGTGTGCTGTTTGCTGTTACGCAGTAGCAAGAACCAAGCATGGAGTCTGTATGAAGGTATCTGTTACCAGCAGACTGCATTGTAACATCCTGGCCATAACGTCCATCAGCTTCGTCGTTGTTCGGAAGATCTGTCCACCAGGAAATAGCCCAATCCTGTGTCTGTGTTGTTGTATCTGTTGTAACCTTTGTGAAATCATCTTCAGAGATGTAACCAGCTTCTGCATACTTAGCAATTGTTGTACAGAAAGCCTTGTATTCGTCTGTAAGGATTGTATCTACAACTTCGTTTGTATCACGGTCTACTGCAACCCAGTTAGAAGTAGCATCACCTGTGAAGAAATCGAAGCTATCGATGCACCATCTGTAGAACATAGCTGTCTTCTGAAGAAGCAGAGGGTACTTAAGTCCAGCGTCTGCTGCATCAGCAAGCATGGGCTCAAGGTCATCAATAGTCTTAACTGTGGAGATGTCCCAACCGAACTCGTCGATGAGGTCCTGACGGAACATGAAGTCATAACCTTCTACGTTATCCTTGTAAACGGGGATGAAGAAGTTTCTTCCGCCGTACTTGGAAGCTTCCCACTGTCCTTCGTCCATTGACTCGTAGAGCGGTGTGCCGGGAAGAAGATCTGTGATATCATAAACTGCATTGTTTGCATACAAATCTTTTGTTCCGATTGTGGATTCCCAAGATGCTGTCCAGAGAAGGTTGATCTCGTTGTTAGCAAGAGAAAGGTTAGCCTTATCTGTGTATTCACCGGATCCGATATCTGTCAATGTAATCTGAACATTGATCTTATCCTTAATGTAATCGTTAATAGCGTCCTGAACCTTCTGAACCTGCTCTGAATCAGGTGTAGCAAGGTTAAATGTAGCTCTTGTAACTTTGATGTTAACAAGATCGCCTGCTGCTTCTGTAGCTGCGGGTTCTGCTGCTTCTTCAGTAGCTGCGGGTTCTGCTGCTGCTTCTGTAGCTGCGGGTTCTGCTGCAGGAGCTGTTTCTGTTGCTGCTGCACCACAACCTACGAACAATGACATTGTCATAGCTGCAGCAAGAACGAGTGAAAGTACTTTTTTGTTCTTCATTTTTATCCTCCCTTTGGAAAAAATTAAATATATATCTTTACGTCAACACTATGCCGACGTCGATATCGTAATTGAATATAACACTTTGAACACACTGTGTCAAATCTGTGAACAAAATGTGAACAGTTCTTAATAAACTCCCATTCTATAAGCTTCGTATCAACCCTTTACGGATCCTACCGTCAAACCTTTGATAAAATATTTCTGGAAGAACGGATAAGCTATCATAATAGGTCCGATAACAACGATAACCGTTGCCATTGTTGATGAGTACTGCGGAATCGTTCCGCCCATGGCAGCACGTGCAGCTGCAGGAACATTGTTGTTATTCAACAGGAATTCAATACTCTTCTGAATATTTACAAGCAAAAGCTGCAAAGGTTTCTTCTTGTCGGATGTAATGTACAAAAGGGCATTCTGCCAATCGTTCCAATACGCGGTAGCCATCATAAATCCGACTGCAGCAAGTGAAGGTTTCATCAACGGAAGAGTAATCTGGAAGAATGTACGATACTCACCTGCACCATCAATCTTCGCAGCTTCCATAAGTTCACTCGGAATACTGTTGGCAATGTACGTTCTTAAAATAATAACGTTCATTGTCGTAACACACAAAGGCAAAATCAGAAGAAGTAAACTGTCCTTCAAATGATATGTCGATGTGAAAATAATATATCCGGAAAGCTGTCCGCCGTTAAAGAGCATCGGAATCAACAAATATATTGATAAAAATCTCGACAATCTAAATCCCGGACGGCTGATGGAATATGCGAACATACTCATTATGAGAAGGCCGAACATTGTTCCGACAACCGTAACAAAGATTGTAACACCATATGAAATTGCCAACTGTTTGCCGTATCTTAATATAGAATTCATTCCGGCCATGGACCACTTCTCGGGGAAGAACGAAAATCCGTTGGCATTAATTGCTTTCTCATCCGTAAATGCTGCGATAAATACAAGCACTACGGGCATCAGGCAAAACACTGTATAAACAAGTAAAAAGAATCCCAAGACATATTGCCCGAATGTTTTCTTCTCTCTTCTGGAAGGTGCTAAATCCAAATTAGCTTCTTTTTTCGATCTGTTAGCCATCTTTGTCCCCTCCTTTAGAATAATGCGTTTTCGGGTGCAATCTTACGAACGGCACCGTTAGCGAACAACATCAGCAACAAACCGACCACCGATTGGAAGAAACTCGTTGCGGCAGTAAAACCGAAATTCGAATTCTTAAAGATGGCATTCAATACATAGGAATCGATAACCTGTGTGGTTGAATATAACTTGCCGGCATTTCTCGTTACCTGATAGAACAAACCTGTATCGGATCTCATAATACCGCCGACGGACAACAGAAGCATAACGGTAATCATCGGAATCAGTGAAGGGATAGTAATATGAACTATCTTCTGCCATGTATTGGCACCGTCAATCTCTGCTGCTTCATACAATTCCGTATCAATGCCTGCCAATACGGACATATACAAAACCGAACCGTATCCGACGCTGTTCCATATCTTAACAATAGTAAGCAATATCGGCCAGTATGCAGCATTCGTATAGAATCTCATGTTCACGCCGAATGTGTTGTTGATGATACCTGTATCGGTACTGATAAATGCGTATACAATAAACTGAACGGCCGCATAAGAAATGAAGATCGGAACGATCATGATCGTCTGCATGACTTTGGCTGCCTTCTTAAATACGAACTGATCAATTGCGATTGCAAGAACAACATTTAAAAATGTTCCGAGAATCGTAAAAATGAAATAATACATCAAAGTATTCTTCGTAATGGATACGAAAGTTTTCTTAGATGCAAGAAGGAAACGGAAATTATCCAAACCGGTCCACGGGCTCTTCCAAATACCGAGTGTAAAATCATACTCCTTAAATGCCATCACCAAACCGGCCATCGGTACATACATAATAAAAAACAAAATCAAAAATACCGGCAATGCCATTACAACATGTGCTCTATGTTTCCAAGTATTCTGCAGGAAACTCTTCATGGACAATACCCTCCTTCACAAACGTTTCACGTTGTATCAAATATACCAACGATATCCGGAAAAAGTATCAACAGTGCACAAACGACACTGCACCCCTTATTCCTTAATCGTTTTCGTAAAACAAGTATATTGCAGATTTTCCCATTTAGCAAGTGTTTCTTTCTATTTTTTTGGTGAATATTTATATTTTTGGTAAATAAGTCAAAAAAATACATGCTTCTTTTGCCCTTTTTGCCGAATCACATTCAAGTCAAAAAAATCCCTGTAACCTCGGAAAACGCCGAAATTACAGGGGTTTTGCGTTTCGAAACCGTTTGCGTAACTTTTTCGAAAACCTTTACTTCATTTTAATAACATAGTTAAAATTGCTCATTGCATTCAAAACGATCTGTCCATCCTTTATAGGAAACTCCATGCCGGAAGTCAAATCCACGGCCTTTGTAAACTTCGACGGAACAGATAAAGTAACCTTTTCTGTATACGGAAGATCAGATCTGACAATGCATGTATCGTTATCATATACAAACAATTGCACACCGGCAGGTCCGGATATCGAAATCTTCATGGAATTTTCAGCCAGGCCGCGAATCACATTCCATACCTTTTCGGGATAATGATACATATCTCCCATATTATCCGGAATTGTAACAACACATATTCTTCCCTTGTCATAGCAGAAACGCAGAACAATCGGGAAATTGTTATCCGTACCGTATCCTGCAGCAAGTTCCCATACATCGTTCGTACAGTAATCCAACTGAGGAATCAGAATTGCAGCATCGGACGAATATCTTCCGCTGATTGTAATTCCATGATCGTTTGTTACGGAATATTCACTTACAATCGCTTTGCGTGATGAATATGTAATATTTGCAAATTCCGTAAACGCCTCTCCCATTTTTCTTACAAATCCGGAAGTCACAATAACATCCGCTCCGCGACGTAAACTCTCTTTCATCTTGTCGGCAATATCCGGATCATATGCAGCACCTTCCGCCAGGAACATTGTCCCCGCCGTCTCATCGTAATGAATCGACGGTTCCAAAGGGAATCCGCACATTCCGATATAATTATGAAGATTGTCCTCTCCTCTTGCATAAACGGGTCTGTATGCGGCTACTCCCACAGGATTTCCCAATTTATCAAGATAAGCATCCATTTCTTCAAAGGCCGCTCCGACAGCCATGGGGAACAATTTAAACGGAGCTTCATATATCAGCGAACCAAGGCAAAACAACGTTGCTTCCTTTGCCTTTCCGAACAAAGTAAGGTATGCCTGTTCCAAATAGGAAGTCAGATTATAAGTACAATCATACGGGTCAAACCAACCACCGAGGTTTCTTTCGGGAGCAGCACTCTCCAAATAACGCATAATGAAATAGCTCAAATATTTCGGAAGATGCTGCTGCGAATACGTCGGATTACGGGTCTCCGTTCCGGTATAGATACAATCAAACAAATCCGGATCGATTTGCAAATCATATCCCGTTTCATTATAAACTTCATACCATTGCGGGAATTTTACAATCACGTTACAATCCGGATTCACCGCTTTTGCAACATCCATCACCAGTGTCCCGGTCACTTCCCTTTTCTGATCCAGTCTGAATTGCGACCACGTTCTGTCTCCCTTTGCTCTAATGCATTCACTGCAGCGACAATTCAGGAAATAGAAATCATCAAAGATGATTTCGTCAAAAACCGATGCAAGCTCACCGATAGATTTCTTTACAATATCGCGATGTGAAGGGTTAGAATAACAGAGAGATGCAAACCCTCTTCGGCGGTCATCGTCACAGGTTGTAATCCCACCCGAGCAAACAATTCCTTTGCTCTCGAAATACTCTTTTACAATGCGCAATTGTTCCGTTGTTGCAAACTGCTGGGATCTGTAATTCTCAACATAAACTCTTCCGATTCGAACATTCTCGTACAAAGGCGCAAAATCACGGTCAAATTGTTCCATATCTGAAGTTGCGCGAAGCACATTTCCGACCGGCATATACACCGCAACATTGAAATTCTTATAGCTACTGACTTTTTTATGACTTTCTATTCCCGCATTCGTATTGAATTCCATTTAAAAGAAACCATCCTTTCCGAAATTGCTTTATCTTCCGAAGCTAATTTATTTACAGATACTTGATCAGCTCATCGATTACCGGTGCATAATGTTCATCCTGAAGGCCGAAATCCATTTCCTTAAAGGACCATGCCGCACGACCGATTCCGAACTCAACAAACGCACTGTTTATATCCTTATACCATGCCAGTGCTTCATGCGCATCAGCCTGGTCAATAACACCGTATTCGCCACAATAAAGAGGAACATCGTATTTCTCTGCTGCCTTAATCGCATCAATAAACTGTAAACGGTAATATTCCTTGCCGATCATCTCGGACTTGTCCGGCATCATATCAAAAGAGCCTGCATTTTCGGGGAACAAAGCAACGTTCTGCTTGTCGTATTCCTCGTATGTATGTGCATATGTATAGGAAAAGTCACGAGGCATGGCATCTACCCAGCTTGCTGCCTGATGTGTAAAAATAAACGGCGAATAGCAATGGAAATTCAATATAAGATTGTCATCCTTCGGAACATTGATATCCTTCAATGCAACCGCACTGTTATGCCAATATCCGCCTACAAGAATCTTAATGGTCGGTGAATAACGACGAATTACTGCCATTGTATTTGAAGCAATCTTATTCCATGTATCCGAGAATTTCTGTTCCGTAACTTCGTTCAAAAGCTCGAAAGCAAGCATGTCTTCATACTGAGAGAAACGCTTTGCAAACTCTTCCCATGTCTTATAGAAAACTTCCTGATACTCTTCGCAATCAAAGAATCCGCCTTCGGATTTGTACTCATAAAATGCATAGCCATATGCTTTATGCAAATCAAGGATCATATTCAAACCGTATTTCTTACTCCAGTCAATTGCACGCTGTATGTACGCAAATCCCTCTTCCTTGAAACTGCAATCGGGATTACCGAATACCTCAAAGTCAACCGGAACACGGACATGATCACAGCCCCATGATTTTATCTTTGCAAAATCCTCTTCATGAATAAAATTCTCCAAACGATCCTTGGAATAATCACATTGAGATAACCATCCTCCGAGGTTCATTCCTTTTTCATAACCGGGCCATTTTTTCAACATAATGTAAACCATCCTTTCCAAAATATAAAACAAAGGTGCATATGACCTTTTTGTCATTATGTCTGAAATATACATTCTAACAGATAATATCGCAATGTATTTTCCTTTTATAAAATATTAAATTTCTATCCGTGACTCCCAAACAAAAATGTTATATCATATAATCGAAAAGTCATTATTAACTTCGTATTTCAACGGAGAAAGGGAGTTTACATGAACAGATCATACGCACCTATGGGATGGAACAGTTGGGATTGTTACGGAGCAGCCGTGACGGAAGAAATAGTAAAAAGAAATGCAGATTACATGGCACGCAATCTGAAAAAATACGGATGGGAATATATTGTTGTCGACATTCAATGGTACGAACCGATTGCAGACACAAACGAATATCATCCATTTACGGAATTATGTCTTGATGAATACGGTCGCGTAATACCCGCTCCGAATCGCTTTCCTTCTGCTACAAACGGCAAAGGCTTCGCTCCGCTTGCCGAATATATACATTCTCTGGGACTTAAATTCGGAATTCACATAATGCGCGGTATTCCGCGCCAGGCTGTACACAATAACCTTCCCATATTGGGAACAGACACTACAGCCAGATCCATTGCCAAAACAGCCAGTATCTGCGCCTGGAATACGGATATGTACGGCGTCGACCCGAAAAAGTACGGTTCCAAAGAATACTATGACAGTATTTTTGCACTATACGCATCCTGGGGAGTTGATTTCATAAAATGTGATGATATCTGTCGTGAATTGCCTCACGAAGAGGAAGAGCTCATTATGTTGTCCAAAGCACTTCATGAATGCGGTCGTGATATGATTCTCAGTCTTTCTCCGGGACCGGCTCTGTTGGAGAAAGCCGAATTATACAAAGAAATATCAAATATGTGGCGAATCACCGATGATTTCTGGGATGACTGGAAACTTCTGTACAATATGTTTGAACGTGCCGAGAAATGGAGTATTCACGCCGGTGCAGGTCACTGGCCCGATGCGGACATGCTTCCCATAGGACCGATTCGTCAGTGCTACAATCCGGACAACACAACACAGTTTACGAAGGATGAACAGATTACCATGATGACTTTATGGACAATTATGCGTTCACCATTAATGCTGGGTTGTGAAATGACCAAGATGGATGGCTTTACGAAGGGGCTTCTGACAAATGAAAATATCTTAAATATGTACAAAAATGCCAGACATTCTCACCAGCTTATGCGTCGCAGCGATGGCAACACCGAATATGTAGTTTGGATTGCAGCATCACAGCAGTCTGCCGATACATACATTGCATTATTCAATCTGAGCGATCACGAAGCAGAAATCACTTTGCAAACAGCCGATGCAGAACTTCCGGATACTGTCAATGCGACCGAACTGTGGAGCAATCGGACGCAAACGTTCCATGAAGATATTTGTGCAACAATTCCTGCACACGGTGCAGTTGCATACCTTATACAATAGGCTTTGCATCCAATGTCGGTATTTATAAAAGTAGTTGCAAAGTCACAATTTTTCTGACTAGGATGCAAGCCCCTCGGATATTCCGAGTATTACGATACCGATGATTACGAGAATGACGCACGCATATTGTTTCTTAAGCAGTTTTTCCTTCAGGATAATTCTTGATAGAATCACGGAAACTATACAATATGATGCAATCATCGGAGCCGCCAGCATCGGCCTTGCGCTCATGGCAAAGATATAGAACACCTGGCCGAATTGTTCGAAACATGCGGCAATTGCCTTATCTTTTTCACTTTTCGAGAACGGATTATACATTTTCTTGGTTTTGTATAGTAGGAACAGCCATGCCAATATTCCGACAAACAAGAACGTAAATCCATAGAGAATCAATACATCCGTCTCGGAAAGGTTCATTCCCGACTCATCCGTCAGAATAATGCCGTCCGCCGCCGTTCCGATAGTATCAAACAAACAATACAGCATCGGAAATGCCAGAGCCATGGCACCATATCTGTATTTGCGATCATCATGTGCCGATGAATCCAGTGCAATCTTGTTCTCCACCACGGCAAGAGCAATGGCGCCGACAATTACAAAGATCGTTCCGACAACATCCAGCATTGTAAATTCATCCCAGAATGATGACATTTCTCCCGTTACAAAAAAGAAAATCAGCATAAGTACAACGGAAAAAGCGCCGGAAGCATTCTGCAGCGGAGAAATAATAGACAATTCCAAATATCTAAGCCCCGCATACCCGATAATCATCGAAACAATATATGAAACGGATGCCGGAGTATAAGCAATCAGATCATTCCAGAATTTACCTCCGGAAAAGTCACCCGCAACAAATAACAATACGAGTGAACATGCACCCATAACCAGTCCGACCCAAACCGCAATCTTTAAATAGGAATAACGATCGGAATCATCGGTCCCGCGTTTATAAAACAAATCCGCAAACCCCCACCCTAAGGTGGCAATCAAAGCATACGTAAACCAAGACATAATAATCTCCCTCACAGAAAAATATAAGAATTATTCAAAAAAATCCAAACGCAAAAACGTTTGGATAAAAATTTCATTTCGTGCCGCAGACCGGACTTGAACCGGTACGGTGTTGCCACCGAGGGATTTTAAGTCCCTTGCGTCTGCCTATTCCGCCACTGCGGCAAAAACCTAAACAAACGACCCAGACGAGACTCGAACTCGTGACCTCCGCCGTGACAGGGCGGCGCTCTAACCAACTGAGCCACTGGGCCAAATATCAAATTATCAATGCCCCTATTGGAGCACCAAAGTGGACCTTCGGGGACTCGAACCCGGGACCGACCGGTTATGAGCCGGTTGCTCTAACCAACTGAGCTAAAGGTCCAAAAAACTAACATTTTTTGCTTATAACAACAATCATCTTTAAGATTGTTGTTATAAAAAATGTTACCCGCAGGGCAGCGCTCTGCGCTGGTTTTTCTCGCTTTGAAGGTATCGAAGGCGCTTTTGCTTTGATACCTTCAAAGCGAGCAGCCATTCACAACACTTCTCTACGATTATATAACCTAGTGACTCCGACGAGAATCGAACTCGTGTTACCGCCGTGAAAGGGCGATGTCTTAACCGCTTGACCACGGAGCCAAAAAAACTAACATTTTTTTGCGCTGGTTTTTCTCGCTTTGAAGGCATCAAAGTTGCTTTTACTTTGATGTCTTCAAAGCGAGCAACTATCTGATGTTCTCTTCGCGAGCAACTTTCGATCCTTTCGAATCGTCCTCCCCGAGTAGGGCTCGAACCTACAACCCTTCGGTTAACAGCCGAATGCTCTACCATTGAGCTATCGAGGAATATCTGAAAACTAAATACAGCAGCGCTTTCGCACTTACATCCGTTCCTTCGCTATGTAACGAAGCCTTCGACCGATTAGTGACATTCAGCTACATACATTACTGTACTTCCACCTATGCCCTATCTACCTTGTCGTCTTC